>NZ_CP155551.1:3600000-4297415 GCF_039679125.1 Blastococcus sp. HT6-4 | reverse complement strand
GCCGTGTCGTCCTCCCCTTGCAGTCGCCCCCGTGGCCGCTCCCGGTGCGCCGGGCGCGTCCGTCCCGGTTCCCCCTGCCGCCGCGAACCGTCCACCGGTGGATGCCCCGGTTGTGGATGCACGCACGCACGTGGTCCACATCGGTGTCCACAGGCTGTGCACGGCCGGCGACGCGGTGCGCCGACCTCGCACGAGGTGGCGGCCGGTGCAGCATCTCTGCTGGTCACGGCCCAGGTCGGGCGGCTGGAGGAGCGGTACGCCGGTCGGTCGACCGGCGGGGTCGGCCCACGCGTCGTGACCCTGACGTCCGACGCGGAGCGACGGCGACGCTAACAGCCCCGTCCACAGCCCGGCAACGTCGGCGGGTGCCACGGCGGGGAGGCACGGTGTGCCGGCGGCGCGGCGCGCCGCACGGCTCCGGCCGGGTGGCCGGGGGCACCATGACCGGTCGGCATGCGGGCGGTCACCGGCATCCCGTGGTCCTCGGCTATGCTGGCCGGAGTCTGTGGACGGGTCTGCCCGTGTCCGGTCGCTGCAGCGTGCCTGCGCGGTCGGGGTTCGGTGTCCGGTCCGCAGTGCCAGCTTCCCGGGTTCCGGGTGCGGTCGTTGCGCCGTCCCGACGCCCTGCGCGCCCCGTCCACCGACGGGAGCGCACCGTCGATGTCGTGTAGTGGGAGTACCTCGTGAGCAAGCGCACGTTCCAGCCGAACAACCGCCGCCGGTCCAAGACCCACGGCTTCCGGCTGCGGATGCGTACCCGCGCGGGCCGGGCGATCATCACCGGCCGTCGGCGCAAGGGCCGCGAGAAGCTCTCCGCCTGACGTGCTGCCTGCGCAGGCACGCCTGCGCCGGCGCCCGGAATTCACCGCGGTCGTCCGTTCCGGCCGGCGCGCCGGGCGGCCGACCATGGTGCTGCACTTCCTCCCCGAACGGCCCGAGCAGCCGACCGGTGACACGTCGTCGCCGGAGGCTGCACGGGCCGGTTTCGTGGTGGGCAAGGGCGTGGGCAACTCGGTGGTCCGCCACCGGGTGACCCGGCGCCTGCGGGAGGTCGTCCGGGCGGAGCTCGACCGGCTGCCCGCCGGTGCCGACCTGGTCGTGCGGGCGCGGCCGGAAGCGGCCGAGGCGCCGTTCGCCGTCCTGCACCGGGATCTGTCCGCCGGCCTGGACCGGCTGCTCGGCGACCGGGCCCGGGCCCGATGAGCGCCACTGCGGCCCGCCGCTCCCCCGTCGCCCGGGTGCTGCTCCGGGCGCTCGGCTTCTACTCGCGGGCGATCAGCCCGGCGTTCCCCCCGCGGTGCCGGTTCTACCCGACGTGCAGCGCCTACGCCGCCGAGGCCGTCGCCCGGCACGGCGCCGGCCGGGGCAGCTGGCTGGCGCTGGTCCGGCTGCTCAAGTGCGCCCCCTGGCACCCGGGGGGCGTGGACCCGGTGCCGCCGGCCGGACCCGGCGGAACCGGAACACCCGCTCGCTCGTCGAGCTCAGGGGCACCGTCGTCCGGTGCCCCGTCCGATGACCCCGGCCGCGAGGCCACCCCGCCGGCCGCGTGCCGGACCCCGCAGGAGGAGTCCTCCGTTGCTTGACTGGCTCTACACCGCCATCTCCTGGGTCATGGCCCGGTGGCACTACCTGTGGGACCTGGCCTTCGGTGACCCGGCGCCCGAGTCCGCCCTCGGCGGCCTGACCTGGGTGCTGGCGATCGTCTTCCTGGTGGTGACGATCCGGCTGCTGCTCTTCCCGCTGTTCGTCAAGCAGATCAAGTCGCAGCGCGCGATGCAGGAGCTCCAGCCCGAGCTGCAGAAGCTGCGCAAGCAGTACGGCAGCGACCGCCAGGGCATGGCGGTGGCGATGCAGCAGCTCCAGAAGGAGCGGGGCGTCAACCCGCTGGCCGGCTGCCTCCCGATCCTGCCGCAGATCCCGGTCTTCCTGTCGCTGTTCCACGTCCTGCGGCGCCTGGCGCCCGAGAAGCAGGGGCTCTACTCCTGGTCGAACGAGCTCACCGACGAGGCGGCGCGCGCCCAGCTGTTCGGTGCGCCGATCTCCGCGTCGTTCAACATGAGCGGCGTCAAGGAGCAGGCGGTCCTGGCGATCCAGGGCGTCAACTACACCAACATCCGGATCGTCGCCTTCGCGCTGATCGTGATCATGTGCTTCACGACCTATTTCACGCAGAAGCAGATCATGCGCCGCTCGGGGCCGGTCGAGGGCCAGGCCGCGATGATCCAGAAGATGATGCTCTACGGCGTCCCGATCAGCCTCTTCGTCTCGGGCTTCATCTTCCCGATCGGTGTCCTCCTCTACTGGATGACCAACAACCTGTGGACGATGGGCCAGCAGTTCTTCGTCCTGCGGAAGATGCCGCCGCCCGGCTCGGACGCCGCCAAGGCCAAGGCCGCCGCCGACAAGCCGGCGGTCGACCCGAAGACCCTGGCCCCCAAGCCCGGTGCGAAGCCGGTGCGTCCCAAGCAGGGCCGGGTCGTCCCGCCCGTGACCGGGGAGGTCACCGGCAGCACCGCCGCCTCCGGTGACGGCGGTGCGCCGACGAGCGACGGCAACGGCTCGGGCCCCGCGCCGGCGGGGGGCACCGGCAACGGGGCCACCCGCAGCGGCGGGGGCTCCCGGCCGGGCGCCGGCCAGGGCCCGGCCAACCGCGGCAAGCGGAAACGTCGCTGACCCGCGCCGTCCGCCAGCCCGCCGGCCCGTCCGGCACACCGACCACCGGGGCAACCCGGCCGCCGCACCGACCTGGGAGGGACACCCGTGAGTGCTCCGCAGCAGCCCGTGACAGACGACCAGCCCGCCCTGCCCGACGCCGACGCCGCCAGCGATGACGCCGTCGTCGAGCCCGTCGACGTCGAGGACGACGGAACGGACGAGCCGCGTGGGGCTGGTGGGGGTGGGGACGACCTGCTGGTGCGCGAGGGCGACGTCGCCGGCGACTACCTCGAGCGGCTCCTCGACATCCTGGACGTGGACGGGGACATCGACCTCGACGTCGAGGGCGACCGGGCGTCGGTCGCGATCGTCGGTGGTCGGCTCAACGACCTGATCGGCCCCGACGGCGCGACCCTGGAGGCCCTGCAGGAGCTGACCCGGCTCGCCGTCGCGCAGTCCACGGGCGTGCGCAGCCGGCTGATGCTCGACGTCGGCGGTCACCGGGCCAAGCGCCGCGCCGATCTGAGCTCGCTCGCGGCCGAGACGGCCCGCCGGGTGTCCTCCAGCGGCCAGCCGGAGCGGCTCAGCCCGATGAACCCGTTCGAGCGCAAGGTCGTGCACGACGTCATCGCCTCGGTGACGGGCGTGCACAGCGAGTCGGAGGGCGAGGAGCCCAACCGCCGCGTCGTGGTCCTGCCCGACAAGTGACCGACGGACGTCCGGCGCCGGGAGCGGCGGCCGCTCCGCAGGACGCCGTCGTCCCCGCGCCGCCGCCGTCGGCGGCCGGGGTGTTCGGGGCCGCGCTGCCCGCCGCCCGGCGGTACGTGGCGCGGCTGGCCACCGACGGGGTGACCCGTGGCCTCATCGGGCCCCGCGAGGTGCCCCGGCTGTGGGAGCGGCACGTCCTCAACAGCGCCGCGGTGGCCGAGGCCGTGCCCGCGGGGGCCCGGGTGGTCGACGTCGGCAGCGGCGCCGGACTCCCGGGCATCCCGCTGGGGCTGGCCCGGCCGGACATCTCGCTGACCCTGGTCGAGCCGATGGCCCGGCGGATCGAGTTCCTGGAGGAGGCCGTCGCCGACCTCGGGGACGGTGCGGAGACGCCCTGGCGCGTGGTGCGCGGGCGGGCCGAGGACCGAGCGGTCGTCAGCGCCGTCGGAGCGGTCGACGTGGTGACCGCGCGGGCGGTCGCACCGCTGCCCCGGCTGGTCGGTTGGTGCCGCGGTCTGCTGCGGCCGGGGACGCAGCTGGTCGCCCTCGTCGGCTCGCGGGCGCTGGCGGAGCTGCCGGGGCTCCTGCCCGAGCTGCACGCCGCCGGCATGCGCGACATCGCGCCGCGTGCCGTCGGCGCATCACTGGGAGACGCTGCCACTACCGTGGTGGTCATGACGCGTGGAGAACGGTGACGGCGCTCGCGCGGACCCCCGCGCACCTGTTCCACGTGGAACAGCTGCGGCTACCCGTCCCGTCCCACGTGAAACGCGCTCGGCAGAGGAAGGACTCGCGATGACCGACCCGGGAGAGCGGCTGCGGAGCAGCCTCGCCGCCGATCAGTCGTCGGCCACCTCCTCCGGCATGGCGGACTTCGACAGCCCGATCGCCATGGAGGCGCTGCGCGCCACCCGGGTGCTGCACGCCGCTGACCAGGATCCCTTCCCGGCGCCCGGGCGGATCCGGGTCGTCACCATCGCCAACCAGAAGGGCGGGGTCGGGAAGACCACGTCGACGGTGAACCTCGGCGTCGCTCTGGCGCTGTACGGGCTGCGCACCCTGGTCATCGATCTGGACCCGCAGGGGAACGCCAGCACCGCCCTCGGTGTCGAGCACACGGTGGGGACGCCGTCGATCTACGACGCCCTGGTCGGGGACAGCACGCTGTCGGAGGTGGTGCACCCGACGACGGCCAGCCCGAACCTGCTCTGCGTGCCGGCGACCATCGATCTCGCCGGCGCGGAGATCGAGCTGGTCTCCGTCGTGGCCCGGGAGCACCGGCTGCGCCGCGCCATCGAGGCCTACGTCGCGGCCCTCCCCCGGGAGCGGCGGCCGCACTACATCCTCATCGACTGCCCCCCGTCGCTGGGCCTGCTCACGCTCAACGCGCTGGTGGCCGGGGACGAGGTGCTCATCCCCATCCAGTGCGAGTACTACGCCCTGGAGGGGCTGGGCCAGCTGCTCAACAACATCGACCTGGTGCGCCAGCACCTCAACCCGGGGATCGCCGTCCGCACGATCCTGCTGACGATGTACGACGGCCGGACCAAGCTCGCCGACCAGGTGGCCGACGAGGTGCGCAACCACTTCGGCGACGTGGTGCTGAACGCGGTCATCCCGCGCAACGTGCGGGTGTCCGAGGCCCCGGGCTACGGCCAGTCGGTCCTGACCTACGACCCGGGCTCCCGCGGATCGACCAGCTATGTGGAGGCGGCGCGCGAGCTCGCCCAGCGGGGTGTCGACCTCCGGCCCCTCGACGGTGCGGCGGCGGGCAGCTCGGGGGCGACGCCGGTCGGTGCCCTCTCGTTCGGCGAGACGGCGGTGCCGTTCCGCACCCAGGAGACCCAGTGAGCATCCCTGCCAGCGAGGAGCAGTCATGACGAAGCGAGGCGGTCTGGGCCGCGGGCTGGCCGCGCTGATCCCCACCGGGCCGCCACCGGCCTCCTCCGCGCCGGTCCCCGCGCCGGCGCCGGCCGCCGTCGTCGAGGCCGAGCGCAGCGACGACGGCGGCGAGACCGCCGGGCCGGCTGCGGACGCCGTCCGCACCGGTGCGGAGGAGGTCGCGGGGCCGTCCTCTCCGGTGAGCCTGGTGCCCTCCCCCGCACCCGGTCAGGACAGCGGTGCCGTCGGGGTGCCCGGAGCCCAGCTCCGCGAGGTGTCGGTGGACGACGTCGTCCCCAACCCCAAGCAGCCGCGGCAGGTGTTCGACGACGAGGCGCTGGAGGAGCTGACCCACAGCGTCCGGGAGTTCGGCCTGCTGCAGCCGATCGTCGTCCGCGAGGCGGGTGACGGCCGGTACGAGCTCATCATGGGCGAGCGCCGGCTGCGCGCCGCCCGCGCGGCGGAGCTGGAGACCGTCCCCGCGATCGTCCGCGACACCACCGACGACGCGATGCTGCGTGATGCGCTGCTGGAGAACATCCACCGGGTGCAGCTCAACCCGCTGGAGGAGGCGGCGGCCTACCAGCAGCTGCTCGAGGAGTTCGGCGCCACCCACGAGGAGCTCGCCCAGCGGATCGGGCGCAGCCGCTCCCAGGTCACCAACACCATCCGGCTGATGAAGCTGCCGGTGAAGGTGCAGACCCGTGTCGCCGCCGGCGTCATCTCCGCCGGCCACGCCCGGGCGCTGCTCGGCCTGCCGGACGCCGAGGCGCAGGACGCGCTGGCGACACGGATCGTAGCCGAGGGGATGTCGGTGCGAGCCACCGAGGAAGCGGTCGCCATGGCCGCCGCCCTCCAGCCGGCCGCGAAGCGACGGGCACGCAACATCAGCGCTCCGGGCGTCGAGGAGCTGGGGTCCCGCCTGTCCGACATGTTCGAGACGAAGGTGAAGATCCAGATCGGCCGGGCCAAGGGGAAGATCGTCGTCGAGTTCGGCTCGGTCGACGACCTGCAGCGGATCATCGGCGTCATGGCCCCGGACATCACCGGTCGGCGTCCCGACGCCTGATCGTCTGGACTCCACGCGAAATGGCCCCTTACGTCACTGACGTAAGGGGCCCTTTCGCGGGTCCGATCGACGGACTAGCGGTCGGTGCTCGCCCGCCGGGCCAGGAGCCGGCCGAGCACGTCACCGAGCTCGTAGCCGGCGGCCTCGACGGCCATGGGGAACATGGAGGTCTCGGTCAGCCCGGGCGAGACGTTGACCTCCAGGAAGTGCACCTCGCCGTCGGGGGTGACGATGGCGTCGGTCCGGGAGAGGTCGGCCAACCCGAGCACCTGGTGCACGCGCACCGCGACCTCGGCCGCCCGCTCCGCGGCCTCGTCGGGGATGCGGGCCGGGGCGTGGTACTCGGTGAGGCCCGGGGTGTAGCGCGAGGTGTAGTCGAAGACACCGGACTCCGGCTCGATCTCGACAGCGGGCAGCGCCTGCGGCCCGTCCCCGAGGTCGATGACCGACAGAGCCAGCTCGATGCCCTCGACGTACCGCTCGACCAGCACGGTGTCCCCGTAGGCGAAGCAGCTCACCATCGCGGCGGGCAGGTCCTCGACGCGGGTCACCTTCTGCACGCCGAGGGCCGATCCCCCGGACGCCGGCTTGACGACCAGCGGCAGGCCGAGCCGGGCCACCATCAGGTCGAGGACGGCGCCGGCGCCGAGCTCCCGGAAGGTGCTGTGCGGCAGGGCCACCCAGTCCGGCGTCGTGACACCGGCCGACCGGACCACGGACTTCGCCGCGGGCTTGTCCCAGGCCAGCCGGCACGCCGCGGCCGGGGAACCGACGTAGGAGATCCCCGCCAGGTCGAGGACCGCTCGCAGCGCGCCGTCCTCGCCCGTGGCCCCGTGCAGGGCGATGAACACCGCGTCGGCGGGAGCTGCGGCGAGCCCGGGCAGCAGGTCCGCGTCGGCGTCGCGCAGCTCGGCGTCCAGCCCGGCACGGGTGAGTTCCTCGACCACCTGCGTGCCCGACGACAGGCTGACCTCGCGCTCGAAGGTCAGCCCGCCGGCGAGGACGACGGCGCGCAGCGGGTGCGGTGCGATGTCGCCGGCGGTCTCGGGTGCGGGGGCCGTCTCGCTCATCACCGGTCCTCGTAGCTGTCGCTGTTGGCGGGCCCGACGATCTGCTCCGCCTCGTGCCCGGCGGTGCCGCGCACCGCCCGGAACGTACCGGTGTCCACCTTGTCGAACGTGGAGTGCAGATCCAGCTCGGCCTCGATGACACGGGCCAGCCGGCGCACGCCCTCGCGGATCTGGTCCGGCTCGGGGTAGCAGTAGGACAGCCGCATGTACTCCTGGCCGTTCCCGTCGGCGAAGAACCCGATGCCGGGGACGTAGGCGACGTGGGCGGCGACCGCGCGGGGCTGCATCAGCTTGGCGTCCAGGCCGTGCGGCAGCTTCAGCCACACGTAGAACCCGCCCTCGGGCTTGGTCCAGGCGGTCCCGGCGGGCATGAGGGTGGCCAGCGACTCCAGCGCGGCGTCCCGGCGCTCCCGGTACAGCTCGGTGAAGATCTTGATCTGCTCGCGCCAGGGCTGGGTGTCCAGGTAGCGGGCGACGGCGTACTGGGTCAGCGACGGCGGGCAGAGCACCTGCGCCTCGGTGGCCAGGACCAGCTTCTCGCGCACGGCCAGCGGCGCCAGCACCCAGCCCACGCGCAGGCCCGGCGAGAACGTCTTGGAGAAAGAGCCCAGGTAGATGACGCGCTGGCTGTTCCGGGCGCGCAGGGCGCGCATCGGTTCGTGCTCGAAGCCCAGCAGGCCGTAGGGGTTGTCCTCGATGACCAGCAGGTCGTGCTGCTCGGCCAGCGCCATGATCGCCTCGCGGCGCGGCTCGGACAGGGTCACGCCGGCCGGGTTGTGGAAGTTGGGCACCGTGTAGAGGAACTTCACCCGGTCACCGTTGGCGCGGCAGTCGGCCAGCGCCTCCTCCAGGGCCTCGGGGATCAGGCCGTGCTCGTCCATCGCCACGTGGCGGACCCGCGCCTGGGCGGCCTGGAAGACGCCCAGCGCACCGACGTAGGAGGGGCCCTCGGCGAGGATGACGTCACCGGGGTCGACGAAGACACGGGTCACCAGATCCAGGCCCTGCTGGGACCCGACGGTGACGACGACCTCGCTCGGCGAGGCGTCGGTGATGCCCTCCAGGGCCATGACGTCGCAGATCTGCTCGCGCAGTCGCGGGTCACCCTGACCCGAGCCGTACTGCAGGGTCTGCGCGCCCATGCCGGAGACGAGGTCCCCGATCATCGAGCCGACCGCGTCGAGGGGCAGCGCGGTGACCGCGGGCATCCCCCCGGCCAGGGAGACGACCTCGGGGCGGCTCACGACGGAGAACAGCGCCCGGATCTCCGAGGACTTCATCCCGTGCGTCCGTGCTGCGTACCGGTCGGCCAGCGGGTCCAGCCGCGGGTGACGCGGGACGACATGGGGATGGGCACCCTGGGTCAGGTGCGCCCCCGGCTGACCGGGACCGGCAGGCGAGCCGGGCGGGATGGTGGCCACCTTCAGAGTGTAGGCAGCCCGGGATGACCGGCCGCACGCAACACGTCCGAAGGACGGACTGTTCAGTCACGGTGCTCACTGTCGCCCTCCGGGCGACTCGGCGGCCAGGTGCCGTCCCCCGGTTGCGCTGAGCCCCTTCCGGCGCTCGTCGCCGACCCTCCGGGCCAGCTCCTCACGCCGCCTCGCGGGGCGGCTCAGCACACCCCTGCGCGGACCCTCCGGGCCCACTCGGCGTGCGCTGTCACGGCAGGACGAAGGTGCCCGTCGGGGGGTCGGCCTCGGCGGGCAGGTAGAGCCGCTGGACGGCGGCCAGGACGGCGTGGGCCATGGCGCTGCGGACCCGGGCGTCGAGCAGCAGCAGCCGGTCGACGGGGTGGGAGAGGTAGCCGCTGTCGAGGCGGACCGCGGGCATGCGGGTCATCCGCAGCAGCTCCCAGGTCTTGGGGTGCGAGCCGAGGTCCAGCATGCCGGTGCGGGCCACCACCTCGCGGCGCACCAGGTTGGCGAACTCCTCGCCCACCGTCGAGGACGCCCCCGAGCCCGTGCCGTAGTAGTAGCTGGCCACGCCGCGGGCGTGCTCGGAGCTGTGCGCGTCCATGTGCAGCGAGATGAACAGGTCGGCCCGGGCGTCGTTGGCGAAGGCGGTCCGCTCGGCCAGCGCCGGGCCCTGCGCACGGCCTCGGGTGAGGTAGACGGTGGCCCCCGCGGCCGCGAGCCTGCCCTCGATCCGGGATGCCAGGTCGAAGACGAGGTCCGCCTCGGTGGTCTCCCCGTAGGCGAAGCCCGTGTCCGGGCCGCCGTGGCCGGCGTCGACGACGATCCGGCGGCCGATGAGGTGCGGCCCGCTCTCCACGAACGAGGCGCTCTGCCGGAGCAGCTGCGGCCGTCCGCCGGTGACCTTGCGCCCCAGCTGGCGCAGCGCGCGGAGCGTCGCCGGGCCGCAGGTGCCGTCGGAGGTGAGGCCGTAGTCGCGCTGGAAGGCGCGCAGGCCCGTCTCCGTCTCGGGGCCGAGCATGCCGTCGGCCCGCCCCGCGTCGTAGCCGAGCTCGAGCAGCCGTTCCTGCAGGTTGATCACGTCGTCGCCGCGCATCGGGCGCTCGGGGTCGTAGCGCAGCAGCCGGTCGCCCAGCGACCAGCGTGCCTCGCTGAGGGAGCGGTAGGTCTCCTCCCCCACCCGGCCGTCGACGGACAGACCCCGGATCTGCTGGAAGTGGCGGACGGCGAGCTCGGTGGCGGCGTCGTACTCGGCCGACTCCAGGCCGGGGCCCGGGCCATCGGCGGCGGGGTCCGGCAGGAGACCCAGGCTGCGCAGGGCAGCGTGCACGTCGGCCACGGCCGGCCCGCGGTCCCCCGGTCTCAGGGGCTGCATGCGGCTGTCGGTTCCCATGGTGTCACCGATTGTCGTCCTTCCCGATCCGCTCGGCCCGCCGGGGGCCGGGCGGCGTCCCCTCTCACGCCGAGGGCCCACCCGTCAGATGGACGGGTGGGCCCTCGCAGCGCGCAGCGTGACCGGAGTCCCCCTGCCACGCGTCCTACTGGATGAAGTCGGCGAGGTCGTTGAGGATCGCGCCCTTCGGCTTGGCGCCGATGATGCTCTTGACCGGCTTGCCGCCCTGGAAGACGGTCATGGTCGGGATCGACATGACCTGGTAGTCGCGGGCGATCTGCGGGTTCTCGTCGATGTTGAGCTTGGCGATGGTGAGCTTGTCGCCGTGCTCGGAGGCGATCTCCTCCAGGACGGGGGCGACCATCTTGCACGGTCCGCACCACTCCGCCCAGAAGTCGACGAGCACGGGCTTGTCGCTGCCGAGCACCTCGCTGGCGAAGCTGGCGTCGGTGACCTTCACGGTGTTGCCTGCCATGGTCGTTCTCCCTCTCGGTCGACTGGCTGGTGGGTTGCGCTGACGGGATCGGCTGCCGGGACAACGGGGGGGACGGCCCGGTTATGCCCGGGTGGCCCCGTCCGCCGCGCGGGCAGAGGTTCGGTGTCTAGCGCTCGTCGAAGGTATCGGCGAGCCACCGTTCGGCGTCGATCGCGGCCGCGGCACCGGTGCCGGCCGAGGTGATCGCCTGACGGTAGATGTGGTCGACGACGTCGCCACAGGCGAAGACACCGTCGACGTTGGTCCGGGTGGTCGGGTGGTCGACCTGGATGTAGCCCCCGTCGTCCAGCTTCAGCTGGCCGACGAACAGCTCGGTCCGCGGGTCGTGGCCGATGGCGACGAACAGCCCGGTCACCGGCAGCGTCTCGGTGGTGCCGGTGGTGGTGTCGGTGAGCTCGACGGCGGAGACGGTGGTCTCGCCGAGGACCTCGGTGACCTGCTTGCCGAGCGCCCAGCGGATCTTCTCGTTGTCCTGCGCGCGCTTCTGCATGATCTTCGACGCGCGCAGCTCCTCGCGCCGGTGGACGACGGTGACGCTCTTGGCGAACCGGGTGAGGAAGGTGGCCTCCTCCATCGCGGAGTCGCCGCCGCCGACCACGACGATGTCCTGGTCGCGGAAGAAGAACCCGTCGCAGGTGGCGCAGGCCGACACGCCCCGGCCGAGCAGTCGCTGCTCGTTGTCCAGGCCGAGGTACCGGTACTTCGAGCCGGTGGCCACGATCACCGCGTGCGCCCGGTGAACCTCGTCGCCGACCTTGACGATCTTCGGGTCGGCGGTGAGGTCGACCTCGGTGACGTCCCGGGGCACCAGTTCGGCGCCGAAACGCTCGGCCTGCGTGCGCATGTCGTCCATGAGCTGGGGGCCCTGGATGCCCTCCGGGAACCCGGGGAAGTTCTCCACCTCGGTGGTGGTCATCAGGGCGCCACCGAACTGGGAGCCCTCGAACACCAGCGGGTGCAGGTTGGCCCGCGCGGCGTACGTGGCCGCGGTGTACCCCGCCGGGCCGGACCCGATGATGATCAGGTCGCGGACGCCGTCGTGCTCGGCGGGCGGGATGACGGGCTCCCGCACCTCACCGGTGGTCACGGCGGGGCCGGGGGTCGGGTGGTCTGTCGTCACGGGCGGCACAACCAGGATCGTAGGGGGCACATTCCCGTGCGGCCCCGGCCCGGGGGACGGTGGCCGTCCGCGGAGAGCCCCGCCGCGGGCCCGCGAGTGGTGAGGAGGCCGAGGTCCTCGCTCAGCCGGCGGCGCGGATCTCCACCTCGGCGACCTCGGCGGTGAAGCCGTCCGGGCCGTCGGTGAGCCCGGTGACCCACAGGAGCACGTAGCGGGCGTCCACCGGCTCGGCGAAGGTCAGCTCGGTGGTGTCGGCGAGCGTCCCCTCGGCGGCGACGGCGAACCCGTCGAGCGAGTCCGCGGGGGTGTCGGCGGTGCGTACCTCGACCGTGGCGCCCGGCAGCGGGCTCTGCACGGTGACCCCGGCCAGCTGCCGGGTCTCCCCGAGGTCGTAGACGACGCCGACCCCGGGCTTGAGGTTGCCGAACGCCGGCGAGCCCCGGTAGTCCAGCGTCGACCACGCCGTCGCGGGGTCGCCGTCGTAGGACAGCGGTACGGCGGCGTCGTTCTCCGGCTCCCCGTCGCCGAACGGGTCGAACACCTCGGCGCCGGCGATCGCGACCGGAGCGCCGGCGGTGGCCGGCTCGGGCCCGGGCTCGGCCGGCGCGTCCTCGACCGTGCTGGACGGCGGGATGGAGCCGTCGACGGCGTTCCCGACGGTGCCGGCGACAGAGAGGACGCTCGTCCCCAGCCACCAGGCGAGCGCGATGACCACGGCGAGGGCCAGCAGCGGCAGCCCGACGACCACCAGCCGGTGCCGGCGGGCCGTCTCGGGGTCCTCGGGGTGGTCGGCCAGCTCGTCCGGGTAGTCGTCCTCGTCGTCGAACGCCGGCGCGCCGGCGTGCAGGACGCCGAAGGGCTCGTCCTCGTCGCCGGAGGGGCCACGCACCGTCCCGGGGACCGCCCGGGTGGCGCCGGCGCGCGGCCCGGGGACCGCGACGGTGTCGTCGCTCCCGGCGCTCGCGAGGCTCCTGGGACCGACGCCGGCGGCCGGCCGGACGGGCGGGACCGGCGGCAGGGTGCCGGGCTCCAGGCGCACGGGCCGCTCGCCCTCGCCCCGGCGGTCCCACGGCCGGCGCCGCCGTCCGCCGTCGGTGTCGTCCCCGCGCTGGGCGGTGGCCGCCGGGGAGGGGCCGGTGCGCGGCCGCTCGGCCAGCAGCGCGGCCATGGCCGCGACGCTCGACAGCTTCTGCCCCGGCTCGGTGGACCGGGCACGCCGGGCCAGGATCACCAGGTCGGAGGGGCCGGTCGCCGGGCGGGCGCCCGGACCGACGCCGGTGAGGCAGGCCGACAGCAGCTCACCGAGGGCCGTCACGTCACCGTCGAAGGTGCCGGCCGCGGCGGGGACCGCGCGGAGACCGACCAGCCCGTTGGGCCGCAGCACGACGTTCTCCAGCGAGAGGCCGCCGACGGCGAGGCCCACCCGGTGCGCCTCGGCGACGCCCTCGGCCAGCCGGCGGAGGACCAGCCGGACGTCCCGCTCGGGCATGGGCCCGGAGCTCAGCCGTTCGGCGAGGGTCTCCCCGTCGATCCACTCGTTGACGACGTAGGCCGCGCCCCCGGGGGACTGCGGATCGCCGCTGCCCTCGGAGGCGTCGTAGACCATCGCCAGGGCCGGGGTGGCCAGGCCGCCGGCGGTGAGCGCGCGGGTGATCCAGGCGTGGGCGGCGGGCCCGGCCGGCACGTGCACCCGGATGGCCACGTCGCGGTTGAGGATCCGGTCCTTGGCGCGCCAGCACTGGATGACCCCGGTGGGCGTGGCCTCGTCGGGACCGACCTGGTCCAGTGGCCGGTAGCGGTCGGGCAGGCCGGTGGTCGTGGACGCCATCGACACTGTCGACTCCCTGTGCTGCTCCAGCCGCCGAGGCGGACGCCCCGGCACGGTCGGGCCCTGCGGCCGGTCCCCGGTCACCCGCGTCCCAGGCGGGCGCGGGCCGCGGAGAGCGGCCCCCGGACCTCGGGAACGCGGGCCACCACCAGACCGACCAGTGCGACGCCGCCGACGACCACGGTACCGACGAGCACCTGGAGGAGCGAGCCTGTGGTGGAGCGTCCGAGCAGGTCGTCGGTCACGATCCGGACAAGACCGCCGGCCAGCCCGGCCGCGACGGCGACCGCGGCGACCCGGGCGACCGGCCCGAACGTCTCGCGGGTGCGCAGACCGCCGAGCCTGCGGCGGAGGGCGAGGTCGCCGAACACCCACCCGGCGACGTAGGTGAGGCTGGTGGCGACCATCAGCCCGGCCACGACCAGCTCCGGCTCGACGACGACGGGCACGAGCAGGAGCAGCGGGACGCGGACGGCCACCATGCCGAGCTGGATCAGGGTGGGTGTCCGGGCGTCCTTCATGGCGTAGAAGACCCGCAGCTGCAGCAGGGTCACCGCCATCGGCAGCAGACCGAACGCCCCGGCGGCGAGCGCGGTGCCGATGGCCTGGGCCTCGTCCACCGACGTGTTGCCCCGGGCGAAGGCGAGCACCGCCAGCGGCGGCCCGAGTACGGTCAGCACCGCGGTGACCGGCAGCAGCCCCAGCGCCGAGAGCCGGGTGCCCAGGGAGAGGTCCTCGATGACGCCGGGGACGTCGGAGCGGGCCGCCGCGCGGCTCATCCGCGGCACCAGCGCGGTCAGAAGCGCGACGCCGATGATCCCGTAGGGCATCTGGAACAGCAGGCTGACGTAGCCGAAGGCGGCCGACCCCAGACCGCCCTGCCGCCCGGCCTCGTTGGCGAGGCGCAGCGCGACCAGCACGCCGACCTGGCTGACGGCCACGTAGCCGATCACCCACAGCCCCAGCGTCCCGGCCTCGCGCAGCCCGGTGTCGCGGATCCCCCAGCGTGGGCGGAGCGGCACCCCGGCGCGGCGCAGCAGCGGCAGCAGCACGAGGGCCTGGACCGCGATGCCGAGCACCGTGCCGATGCCGAGCAGCCACACCAGCCCGGGGTCGATCGTCGCGGGCGCCAGCGCGCCGGGGCCGCTGGCCGCCAGGAACACCAGGCCGGTCGCGATGACCACGACGTTGTTGAGCACCGGCGCCCAGGCCGGCGGCCCGAACACGCCGCGGGAGTTCAGGATCGCCTGCGCGAAGGCGCCGAAGCCGTAGAAGACGATCTCGACCAGCAGGATGCGGGCCAGCCAGTTGGCCAGCCGGTACTGCTCCGGGTCCTCGTCGAGGCCGTAGAGCGCGGTCAGCACGGGCGCCGCGAGGACCGCCAGCACCGTCATGACCAGCAGCCCGGTCATCGCGATGGTGGCCAGGCGCTGCGCGTACCCGACGCCGTCGTCGCGGTCCCGTTCCTGCGCGTGCACCAGGAGCGGGACGATCACTGACGTCAGCACGCCACCGAGCAGCAGCTCGTAGACGATGTTCGGCAGCGTGTTCGCGGTGTTGTAGGCGTCGGCGACCAGGCCGACCCCGAGCGCGGCGGCCAGCACGATGGTGCGCAGCAGGCCGGTGACCCGGGAGACCAGCGTCGCGACCGCCATCGTCCCGGCGGCCCGCAGGATCCCCCGGCTGGCGCCGGGGGCGCCCTCGCGCCGCTCGACGTCCTCGTCGGTCTCCTGCGCGGTGCGCGGCACCGGCGGGAGCACCGGCATGGGGAAGACCTGGGTGTCGTCCGCGGCCGGCACCCACCGGTGCCGCAGCGGCGGCAGCGGCGGCACCGGGCCGGCCGGGCGCCCCGCGCGCGGCGTGACCGCCGGCACCGGGGGCCGTGCCGGCCGCACCGGCGAGGCCGGGGGCACCGCCCCGTCGACGACGGCGTCGGACGGCCCGCCGCCGTCGGTGGCCGACGGCGCGGCGAAGACGGCATCGGGTGGTGGGGTGGCCAGGTAGGGCGCGGGCGGCAGGGGGGCGGGGGAGCCCCAGGCGCGCCGTCCGGGGGCCGGGCGTGCCGGCGGCGGCGGTGGGGGCATCCGTGCGACGGGGAGGCGCTGCGGCGCCTCCTGCTCGGTCGACGAGGCGGAGTCCCCGGATCCGGGCTGCTCGCTCACACCGGGCTCCGGGTGGGCGGGACCGACAGCCCGGCCGCCGACGCGCCCGTCCCGTCGGCCGCGGCGCCCCGGCGGCGGCGGAGGACGAAGCGGACCAGCCGGCGGAGGAACAGCAGGCCGAGCAGCGCGGCGGCGCCGACGGTGATGAACAGGGTGATCGGGCCGTAGGCGGTGCTCTTGACCTGCATCTCGACGCGCTCGCCGAGCGGGCTGCCCGACGGGGTCGTCACCTGGGCGGTCACCGCGAAACCCCCGGAGCGCCGCAGTTCGGTGGGCACCTGCAGGATGGTGCGCTGCTGCGGGGCGAGGGTCTGGACGCCGACGTCCTCGACGGCGAGCCCCCGGTTGCCCGGCGTCTCGACCTGGAGACGGACCTGCACGGGGAACGGCAGCGGGTTGTCCACGGTGAGCACCAGCGGGGCGTTGCTGGAGGCGAGGCTGTAGGTGCCGTCCACGGGGGCGATGACGGTGATCCGGTCGAGCAGTCGCTCCACCGTGTCCTGCGCATCCGCGGCGGCCTCGGCGAACGCCTCCGGCTCACCGCGCCACAGGACCGAGGCGGCGCGGGCGATCCCGGCGTCATAGGCCCGCAGTGCCCGGTCGGCGTCCCCGACGATCGCGCCGGCGAGGTCCTCGCGGATCGCGACCGCCTCCCGCAGGGCCGCCATCCCGGTGCCGTTGAGCGCGGCGTCCTGGGGTGCGTCCGCCAGGATGCCGGCGTCGGCGGCCGGGACGCCGCCGAGGTCGGCCACGCCGGCCGGTCCCAGCCATGGCAGGCCGGCGGTGTCGGCCATCATCGCGCCGGCGCCCTCGAGCCGGGCCTGCACGTCGCGCGGCGGGGCGACGAGAACCGTCTGCTCGGTGCCCGGCGGCGCCTGCAGCGTCAGCGCCGCGAGCTCGGCCAGGTACCGCTGCTCGGCGATCCGCGGACCGCCGGGGGTCGCCTCGGCCGCGCCGACGACGGCGCTCAGCGTCGGATCGGCGACCAGCACGTCGAGCGGCTCCCCGCCGACCGGGACCCGGGCGTGGGCGACCGCGTCGGAGCCGTCGAGCCCGACCGCGGACGCGCCGTCGGTGAGGGCGCCGCTGCCGAGCACCACCCGGTCGATCCCGCCGTCCCGCAGCGTCCCGAGCGTCTCCGGCTCGAAGGAGCCGTCCGCGGCCCAGGCCAGGTCCGTCACCGGCGCGACGTCGAGCACCTCGCCGAGGATCTCCGCCCCCGCGCCGGTCGCCGGCTGCCCGGTGGGGTCGGGTGTTGGGGCGGCGTCCGCGGCCGGTACGGCGGGCTCGGGTGGCGGCCCCGGCGGGTCCTGCGCCGTGCCCTCGGGCGTCCCCGGCAGGCTGCGCGTGATCACCGCCGGCAGGCCGGCGACCTGCAGGCCGTCGGCGTCCACGTCGCCGTAGGGCAGCGCCACGACCGGGTGCACCGCGGCGACGGCCCGCAGCCGGGCGAGGAAGGCGGCGGCCTCCTCGGTCCCGGTACCGGCGCCCTCGACGCCGTCGACGGCGTAGGGCCCCTCCGCCATCAGTGCGAGCTCCTCGACCAGTGCCGGGTCGACGGCCAGGGTGACCGGCAGGGCCGGCGACGGAACGGGCGCATCGGCCGCGAGGCCGACCGGGAGCCGTTCGGCGACGGCCAGGGCGCGGTCCAGCCGGCCGCCCTCGCTGATCACGCCGGTCAGCTCGTCGTCGACGAACGAGCCGGTCGCGTCGCGGTGGCTGCGCTCCGACAACGGCCACAGCCAGGCGACCGTCGTGCGGGACGACGGCACCACCGGTTGCTGCACCACGAACGTGGCCAGCTCCCCCACGCGGCGCTCCTCGTCGCCGTCGACGGTGCCGTTGACGTTGAACAGCACCGGGTAGACGCCGTCCTGGTCGAGCCGGAGCTCGGCGGAGTCCAGCGTGTAGCTGAACTGCGTGCTCTCCCCGGGTGCCAGCCCGAAGTCCAGCGGCGTGAACGCCGGCTGCACGGTCGTGGCCGGGTCGGGGTCGCTCAGCGCCTCGGCCAGTGCGGGCCGGCTGGTGCGGACGTCCCCACGCTGGAGGCGCAGGGCCAGGTCGGTGATCGGCTCGGCGCCGGTGTTGGTCAGCGTCCCGGTCACGGTGATGAGGGCTCCGGGCGTCACCGTGCGTGGCTCGAACCGGGCCACGTCGACGCGCACCG
Organism: Blastococcus sp. HT6-4; assembly: GCF_039679125.1. Lineage (NCBI taxonomy): Bacteria > Bacillati > Actinomycetota > Actinomycetes > Geodermatophilales > Geodermatophilaceae > Blastococcus > Blastococcus montanus. The sequence goes on along the minus strand of NZ_CP155551.1, from coordinate 4,279,451 downwards.
GGCGGTCGGCGCCGGTGGCGTCGGCCGGTGCCGCCGTGACGGGGGCCGCCACCGCCGGGCTCAGCCCGGCCCCGGGCACCGGGAGCGGTCCGCCGAGGACCAGGGTGCCGGCCAGCAGCGGGACGAGCGCGGCCGCGCGCCGGGCGGCACCCGGCCGGGCGGGCGCGTCGGCGGCGGGGCGGCGGCCGGCGCGGGCGGCAGCCGGCCGCGTCACGCGCTGTCGGCCAGGAGTCCGGGCGCCCGCTCGACCAGCGCCCGCTCGTCGGCGTACGCCAGCCGGGTGCTCAGTTCCGTCAGGGGAACCCAGGCGACCTCGGTGACCTCGACGTCGGCGTCGGAGAGCGCACCGCCGGTGGCCCGCAGCAGGAAGTGGTGCACGGTCTTGTGGACGCGCCTGCCCTCGGCGACGAACCAGAAGTCGATGATCCCGAGGGGCGCGACCACCTCGCCGATGATCCCCGTCTCCTCGGCCACCTCGCGGACGGCGGTGTCCTCCGGCGTCTCCCCCGCCTCGATGTGGCCCTTCGGCAGCGACCACAGCAGCCGGCCCCGGCGGTCCGTGCGGCCGATGAGGGCGGCACGGGGCCCGGTCACGCCGTCGTCGGCCACCACCAGGCCCCCGGCGGAGGTCTCGTCGACCCGGCGCAGCCGACGGCCCGGGCGCCCTCGCCCGCCCGTACCAGCCATGTCAGGAGGGTAGCGCGACTCCGGCGACAGCCCCGGGAGCATCGCAGCGAGCGCCAGCGAGCGAGGAGCGGACCGGGGTGCGGAGCCGGAGCGGGGGGCGGAGTCGGCGACAGCCCCGGGAGCGTCGCAGCGGGGACGCGACCGGTGGGCGGCGGACGCCGGCCGCAGCGCGGGGTCCGTGCTGATCCGCCGCGGCACTACGCTGGCTCGTCGTGTCCGCCACCCCCTCGAGCCCACCCGAGCCGGAGCCGGTTCCCGCAGCCGTGCAGGAGACCGTCCGGAAGCTCGTGGAGCTCTCCCCCGTCCTCACCGAGCTCGGCCGGCGGTTCGCCGAGGCGGGCTTCGAGGCGCACCTGGTCGGTGGTTCGGTGCGGGACGCGCTGCTGGCGGCGGGTGCCGGCGGGGCAGGGGTGCCCGGCGACCTCGACGTCACCACGGATGCCCGGCCCGAGCAGGTGCTGGAGCTGCTGCGTGGCTGGGCGCGTTCCACGTGGAACACCGGGATCGCGTTCGGCACGGTCGGCGCCGACGTCCACGGCGTCCGTGTGGAGATCACCACCTTCCGGGCCGATCGGTACGACCGGGAGTCGCGCAACCCCGAGGTCGCCTGGGGCGACTCGCTGGTCGACGACCTGGCCCGCCGCGACTTCTCCGTGAACGCGATGGCGGTCTCGCTGGGCCCGGACCGGACGGTGACCGATCCCTTCGGCGGCCTGGGCGATCTGCTGGCGAAGCGACTGCGCACCCCCGGCCCCGCGGTGGAGTCCTTCGCCGACGACCCGCTGCGGATGCTCCGCGCCGTCCGCTTCGTGGCGCAGTTGGGGCTCCTGCCCGACGAGGAGGTCGTCGCGGCGATGACCTCGCTGGCCGGAGAGCTGGCCCGGATCACCCCGGAGCGGGTGCAGGCCGAGCTGTCCAAGACCCTGCTGCAGGACTCCCCGCGCGCGGCCCTCGAGCTGTTCGTGAGCACCGGCCTGGCCGACGTCGTGCTGCCGGAGCTGCCGGCCCTGCGCATGGAGATCGACGAGCACCACCAGCACAAGGACGTCTACACCCACTCGCTCACCGTGCTGGACCAGGCGATCGCGCTGGAGAAAGCCGATCCGCACGGCGAGTCCCCCGACCTGGTGCTGCGCCTGGCCGCGCTGCTGCACGACATCGGCAAGCCCGCGACCCGGCGGCACGAGGCCGGCGGGCGGGTCTCCTTCCACCACCACGAGGTGGTCGGCGCCAAGCTCGTGCGCAAGCGCCTGACCGCGCTGCGCTACTCCAAGGAGATCGTCGAGGCGGTCGCCCGGCTGACCTTCCTCCACCTGCGTTTCCACGGCTACGGCCGCGGCGAGTGGACCGACTCCGCCGTCCGCCGGTACGTCACCGACGCCGGTGACCTGCTCCCCCGCCTGCACAAGCTCGTGCGCTCGGACTCCACGACCCGCAACAAGCGCCGGGCGGCTGCGCTCTCGGCGACGTACGACTCGCTGGAGCAGCGGATCGCCGAGCTCGCCGAGCTCGAGGACCTCGCGCGGGTCCGGCCGGACCTCGACGGGAACGCGATCATGGAGATCCTCGGGCTGCCGCCGGGCCGGGAGGTGGGCGAGGCCTGGCGGTTCCTCAAGGATCTCCGGCTCGAGCGCGGCCCGCTGGAACCGGACGAGGCCGAGGCGGCGCTGAGGGCGTGGTGGGCCGGGCGCGCCGGCTGAGCGCCGGCCGCCGGCAGGACGGGCGGCCCGGCTCCAGCGGACCGCTCGCGGTGCCGACATGACGGACATGCACCCGCAGGAGCCCCGGGACGGCGCGGCGCCGCTGCCGTCGTCGCCCAGCGGCCGGGTTCCGCAGTGGGTCGTCGACGAGGCGACCGGCGCGTCCCCGCTCCCCGGGCAACGGCCCTCCGCGCAGCCGGGACGACGGCGCCGGGGCTGGTGGGCGGTGCCGGTGCTCGCCGCGGCCGCAGCCGCGGCCCTGGTCCTCCCCGACGTCCGGGAGTGGCCGGGGAGCGCCGAGGCGGGGGTGGCCGAGCCCGGCGTCGTCGCCCCGTCCCCGGCCCGGCCGACCGACCGCCCCACGCCGAGCGGGGCCACGACGGCCCTGGGCACCCCCGCGCCGGTCCCGCCGGCCGGCGGTACGCACGGCTTCGTCTCGCTGCAGGCCGACGGCAGCACGCCGGTGGCCTACGACCCCTGCCGACCGATCCACTACGTGCTGCGCCCCGACGGCGCGCCCCCGGGCACCGAGCCGCTCGTGCACGACGCCGTCGCCCGGATCAGCGAGCTCACCGGGCTGCGGTTCGTCTACGACGGCTACACCGACGAGCCGTCGGCCGGTGCGCGCGCGCCGTTCCAGTCCGACCGCTACGGGGACCGGTGGGCCCCCGTGCTGATCGGTTGGCAGACCGAGGCGGAGAACGCGGCGCTGGCAGGGGACATCGTCGGCGAGGCGGGCAGCACGGCGGTCTCCCTGGACGACGGACCGCGCGTCTACGTCACCGGCACGGTCACCCTCGACGGCGGTCAGGCGCCGGCGATCCTGGCCGGGCGCGACGGCGCGGCGACCGTGCAGGCGGTCGTCCTGCACGAACTCGGCCATCTCGTCGGCCTCGCGCACGTCGACGACGACACCCAGCTGATGTACCCGGAGACGCGGCGGGCCGTGACCGGGTTCGCCGACGGGGACCGCGCCGGGCTGGCCGCGCTCGGCACCGGCGAGTGCCTGCCCGAACTCTGAGCCGCCGCGTCAGCGCCGGGTCATGCGGGCGTGCAGCAGGGCCGTGCCCACGTACCCCGCCCCCACGAGGAGCAGCACGGCCGGGGAGACGCCCGAGGGCGGCAGCGCCACCGCGGCGACCATGAGCGCCACCACGTAGCCGACGTTGACCAGGGTGTCGTAGACGGAGAACACGCGGCCGCGGTGGTCGTCGTCGATGCGCTCCTGCAGCGTCGTGTCCACGCAGATCTTCACGCCCTGCCCCATGAAGCCCAGCAGGAACCCGGCCGCGACGGCGGCCGGGGGCGCCAGCAGCAGGCCCAGCCCCACCTGCGCCAGGCCGCCCCCGGCCAGCAGGCCCCGGATCCACCGGTCCTTGCCGATCCGGCCCACCACCGCGGGCGTCACCACGGCGGCGGCCAGGGTGCCCACGGCGCCCGCGGCGACGACCACCCCGAGGCCCACCAGCCCGCCGGGGAACGGGCCGGGCCCGCCGGTGAAGGTGTTGCGGTACAGCAGCAGGGCGATGAGCGTCAGGAAGCCGAACCAGACGCGGTGCAGGCTGATGGCGGTGAGCACGGCCGCCGCGGGGCGGTCCTGCCAGGCGTGCCGGGCGCCGGAGACCATGCCGGCCAGCACCTGGGACGCCGAGATGCGGGCCGAGCGCGCCATGTGGTCCGGGCCCAGGCCGCTGCGGGCGAAGCCGGCCACGACGGCGGCCGCCGCCAGGTAGGGCAGGGCGGCGGACACGGCCAGGGTGGCGTACCCGGCGTCGCCGGACCCGGTCAGCTGCAGCAGGGCCAGGGCGACGCCACCCCCGGAGACGGTGGCGACGGCGCCGGACGTCGTCGACACGGCGTTGGCCGGCACCAGCGAGGACTCCTCGGCGGTGTGCGGCAGGCCGGCGGAGAGGGCGGCCAGCACGAACCGGTTCACGGAGAAGACGGCCAGCCCGGCCGCGTAGAAGCCGACGCCCTGCACCCCGGACAGGACGAGCGCCGCCACCACCGCCACCAGCCCCGCGCGCAGGACGTTCGCGCGCAGCAGCACCTGGCGGCGGCTCCAGCGGTCCAGCCAGACGCCGGCGAAGGGGCCCACGAGGGAGTACGGCAGCAGCAGGACGGCGAAACCCGCGGCGACGTCGACCGGGTCGGCGGCGCGCTGCGGGTTGAACAGCACGGTGCCGGCGAGCGCGGCCTGGAAGACGCCGTCGCCGAACTGCCCCAGCAAGCGGGTGCCGAGCAACCGGCGGAAGTCCGGGCGCACGAGGAGACCGCGCACGGTCGTCCCCGCCTCGGCCACGCCTTCACCCTAGGGCGACCGGCAGCGTCCGCTGGGTCACCGCCGCTCCCGTGCAGGTGGGCCGCCCGCCGGTACCGGCGGGCGGTGCGGCGGCCCGTGCCAGGTCGGTCGCGCGACCGGGGGACGCGCGCGGGCCCTGGCCGCTCTTCTGGGGCACACTGGGAAAGATGTCGCCGGTGCCTGCGTCGCCCGATCCCGAGTCCGGTCCCCCCGTGCGGCCCGCGACAGGTGGCCGCCGTGCCCGGCCGGTCCCGGCGCTGTCGATCGGCTGCCTCGACGACGTGCGCGCGGGGAGCCTGCTGGTGGCCATGCCGTCGCTGACCGAGCCGACGTTCGCCGGGTCCGTCGTCTACGTCCTCGACCACTCCGACACCGGCACCCTCGGCGTGGTCCTCGGCCGCCCCAGCCAGGTGGAGATCCGCGACGTGCTGCCCGGCTGGTGCGATCTCGCCGTCGACCCGGCGGTGTTCCACGTGGGCGGGCCCTGCGAGGCCGACACGGCGCTGTGCCTGGCCACGGCCCCCGGCCCGGTGCCGGCCCAGGGCCTGCGGCCGGTGGCCGGCGACGTCCACCTCGTCGACCTGGACGCGGACCCGGGGGAGCTCGCCGGGTCGCTCGGCGGGTTGCGCGTCTTCGCCGGCTACGCGGGCTGGTCCCCGGGCCAGCTGGCCGGGGAGATCGCCGAGGGCGCCTGGGCCTGCGTGCCGAGCGTCGCCGGTGACGTGTTCAGCGACCTCGCGGGCCCCGACCTCTGGCGCGGGGTGCTGGCCCGGCAGACCGGCCGGCTGGCGGTGCTGTCCACCGCTCCGGCGGACCCGTCGATCAACTGATCCGCACGACGCGCCGCTGCGACGGGCGGCGCGTTCGCCCGGCATCTGGTAGGAAAGAGCCCGGGAAGGGGCGGTCTGGGGAAGAGGCCGCCCCTTCCCGCTGTCTCGGGCCGCTCCGCTAGATGCCGTACGCCTCGGCGATCACGGGGTGCTGCTCCGCCGCCACGGTCTCCTCCTCGCGCGGCAGCGTGAGCCGGCGACTGCCGTGGTCGGCGAGCGTGACCGTCAGCTCCGGCCCGTCCTCGCCCAGCGGGGTCCGGTATTGCACCAGCGTGCCGTTGCCGGCGTCGACCGCGACGGTGCGCCCCTCCCGCAGCCGGTAGACCGTGGTCGGCCGGCCGTCGATCGGCTGCTCGGCCGCCCACCGGTACGGGCCGGCCAGGAACGTCGCCGGATCGTCGGCGGTGGGCGTGGCGAGGTTCAGCAGCACCTGGACGACGACGTCGATCAGGCCCGGCTCCGGACCGGCCGGCAACGGCCGGCGCAGGTAGCTCGCCTCGGTCCCCGCCTCGGCCAGCGCCTCGGTCAGGCCGGGCAGGTCGCCGGACCAGAGCTCGTCGCGGTCGAAGAACAGCGTCCGCGCGTCGCGCTCCTCGCCGTCGACCTCCACGACCGCCTGTGCCCGCCCGATCCCGCGTCGGAAGTCGATCTCGCCGGTGAGGGTGAGCAGCGCGTCGTCGGCGAACGGCGCGACGACCACGAAGTCGGCGCCGCCCTCCTCGTGGTTGCGGTGCAGCAGCTCGGCGAGCACCACGGCCTCGTCCTCGGTGATCGGCTCGCCGGGCCGCCGCTCGTCCTCGCCGCAGCCCGCGAGCAGGACGGCGGCCAGCGCGGTGGCGCACGCCCGGGCAGGCAGGGGGCGGGCACGCATGGCGGCCAGCGTAGGCAGCCCGGGCGTCGATCCCGGGGAGGAACGCGCAGGGCCCGCATCTCCCGAGGAGATGCGGGCCCCGCAGCCCGTGCCGGCCCCTTCCGGAGGGGTCCTGCCTCAGCGCTCGACGTCGCCCCGGATGAACGCCTCGACGGCGTCCCGGGCCTCGCTGTCGCTGTACTGCACCGGCGGGCTCTTCATGAAGTACGACGACGCCGACAGGATCGGGCCGCCGATGCCGCGGTCCTTGGCGATCTTCGCGGCGCGGACGGCGTCGATGATGATGCCGGCCGAGTTCGGGGAGTCCCAGACCTCGAGCTTGTACTCCAGGTTCAGCGGGACGTCGCCGAACGCGCGGCCCTCCAGGCGGACGTAGGCCCACTTGCGGTCGCTCAGCCACGGCACGTGGTCCGACGGACCGATGTGCACGTTGCCGGTGCCCATGTCGCGGTCGACCTGGCTGGTCACCGACTGGGTCTTCGAGATCTTCTTGGACTCCAGGCGCTCGCGCTCGAGCATGTTCTTGAAGTCCATGTTCCCGCCGACGTTGAGCTGCATCGTGCGGTCCAGCTGCACACCGCGGTCCTCGAAGAGCTTGGCGAGCACCCGGTGGGTGATGGTGGCGCCGACCTGGCTCTTGATGTCGTCGCCGACGATCGGCACGCCCGCGGCGGTGAACCTGTCCGCCCACTCCTTGGTGCCGGCGATGAACACCGGCAGCGCGTTGACGAAGCCGACGCCGGCGTCCAGCGCCGCCTGGGCGTAGAACTCCGCGGCCTGCTGCGAGCCCACGGGCAGGTAGCAGACGAGCACGTCGGCGCCGGACTCGCGCAGGGCCGCGGCGACGTCGGCCGGCTGCTCGTCGGACTCCTCGATCGTCTCGCGGTAGTACTTGCCGAGGCCGTCGAGGGTGGTGCCGCGCTGCACGGTCACGCCCAGCGGGGGGACGTCGCAGATGGAGATGGTGTTGTTCTCGCTCGCGACGATCGCCTCGGACAGGTCCCGGCCGACCTTCTTCGCGTCGACGTCGAACGCGGCCACGAACTCGATGTCGGAGACGTGGTACTCGCCGAACCGGACGTGCATCAGGCCCGGGACCGATGCCGTCTCGTCGGCGTCGCGGTAGTAGTGGACGCCCTGCACCAGCGAGGCGGCGCAGTTCCCGACGCCGACGATGGCGACCTTGACTGATCCCATGACTCTCCTTCTCCCTGGACCGTTGGTCCCGTGTACGTGAACCGCGAGCGGTCCGGATGACTGCGGACGGGGACCGGAGGACCCCGCCGCCTGTTTCACGTGGTGTTCGGCTGCCCCGGGTCGGGCCGCGCGGCTCCGCCCGCTTCCCGGTGCTCTGTTCCTGGCTCCGTCGTCCCTGGCTCCGTCGCCTCCCGGCGCTCGCTGTCGATGAGCTCGGAGAGCCAGCGGACCTCCCGGTCCACCGACTCCAGGCCGTGCCGCTGCAGCTCGAGCGTGTAGCGGTCGAGCCGCTCGCGGGTCCTCGCCAGTGAGGACCGCAACCCCTCGCGCTGCCGTTCGACGGTGCGACGGCGGCCCTCGAGGATCCGCAGCCGAGCGTCCTGCGCGGTGTGCCGGAAGAACGCCAGGCGGACGCCGAAGAGACCGCCGTCGTCGTAGGCCTCCGGGCCGGTCTGGCTGACCAGCTCGTGGAAGCGCTCCTTGCCGTCGGCGGTGATCGTGTAGACCACCTTGCCGCGCCGCCCGGTGAGCGGCGGGGCGTCGGCCGGCAGGAGGGCGCGCGGCGTGGGCTCATCGGTGGTGATCAGCCCGGCCGCCTGCATCCGCCGCAGTGCGGGGTACAGCGACCCGTAGGAGATGCTGCGCAGCCCGCCGAGCACCTGCGCGAGCTGCTTGCGCAGCTCGTACCCGTGCATCGGCGCCTGGTGCAGCAGGCCGAGGATGGCGAACTCGAGCACGTCGCCCTCCCCGGCTTGTCCCACGATCGATGTATCGGGACGATACATCCGTGCGTCGGTGCGCTCCACCCGGATAGGTGGGGCGCGTGGGTCGGGCGGGACGGCGGCCGTGCCGGAGAACCTCCTGCATGGCGGCCCGGTGCGTACATTGGCGGCCGTGTCCGGACGCCGCTCCGTCGTCGACTACTCGCTGCAGCGGCGAGCCGTCCTCGCGGGAGTACATGCGGGGCGCACCGGGTTGTTCGAGGTGTGCGACGCCAGTCCCTACCTCTCCCGCGCCGCGAAGTACCACGGGCAGCCGACCGACGTCGCCTGCCCGGTGTGCCGTCGGGAGCGGCTGACGCTGGTGAACTACGTGTACGGCGAGCACCTCGGGCCGGTGGCCGGCCAGGCCAAGACCGAGGCTGAACTCGCCCGCATGGACGCCGCGCAGGACGAGTTCTCGGTGTACCAGGTCGAGGTCTGCCGCGGCTGCGGCTGGAACCACCTGGACTGCTCGTACGTCCTCGGTGCCGAGCCCGAGCCGGGGCGGGCGCCCCGCCGCGGCCGGCGCCGGGCGGCCACCGAGCGGTGAGCCCCCGCTCGCCCGCCGGCTCGCGCCCCGCCCGGACCCGGGTCCCCGACGACGTGGACCGACCCGCAACCCACAGCTGAAGACGTTCCACCGCGCCCTGGCACGTGCCCGGACGCCGACCATGACAGTTCAGGAAGGGGGGTGCTCGTGCCCAGCCACGACGAGACCTCACCCGTCGCTCCGCGGGCGGGATCGGTCCGCCGGCCGCCGGCCGCCCGTACCCGCAGCACCGGTGGGGGCGGGGGCCGTCCGCCCGCCGGACGCGCCCGCACCAGCGCCTCCCGTGGGGGCACCGGCGCCGCGCGCGCCGGGGCCGGCGGCTCCGGCCGCCCGCCCGCCCGGCCCGGCACCAAGGCGAAGACCGCGCGGACCAAGAAGCAGCGCCGCAACCGCCGGCTGAAGATCACCGCGGCCGTCATGGGCGGTCTGCTGGCCCTGCTCTGCGTCTTCGTGGGGGTCGTGTACGCCACCACCGAGGTGCCGAGCCCCGACTCGGTCTCCACCAAGCAGACGACCGTCATGTACTACTCCGACGGCGTCACCGAGATGGCCCGGCTCGGCGACGAGAACCGCACGAACGTCTCGCTCGACCAGGTCAGCGAGGCCGCGCAGAACGCCGTCCTCGCCGCGGAGAACCGCAGCTTCTACACCGACCCCGGCATCTCCTTCACCGGCATCGTGCGGGCGGCCTACAACAACCTGACCGGCGGGTCGACGCAGGGCGGTTCGACGATCACCCAGCAGTACGTGAAGAACGCGTTCCTGACGTCGGAGCAGACGCTCAGCCGCAAGTTCCAGGAGCTCTTCCTGGCCATCAAGCTGGACAACAACTTCTCGAAGGAGCAGATCCTCGAGAACTACCTGAACACGATCTACTACGGCCGGGGCGCCTACGGGATCGAGGCCGCCGCCGAGACCTACTTCGGCGTCCCCGCTGCCGAGCTCACGCCCCAGCAGGGGGCGGTGCTCGCCGTCCTCATCCGCAGTCCTTCCGGCAACGACCCGGAGACCAACCCCGAGGGCGCCCGGGACCGCTGGGCCCTGGTGCTCGACGCGATGCTCGAGGAGGGCTGGCTCACCCCGGAGGAGCGCGAGGCGTCGGTGTACCCGGAGGTGCTGCCCCGGGGTGACACGCCCCTGGGCGTGCCCGAGGGGCCGGAGGGCCTGATCGTCCAGCAGGTCAAGGAAGAGCTGATGGCGCGCGGCTACGACGAGCAGCAGATCAGCGCCGGTGGCCTGCAGATCACCACCACGATCAGCCAGCCCGCGCAGGACGCCGCCGAGGCCAGCGTCGCCGAGGTGATGGCCGGCGAGCCGGAGGGGCTCCGCGAGGCCCTGGTCGCGATCGATCCGCGCAGCGGTGCGGTGGTCGCCTACTACGGCGGCAACAGCGGTGTCGACCTCGACTACGCGCAGGCGCAGCGGCAGCCGGGCTCGTCGGTGAAGCCCTACGTCCTCGCCACCGCCCTGGAGCAGGGCATCGGCATCCAGGCGCGACGTGACGGCAGCTCCCCGCAGACGTTCCCCGACCGCACGAAGGAGGTCGTCAACTCCGGCGGCACCAGCTGCGCCGCGTGCACGCTCACGGAGGCGATGACCAGGTCGCTCAACACCACGTACTACGGGCTGGCCTACGAGGTGGGCCCGGAGAACGTCCGCGAGACGATCCGGGCCGCCACCGGCCTGCCGGAGACGTGGGAGGAGGGCAACCTGGCCGGTGACACCGTGCTCGCCAACAGCGAGGGCGCGACCGGTTCCTCCATCGGCATCGGCGAGTACGAGCTCCGCCCGTTCGACCAGGCGCAGGGCTTCGCCACCCTCGCCGCCGGCGGCGTCTTCCGCGACGCCTACTTCGTCTCGCGGGTCACCGACGGCGCGGGCACCGTGCTGCTGGAGAACACCGGTGCGGCCGGGGAGCAGGTGCTGCGCAGCGACGTGGTCAACGACGTGACCGTCGCGCTCAAGGACGTCGCCTCCTACTCCCGCCGCTCGCTCGACGGCGGCCGCGAGGTGGCCAGCAAGACGGGCACCCAGGGCCAGGGGGAGGACAACTCCGACGCCTGGATGGTCGGGTACACGCCGTCCATCGCGACGGCGGTGTGGATGGGCAACGACTCGCCCAGCGACCCGATCGTCAACTCCGACGGCGGGATCGTCTACGGCTCGGGGCTGCCCGGTGCGATCTGGCAGCGGTTCATGAACGCGGTCCTCTCCGACGTCCCCGAGGAGGACCTGCCGGACCGGGCGCTGATCAAGGGCGACACCGGCCAGGGCGTGCCCGAGCCGACCCCGGACCCCACCCCCGAGCCGGAGCCGGTGGTCACGCAGGCGCCCGAGCCGGTCGTCGTCGACACCGATGGGGACGGCGTCCCGGACAACCGGGACTTCGCGCCGAGGGACCCCAACGTGACGACGCGCCCGGCCGACACGGACGGGGACGGCGTTCCGGACAGCCAGGACTTCGCGCCGACGGACCCGAACGTGACCACGGCCCCGGAGGCGGAGCCGACGCCCACGACGACCGTGAATCCCCCGGGCAACGGGCCGCAGACGGATCCCCAGGGCGGCGCACCCGCGCCGGAGGTCACGTCACCGGCTCCCGGGTGATCCGTCCCGCAGACTGATCGTCATGAGCAGCACCACCACGGGCCCGTCCGCCACCGCGGACGGGCCCGTGCTCGTTCCACGTGGAACCGGCGGACCGGACCGGGTCGTGCCGTCCTGGACCGACCCGGTCGTGGCACAGGCCAGCGAGGCGGTGGGTGGCCCCTGGGGACGGTTCGCCGTCACCGGGCGGGCGCTGTTCTGGACGCCGCTGCGCGTCTGCCTGCTGTTCGCCACGCTCACCCTGGCGCTGGCCTGGATCAAGCAGGCCCCGTGCGCCGACGGCAACTGGGCGGGGAGCGTCCAGTACACGCACCTCTGCTACGCGGACGCCGTCCCGCTGTTCGACCTGCACGGCCTCGACGACGGCGCGATCCCCTACCTGGACTCGGCCGTGGAGTACCCGGTGCTCACCGGTGGTCTCATGGCGGCCGCGGCGGCGGTGTCGGCGGGCTACGACCGTGCCGCCACCGCCTCGGAGGTGCTGCCCGAGGTGCCGCCGGTGCAGAGCTTCTACGTCGTCACGTGCCTGCTGCTGACCCTGTGCGCCTTCCTCGTCGTGCGCGCCACGCTGGCGCTCACGGGCCGGCGGCCGTGGGACGCGGCGATGATCGGCCTGTCCCCCCTGCTGCTGGTGCACGCCTTCACCAACTGGGATCTGCTGGCCGTGGCGCTCGCGACCGGCGCCCTGGCCGCATGGGCGCGGCACCGGCCGGTGCTGGCCGGCGTCCTCCTCGGCCTGGCGGTCGCGGCGAAGTTCTACCCGCTGCTCCTGCTGGGGGCGCTGTTCGTGCTGTGCCTGCGCGCCGGGCGGCTGCGGGCGTGGGCCACCACCGCCGGCGCCGCCCTGGCGGCGTGGGTGGCGGTCAACCTGCCGGTGGCGCTGCTGTCCCCGGAGAACTGGAGCCGGTTCTTCGTCTTCAGCCGGGAGCGACCGGCCAACCCCGAGACGCTGTGGAACCTCGCGCTGCACGTCAGCGGCGGCCGCGTGCTCGACGGGCAGCTGGCCGAGGGGCAGACCCCCGAGGTGCTCAACGCCGTGGTCACCGTCGTGCTGCTCGGCCTGGCGGCGGGGGTCACCTGGCTGACGCTGGCGGCGCCGGTGCGGCCGCGGGTGGGCCAGGTCGCCTTCCTGCTGGTCGCCGGGTTCCTCCTGCTCAACAAGGTGTGGAGCCCGCAGTTCTCGCTGTGGCTGCTGCCGCTGCTCGTGCTCGCCCGTCCCCGCTGGCGGTCGGCCCTCGTCTGGCAGGTCACCGAGGTCCTGGTCTGGGTGGTGACGATGCTGCACTACCTGGGGACCGACAACCGCGGGATCGGCGTCGAGTGGTTCTTCCTCGGGGTCGTCGTCCGCGACGTCGCCGTCGTCGTGCTCATGGCGCTCGTCGTCCGGGAGGTGCTGCAGCCGGACCGCGACGTCGTGCGGACCAGCTGGCCCGGTGTCGACGATCCGGCCGGCGGGCCGCTGGACCGGGCCCCCGACCGCTTCTCCTGCGCCCGGGGCGCCACGATCAGCTCCCGTGATCATGAAGCGTCCTCCCTCGGCGTGGACCGTGCGGGAGGACGCTCCCGGCTGAGGGAGGACGGACGCTAGGCCAGCGCCTCGCGCAGCAGTGCGATCTCCTCGGCGTGGGAGGCGGTGTCCCCCGGGGTCTCGAGCACGACCGGGCAGTCGGCGGCCCGGGCCACGTGCAGCAGCAGCTCCGCCGGGATCTCGCCCGCGGCCAGCGGCGCGTGCCGGTCCCGGCCGGAGCCGGCGGGGTCCCGGCTGTTGTTGAGGTGCAGCAGGTCGATCCGGCCGGTGACCGCCCGGACGTCGTCGACGACGGTGGTGAGGTCCCAGCCCGCGGCCCAGGCGTGGCAGGTGTCGAGCACGAATCCGGCGCCGAACCCGCCGACCGCGTCCCACAGCCGCCCCACGGCGTCGAGGTCACGGGCCATCGCGTTGCCGCCGCCGGCGGTGTTCTCGACCAGCACCGGCACCGGGAACCCGCCGTCCTCGTACTGCCGGGCGAAGGTCTTGCGCCAGTTGTCCACCCCCACCGCGGGGTCGTCCGTGGCCAGCACGTGCCCGCCGTGGACCACCAGCCCCCGGGCGCCGATGCCCGCCGCCGCCGTCGCGTGCGCGCCGAGGAGCTTGCGGCTGGGGATCCGGATCCGGTTGTTCGTCGTCGCCACGTTGAGCACGTAGGGGGCGTGCACGTGGACGGCGACGTCGGAGGACAGCAGGTCGGCGGCGTCGGGCCGGGGCTTCGGCGCCTTCCAGCCCTGCGGATCGGCCAGGAAGACCTGGACGCCGTCGGCGCCGAGCTCCGCCGCGCGGGCCAGCGGACCACCGCGGTCGAGCTCGCCGTCGTCGGTGAGCCCGGGGCCGACGTGGACGCCGATCGGGTGCGAACCCATGTCTCCTCCACCTGCTGCGGCACCCCGGGTCGTTCCCGGCCCGCCTGGTGCCCATCATCGTGGAGGGCGTGACGGGGTGTCGCAGGGCGGCCGGGCCGGTCACCCGGACGGCTCCTGGTCGCCGGTGCCGGGCCGCTGGTAGCCTGGACCCGCGCGTTCCGGCTCTTGTCGGGGCGCGCGACGCATGTACGACCCTCCTGCTGCAGATGTGCTGCAGCCGCCGAGACCAGAGGAGGTGGGGTTTCTCCATGCGCAACTACGAACTGATGGTCATCCTCGACCCCGATCTCGAGGAGCGCACGATCGCGCCCTCGCTCGACCGGTTCCTGACCGTCGTCACCAACTCCGGTGGCACCGTCAAGACCGAGATCTGGGGCCGTCGCCGCATGGCCTACGAGATCAAGAAGCAGGTCGAAGGCATCTACGCGGTCATCGACATCCAGGCCGAGCCGGCTGCGGTCGCCGAGCTGGACCGCCAGCTGAACCTGAACGAGTCGGTCCTGCGCACGAAGCTGATGCGCCCCGAGGTCCACTGACCATGGCCGGCGAAACCGTCATCACCGTCGTCGGCAACCTGACCGCCGATCCGGAGCTGCGCTTCACGCCGTCGGGCGCCGCCGTCGCGAACTTCACCGTCGCGTCGACGCCGCGCACCTTCGACCGCCAGTCCCAGGAGTGGAAGGACGGCGAAGCGCTGTTCCTCCGCTGCAACGTCTGGCGGCAGGCCGCGGAGAACGTCGCCGAGTCGCTCACCCGCGGGTCGCGGGTCATCGTCAGCGGCCGTCTCAAGCAGCGTTCCTTCGACACGAAGGAAGGCGAGAAGCGCACCGTCATCGAGCTCGAGGTCGACGAGATCGGCCCGTCCCTGCGCTACGCCACCGCGAAGGTCACCAAGGCCTCCCGCGGTGACGGCGGCGGCGGCTTCGGTGGCGGCGGTGGCGGTGGCGGTGGCGGCTTCGGTGGTGGCGGTGGCGGCGGGGCGAGCGACCCGTGGTCGACGCCCGCCGGACCGTCGGACGAACCGCCGTTCTGATCCTCTTCCTCTCTGACTGAATCTCTCTGGAGAACCAGGTGCCCAAGCCCCCTGTTCGGAAGCCCAAGAAGAAGGTCTGCCAGTTCTGCAAGGACAAGGCGACCTACGTCGACTACAAGGACACGACCCTGCTGCGGAAGTTCATCTCCGACCGCGGCAAGATCCGTGCCCGCCGCGTGAGCGGCAACTGCAGCCAGCACCAGCGTGACGTCGCCACGGCGGTCAAGAACAGCCGTGAGATGGCGCTGCTGCCCTACACCTCCACGGCGCGCTGATCATGAGCACCATGAAGCTGATCCTCACGCAGGAGGTCACCGGTCTCGGGTCCTCCGGCGACACCGTCGAGGTCAAGGGCGGCTACGGCCGCAACTACCTCCTGCCCCGCGGGCTGGCCATCGTGGCCACCCGCGGTGCCGAGAAGCAGGTCGAGTCCCTGCGGCGGGCGCGTGCCACCCGCGACGTGCGCTCCCTCGAGGAGGCGCAGGCCGTGGCCGGTCGTCTGTCGGGCCTGACCGTCCGTGTGCCGGCCCGCGCCGGTGACGGCGGCCGGCTGTTCGGCCGGGTCACGACCGCCGACGTCGCCGCCGCGGTGACCGCCGCCGGTGGCCCGGAGCTCGACCGCCGCCGGATCGAGCTGCCCAGCAGCATCAAGACCACGGGAGAGCACACCGTCACCGTGCGGGTGCACCCCGAGGTCTCGACGCAGCTGGCCATCGAGGTCGTCGCCGGCTAGGAGCAACCAGCACGGCCCACGAGGGGCGTCGGACCACGGTCCGGCGCCCCTCGTGGCATCTCCGGGAACCGGCACCCCCCGACGCCGGCCGGGTAGCCGAGCCGGTGCCGGGGCCCCGGGGCACGTGACGCCCGCCGGGCCGCTGAGCCGGCCTCGGGGGCGCCCGGGGCGCCGGCCCCTCGTTGTCCTCGGGCCCGGCCACCTCCGGGACCCCGAGGGGCCGCTCAGCGCCGTGCGCGGGCACCACTGGTGGCGGCAGGCGACCGGCCGGGGCGCGCGGGAACACCGCTGTGACACGTGGTGCGACGCCAGGAAAATTCTTCCGGACTTTCTTCCGTCCACATGCCCCGTGCGGCGTCCGTGCAGGTCAGCCCGGGTGCCGGGGGCGGCTTGCCGGCGGCGTCCCCCGATTCCTCCACATGTCGACACGCCTCCGTCCACCGACTTGTCCACAAGTTGTGCAGATCGACGTGCACAGCGGTGGTGGACTCCGCTCCCCCGGCTTCCTAACGTCCTCCCTGGCCGCCGACGGGACTCCGACTGTCAGTCCCCTCCGGTAGGCAGGAGCCGAACAGGCGTTCGGTCCGGTGTCGCTCGCCGAGCTCGCGTACTTCCCCTGCGCGCAGTGGTCATGCGAGCGCGCCCGCAAGGAGATGGAGGTACCCCCGTGGCGGTGGCCGACGAGTTCAGCCGACCGTCCGCAGCGGCGCCGGAGTACGACCGGCAGCCCCCGCAGGACGTCGCGGCGGAGCAGTCGGTGCTCGGCGGCATGCTGCTGAGCAAGGACGCGGTCGCCGACGTGGTGGAGGTCCTGCACGGCAACGACTTCTACCGGCCGGCGCACCAGGTGATCTTCGACTGCATCCTCGACCTCTACGGGCGGGGTGAGCCGGCCGACGCCATCACCGTCGCCGCCGAGCTCAACCGCACCGACCAGCTGTCGAAGATGGGCGGCGCGGTCTACCTGCACACGCTCATCCAGTCCACGCCGACGGCGGCCAACGCCGGGTACTACGCGGCGATCGTCGCCGAGCAGGCGGTGCTGCGCCGGCTGGTCGAGGCCGGTACCCGCGTGGTGCAGCTGGGCTACGGCGCGGCCGGTGGCAAGGGCGACGTCGACGACATCGTCGACCGCGCCCAGCAGGAGATCTACGACGTCACCGAGAAGCGCATGAGCGAGGACTACTCGCGCCTCGAGGACGTCCTGCAGCCGACCATGGACGAGCTGGACGCCATCGCCTCCCGCGGCGGCACCGCCCGCGGCGTGCCCACCGGGATCCGCGATCTCGACGAGCTCACCAACGGCCTGCAGGCCGGCCAGATGGTCGTCATCGCGGCCCGGCCCGGTGTCGGGAAGTCGACCCTGGGCCTGGACATCGCGCGGTCGGCGACGGTGAAGCACGGCATGCCGGCCTGCATCTTCTCGCTGGAGATGAGCAAGCACGAGATCACGATGCGTCTGCTGTCGGCCGAGGCGAAGGTGCCGCTGCACCACATGCGCGCCGGCACGCTGTCCGACGAGGACTGGGCGAAGCTGGCCCGCCGGATGGGCGAGGTGGCCGACGCGCCGCTCTACATCGACGACTCGCCCAACATGACGATGATGGAGATCCGCGCCAAGGCGCGGCGGCTCAAGCAGCGCAACGACCTCAAGCTCATCGTCATCGACTACCTCCAGCTCATGACCTCGGGCAAGAAGGTCGAGAGCCGCCAGCAGGAGGTCTCGGAGTTCTCCCGTGCGCTCAAGCTGCTGGCCAAGGAGCTCGAGGTCCCGGTCATCGCGATGTCGCAGCTCAACCGTGGCTCGGAGCAGCGGCAGGACAAGAAGCCGATGCTCTCCGACCTCCGTGAGTCCGGCTCCATCGAGCAGGACGCCGACATGGTCATGATGATCCACCGCGAGGACATGTACGAGAAGGAGTCTCCGCGGGCCGGCGAGGCCGACATCATGCTGGTCAAGCACCGCAACGGCCCCACCGCGAACGTCACCGTCGCCTTCCAGGGCCACTACAGCCGCTTCGTGGACATGGCCAACTAGCCCTCCGGGCAACGCACGACGCAGGGGCCCAGGACCGGACAGGTCCAGGGCCCCTGCGTCGTCTGCGGGCGAGGCTGCGCCCGGCACCGGTCGGCGCCCGGGGCCGGCAGTCATGTCGACGGGTGCGAGCCAGGGTGCTCGCGGCCGCGCTGTTCCACGGGAAACAGTTCGGTGGCCTGGCTGCTCGGCCGCCGGGTTGGGCTGTGCGCACTGTCTGCGGGGCGCGCCGTGCAGCGTTGCGCCACGGCCTGCAGCGATGCAGGCGCCAACCATTGTGGCGCCTGTCACCGGTGGGCTAGGAAGAGGGCCCCTCAGGCATTGGAGAACCCTTGTCCTCACATCCCTGGCGTCGGACGACGGCGTCCGCCGTCGGTGCCCTGGCCATGGCCCTGACCGTCACGGCGACCGCCGCACCGGCCCTCGCCGACCAGGGCACGGCCGACCCCCTCTCGGTGTTCCCCACGAACGACCTGACCGTCCCCGACCGGCAGCAGCTCACCGGCCTGCGGGTCGCCCTGCCGACGGAGAACTGCGGCAACGTCATCACCTGCGGGCTCGTCGAGCGGCTCAACCAGCTGGACGGCTTCGACCTCGATCCGCGCATCGCCGTGCGCTTCGACGCCCCCGTCGACCCGGCCGTGGTCGCCGAGCGGATCACCGTGCGCCAGGAGCGCGGCCGGTGGCGCACCGGCGTCGACCGCGTCGTCTGGGACCCGGCCACCAACACGCTGTACGCCCAGCCCGTGGAGCAGCTCGCCCCGGGCACCACGTACCGCATCGACGTGCAGGCCGGCCCCGCGAACTCGGCCACCAGCGAGACCTTCACGACGCTGAGCGCCACCGACGGGCTGCTCGACATGAACCGGCAGATCCAGTCCAACCGCGCCCTGCGCGAGGTCGGCAGCACGCGCCCCGGGCTGGAGATCGACGCCGTCGTCCCCGTGGCGGGCTCCAGGGTCACCTTCGTCCCCGACCGCCCGGCACCGACCGTGCCGGGCGGGACGCCGGCCGGGCCGAGCGTGCAGCCCACCGGTCTGCTGCCCGCCGGCAGCACGCTGGTCTTCGGCTCCTACCAGGCGCCGTCCTGGCTGGGGGACGACGTCACCATCGCCCAGACGCCGACCCGGGGCGACGGTCCGGCGCCGGTCGAGGTCGAGCGGCTGCCCTTCGTCGCCGTCCTCCCGGCCGGCCCCGCGCCCGGCGGCGGCTGGCCGACCGCCGCCTTCGGCCACGGCTTCACCGGCTCGACGACCAGCGTGTTCCTCGCCGCGATCACGAACGCCCAGAGCGGCATCGCGACCATCGGCACGAACGTGGTCGGGCACGGCTACGGCCCCGGGAGCGCCTGGCAGATCACGACCGCGGACGGCGTGACGCAGACGATCCCGACCTACGGTCGCGGCGTCGACCAGAACGGCGACGGGCTCTTCGGCAGCACCGAGGGCTCCTCGGCCACCGGCACTGCCGCGGCGGTCTCCTCCCGCGACGCGCTCCGGCAGACCGCCGCCGACGTCATGACGCTCGTCCGCGCGGTGGGCGGCACGGACGTCGACGGCGACCGGCGCGCCGACTTCTCCGGTGCCCGCGTGACGTACTTCGGGCAGAGCTTCGGCGGCATCTACGGCACGATGCTCGCCGGCGCCGACCGCGCGATCGCCCGCTCGGTGCTCAACGTGCCCGGTGGCCCGATCAGCGAGATCTCGCGCCTGTCGCCGGCCTTCCGGCCGCTGACCTTCCAGGCGCTCCAGGCGGCCGGCTTGGCGCCGAACACCCCCGACGCGAGCCGTTGGTACTTCGAGGAGCAGCTGCCGCTGCGCGGCGAGGGGCCGGTCACCGCGACCGTGCCCGGTGCGCTCGCCATCCAGGACTACCTGGCCAGGTCGACCTGGCTGGCCCGGCCGGGCAGCCCGGAGACCTTCGCCCCGCTGATCCGGGACGACCGCGTGCTGGTGCAGGTGGCCTTCGGCGACCAGACGGTGCCGAACCCGACGTCGTACACGCTGGTCGACGCCGGTGACCTGTGGTCGCGGACGAGCCTCTTCCGCAACGACAGGGCCTCCACCGCGGCGCTCAACCCGCACGGCTTCCTGCTGGACGTCGCCCGGTTCCCGGTGGCCGCGATGCAGGCGCAGGGGCAGGTGGCCGCGTTCCTCGGTCGCGGCGAGGTCGTCGACCCCGACGCCGACGGGCTCGTGTGGGAGGTGCCGATCAGCGACCCCGACCTGCTGCGGTCGCTGAACTTCCCCGGCCGGGGCTGATGCCCTGACCGACCGCCGGACGGCAGAGGCCCAGAACCAGGACGGTTCTGGGCCTCTGCCGTTCAGCGTTGCCGGTCCGATCAGGCGGCGGCCTTCTGCTGCAGCGCGCGGCGGACCTTCGGCCCGCCGGTGGTCATCTTGTACAGCTTGGCCAGCTGCGCCGGGGCGTTCTTCGGCGTCGTCTCGGCCAGCCAGCCGTTGGGCAGGGAGAGCCGGATGACCTTGTGCCACGCGCTCGCGACCTGCTTGTACAGCGGGGCGGAGTGGTAGGTCAGGCCGTAGCGGTCGAAGATGTCCTTCACCTTCGGGGCGATCTCGGCGTACCGGTTGCTCGGGATGTCGGGGAACAGGTGGTGCTCCACCTGGTGCGAAAGGTTCCCGGTCATCAGGTGCATGGCCTTGCTGCCGGAGATGTTCGCCGAACCCAGCATCTGGCGGACGTACCACTCGCCGCGGGTCTCGCCGTCGATGGACGTCTTCTCGAAGGTCTCGACGCCCTCGGGGAAGTGGCCGCACATGATGACCGAGTGCGACCAGAGGTTGCGCACCACGTTGGCGGTGAAGTTCGCCGCCAGGGTCGGCAGGAACGACGGGCCCGACAGCAGCGGGTGGACGACGTAGTCCTTCGTCGCCTGGTTGCGGATCTTCTTCAGCACCTGCTTGGTGGCGGCCCGGAACTTCGGGTCGTTGCGGCGCTTCTTCGACGCCAGGTTCTTGCCCAGCTCGAGGTCATAGGCGGCGATCCCGTACTCGAAGAAGCAGGCGTTGATGAAGTTCCACAGCGGCTGCGCCAGGTACATCGGGTGCCACTTCTGGTCCTCGTCGACGCGCATGATGCCGTAGCCGAGGTCGTTGTCCTTGCCGATCACGTTCGTGTACGTGTGGTGCAGCTCGTTGTGCGAGTGCTTCCACTGCTCGGCCGGGCTGGCCATGTCCCACTCCCACGTCGTGGAGTGGATCTTCGGGTCGCGCATCCAGTCCCACTGGCCGTGCAGGATGTTGTGCCCGATCTCCATGTTCTCGAGGATCTTGGCGACGGACAGACCGGCCGTGCCGACCAGCCACGCGGGCGGGAACTTCGAGAACAGCAGGACGGCGCGGCTGCCCAGCTCCAGCTTCCGCTGCACGTCGATGACCGTGCGGATGTACTTCGCGTCGTCCTCGCCGAGGCTGTCGCGGATCTCCTGGCGGATGGTGTCGAGCTCCTTGCCGATGAGCTCGATGTCCTCGGGGGTGAGGTGGGCGATCGGGTTCTCGGGCTTCTTCTGGATGACGGTCATGTCCGGGCTCCTGGGGCTCGAGGTGGTCAGTGGTCGATGTCGCAGGCGCCGGCGGCGGCGCTGACGCAGGTCTGGATGAGGACGCCGTCACCGACGTCCTCGGCGGTGGTGATCTCGCCGTTGCGCAGGTCGCGGACCGCGCCCGCCCGCATGGGGAGCACGCAGCCGTAGCAGATGCCCATGCGGCAGCCGCTGGGCATGAGGACCCCGGCCTCCTCGGCGGCGTCGAGGATCGGCGTGGCGCCGTCGGCCTCGACGGTGGTCCCGTTCTTCGTGAAGGTGACCGTGCCGCCCTCGCCGGTGACGAGGATCCGGGGGCGGAAGCGCTCGGTGTACAGCCGGTCGGAGATGCCTACCGACGCCCAGTGCTCCTCCAGCGCCTCGAGCATTCCCACGGGCCCGCACGCCCAGGTGGCGCGCTCGTGCAGGTCGGGCACCAGCTCGGCGATGGACCGGGCGTCGAGCATCCCGGCGCTGTCGGTGTGCTGCTCGATCAGCCGGATCCGGCCGTCGGCGGCCATCTGCCGCAGCTCCTCGCCGAAGACGACGTCCTCGGAGGTGGGCGCGGAGTGCACCAGCACGGTGTCGGCCAGCGAGTCGGCGTGGTTGCGGAGGATGCCCATGACGGGGGTGATCCCGGAACCCGCGGTGACGAACAGGGACTTGGCCGGCGTCTCCTCGGGGAGGCAGAACTCCCCGGTGGCCTGGTCGAGCTGGATGATCGTGCCCGGCCGCGCGCGGTGCACCAGGTGGTTGCTCACCTTGCCGTCCGGGATGGCCTTCACGGTGATGGTGAAGCAGCCGTCGGCCCGGCCGAGCACCGAGGTGATCGAGTAGGCGCGCCACTGGCGGACACCGTCGATGTCGATGCCGATGCGGACGTACTGGCCCGGCACGTGCGGCAGCCAGTCGCGGCCGGGACGGATGACGATCGAGGCGGCGTCCCGGGTCTCCCGCTGGACGGCCTCGATCCGGCCGCGCAGGGCCGCGCCGGAACGGAGCGGGTCGAACAGGTCGAGGTAGTCGGCCGGCAGCAAAGGCGTCGTCACCAGCTCGGCGAGCTTGAGCGCCCGGTCGCGCAGCGCGAGCCGCGCCGGCGTGCGGGCCACGCCGGGGCGTGGGGCGGTTGCTGTCATGCTACTGAGCTTTCCCAGTCGGGCTGCTAAATACCTGTGCCCCGGACGTGAATCACGAGGTAGCTTCTGTTCGTGGAGGACAAAGGGGCCCAGCTGGCGGTTGACTACGCCCCGTTCCCCGACGCGGTCGCGGAGGCCATGCGGGCCACGCTCTCCCAGGTCGCCGAGCGCGCCGTCGAGGAGATCATCGTCGCGGTGCCGAGCTACGCCAATGCGTTCTCCGGGCCGATGGGCCGGAAGATCTCCACGGCGGTCGAGCTGACCCTGCGCGGATTCCTGCAGCTTGCCGCGGCCGGCGGCAACGCGGACGTGGCCACGCCTGGCGGGCCGGTCGTCGAGGCGGCGTACGCGCTGGGCCGGGGGGAGGCGCGGAGCGGCCGCTCCATGGACGCCCTGCTGGCCGCCTACCGCGTGGGGGCGCGGGTCTCCTGGCGGGACATGAGCGCCACCGCCGTCGCCGCCGGCCTGGGGCCCGAACCGCTGGCCCGGTTCGCCGAGCTGGTGTTCGCCTACATCGACCGGCTCTCGGCGGCCAGCGTCGCCGGGCACGCCGACGAACTGGCCTCCAGCGGCCGCGCCCGGCTCCGGCTGCTGGAGCGCCTGGCGCACGGCCTGCTCACCGGGAACAGGCCCTCCGAGCTGACCGAGGCGGCGCGCCGGGCGGAGTGGACGCCGCCGCGCACGCTGACGGTGGTTCTGCTGCCCGAGGGCCGCATGCGGGGTGCGATGGTGTCGCTCGACCCGCGCACGCTGATGGTGACCGAGGACGTCCCCGACCTCGACGGCGATCTCGCGGTGCTGCTGGTGCCGGACGCGGAGGGGGCGGCCCGCGGCGCCCTGCTGCGCGGCCTGGCCGGGCGGGAGGCGGTGGTCGGGCCGCCGCAGACCTGGTGGAACGCCCAGGCGTCCTACGGCCGGGCGGTGCGTGCGCTGCGGCTGGGGCTGACCGCGGACGACGGCGGCCCCGTGGACACCGACGCACGGCTGGCCGAGCTGGTCCTGCGGGCCGACGAGGATGCCCTGGCCGACCTGCGGGCGCGGGTGCTCGCGCCGCTGGACCAGGTCGGGACGACCGCGCGGGAGAAGCTGACCGAGACGCTGCGCTCCTGGCTGCTCCACCAGGGGCGCCGTGACCAGGTCGCCGCGGAGCTGTTCGTGCACCCGCAGACGGTCCGCTACCGGATGACCCAGCTGCGCGAGCTCTACGGGCCGCGGCTGGAGGACCCGCGGACGGTCCTCGAGCTCACGGTCGCCCTGGGCGTCCCGCCCGCGGGGCCGCCGTCCCCGGGTGACGGCTGAGCGCACTGCCGGCCGGGAGGGTCTGCCGCAGCGGATGCCCCGTGGTTTCACGGGAAACCTGCGCACCCTCGGATTCGTCGGTGCCGTCGGCCAGGCTGGTGCCGTGATCGTCGACCTGACCGCCGCCGCCGGCTTCCTCGCCGGTGCCGCGCGCGTGCTCGACCGCCGTCGCTTCGAGCTGCTGTTCGCCGGTGGGCCGCCGGAGCCGGTGCTCGCTGCTCTCGACGGCTATCGCAACACGGACGGCGGCTACGGATGGGGGCTCGAGCCCGACCTGCGCTCGGCCACCAGCCAGCCGGGCGGCGCGCTGCACGCGCTGGAGGTGTTCGTGGACGTCGCGCCGGTCACCAGCGGCCGCGCCCGCGGGCTCTGCGACTGGCTGGCCCGCGTCAGCCTGCCCGACCGCGGGCTGCCGTTCGCGCTGCCGGTGCCCGACGCCGCCGCCTCCGCCCCGTTCTGGGCGGGCGCGGACCCCGATCGCTCGTCGCTGCAGATCACCGCTGTGGTGGCCGCGGCGGCCCACCGGGTGGCCGATCCCGCCGTGGCCGGGCACCCGTGGCTTGCTCGGGCCACCGACCACTGCCTGGCCGCCGTCGGCGAGCTCGACGGGAGGGCGCACGCGATGGAGCTGGCCTTCGCGACGCAGTTCCTCGACGCGGCGTCGGCCACCCGGCCCGAGGCGGCCGAGCTCGTCGATGTCCTCCGCCCGCACATCCCGGCGGACGGACTGCTGCACGTGGCCGGCGGCGCGGACGACGAGTACATGCGCCCGCTGGACTTCGCCCCGTCGCCCGGGGGGCCGGCGCGGTCGCTGTTCGCGCCGGCCGTGGTGGACGCCGAGCTCGACCGGCTCGCCGGCGCCCAGCAACCCGACGGCGGCTGGCCCGTCGACTTCGCCAGCTACTCCCCCGCGGCCGCGCTGGAGTGGCGCGGCCACCGGACCGTCCAGGCGCTCGCGTTGCTGCGCGCCAACGGCCGGCTCTGATCGCCGAGGCGGCGCGTGGCTCAGGCGGGGCGCAGGATCGCGACCAGGAACTCGGAGTCGGGGGTGAACGGGCGCAGGTCCCAGGTGGACAGCAGCAGGTCCGGCGCCCAGCCGGCCTCCCGCGCGTCCGCCAGGAACTCGTCGAACGCGTAGCCCCGGCCGGCGCCGAATCCGATCGCCGCCCGGCCGCCGGGGGCCACGTGCGCGCGTAGCCGGCGCAGCACCGCGCACCTCGTCGACGGCGCCAGGAAGGCCATGACGTTCCCGGCGCTCACGATCACGTCGAACGGCTCCGGGACTCCCGCGGCGGGCAGGTCCAGCTCGGCCAGGTCGGCGACCAGCCAGCGCGGGCCCGGGTGGTCCTCCTCGGCGGCGGCGATGAGCACCGGGTCGACGTCGACGCCGACCACCTCGTGGCCCACCTCGGCCAGCCACCCGCCGACGCGACCGGGACCGCAGCCCGCATCGAGCACCCGCGATCCGCGGGGCAGCATCGCGTCGACCAGCCGCGCCTCCCCGACGATGTCCATCCCCTGGGCGGCGAGGTCGCGGAAGCGCTGCACGTAGGCCCGCGAGTGGTCGGGGTCCTCCTGGGTCATCCGCGTCCACGCGCTCTGCTCGGTCATGACGCCGTTCTACAGGTTGTGGTCCGACGGGGCCTCGACCAGGACCCCCGGGTTGAGGATGCCGGCCGGGTCCAGCGCCGCCTTCGCCGCGCGCAGCGCCAGGGCGAACGGCTCGGGGCGCTGCCGGTCGTAGCCGGGCCGGTGGTCGCGGCCGACGGCGTGGTGGTGGGTGATCGTCGCGCCGAGCCGGCCCAGCACCTCGGTCGCCGTCGTCTTCACGTCGTCCCACATCGCCACCTCCGAGCCGGGCCGGCCGGCGGCGACGACGGTGAAGTAGGGCGCCGCCCCGTCGGGGTAGACGTGGGTGAAGCGGCAGGTGACCAGGCCGGGTGCGCCGGTGACCTGCGCGACGGCGGCCCCGACCTCCGCGCGGACGGTCGTGTACAGCTCCTCCACGCGGTCCCACGTGCAGGCCGTCTCGAACGTCTCCACGATCGCGCCCATCCGTGCCATGCCGTCCCGGACGTAGGGCATCCGCAGGAACGCCGACCGCCACGTGTCCGCGGCGGTGTCCCGCCCGCCGCCGCCCGCGGCCACCGTGCCCCCGTGCGCGCGGGCCAGGCCGGTCAGCTCGGTGAGCCGGCTCTCCACCGGGTGGGCGGCCGACTCGACGCCGAGCACGAGCACCGCCTCACCCGTCGCCGCCCCGGCCATGGCGGCCTCGCCCGGGTCCAGCAGCCGGCAGTTCGCCGGGTGGAGCCCCGCCTGGGCGATCGCCCGGACGGCGCCCGTCGCCGCGGTCATGTCCGCGAACGTCACCGACGCCGACGCCTTCCACCGGGGCCGGTCCTGCAGCCGCATCCAGGCCTCGGTGATGACGCCGAGGGCGCCTTCGGAGCCCAGGAACAGCCGGTCCGGCGAGGGCCCCGCGCCCGACGCGGGCAGCCGCCACGACTCGTTCACCCCCGCCGGCGTCACGACGCGCAGCGACTCCACCAGGTCGTCGATGTGCGTGTGCAGCGTGGCGTAGTGCCCGCCGGCCCGGGTGGCGAGCCACCCCCCGAGCGTCGAGAACTCGAAGCTCTGCGGGAAGTGCCGCAGCGTCAGCCCGGAGGGGCGCAGCTGCTCCTCCAGCACCGGGCCCAGCGCGCCGCCCTGGATCCGTGCGGCCCGGCTGACCGGGTCGACCTCGAGTACCCGGTCCAGCCGCGTCAGGTCCATCGAGAGCCACGGCCGCTCGCCCCGGTACTCCACGCCACCCACGACCGAGCTGCCCCCGCCGTAGGGCACCACCACGACCCCGGTCGCGGCGGCCCAGTCGAGCAGGTCGACCACCTCCGCCTCGGTGCGCGGGAAGGCGACGCCGTCCGGGGCGCCGCGGAGATCGCCGGACAGGGCGCGGACGACGTCGCGGTAGGCCTTGCCGTACGTGTGCGCCGCTCGGTCCGGCGGCGCGGCGGACACCGGCAGGGACGGCGGCGGGGTGATCCGGGACGCCGGCAGGTCGACGGCGGCCAGGTCCGGGACGGCGCGCGGCCGGGTGCGCAGGCCGGGCACCAGCGCCCCCGTCGCGACGCACTCGTCGTCCGACAGGGCGCGGTCGGTGGTGCCCCAGCCCCACCAGGAACGTTCCGCGGATCCGGTCACTCGGGAATCCTCCAGTCCGGTGGGTCGGCGGGTTGCAGCAGCGGGTCGTCGGCGGCGAGCGTGCGCACCGGGCCGGGCGGCGTCGACGGCCCCTCGAACCGCACCGTGACCCGGCCGAGCCCCCGTCCCCACACCCAGCCCGTGCCGAGCTCGGCGTGCCGCACGTCCTGGCCCGGCCACCAGCGGCGCTCCGCGGGCAGCTCGGGGACCTCGGCGGGCTCCTCCGGCTCCGGCGTGGCGAGGGATTCCTCCGCCGGTTCCTCGTCGGTGGCGAACAGGTCGCCCTGGGCGTAGACCGACAGGCCGGAGACGCCGACACCGAGCAGCCGCAACCCGCCCCCGGTCCCCGCCTCGCCGAGCAGTCGCCGTGCCGTCGCGGCGATCTGCCGCACGTCGTCGGTCGGCTGGGGCAGCGTCTGCGACCGGGTGATCGTGGTGAAGTCGTAGCGCCGGAGCTTCACCGTGACGGTCCGGCCGGAGAAGGCCGACGCCCGGAGCCGCGCCCCGACCCGGGCGGCCATCGAGTCGATCTCGCGACCCAGCACGTCGAGGTCGGTGAGGTCGCGCTCGAACGTCTCCTCGTGCGACACCGACTTGACCCCGCGGTCGGGGACGACGGCGCGGTCGTCGTCGGCGCGGGCCAGCGCGTGCAGCCCCGCGCCGTGGGCCCGCCCGGCCAGCGCCACCAGGTCGGGGAGGGACTTG
The DNA here is from genome assembly GCF_039679125.1 of Blastococcus sp. HT6-4. Classification (NCBI taxonomy): domain Bacteria; kingdom Bacillati; phylum Actinomycetota; class Actinomycetes; order Geodermatophilales; family Geodermatophilaceae; genus Blastococcus; species Blastococcus montanus. The sequence goes on along the minus strand of NZ_CP155551.1, from coordinate 4,251,869 downwards.
GCCGCCAGGTCGGCGACCGTGGCCACCCCGACCTGGCGCAGCCGCTCGGCCGTGGCCGGGCCGACGCCCCCGAGCCGGGTCACCGGCAGGGGGTGCAGGACGTCGAGTTCCTTCCCCGGGGGCACGACGACCAGACCGTCGGGCTTGTCCAGGTCGGAGGCGATCTTGGCCATGAGCTTGGAGCTGCCGATGCCCACCGACCCGGTGACGCCGCCGGTGGCCGCGGCGATGCGCTCCTTGAGCCTCTCGGCCAGTTCCGTCACAGCGGAAACCGAGAGGTCGCGCGGTGCGCCGGCGGCGAGGTCGACGTACGCCTCGTCGATGGAAACCGGCTCGACCAGCGGGGAGAGTTCGCGGAGCAGATCCATGACGACGTCGGAGGTCCGCCGGTAGGCGGCGAACCGGCCACCGAGGAAGGCCGTCCCCGGCGGGCAGCGGCGGCGGGCCTCCGCCGTGGACATCGCCGATCGCGCCCCGTAGGCCCGCGCCTCGTAGGACGCCGTGGCGACGACGCCGCGCCCGCCGACCCCGCCGACGACGACCGGCCGGCCGCGCAGCGAGGGCTTGTCCCGCTGCTCGACGGCGGCGAAGAACGCGTCGAGGTCGAGGTGCAGCACACTCGCCTCCCGCCGCATGCCCTCGATGATCGCCCGAACCGCTGCGTGGGGGTGCAACGACCCTCAGACCGGGACGGCCCACTCCTCGCGGGCGTGGGCCGCGCGCCAGAACTCGAGCTCGTAGCGGGTGGCGACCGCGAACGCCGCCTGCATGGCGGGCTCGTCGGCCGGCGACGTCGCCGCCGCCGCGTCGGTGAGCGCCCGGGCGCGGGCCGCCGCCAGCTGGAACGGCTCGGCGTCGTAGGTGGCCACCCAGCGGCGGTACGGGTGGCCGGCGGCCGCCCGCGCCTCGCGGGCCAGCCGCTCCCCGACGTGGGCGTAGATCCAGTAGCAGGGCAGCACGGCGGCGGCCGCGACGGCGTAGGGCGCGGTCGCCGCCGTCGCCACCAGGTACGAGACGTAGCCCAGGCAGGTGGGTGACGCGGCCGGCGGGGGGCCGGCCGGCCCGAGCAGCTCGGAGGCCAGCAGGTCGGCGTGCAGCTGCGTCTCGACGACGCCGCAGTTCTGCGCCCCGCCGGCCCAGAACGCCGCCGCCTCCGCGTCCGGCGCGCGCGCGGCCAGCAGGGCCAGCGCGCGGGCGTACCCGCCGAGGTACAGGGCGTCCTGCTCGAGGTAGTGGCGGAACGCCTCGGGGGCGAGCGTGCCGGCGCCCAGCTCCGCGAGGAAGGGCAGCTCGTCGATCGCCCGGCGGACCTCCGCCGTGGCCGCCCAGGCCCGGGCGCTGAACGTGCTCACGCCGGCCAGATCCCGGCGAAGTGGTGCACCGGCCCGTGCCCGGATCCGATGCGCAGCGCGGCGCCCTCGGTCAGCGCGCGGTGCAGGTAGTCCCGCGCCTCCTCCACCAGCACCGGCCATTCGGGGCGCCCTCCTGCGCGCGCCGCGAGGGCGGCGAGCGCCGACGACAGGGTGCACCCGGTGCCGTGGGTCGCGGAGGTCGCGATCCGCGGCCGGCGGGTGACCGTCGTCCCGGCCGCCGTCGCGAGCACGTCGACGCTCTCGTCGCCGCCGAGGTGCCCGCCCTTGAGCAGCACCGCCCCGGGGCCCAGGTCCAGCAGGGCCTGCGCCTGCCCGGGGAGCTGGGCGACGTCGGTGGCCGGTGCGGTGTCCAGCAGCGCCGCGGCCTCGGGGACGTTGGGGGTGATCAGGTCGGCCACCGGGAGCAGCTCGGCGCGGACGGCGGCGACCGCCTCGTCGTCGATCAGCCGGTCGCCGCTCGTCGCGACCATGACGGGGTCGCAGATCACCGGGCCGGGGCGCCGCGCGGCCAGCACGGCCGCCACCTCGTGGACCACGGCGGCGCTGCCCAGCATGCCCAGCTTGGTCGCGTGCACCTCGACGTCGTCGAGCAGCGTGTGCAGCTGGTGGGCGACGAACTCCGCGGGCACCGGGTGGACCCCGGTGACACCCCGGGTGTTCTGGGCCGTGAGGGCGGTGAGCACGGCGGTGCCGTAGGCGCCGAGTGCGCTGAAGGTCTTCAGGTCGGCCTGGATCCCGGCGCCCCCGCTGGGATCGCTGCCGGCCACGGTGAGGGCGGTGGGGGTCATGACGCCCACGCCGGGTCGGTGCCGTTGTTCTCGCGCAGCGCCGTCCGGGCTGCGCGCAGGTCGATGGCTTCCACGCCGGTGACATCCCTTCGCCAGTGCGAACTGGAGCAGGTTCGACGGGTGTGTTCTCAGTCCCGGGCGGGACACCCCGTGCCACGTACGGTCCGAACCTAACCCAGCCCGCCCTGCGGCGTCACGGGGCGTGGGTGTCCTGGTCCGGCGGGGTCCGGTGCCCTAGGTTCGCGCAGGTGGATCACCATCTCGCCCAGGTGAACGTCTCCCGGCTGCTCGCGCCGCTGGACAGCCCGCTGCTGGCCGACTTCATGGCCGCGCTCGACGAGGTCAACGCCGAGGCCGACCGCGCCCCCGGCTTCGTCTGGCGGCTGCAGACCGAGGACGGCAACGCCACCTCGGTGCAGGCCTTCGGCTGGGACGCCGCCGGCAGCCACGGCGTGGTCGTGAACCTCACCGTCTGGCGGGACGTCGAGTCGCTCGCCGGCTACGTGTTCGGCGGGCGGCACGTGCAGATCATGCGGCGGCGCCGGGAGTGGTTCGCCCGGGCGGCGGAGGCGACGACGGCGCTGTGGTGGATCCCGGCCGGCTCGCTGCCGACCACCGACGACGCCGAGGCGCGGATCCGCCATCTGCGCGCCCACGGGCCCACGCCGGAGGCCTTCACCTTCCGCACGCCTTTCGCGCCGGTGACCGGTGCGGTCGTGCCGGCCGACGACGACTGGCTCTGCCCGGTATGAGGCCGCTCCGGCCGGACCGCCCCCGGGTCGGCCGGGGATCTGGTGCACGACATGGGCGATCGCTAGGTTCCGCCGTGTGACGGGGACCGATCGCCACGGCCGTCCGTACCCACCGGTGGACGGCGACGAGGTCGCCACGCTGCTGGGCTTCCTGGACCACCACCGCGCCACCCTGGCGTGGAAGTGCGCGGGACTGGACGCCGATGCCCTCCGGGTCCCGGTGGCCGCCTCGTCGATCACGCTGGGCGGGCTGCTGAAGCACATGGCTCTCGTCGAGGCGCTGTGGTTCTCGCTGTGGCTGCACGGTCGCAGTCCGGGCGACCCGTGGGTGGCGGTCGACTGGGACGCCGATCCCGACTGGGCGTGGCGCTCCGCCGCAGGGGACTCTCCCGAGGAGCTCCGGGGGCTCTGGGAGGCCGCCGTCGCGCGCTCCCGCGACCTCGTCGCCGAGGCGCTCGCCGACGGCGGTCTCACTCGCCAGGCCGTCGTGGCGCCCTGGCCCCCGGACGACGTCCGGCCGACCCTGCGCTGGATCCTGCTCCACATGGTGGAGGAGTACGCCCGGCACAACGGTCACGCCGACCTCATCCGGGAGTCGATCGACGGCCAGGTCGGCGACTAGCAGGGGCGCTGCGTCTCAGGAGGGTGGCGCGGCTCAGCCCTCGGTGGAGGTGCCGTCCGCTCCCCCCAGTACCGGGGCGGGGGGCGGACGTGCCTCCCGAGCTGCGCCCACCAGTGCGGCGAGGGCGGTGACCGCCGCGGCCGTGACCAGGGTGGCGGCCGGCCCGGCCGAGCGGAGCAGGGGCGCCGCCAGCATGCCGGCGAGACTCGCCCCCAGCCCGGCGACCGCCGACAGGCCGGAGAAGCCGGTGGCCGCCGCGGTGGCCGGCAGCCGGGCCTGGAGGGTCAGGCTCCGCGCGATCAGCGCCGGCGGACCGGCGAGACCTGCGACCGCCAGCAGCGCCGCGATGGCCCAGGGCCCTGGGAGCAGCGGCAGCACGCCCAATGCGGCGCAGAGCACGAGGACCAGGAGGAGCGCGTGCCGGGATGCGCTGCCGGGCCAGTTGCGGCTGCCGTAGACGAGGCCGCCCACCGTGCCTGTCAGGGCGAACACGCCGAGCAGGAGCCCCGCGTGTGCGGGATCGTGGCCCAGCCGGCTCAGCTGCGCCGGGACGACGACGTCGAGGGTGGTCACCCCGAGCATGAATCCCGTGGCACCCAGGTAACTGGGCCAGGCAAGGCGGGCGACGGCGAGGACGGGAGGCGCGGGGACCTCGCCGGCGCCCGGCCGGAACCGGGCTGACCGGGCAGGCGCCGACGCGGCACCCACCGCGGCGATCACTGCCGCCACGGCGATCCGCGGGGCCGATGGCGTAGAGCAGGGCACTGGCGGTGGACTCCAGGCTGAAGGCGGACCGGTGCGCGGCCACCGGGGTCATGTCCGCGAGGCGGGCGCGCTGCTCTCCCGGGACACCGGCCGACGCCGCGCCGGCCACCACGGCGACGGCCAGGAGGCCGGTCACCGGCGCACCGCCGAGTGCACCCAGGGTGACGAGCCCGGTGAGCGCCACGGCCTCACCCAGGAGCCCGGAGCGCACGCCGACTCGCCGGCCGATCCAGGGGGCCGCCAGGACATCCCCTGCGGCGTGCACACCGACCAGTAGCGCGCCGGTCGAGAACCTGCCGGTCGCCCACTCGCCGAAGAGGACCAGGCCGAGCGGTGTCATCGTCCGCGGGAGACGGGCGGCCACGCTGGTCACGGCCCAGCGCGTGAAGCCGGGGGACGTCCACACCGCCCGGAAGCCGAGTTCGCCCGCGCGCGCACCCGCGGCTGTCGCAGACCTCAGCCTGCCACCGTCGAGACGGCGACCAGGGCACCCCCATCACCTCCTTTCGACCTAAAGTCACCGTGCCCACGGAGGATCTGCCTGACGACGACGTCGACCGCATCCGGGAGGCCTGGTTGCGCGAGCGCCCCGGCACGCCGGTGGCCTCCATCGGCGTCATCACCCGGATCTGGCGGATCGCCCGGCTGCTCGAGGACGACCGGCGGCGAACCATGGCGCGGCTGGGCATGGACCCTGGGACGCGCGACCTGCTGAGCACGCTGCGCCGGGAGGGTCCCCCCTACGCGCTCTCGCCGTCGGAACTGGCGCGCCGGATCTCCATCAGTCCCGGGGCGGTCTCACAGCGCCTCACCCGTGCCGAGGAGCAGGGATTCATCAGACGGCGCAGGGAAGGGCTCGACGGACGCCGGGTCACCGTGGCCCTGACCGCGCGCGGCCACGCCATCATCGAGAGCACGGTCGACGACCTCCTGCAGCACGAGGACGCCCTGCTGAGCGGACTGGACAGCGACGACCGCGAGCAGCTGGCCAGGTTGCTCAAGCTGCTGCTCGCCGACCTCGGCGACCGCATCCCTCCCCCGGGCTGATCACCGGACGAGGAGCGGGCATCAGCCCTCGGCGAGGGCGGCGGCGGGGAGCCAGTCGGCGTCGAGCAGTTCGGCGATCTCCTGCAGGGACGAGGTGTCGGCACCGGCCGCCGACCCGCTGACCGCCAGCCGCTCCACCATCACGCGGGCCACCTGCTCCTCCACGGTGTCGGCCGCGAACGCCACCCGCCACGGCGAGCTGCGCCCGTCGCGGTGGGTGCGCCCGGTGACCTGCCGGGCCTGGATGCCGGAGAACCGCGGCTGGTGGAACAGCCCCACCCGGGGCGCCTCCGACGCCGTCGATCCGTCGGGCAGCAGCTCCCCGGCGTGCAGGCTGATCGACGCGGTCACGGTGAACACGCACACCGCCGCCTCGCCCCGCTGGAAACGCAGCCGCTCGGCCTCGACGTCGAACCGGTCGCGGCCGTAGATGCCGGCGACCGGGATGCCGGCGTCGAGCAGCGCCTCGCGGATCGGATCGGCCGCCGTCTCGACGAACTCCACCGACACCGCCACCTGCCGCTCCGCCTCCACCTGGGCCTTGATCCAGTCGACGGTCGCCTGCACGCGGATCAGCCCGGCCTTCTGCCGGAACCGCAGCAGCGCCGCGCGGCCGCGCGCGGTCTGCCGACCGCGCCGGGCCAGCTGCATCTCGGCCCGGAACTGCGACCACTCCGCCTCGTACTGCGCCCGCTCGGCCGGGGTGAGCAGCACCGGGGTGCCGGTGACCGACACCGGTCCCCACGGCGCGGGGCGGTGCAGGGTGGCGGGCGGATCCGCCTCGGCCAGCCAGGTCTGCAGCCGGGCGAGGTCGGCCCGGCGCTCGTCGGCGTCCTCGGTCCACTGCCAGCCGTAGCGGCCACGTTCCACGTGGAACGTGTGCCGGGCGAGCGCGGCCGGCAGGTCGGCCCACTCGCGGATCGACTCGCCGTGGCGGGCGGCGAACTCCGGCGCCAGGTACGGCAGCTCCAGCGGCGTGTGCGCCGGGGTGGCCGTGGCGGCGAGCACGTAGGGCGTGTCCTTGACCCGCGCGGCACCGGAGACGGCCTTCCAGTGCTTCCACCGCTGGGTCGTCGTGTGCCGCACCATGTGCGCCTCGTCGGCGACGACGACGTCGAACCGGTGCTTCGCCACCTTGCCCAGCCGGTCCCAGGTGGTCACGCACCAGCGCAGCCCACCGTCGCCGAAGCCGGCGATCGAGCGCGCCCAGTGCGGGATGGTGATCGCGGCGGGCCGGTCGGCGATCACGAGGACGGTCCGCACCGGCCGCTGCGCAGCGATCTCGTGCACCGCCAGGATCGCCGTGCCGGTCTTGCCCACGCCCGGGTCGTCGCCGAGCAGGAAGACCCGGCCGCCGGCCGCGGCGTGCGCGGCGACGACGCCGGCACCCTCCTCCTGCTGCGGCCGGGGCACCAGCGCGGGGGTGACCGACAGCGGACGGGGAGATTCGTTCAGCTCGTCCTCGAGGAACCGCTCCAGGCTGTAGGCGGGTGGGTCGTAGGGGGCCAGCTCGGGCGGCAGCTCGCGGCCGGCCCACACGTGCGCCTGCAGGCCCGGGTGCCAGACGGCGCCCGGAGCCGGGGCCCGGAACGGGACGGCGAGCACCCACACCCGCTCCCCCGGCGCCGCGGTGGGCAGCTCGGGGGCGGCCTTCTCCGGCGTCGCTCTCCGCGCTGCCGGCTTCCGCGGCGATGTCTTCCTCGTCGTGGTCCCCGTCGACCGGCGGGTGCTGCTCGCGCCCCGGCGTCGTCCTGGCATCTGCTCCCCCTCGTCGACCCCCCGGCACGGTAGAGGCCGGGGACGACCGCCCCGGGCAGGAGGCGGGGCGCGCCGTCGGTCACGCTGGAGGACGCCCCGGGGACGGAGGTCCGTGGGCAGCTGGACAGACCGCGGGAACGCACGGCAGCGCGCGCTCTGGTGGAATCGCCCGGTGACGGAGAACGCCGAGGAAGCCCTGCACGCCCGGACGCTGGGCGAGGCCGGCCCGCGCGTCGTCTTCGTGCACGGCCTGTTCGGCCAGGGGAAGAACTGGACGACGATCGCCAAGGGCCTGGCCGAGGACCACCGGGTGACGCTGCTCGACCTGCCCAACCACGGCCACTCCCCGTGGACCGAGCGGGTCGACTACGTCGACATGGCCGAGCTGGTCGCCGCGGAGCTGGAGTCCTTCGGGGAGCCGGCCACGCTCGTCGGCCACTCGATGGGCGGCAAGGTCGCGATGCAGCTGGCGCTGCGCCGGCCGGAGCTGCTGCGCGCCCTGGTGGTCGTGGACATCGCGCCGGTCGAGTACCCCCTGCAGGGCGGCCGCACCGAGGACCCCGACGAGGAGGCGTCGCCGTTCGCCGCGTTCATCGCCGCCATGCGGCGGGTGGACCTGGCATCGCTGGAGTCCCGCTCCGACGCCGACGCGGCGCTGCGCACCGCCGTCCCCAGCCGGATGGTGCGCAGCTTCCTGCTGCAGAGCCTGGCCCGGGAGGAGTCGGGCGACGGCTGGCAGTGGCGGCTGAACCTGGAGCTGCTGGAGCGCGACATCGGTGAGCTCCGCGGGTTCCCCGATCCCCCACCCGGCGCGACCTTCGACGGCCCGGTGCTCTGGATCGCCGGGGCGAACTCGCACTACGTGCTCCCCGAGGACCGCCCGGCCATGGACGCGCTGTTCCCGTTGACCCGGCTGGTGAAGGTCAAGAACGCCGGGCACTGGGTGCACTCCGAGCAGCCGGAGATCTTCCTCGAGACGGTGCGCAGGTTCCTGGATCAGGTCGAGGAGTGACCGTCGCGCGGTCGCTGGTTCTGTTCGCGCTCGCCGCGCTCGCCGAGATCGGTGGCGCCTGGCTGGTGTGGCAGGGCGTCCGGGAGCACCGCGGCTGGGCGTGGATCGGCGCGGGCGTCGTCGCCCTCGGCCTCTACGGCTTCGTCGCCACCCTGCAGCCCGACGCGAACTTCGGCCGGATCCTCGCCGCCTACGGCGGCGTCTTCGTCGCCGGCTCCCTGGCCTGGGGCATGGCCGTCGACGGGTTCCGGCCCGACCGGTACGACGTCGTCGGCGCGCTCGTCTGCCTCGTCGGCGTGGCGGTGATCATGTACGCCCCGCGAGGTGCCTAGCCACTCGGAGTGGTGGGCTGTCAGTCCGGGCGGCGGGCCGCCGTGGCGTCAGGGGCCGGCGCGGCTGAGGATCTCGGTGCCGTCCGGCCGGTAGGTGTGCCAGCGACCGGTGCCGGGATCCCGACGGATGGCGAAACCGCCCTCGTGACAGCTCGTGTGGTGCCGCTCGCAGAGAAGCGCCCCGTTCTCACAGCTCGTCGGCCCGCCGTGGGCCCAGTGAACGACATGGTGGACGTCGCACCACTCCGCCGGGGCGTCGCAGCCGGCGAACACGCGGTGCTCGTCGCGGATCTCGATCGACCGGCGGATGCCCGTGGTCGAGGTCCGCTGCTCGCGGCCGACGTCGAGCGGTAGGCCCGCTCGGGCCGGTGAGGATGCGGGAGACGCCGGCATCGCACGCCAGCCGCCGTGCCGTCTCCGGGTTGATCGGCCCGCCCCACCCCAGGGAACCGCCCGCGACGCCCGCAGCCCCCCGTTCGGCGCAGAGGGCCATGAGGTCGATGGTGACCCGGACGTGCGGCCGCTCACCCCGAACGGTCGTTAGTCCGCCGCCGTCCAGGGGCCCACGGGCCAGCGTGACGAGCGCATCGCCCTGCCGCTCCGCGTGGGAGCGGGTGTCGCCGGCCGGGCGGTCGCCGTTCATCAGTGCGGCCAGCGCGGTGCGCACGTACTCGCCACCGGCGGCGTCCAGCTCGCCCCGCAGGTACACCCGGCCGTCCAGGCCGGGAGTCATGGTGAAGCGCCGGCGGGTGTCGGCGGCGTCGTCCAGCGTGCCGTCGGGGTCCACGCCGGCGACCCACTGTGCGACCCCGCGCGCGGTGTCCTGAGGGCCCGTCGCCCGTGCCAGATCGGCCAGGAGGCGATCGCTCTCGCCGAGATCGACCCCCGCCCCGGCGGCCTTGGCGATCCGCCCGGGCGTCATGGCCTTCGTGATGACGCGGGCGTGCCTCGCAGTGATGTCGCCGGCCGCGAAGGCCGCCGCGGTCTCCGGCAGCAGCTCGAGCCGCCGGCCGGTGGAGACCGTCGCCGTCGCCTGCTCGGGAGCCATGCTGCAGCTGCCGCGCAGCCAGGCCTTCATGGAGACCGCGCCGTCCCGCCGGTAGGCCTCGCGCCGGTCGGCGGCCCGCACGGCGGACGTGAGGACCGCGGCGACGCGGTTGGCCGTCGTGCTCAGCTCGCCGACGAGGTCGAGCAGGGCATCCCCGGACAGTTCCTCGAGGTCGATCGCGGTCAGGTCGTCGAGGGCGGATCGGAACTCGGACACGCTCTCGCCCCCTCCGGTGGACCTCGACCGACACCCCGAACATAGAGCCGGGGTACAACAGAACCCCAGGTCAGCGACAGGAAATGGCCCGAGGTGCGGGTCTGCACGAGGGCCCCGACAGGCGGGTGACGCGCGCGGGCGCGCCCTGGGTTCGCGGCCGGACCCCGTGACACCGGCGGGCGCACGCGGAACGATCCCCACCGTGCGGCAGGAGTCGGTGGTGCACCGCCCGCACCCCGCCCTGCGCCCGTACGTGGCCGCGGCCGTCGGCTACCGGCACGAGGGCTTCCCACCGGGCGAGCACCTGGGGCTGCCGTCCCCGTGGCTGACCGTCGTGGTGGCGATCGACGATCCGCTGGAGATGGCCGCCCACCCCGACCCCGCCCAGGCCCCCGGCGCGTTCGACACGCTCGTCGGCGGGCTGCACACCCGGCCGGCGCGGATCGTCCACCCCGGCCGGCAGGCGGGCATCCAGCTGTCGCTCACCCCGTGCGGCGCCCGCGCGCTGCTCGGCTCCCCGGCCGGTGCGCTGGCGTCCCTGGACGTGCCGCTGACCGAGTTGCTGGGCGCGGCCGGCACCGAGCTGGTGGATCGGGTGCGGGCCGCCGACGGCTGGCCCGCCCGGTTCGCGGCCCTGGAGGCGGTGCTGCTGCGACGGCTGCGCCCGGTTGCCGTGCCGGCCGAGGTGCGCGAGGCCTGGCGGCTGACGACGGCGGCCGGGGGCCGGTTGCCCGTGGGGGAGGTGGCCCGCCGGATCGGCTGGTCCCCGCGCCACCTGGAGCAGCGGTTCCGTGCCGAGACGGGGCTGGGGCCGAAGCAGGCCGCCCGCGTGGTGCGCTTCGACCGGGCCCGGCGGGCGCTGGCCGCGCGGGTGGCCGCCGGCGGCGCCCCCGACCTCGCCGCCCTCGCCGTGGGTACCGGCTTCACCGACCAGGCGCACCTCACGCGGGAATGGCGGGCGTTCGCCGGCCTGCCGCCCACGCGCTGGCTGGCGGCGGAGTTCGGGTACGTACAAGACACCGCTGCCCTGGCCGCGGCACTGTCGTCGGCATGACGACGACGCAGCAGACCGACCAGCAGCAGACGACGCCGGCCCCCACGGTCTGGCCGGCGTTCCGGGCCCGCGACGCGCGGGGGCTGATCCGCTTCCTCGTGGATGCGTTCGGGTTCGAGGAGACGGCCGTGTACGGCGAGGGCGACCGGGTCGACCACGCCCAGCTGTCCTGGCCCGAGGGCGGCGGGGTGATGCTCGGCTCGGTGCGGGACGACGGCGGGCAGTGGCCGGTGGAGTCGACCGGCTGCTACGTGGTCACCGCCGACCCCGACGCCGTGCACGCCCGTGCGGTCGCGGCCGGCGCCGAGATCGTCCGGCCGCCGTACGACACCGACCACGGGTCCCGGGACTTCGCCGCGCGCGACCCCGAGGGCAACCTCTGGCAGTTCGGCACGTACCCCGGGGAGCCGCGCCGGGCGGAGTGAACCCGGAGGGGTGGGCGTAGCCGCCACTGGGCTCGCGCCCACCCGCCGGTCCGGCCAAGATCAACGGCATGAGTGATGCCCGTGCCGGCCGGCCCGCACAGCCCAGCGACCTGATCGACGTCGCCTCGCTCGTCACCGCCTACTACACACGCGAGCCCGACCCGGCGGATCCGGCGCAGCAGGTGGCGTTCGGCACCAGCGGGCACCGGGGGTCGGCGTTCGACGCGGCCTTCAACGAGGCGCACATCCTCGCCACCACGCAGGCGATCTGCGAGTACCGCGCCGCGCAGGGCTACGACGGGCCACTCTTCCTCGGCCGGGACACCCACGCGCTGTCCGAGCCGGCGTGGGCCTCGGCGCTGGAGGTGCTGGCCGCCAACGACGTGACCGTCCTCGTCGACGCCGCCGACCGGTACACGCCCACACCGGCCATCAGCCACGCGATCCTGCGGGCGAACGCCGGCCGCACCTCCGGCCTGGCCGACGGCATCGTCGTCACGCCGTCGCACAACCCGCCACGCGACGGCGGCTTCAAGTACAACCCGCCCAGCGGCGGCCCGGCCGGCACCGATGCGACCAGCGTGATCGCCGACCGCGCCAACGAGCTGCTGCGCGCGGGCCTGGGCGGGGTGCGGCGCATCCCGTTCACCCGGGCCCGCGCCGCGGCGACCGCGCACGACTTCCTCGGCGACTACGTCGACGACCTGCCCTCGGTGCTCGATCTCGACGCGGTCCGCTCGGCCGGCGTGCGCATCGGCGCGGACCCACTCGGCGGAGCCAGCGTCGACTACTGGGCCGCGATCGCCGAGCGGCACCGGCTGGACCTCACCGTGGTCAACCCGCTGGTCGACCCCACGTGGCGGTTCATGACGCTGGACTGGGACGGGAAGATCCGGATGGACTGCTCCTCGCCCTCGGCCATGGCCTCCCTGATCGGGGCGAAGGACGAGTACCGGATCGCCACCGGCAACGACGCCGACGCCGACCGGCACGGCATCGTCACCCCGGACGCCGGGCTGATGAACCCCAACCACTTCCTCGCCGTCGCCATCGCCTACCTGTTCGAACACCGGCCGCAGTGGGGCGCCGACGTCGCCGTCGGCAAGACCCTGGTGTCGTCGTCACTGATCGACCGGGTGGTCGACGGCCTGGGCCGGCGGCTGGTCGAGGTGCCGGTGGGCTTCAAGTGGTTCGTCCCGGGCCTGCTCGACGGGTCGGTCGGCTTCGGCGGCGAGGAGTCCGCCGGCGCCTCCTTCCTGCGCCGGGACGGCGGGGTCTGGACGACGGACAAGGACGGCATCCTGCTGGCCCTGCTCGCGTCGGAGATCCAGGCCGTGACCGGCCGGTCCCCGTCGCAGCTGCACGCCGAGCTCACCGAGCGGTACGGCTCCTCCTCCTACGCCCGCGTCGACGCACCGGCGAGCCGCGAGCAGAAGGCCGCCCTGGGCAAGCTCTCCCCCGAGGCCGTCCGGGCCACCGAGCTCGCCGGCGAGCCGATCACGGCGAAGCTGACCCGGGCGCCCGGCAACGACGCCGCGATCGGCGGCCTCAAGGTGACCACCGAGAACGCTTGGTTCGCCGCCCGGCCGTCGGGCACCGAGGACGTCTACAAGATCTACGCGGAGTCCTTCGCCGGCCCCGAGCACCTCGCGCGCGTGCAGGAGGAGGCCCGCGCCGTGGTCACCGCGGCCCTCGGCAGCTAGGCGGACACGGCCGTGCCCGCCCGGTGAGGTGGGACGGCGGATCATGGGTAGGGCGGGGAGCATGTTCGATCCAGCCGTCAGCGACCAGTGGTGGAAGAACGCCGTCGTCTACTCCGTGGACGTCGAGACCTTCATGGACTCCGACGGGGACGGCGTCGGCGACTTCCGTGGTCTGACGCACCGCCTGCCCTACCTGTCCGGCCTGGGCGTCACCTGCCTGTGGCTGCTGCCGTTCTATCCCTCGCCGGGACGGGACGACGGCTACGACGTCAGCGACTACTACACCGTGGATCCCCGGCTCGGGACGCTGGGCGAGTTCGTCGAGTTCGTCCGCACCGCCCGCGACCTCGGGATCCGGGTGGTGATCGATCTCGTGGTCAACCACACCTCCAGCGAGCACCCCTGGTTCCAGTCGGCACGCCGGGACCGGGACTCCCCGTACCGCAACTGGTACGTGTGGGCCGACGAGCGGCCGGAGGACGAGGCGAAGGTCATCTTCCCGGACAAGGAGGAGAGCAACTGGGCCTGGGACGAGGAGGCCGGGCAGTACTACCTGCACCGCTTCTACTCGTCGGAGCCCGACCTCAACACGGCCCACCCCGACGTCCGCGACGAGATCCACCGGGTCATGGGCTTCTGGCTGGAGCTCGGGGTCTCCGGGTTCCGGGTGGACGCCGCGCCCTACCTCATCGGCGCGACCGGGGTCGAGCACCAGATGCCGCAGGACCCGCACCTGATCCTCCAGGACATGCGCGGCTTCCTCTCCCGCCGGCGCGGGGACGCCGTCCTGTTCGGTGAGGTCAACCTCGATCCCGGTGACCGCGAGAGCTTCTTCGGTGACGGCGGCGAGATGACCGGGCTGTTCAACTTCATCCTGTCCGGAGCGGTCTTCGCCGCGCTCGCCCGCGGCGAGGCCACTCCGCTGGCCGAGCACCTGCGCAGGACGCCGTCCCCACCGCGGACCTCGCAGTGGCTCAACTTCCTGCGCAACCACGACGAGCTGAACCTCTCCCGGCTGCCGGCCGACGAGAAGGACGACGTCATGACCGCCTTCGCGCCGGACCAGGAGATGCGGATCTACGGCCGCGGCATCCGGCGGCGGCTGCCACCGATGGTCGACGGCGACCGCAGGCGCATCGAACTCGCCTTCAGCCTGCTCCTGACCCTGCCCGGCACCCCGGTGCTGCTCTACGGGGAGGAGATCGGGATGGGCGACGACCTGGCCATCGAGGGGCGCAAGAGCGTGCGCACGGTCATGCAGTGGGCCGACGGGCCGAACGGCGGCTTCTCCAACCGCCGCGACGGCGAACTGGTCGCCCCGGTCGTCGACGACGGCCCGTTCCGCTACCAGGAGGTCAACGTGGCCGAGCAGCGGCGGCGCGAGGACTCGCTGCTCAACCGGGTGGAGCGGGCGATCCGCGTGCGCAAGGAGTCCCCGGAGTTCGGCTGGGGCGCCTGGACGGTGCTCGACTCCGGTGATCCGCGGGTGCTCGTCCACCGGTGCGACTGGCTGGACGGCACCGTCCTCGCCGCGCACAACCTGTCCGGCGACGACGTGGAGACCCGGATCGAGCTGACCGACGGCGGCCGGCTCGAGGAGGTGGGCGACATCTTCGGCAACGACCGCTACGAGCCGTTCGACCCGGACGATCCCCGCGTCGCTCTCGGGCCCTTCGGCTACCGGTGGCTGCGGGGCCGGCGTCCGGGCAGCGGGATGGCGCTGTGACCGCCCGGTGGGCCCCCGGCGAGGCGGCCACCCCGTGGTGGCGCAGCGGCGTGGTCTACCAGATCTACCCGCGGTCCTTCGCCGACGCCTCCGGTGACGGGATCGGCGACCTGGAGGGCATCCGGAGCCGGCTGGACCACCTGAGCTGGCTCGGCGTGGACGTGCTCTGGCTCTCGCCGATCTACCGCTCGCCCATGGCCGACGCCGGCTACGACATCGCCGACCACTGCGACGTCGATCCCCTGTTCGGCGATCTGGCGGCCTTCGACCGGCTGCTCGCCGACGTCCACGACCGGGGCATGCGGCTGATGCTGGACTGGGTGCCCAACCACACCAGTGACCAGCACCCGTGGTTCCTGGACTCGCGAGCCTCCCGCACGTCGGCCCGCCGGAACTGGTACCTGTGGCGGGACGGCGAGCCGGGGACACCGCCGAACAACTGGCTGGCGCAGTTCACCGGCGGACCGGCCTGGACCTGGGACGAGCACACGGCGCAGTGGTACCTGCACCTCTTCCTGGCCGAGCAGCCCGACCTGAACTGGGCCGAGCCGGCCGTGCAGGAGGCGATGCACGACGTCCTCCGGTTCTGGCTGCGGCGCGGGGTGGACGGCTTCCGCGCGGACGTCGTCCACCTGATCGGCAAGGACCCGGGCCTGCCCGATCACCCGCCGGAGCTGGTCGGCACGAACATCGTGCACAGCCACGACCTGCCGGTGACCCACGAGCTGCTGCGCGGCATCCGGGCGGTGCTCGACGAGTTCCCCGGTGACCGGGCCATGGTCGGCGAGGTCAACCTCCGCTCCCCCGCCCTCATCGCCCCCTACTACGGTGCGGGCGACGAGCTGCACCTGGCGTTCAACTTCGTCCCGCTCTCCGGTCCCTGGGACGCCTCCTTCTGGCGCTCGGCCGTCGAGGAGATCCTGGCGGCGCTGGCGCCCAGCGGCTCCTGGCCGACCTGGGTGCTGTCCAACCACGACAACCCCCGCCATCGCACCCGCTACGGCGGGTCGGAGGAGCGGGCGCGCGCCGCCGCGGTGCTGCTGCTCACCCTGCCGGGCACGCCGTTCCTGTACGCGGGTGAGGAGCTGGGGCTGGAGGACGCCGTCGTCCCGCCGGACCGGCGGGTCGACCCGGGCGGCCGCGACGGCTGCCGGGCGCCGATCCCCTGGACGGCGGCGGAGGGCCACGGCTGGCCGCCGGAGCCCTGGCTGCCCTTCCCGCCGGATCCCGCCGCCCGCAGCGCCGCGGCGCAGCGCGACGACCCGGCCTCGGTCCTGCACCTCTACCGCCGGCTCCTGGCTGCCCGCCGCCGCTCGCCCGCCCTGTTCCACGGCAACTGGACGCCCCTGCCCGCGCCCGACGGCGTGCTGGCGTACGAGCGGGAGGCCGACCCCGATCGACGGGTCGTCGCGGTGAACTTCACCGACGCGCCGGCGCGGCTGCCGCTGGACGAGCCCGCGACCGTGGAGGTCTCGTCTGCCGGGCACGCGGAGGGAGACGCCTGGACCGGGAACCTGGGCCCCGCGGAGGCCGTGCTGCTCGCTCCGACGAGGACGACCGCCGCCCGGTGAGCGGTGGCGGCACGGCGGCCGGGACCGGACCGACCGGATCGCCGCCCGGCCGACGACGGACGGTGGCCCCCGACCCGACCGGGTGACCGACGCTCGTGTCGGGCCTGGTCACGAGGCCGACGGCGGGCAGACTGCCCGCATGAGCGACGGTCGGTACTGGGCCTCTCCGTCCGGCGGGCAGCCGGGCCCCGGGCAGCCGGGTCCTCCCCCGTACGGCCAGGCCCCGTACGGGATGGCGCCGTACGGCCAGGCCCCGTACGGGATGGCGCCGTACGGGCAGGCCCCGTACGGCCAGGGCCCGTACGGGCCGTTCCCCTACGGGCAGCCTCCGTACGGGCACCCGGGTCATCCCGGGTGGCCGGCCGGGGCGCGCCGCCCCACCGTCGTCACCTCGGCGGGCGTCCTCGGCATCGTGACCGGTGGGCTGACCGGCATCGGCTCGCTGTTCATGCTGCTGGCGGCCTTCGGCGGCGACGACGACCCGGCGACGGTGCTGCTCGTCCTCGGGCTCCCCTGCGCGGCCGGCCTGATCGCCGGTGGGGCGCGACTGCTGCAGGGACACCGCGCGGGGCTGCTCTTCGGCTCCGCGCTGACCGCGATCGGGGTCCTGTTCCTCGCCCTGGTCGCCGGCCTGCTGACGCTGGGCGACGGCGGCCGCTTCGGGATCACCGCGTTCGTGCTGTTCGCCAGCGTCCTGCCGATCGTGACCGCCGTCCTCGCGAAGCTCCGGGGGGTCACCGACTGGGTGGAGGGATGACCGGCGCCTGATCCGGCGGGTCAGCGACGCCGGGCGCGGCGACGGCGCCTCTTGTCGGCGTACATGTCGTCGTCGGCGGCGCGCACCGCCCGCTCGTACTCCTGCTCGGGGTCCTGGCCGCCCTGCACCGTGCCGATCCCGATGCTGATGCCCACCGGCACCTCGATGCCGTCGAGGTCCAACGGCTCGGTGACCGTCGTGCGCAGCCGGTCGGCCAGCGCCACGGCGTCCGGGCGCTCGGTGTTCTCGCAGACGATGCTGAACTCGTCGCCGCCCAGGCGGGCGGCGGTGTCGCTGGCCCGCAGCACCGACCGCAGCCGCTCGGCGAAGGAGACGAGGACCCGGTCGCCCATCGGGTGCCCCAGCTCGTCGTTGATCGCCTTGAACCCGTCGAGGTCGATGATCAGCACGCAGGTGGGGGTGTTCTCGCGGTGCCCCCGGTCGAGGGCGTGCCGCAGGCGGTCCTGGAACAGCAGCCGGTTCGGCAGACCGGTGAGGGGGTCGTGCAGCGAGCGGTGCACCAGCTGCGCCTCGAGCGCCTTCCGCTCGGTGATGTCCTCGAAGATGAGCACGAGGTGCGCGGCCTGCTCCTCGGCCTCCCGCACCCACGAGGCCGTGATCTGCACCGGGACGTCGGACCTGTCGGCACGGGTCAGGCGCGTCTCGTGCCGCATGGGACGGTCGGGATCCGCCGTGAGGCTGGCGTGTGCCTCCTCCGCGGCCGGAACGGCATCGGGGTGCACCAGCTCCATGACCGATCGGCCGTACAGCTCCTCCGGGGCGCGGCCGACCATGGCCGAGAGGGCGGGGTTGACGTCGACGAGGAGCCCGGCGGGTGTCGTCAGCGCGATGCCCATCGGCGCGTTGGCGAAGGCACTCCGCCGGTCCGCCGGGGGTAGCGCATCCGCGACCTCGACCACTCCACACCTCCTCTGCCTGCACACATCTTGCGGGACGGCGCCCACGAAATGCTCCCCGGATCGGCCGCTCCGGTTCGGTGACGCCTGATCGAGGGAACGTCGGGGAGGGGGTGCAGGATGCGGATGTACCCGTTGACCGCACGAGGAGGCACCGATGATGGAGTTCGACCTGGTCCTGCCGGCCGCGGTCGACGTCCGCGAGGTGGGCATGCGCGACGGGCTCCAGCTGGAGGCCCCCGTGCCGCTGGAGGCCAAGCTGGCCATGCTGGAGGCGCTCGTGGCCACCGGTGTCCGGCGCATCGAGGCGACGTCGTTCGTGTCCCCCAAGGCCGTGCCGGCGCTCGCCGACGCCGACGCGGTGGCGGCCGAGCTCTCCCGCTGGCCGGAGGTCCACTGGTCGGCGCTGGTGGCCAACCCGCGCGGCGCCGTCCGTGCGGTGGACGCCGGGGTCGCCGACCTCGAGTACGTCGTCTCGGCCTCCGACGGGCACAGTCGCGCCAACGCGGGGCGGAGCACCGCCGAGGCGGTGGGCGCCGTCGGTGAGATCGCCGCGCTCGCCCACGGCGCCGGCGGGTCCCTCGAGGTCATCATCGCCACCGCCTGGGACTGCCCGTTCGACGGTCGCACGCCGGTCACCCGCACGGTCGACGTCGCACGGGCCGCCGTCACGGCCGGCGCCGACCAGCTCTGCCTGGGCGACACCATCGGGACGACGACGCCGCTGCGCGTGGTCACCCTCGTCGACGCCGTCCGTCGCGCCTGCCCGGGCGTCGCCGTGGGCGTGCACTTCCACGACACCCGGGGCACCGGCCAGGCCAATGCGCTGGCCGCCGTCCAGGCCGGGGTCACGATGCTCGACTCGTCGGTCGGCGGGCTCGGTGGCTGCCCGTTCGCGCCCGGGGCCAGCGGGAACATCGCCACCGAGGAGCTGGTCTACATGCTCGAGGAGTCCGGCGTGCGCACGGGGCTGGACCTCGACGCCGTGCTCGCCGCCGCCCGGATCACCGAGGAGGCCGTCGGCCACGAGCTGCCGAGCTCGCTGTACCGGGCCGGTGGCCGGTCGGTGCCGCGTCCGGCCGAGGCGCGCTGATGGCGGCTGACGCGGCGTCGGAGCCGCCGCGGATCGTCGACCCCCGCCTGATGCGGGACGTGCTGGGCCACTTCGCCTCCGGGGTCACGGTGGTCACCGCCGACACGCCGGACGGGCCGATCGGGTTCACCTGCCAGTCGTTCAGCTCGCTGTCGCTGGACCCGCCGCTGGTCGCGCTCGCCCCGGCCCGCACGTCGGGCACCTGGGCCCGGCTGCGGGAGATCGGCCGGTTCTGCGTCAACGTGCTGGCCGAGGGGCAGGACGCCGTCTCGCAGAACTTCGCGCGGTCGGGCGCCGACAAGTTCGCCGGGGTGCCGTGGACGCCGAGCCCCCAGGGCTCCCCCGTGCTCGACGACGTCGTGGCGTGGATCGACGGCGAGCTCTGGGCGGAGTACGAGGGCGGCGACCACACGATCGTCGTCGCCCGGGTGCTCGACCTGGGCGCGGCCCCCGACCGCCGGCCGCTGCTGTTCCACCGCGGCGCCTACGGCCTGCTGCGCACCGGCGAGGCCTGAGCCCGGTGCCACCTGCCGCGTCCCGGGGACCGGCGACTCCCGGGCGGCACGGCCCGAGGCGACCGGCGGACCGTGCCGGCCCGGCGGCGGGGGATCAGTCGCGCGCCGGAGCGCCGTTCCGACGGGTGCGCGCGAGCAGCACCAGGCCGAGCACCGGCAGGACGAGCGGGATGTAGCCGTAGCCGCGGCCGTAGGCCGACCAGACCGTCTCGTCCGGGAACGCCGCCGGATCGGCCACCGACAGCGTGCCGACGACCAGCACGCCGACCAGCTCCACGACGATGGCGGCCAGCGCCGTCCGCCGGCCGGTGCGCCCGCCACGCACCAGGCCCGCGGTCGCCACCGCGTAGACGACAGCCGCCACCGCGGACAGCAGGTAGGCGACCGGCGCCTCCTCGAAGCGGGTGGCCAGCTGGACGCCGGCCCGTGCCCCGGCGGCGAGGGCGAAGATCCCGTAGACGAGCACCAGCACCCGCGCGGGACCGGCCGGGCCCCCGCTGCTCACCGGTTCCGCCGGCCGGCCCAGGCCCCGCTCACGCACCGGTGGCCTCCCACAGCTGCAGCAACCGCCACACCATGACGCCGACGGCCGCCGCCGCGACGGCGAGCACGATCCCGGCCCAGCGGGTCCGCTCCGCGTGCGCCCACAGGACGCCGGCGACCGGGATGAGCACGACGCCGAACAGGTAGCCCAGGAACGTCGGGGTGTCGGCCGGGGTGTCGCCGCCGGCCATGGCCACCGCCGCGATCGCCCCCTGCGCGAGCACCAGGGCCTCCAGCAGGCCCGCGCCGGCCAGGTGCAGCACACCGATGCGGCGGCCGGCGACCGAGGACGCCACGCCCAGGACGACGAGGACCGCCGCGACGACGCTGATCGCGACGACGAGCGGGGGCGTCACCGCACCCCTCCGGGACGGACGTCGGCAAGCGGCACGGCGACCATCCTCCCGCCGCACCCCGGGTGGGCCCGGATCGCCCCCCCCCCCCGGGCGGGTGCCGCCGAGGCCCGCCGGACGGCGTGATGATCCCCACCGTGGATCTCCGGAGACGGATGTGGCAGGTTAGCCACGCCTTACTAAGGCATGCCTTCCCGTAGCGATCGGAGCTCCATGCGCACCGCCGTCCGGCCCCTCGCGGCCCTCGCCCTTCCCCTCTCCGCCGTCCTGGCCCTCTCGGCGTGCGGTGGCTCGGACGCCGCTGCCGAGACCGCGGCCAGCGAGGCCGAGACCGTCACCTTCACCTGGGACCGGAACATCGCCGCCGAGGACGCGGACCCCCAGTACGAGGAGACGACGGTCGAGGTCCCGAAGAACCCCGAGAACATCGTCGTCTTCGACATGGCCAGCCTCGACACCATCGGTGCGCTGGGCGGTGAGGTCTCGGGCGCCCCGCTCGACTCGGTCCCCGAGTACCTCCAGGACGCCCTCGCCGACGACGCCTTCAACGTGGGCACCCTGTTCGAGGCGGACATCGTCGAGATCGAGGCGCAGCAGCCCGACCTCATCGTCATCGCCGGTCGCTCGTCGGCGCTGTACGAGGACCTGAGCGAGATCGCGCCGACCGTCGACCTGAGTCTCCGGGGCTCGTACACCGAGACCCTCGAGCGCAACACCACCTTCCTCGGTGAGGTGTTGGGTGCCGAGGACGAGGCGGAGGCGGCGATCGCCGAGCTCGAGGAGGGCATCGAGGAGGCGCGGGCCGCCACCGCGGACGCGGGTACCGGGCTCGGCCTGATGGTCTCCGGTGGCGAGCTCAGCGCCCTGTCCCCGTCCCGCGACAGCTCTGACGCGCGCGGCGCGCGCGGTGGGCTGATCTACGACGCCTTCGGCGTCGAGCCGGTGGTCGAGGACATCAGGGCCGCCACGCACGGCGAGCCGGTCTCCTTCGAGTTCCTCCTCGAGACGAACCCCGACCACCTCTGGGTCGTCGACCGCGACGCCGCCACCAACACCGAGGGCGCGCAGGCGGCCGCGGCGGTGCTCGACAACGAGATCGTCAAGCAGACGACCGCGTACCAGAACGACCAGATCATCTACCTGGACCCGACGGCCTGGTACGTCGTCTTCGGTGGGGTCGAGACCACGAAGATCATGATCGACGACGTCACGCAGATCGCCGGATGACCAGCGTGGCTCCGGCGGAGCGCCCATCGCGACGTCCGTGACGACGCTCGACCGAACCCCGACGAGCACCCCTGCCCGTGTGCGGCCCCGCCGCACCTGGGTGGGGGTGCTCGTCGCCGTGCTGCTCGTCGTCCTTGCGTTCGCGAGCCTGTTCGTCGGCGTCTCGGACGTGTCCCCGTCCTCGGTCCTCACGGGCGGCCCCGACAGCGACGCGGCCTTCCTGCTCGTGGCCAGCCGGATCCCGCGCACGGTCGCCGTGCTCCTCGCCGGCGCGTCGCTGGGCATCGCCGGCCTGATCATGCAGATGCTCGTGCGCAACAAGTTCGTGGAGCCGGGCACCACCGGCGTCAGCGAGTTCGCGACGCTCGGCATGCTCGCCACGATGGTCTTCCTCCCCGGCCTGGCCGTCGTCGGGAAGATGGGCGTGGCCGCGGTCTTCGGCCTCTTCGGCACCTGGGTGTTCCTGCGGGTGGTCCGAGTCGTGCCCGTGCGCCAGCTCGTGCTCGTCCCGCTGGTCGGCATCATGCTCGGCGGCGTCGTGGGCGCCGTCACGACGTTCTTCGCCTACCGCCTCGATCTCCTGCAGTCCCTCGGGCAGTGGTCGCAGGGCAGCTTCGCCACGATCATGCAGGGCCGGTACGAGTTCCTCTGGATCGCCGGGCTCATGGTCGTCCTCGCCTGGGTGGCCGCCGATCGGTTCAGCGTCATCGGCCTCGGGGAGGAGTTCGCGACCAATCTGGGGCTGGACTACCGGCGGGTCGTCGCCGTCGGCATGGTGATCATCGCCGTGATCACGGCGGCGGTGCTCGTCACGGCGGGCATGATCCCGTTCCTGGGACTCGTCGTCCCGAACATCGTCAGCCTGATCATCGGCGACAACGTGCGCCGGTCGATCCCGTGGGTCGCCGGGATCGGAGCCGTGTTCGTGCTGGCCTGCGACCTGATCGCGCGGGTCGTGCGCTTCCCCTACGAGATCCCGCTCGGGGTCATCGTCGGCATCATCGGTGCGGCGCTGTTCCTCTGGCTGCTGCTGCGGAGGCGGAGCCGTGCTCACTGACCCCGTCCCCACCGAGTCCGGTGCCCTGCCCGAGGCCGGCCTGCACCGCAGCCGGCTCGGCGTCTCGTGGGCGAGGCCACGGGTCCGCCTGGGCGTGCTCGGTGCGGCCGTCCTGGTCCTGACCGCCGTCTACCTCTTCACCGCGGTCCCCGGTTCGCTGTCCTTCGCCCTCGAGGTCCGCAGCCTCACGGTGGTCGCGATGCTGGTGGTCGCGACGGCCGTCGGGGTGTCGACGGTGGTGTTCCACACGATCACGCAGAACCGCATCCTCACCCCGTCGATCATGGGCTTCGACGCGTTCTACGTGCTGATCTCGACGATCATCGTGTTCTTCTCCGGCTCGGCGGCGTTTCTCGGGTTCGACCAGCTCACCCTGTGGCTCGTCCAGGTCGTGGTGATGGTCGCCTTCAGCGTGCTGCTGTTCACCTGGCTGTTCGGCGGCAAGCGGCGGTCGCTCCACCTCATGCTGCTGGTCGGCATCGTGCTGGGCACGTTCTTCCGCGCGTTCACCGAGTGGATGCAGCGGATGCTCGACCCGCTGGACTTCCAGGTGCTCTCCGACGCGATGTTCGCGTCCCTCACCCGGCCCGACGAGATGCTGCTGCTGCTCACCACTGGGCTCGTCGTCCTCGGGTGCGCGGCGGTCGTGCCGCTGCTGCGCGTCCTCGACGTGCTCACGCTGGGTGAACCGGCCGCCGTGGGGCTGGGGGTGGACCACCGGCGGGTGGTGATGGTCCTCTTCGCGAGCGTCTCGGTGATGATCGCCGCGTCCACGGCGCTGGTGGGCCCCATCCTGTTCTTCGGCCTCATCGTGGCGAACCTCGCCTACTCCTACGCAGGGTCCTTCCGGCACGTGTGGACGCTGCCCACCGCCGTGCTTATCGGCGTCATCTGCCTGCTGGGTGGTCAGCTGATCCTGGAACGGCTGTTCGGCTTCGGCGGAACCCTGTCCACGGTCATCGACTTCGCCGGTGGCCTGTTCTTCCTGTACCTCGTGCTGCGGAAGGGGGCGCGGTGATCGCGCTCGAGAACGTGACCAAGCGCTACGGCGACCAGACGGTCGTCGACGACGTCTCCCTCGCGTTCGGCGGTGAGGGCGTGACGGCGCTCATCGGCCCGAACGGAGCCGGCAAGTCCACGCTGTTCGGCCTGGTGGGCCGCCTGCTCCAGGCGGATGCCGGGAGGGTCTCGGTGGACGGCATGGACGTCGCGACGACGCCGTCGCACGAGCTCGCCAAGAACCTCGCGGTGCTGCGCCAGGACAACCACATCGCGGCGCGCCTGACCGTGCACGACCTCGTGGAGTTCGGCCGCTTCCCGCACTCGCGGGGACGGCTCACCGTGCACGACCGCGAGCACATCGAGAGCGCGATCGACTACCTCGGTCTCGGCGTCTACCGGGACCGGTTCCTGGACGAGCTCTCGGGCGGCCAGCGGCAGCGGGCCTTCATCGCGATGGTGCTCGCGCAGGACACCAAGTACGTGCTGCTCGACGAACCGCTCAACAACCTGGACCTGCGGCACATGACGGAGATCATGCGGCTGGTCCGCAGGATGGCCGACGAGCTCGGCAAGCGGATCGTCACCGTGCTGCACGACATCAACTTCGCGGCGACCTACGCCGACCGCATCGTCGCGATGCGCGACGGGATCGTGGTGGCGGACGCCCCGGCGCGCGAGATCATGCGCCCCGACGTGCTCGCCGCCGTCTACGACACCACCGTCGACGTCCGCGAGATCGACGGGAAGCCGGTCGCCCTCTACTACGGATGAGCAGCGTGGCGGTCGGATCCCCGGCCCGGTTCCACGTGGAACAGCGCGGATGCCCGGTGACCTGCGCCACGGCTACGCCCGACCGGGCGCCCCCGCGTCGCGCACACGTGGCGGCGAGGGTTAGATCTTTGTGCATGTGCGGCCTCAGTGGCGAGATCACGTTCGACGGTTCGATGGCCGACACGACCGCGGTCACCCGCATGGTCGATGCCCTGGTCCCGCGCGGGCCGGACGGGCAGGGCTTCTGGGGCAACGGCCGGGTGGCCTTCGGGCACCGCCGGCTCTCGGTCATCGACCTCTCCACCTGCGGCTCCCAGCCGATGGTGGACAACGAGCTGGGCCTGACCGCGGTCTTCAACGGCTGCATCTACGACTACCAGGAGCTGCGGGCCGAGCTGGAGGGCCACGGCTACCGCTTCTTCTCCCACAGCGACACCGAGGTGATCCTCAAGGGCTACCACCACTGGGGCACCGACGTCGTCTCGCGCCTGCACGGCATGTTCGCCTTCGTCATCGCCGAGCGGGACACCGGCCGGGTCGTCATGGCCCGGGACCGGCTGGGCATCAAGCCGCTCTACGTCTCCGAGACGCCGGGCAAGCGGCTGCGTTTCGCCTCCACGCTCCCGGCGCTGCTGCGCGCCGGTGACGTCGACACCTCCGTCGACCCGGTGGCGCTGCACCACTACCTCAGCTGGCACGCGGTGGTGCCCGCCCCGCGGACCATCCTCAACGGCGTCCGCAAGCTGCCGCCGGCCACGGTCCGGGTGATCGAGGCCGACGGGACCAGCCGGGAGCACCGCTACTGGGAGGCGCGGTACGAGCGCCGGCCCGAGCACGCGGGCTGGTCGGCGCGGGACTGGGAGGACGCGATCGAGGAGGCGCTGCGGGTCGCCGTCCGCCGCCGCCTGGTCGCCGACATCCCGGTCGGCGTCCTGCTGTCCGGTGGCCTGGACTCCAGCCTGATCGTCGGCCTGCTGGCCCAGGAGGGGCAGACCGGCCTGGCCACCTACTCGATCGGCTTCGAGTCCGTCGGCGGCCGCGAAGGTGACGAGTTCGCCTACTCCGACGTCATCGCCGAGCACTTCGCCACCGACCACCACCGCATCCGCGTGGGGTCCGACGAGCTCGTGGGCGCGCTCGGGCACGCCATCGGTGCGATGGCCGAGCCCATGGTCAGCCACGACGCCGTCGCCTTCGACCTGCTCAGCGAGCGGGTCAGCCAGTCCATCCGGGTCGTGCAGTCCGGGCAGGGCGCCGACGAGGTCTTCGCCGGCTACCACTGGTACCCGCCGCTGGCCGGGGTCGGCCGGGACGAGGCGGTGCAGACCTACGCGAAGGCCTTCTTCGACCGGGACCACGCGCAGATGCGGCAGGTGGTCTCGGGCCGCTACGCCCTCGACCAGGACCCGAGCCTGGCGTTCGTGCGGGAGCACATGTCGGCCCCGGGGGCCCAGACGGCCGTCGACGCAGCGCTGCGCCTGGACAGCGAGGTCATGCTCGTCGACGACCCGGTGAAGCGCGTCGACAACATGTCCATGGCGTGGGGCCTGGAGGCCCGGGTGCCCTTCCTCGACCACGACCTGGTGGAGCTGGCGGCGATGTGCCCGCCGGAGCTCAAGCTCGCCGACGGCGGCAAGGGCGTCCTGAAGGCGATCGGCCGGCGGATCATCCCGCCGGAGGTCATCGACCGTCCCAAGGGCTACTTCCCGGTGCCGGCGATCACCCACCTGCAGGGCAAGGTGCTCGACCTGGTCAAGGACGCCCTCTCCAGCGACGCCGCCCGCGACCGTGGCCTGTACCGGCCGGAGTACGTGCGGGAACTGCTCAACGACCCGAACGGCGAGCTCACCCCGCTGCGGGGGAACAAGCTCTGGCAGCTCGGGCTGCTCGAGCTCTGGCTCCAGACGCACGCGGTCTGACGGGGATCGCCATGGCAGCCCGGCTCGCCGGCCACCGACGCCGGACCCCGGTGACCAGCACGCCGGCCTTCACCGACCGGTCCTGGCGGAAGCCGTCGGACCACCAGCTCCAGGGCATGGGCTCCGACGTCGTCCTGGACATGGGGTGGGGCCGCCTGGTCTTCGGCCAGACGTTCTCCGATCTGCACGGCATCGTCGACGCCCTGCGCGCCGAGGAGACCGGCGAGCGGGACATCTGCATCTACCCCCGGGACCCGCACGTCCTGGTCGGCCTCGCCCCCGACGAGCTGTTCATCGACCCCAGCTACACCTACCGGCTCGACCTGCACCGCTACCGGGCCCGGCACGAGCTCATCCGTGGGGTGTTCGTGCGCACCGCCACCTCGCGCGCCGACATGGTGGCGATCAACGAGATCTACGCGCTGAACGGCATGGTGGTGGGCGACGCCGACGTCATGTGGCGCAACCACCGCACCCGCTGCTTCACCTACCTGGTGGCCGAGGACCAGCGGACCGGCAAGATCGTCGGCACCGTCACCGGCGTCGACCACACCCTGGCCTTCGACGACCCGGAGGGCGGCACCAGCCTGTGGTGCCTCGCCGTGCACAACCAGGACGCCCCTCCCGGTGCCGGCGAGGCCCTCGTGCGGGTGCTCGCCGAGCGCTACGTCGGCCGCGGCCGCGCGTACCTCGACCTCTCGGTCATGCACGACAACTCCGGGGCGATCGCCCTCTACCGGAAGCTGGGGTTCAGCCGGGTCTCCGCGGTCTGCGTGAAGCGCAAGAACCCGATCAACACGCCGCTGTTCGCGGCCCGCCCGCCCGGGCTGGAGGGGCTCAACCCCTACGCGCTGGTCATCGCCGAGGAGGCCCTGCGCCGCGGTGTCCGCGTCGAGGTCACCGACGCCGAGTGGGGCGAACTGCGGCTGTCGGTCGGCGGCCGGACCGTGGTGACCCGGGAGTCGCTGTCGGAGTTCACCACCGCGGTCGCGATGAGCCGCTGCGACGACAAGCGGGTGACCCGCCGGATCATGGAGCGGGCGGGGGTGCGCGTCGCCCGGGGGGCGCTGGCGCACGAGGACGACCTGGCCGCCGCCTCGGCCCTCCTGCGCGAGGTCGGCGCGGTCGTGGTCAAGCCGGCCCGCGGCGAGCAGGGTCAGGGCATCACCGTGGGCGTCAAGGGCGACGCCGCTCTCGAGCGGGCCGTGCGGTTCGCGGCGCAGTTCTGCCCGGACGTGCTGGTGGAGGAGCTGGTGCCGGGCCAGGACCTGCGCGTGGTGGTCATCGACCGGGAGGTCGTCGCCGCCGCGGTCCGGCGTCCGGCGGAGGTGATCGGTGACGGCCGCAGCTCGGTCACCGAGCTGGTGCGCACCACCAGCCGGCGCCGGGAGCGGGCGACCGGTGGCGAGTCCCGGATCCCGCTGGACGCGACGACCACCGAGGTGGTCGCCGATGCCGGCTACGCGATGGACGACGTCCCGCGCAACGGCGACCGCATCCAGGTGCGGCGGACGGCGAACCTGCACACCGGCGGCACCATCGAGGACGTCACCGGCCAGCTGCACCGGGAGATCGCCGACGCCGCCGTCCGGGCGGCCGTGGCCCTGGACATCCCGGTGACCGGCATCGACTTCCTGGTGCCCGACGTGGCCGGCCCGGACTACGTCTTCATCGAGGCCAACGAGCGGCCCGGGCTGGCCAACCACGAGCCCCAGCCGACCGCCGAGCGCTTCGTCGACCTGCTCTTCCCGGAGACCCGCCGCCGCTAGGCCCCCCCGCCCGCCGTCGATGATCAGGTGACCTGATCATGGCGCGTCCTCCCTCGCGGTCGGCGGTGAGGGAGGACGCCGCCCGGTGAGGGAGGACGCCGGTCAGAGGCCGAGCTCGGCGCGGATCTCGTCGCTGTGCTGGCCAGGAGCCGGGACCTGGCCGACGGCGCCCGGGGTCGCGGAGAAGCGCGGGGCGACGGCGGGCTGCAGCGTCCCGTCGACCTCGACGAAGACGCGGCGCTCGCGGTTGTGCTCGTCCGTCGTCGCCTCCAGCAGCGACCAGACGGGCGCCACGCAGGCGTCGGTGCCCGCGAACACCTGCCACCACTCCGCACGGGTGCGGGAGGCGAACACCTCCGTGAACCGCTCGCGCAGCGCCGGCCACTGGCGGGGGTCGGCCCGGTCGGGCAGCGACTCGTCGCCGGCCAGCTCGAGCCCGGCCAGCAACGCCGCGTAGAACTGCTCCTCGAGCGCCCCGACGGCGAGGAACTGCCCGTCCGCACAGCGGTAGACGTCGTAGAACGGCGCGCCGGTGTCGAGCAGGTTGCGGCCGCGGCGGTCGGTCCAGACACCGGCGTCGAGCATGCCGTGGATCATCGTGGTCAGGACGGCGGTGCCGTCGACGATCGCGGCGTCCACCACCTGACCGCGGCCGGTGCTGCGGGCGTGCAGGAGGGCGGCGAGCGCGCCGAGGGCGAGGAACACTCCCCCGCCGCCGAAGTCGCCCAGCAGGTTCAGCGGCGGCGCCGGCCGCTCGTCCGGCCGCCCGCTGGCCCCCAGCGCGCCGGTCAGCGCGATGTAGCCGATGTCGTGGCCGGCGGAGGACGCCAGCGGGCCGGTCTGCCCCCAGCCGGTCATCCGGCCGTAGACCAGCGCGGGGTTCTCCGCCGTCAGCTCCGCGGGGCCCAGCCCCAGCCGCTCCATGACGCCGGGCCTGAACCCCTCCAGCAGGACCTCGGACCGCCGGACGAGGGCCCGCACCACCTCGACGTCGGCCGGGTCCTTGAGATCCAGGGCGATCGAGCGCTTGCCGCGGTCGAGCAGCGAGGTGGCGCCGAGCGAGCCGAGCAGCCCTCCGCGGGCGCCCTTCCGGTCGATGCGGACGACGTCGGCGCCCAGGTCGGCCAGCAGCATCCCGCAGAACGGGCCCGGACCCAGCCCGGCGAACTCGACGACCCGCACACCCTCGAGCGGCCCCACGGCGTCCTCCTCTGCCCCGGGCCGCGGACGTGCGACCCTCCCGGGGGCATGCTGCCCGACCCCGGATCCGGAGGGAGAGCCAGGTCACATGGCGTACCTGCTGGCGGCCGTGGGGGGTGCGCTGGGCTCCCTGGCGCGGTGGGCGCTGGCCGTGGTGGTGCCCTCCTCCCCCGGGGGCTGGCCGTGGGCCACCCTGCTGGTCAACCTGACCGGCTGCTTCCTGCTCGGCGCGCTGCTCGCCGCCCTGGCCGCCCGGTCCCCCGAGCCACCTTGGGTGCGGCCGTTCCTCGGCGTGGGGGTCCTGGGCGGGTTCACGACGTACTCGACGTTCGCCGTGGAGGTGGTCGGGCTGGTCGACGGCGGGTTCCCGGTCCTCGCCGTGGGTTACGTGCTCGCCTCGGTCGTCGGGGGCGTCGCCGCCGTCGTCCTGGGTGCGCGGGTGGCCCGCCGACCGGGCGGGCGGCCGGCCCGGTGACGCCGCTGCTGGTGGCCCTGGGCGCCGCGGTGGGTGCGCCGCTGCGCCTGCTGGCCACACGGGTCGCGGGCCGGGGTGGGCGCGACCCGGCCCCGGGGACGCTGGTGGTCAACGTGGCGGGGAGCGCGGTGCTCGGTCTGCTGCTGGGCCTGGCCGACGTCCCGGCCGGCGTCGTGGTGCTGGTGGGCACCGGGTTCTGCGGTGCTCTCACCACGTTCTCCACGTTCGGTGCCGACGTCGTCCGGCTGCGGGCCGACGGCGCGCTCGCGCGGCCGCTGGCGTACCTCGGCGCGACCCTGGTGCTGGGCCTGGGCGCCGCTGCGGGCGCCTACCTGACCGCCCGCGGGCTGTGACGCCACACGCTCCCCGAACCACCCCCAGGGGGTACCCGCGCCCCACCCGGGGAGCGGGGGCTCGACCCGGTCGCTAGGGTCAGTGGCGGTATGACCGAGAACACGGAGAACGAGGTCGGGGCGGACAGCCCCGTGGTCGTGGTCGCCAATCGCCTCCCGGTCGACCAGGTCACCGACCCGGACGGCAGCACCCGCTGGCAGCGCAGCCCCGGCGGTCTGGTCACCGCGCTGGAGCCGTTCGTCGCCGGGCGCGGTGGCGCCTGGGTGGGCTGGTCGGGGTCCGCGGGCGAGGCCCCGGAGCCCTTCGAGTCCGGTGGCATGTCGCTCATCCCGGTGCCGCTCTCCGAGGAGGAGGTCGACCGCTACTACGAGGGCATGTCGAACGCCTCCCTGTGGCCGCTGTACCACGACGTGGTCGAGAAACCGGAGTACCACCGGCACTGGTGGGACACCTACGTGCAGGTCAACAAGCGGTTCGCCGAGCGCGCCGCGGCGGTGGCCGCCGAGAACGCGATCGTCTGGGTGCACGACTACCAGTTGCAGCTGGTGCCGGCGATGCTGCGGCAGGCGCGCCCCGACCTGACCATCGGCTTCTTCCTGCACATCCCGTTCCCGCCCTACGAGCTGTTCACCCAGCTGCCCTGGCGCTCGGCGGTCGTGGAGGGCCTGCTCGGCGCCGACCTGGTCGGCTTCCAGCGGCCGTCCGCCGCGGCGAACTTCGTCCAGCTCGCCCGACGGCTGCACGACCTCAGCTGCCGCAAGAACCAGATCGAGTACGACGGCCGGGTGGTCACCGCGCGGGCCTTCCCGATCTCCATCGACGTCGAGGCCTTCGACCAGCTCGCCCGGTCGCCGGAGGTGCTCGCCCGCGCCGAGGAGATCCGCAAGGAGCTCGGCAGCCCGGCCAAGATCATCCTCGGTGTCGACCGGCTGGACTACACGAAGGGCATCGGCGTCCGGCTCGCCGCCTTCGAGGAGCTGCTCGAGGACGGCGCCCTGGAGGCACCCGACACCGTGCTGGTGCAGGTGGCCACCCCGAGCCGTGAGCGGGTCGAGCACTACGTGCACATGCGCGAGACCATCGAGCAGCAGGTCGGGCACATCAACGGCGTGTACGGGTCGATCGCCGGGCCCGCCGTGCACTACTTCAACCAGTCGATGCCGCGGGAGGAGCTGGCCGCGCTGTACCGCGCCGCCGACGTCATGCTCGTGACGCCGTACCGGGACGGCATGAACCTGGTCGCCAAGGAGTACGTCGCCGCGCGGGGCGATCTCGGTGGCGCCCTCGTGCTGTCGGAGTTCGCCGGCGCCGCCGCCGAGCTCAAGCAGGCCTTCCTGGTCAACCCGCACGACATCGCCGGGGTGAAGACCCAGCTCGTGCGGGCGCTGCGCGCCGAGCCGCAGGAGGCGGCGCGCCGGATGCGGGCCATGCGGCGGCACCTGTTCAAGAACGACCTGGAGCACTGGGCCAGCTCGTTCTTCGAGGCGCTCCGGAGGGAGGCGTGACCCCCTCCCCCGCGCTCGACGACGCGCTGGCGGCCGTGGCGGGCCGCCGGCCGCTGCTCGTGGCCAGTGACTACGACGGCGTCCTCGCCCGGCTGCGCGACGATCCCGCGGCAGCCGTCCCCGAGCCGGGTGTGGCCG
Organism: Blastococcus sp. HT6-4; assembly: GCF_039679125.1. Lineage (NCBI taxonomy): Bacteria > Bacillati > Actinomycetota > Actinomycetes > Geodermatophilales > Geodermatophilaceae > Blastococcus > Blastococcus montanus. The sequence continues at coordinate 4,220,082 of NZ_CP155551.1, read as the reverse complement.
AGGTCCTCGGCCGGCTGGCCGCCGCCGACGGGGTCACCGTGGCGCTGGTCAGTGGCCGCGGGGTCGACGACCTGCGGCGGACCAGCGGGCTCACCGGGTCCTTCCGGTGGGTCGGGAGCCACGGGGCCGAGTACGACGGGCCGCTGGCGGGGGACCTGGCCGGACGGCGGGACGACCTCGCCCGGACCCTCGAACCGCTGGTCACCGCCACGCCCGGTGCGCGGCTGGAGGTGAAGCCGGCCAGTGTCGCCGTCCACGTCCGGCAGGTCGAGGACCGCGACCGTGCCGCCGCCCTGCTGGCACAGGCCCGGGAGCTGGCGGATCCGTCACTGACGATGAAACCCGGCAAGGACGTGCTGGAGCTGGCCGTCATCGATGCCGACAAGGGCGGCGCGCTGCGCCGGCTGGTCGCCGACCTCGGCGTCGCGGCGGCCGTGTACCTGGGTGACGACGTGACCGACGAGGACGGGTTCCGGGCCCTGGGCCCCGGCGACGTGACGGTCAAGGTGGGCGAGGGCGAGACCGCGGCCCGCTTCCGCGTCGACGCGCCCGAGGACGTCGTGGTCCTGCTCCGCACACTCGCCGACCGGCTGGGCTGACCCCACCACCCGGCGTGTCCGGCACGGCCCTGGGGCGACCTGCGGGCCGGCTGCGGGTCATCGCCCCGCCGTTGTCGACACCGGGGGCTCCGCACGCTGTTCGGCCAGCATCCAACTCCACCGCACGGCCGACGACCATTCCGCCGTGTCGACAAATGGCGGATCCGGATGAGCCGACCCGCTGTCCCGGTCACAATTGGGGAATGCGGGGACGGGTGCGCGCGAAATGGTTCGGTGGAGTGACCACAATGATCGCGTCGTCACACCTGGCGCACATGCCACTCCCCTTGGACGGTTCTCCGTGAGCTCAGCTGCCCCCTCCCCCGGTGCGCCGCGTCGTGCTGGTTGGTTCGCCGACCGACCCATCGCCGTGAAGTTCGGCCTCCTGATCGGCACGGTCGTGGTCGGCTGCGGGGGGATCCTCGGGTCGATGATGGTCGGCAACGCCGACGTCCAGGACATCAACGCCCACAGCGGTGACCTCAACAAGGCCGAGGCGGTCGTCCTCGCGCTCGACACCCGGGCCAGCGAGCTCAAGGTGGACGCCTACAAGGCTCTCGTCCGCCCCGACCCCGCCGTGCAGCTGGAGGAGCTCGCCGGCGACATCGCCACCGCCGAGGAGCTGCTGGCCGAGCTGCGGACCGTGGAGCTGACCGGCGAGAGCGCCGCGGCCGTCGCCGGGGTCCTCGACAGCTTCGGGCCCTACACCCAGGCGATCGAGCAGTTCATCAACTCCGCCGTGGCCGACCAGGCGGGCATGCTGCTGCGCTGGGAGGAGATCCAGACGGCCAACGACATCACCGACGGTGCGGTGGGCGCCGCCAAGGACGCGCTGATCGGCGAGAGCATCGCGGCCGAGCAGGCGCTCACCGACAGCATCACGCGCTCCCAGACCCAGAGCCTGCTCATCGCGCTCGCCGCCGTGGTGGTCATGGGGCTCGTGGGCTGGCTGACCATGCGCTCGGTCACCCGGCCGGTCCAGCTGGTCAAGCAGTCCCTCGAGGCCCTCGCGAAGGGCGACCTGACCGTCGCCACCGGCGTCACGTCGCGCGACGAGGTCGGCCAGATGGCGGCGTCCCTGGACGCGGCGCAGGCCAGCCTGCGCGAGGTCCTGAGCAGCGTCGCCGACTCGGCGAGCGCGGTGGCCGCGTCGTCGGAGGAGCTCTCGGCCAACTCGGCGCAGATCTCGGCGTCGGCGGAGGAGACCAGTGCGCAGTCCGGTGTGGTCGCCGGTGCGGCGGAGGAGGTGTCGCGCAGCGTGGAGACCGTCGCCGCGGGCGCGGAGCAGATGGGTGCGTCGATCCGGGAGATCGCCAGCAACGCGCCGAGGCTTCCGAGGTGGCCGCGCGGGCGGTGACCGCGGCGGAGACGACCACCGCCACGGTGGCCAAGCTGGGCGAGTCCTCGGCCGAGATCGGCAACGTCGTCAAGGTGATCACCTCGATCGCGGAGCAGACGAACCTGCTGGCGCTGAACGCCACGATCGAGGCCGCGCGGGCCGGTGAGGCGGGCAAGGGCTTCGCGGTGGTGGCCAACGAGGTCAAGGAGCTGGCGCAGGAGACGGCGAAGGCGACCGAGGACATCGCCAAGCGGGTGCTGGCGATCCAGGGCGACACCACCGCGGCGGTGGCGGCGATCGAGGAGATCTCCTCGATCGTGGCCCAGATCTCCGACCGGCAGACCACCATCGCCTCGGCGGTGGAGGAGCAGACGGCCACCACCAGCGAGATGTCGCGGTCGGTGCAGGAGGCCGCCGGTGGGACGACGCAGATCGCGGAGAACATCTCCGGGGTCTCCGGCGCCGCGGACTCCACGACCCAGGCGCTCACCCAGACCCGCATCGCCGTCGACGAGCTGTCGCGGATGGCGGCGGACCTCCGCACCACCGTGGGGAACTTCGTCTACTGATCGCGCCTGCACATCCGCCGGAACGCCGGTGGTGACCGTTCCCCGGTCGCCACCGGCGTTCCGCATTTCTGCAGGTGACGCCGGCCGGAATGGCGGCATGTCGACGGCCGCGACACGGTCACCGACCGATCTTCCGGGCCGGATCCGACACGCTTGAAATCCGGACGATCCGGATTCGGACGTGCCCCACCTTTCTGCCCGTCGCGCCCGAGACGCGCGATGGATGTGGGGACGAGAAGCGTCGACGTGGACGCGACGCCGTCCCGATCCGCTCGTACGAGTCACTTTCCTGGAGAACCACGATGACTGTCCCTGCACGCACCACCCGCTCCGGACGGGCGGGCTGGTTCACCGACCGCCCGGTCGGCGCGAAGATCGGCGCCGCCCTCGCGGTGCTGGCCATCGTCGCCTTCGGGCTGACGGCGCTGGCCATCCAGCGGATCGACACGCTGGCCGACGCGGGGACACCTTGTACGAGGACTCGATCGTCCCGCTCAACAAGCTCGGCGAGGCGCAGCGCACCTGGCAGGGCGAGCGCGCGCGCAACAACATGTACGGCTTCATCGACGGAGCCACGCGCGCCGAGCTGCGGGTCGACCTGGCCGAGCGCCGGGTGGAGTTCGGCGAGCAGATCGACGCCTACGTCGCCACGCTGAACGACCCGGCCGGCTTCGCGCCGATGCAGGAGGCGATCGACGCCTACTTCGCTGTCGTCGACCAGCAGCTGTACCCCCGGCCGACGCCGGGAACAGGGATGTCGTGCAGGGCATCGTCACCGGGCCGCTGGCCGAGACGGGGCGCGCCCTGTCCGACGCCTTCGGCGCGGAGCAGGAGCGCCAGGCCGCCGATGCGGAGGCCGACGCCGCAGCCGGCCAGGACCTCGCCACGTCGGCGCGCTACACCCTGTGGATCGCCCTGGCGATCGGCATCGGGGCCGCCGCGGTGCTGGCGGTCCTCGTCGTGCGGCAGATCGTCGCCACCGTGCGCTCGGTGCAGAAGTCGGTGGACGCTCTCGCGGCCGGCGACCTGACCGTGACGCCGGAGGTGCGCTCGGGTGACGAGCTGGGCCGGATGGCCGCCTCGCTCGGCAGCACCGTGTCGACATCGCGGATCCGGTCGTCGAAAAGCAATTATCGACTCGTCAACTCCGTGCCCGAATTGTTGCGGAACAACTTCGTGCGACACGCGGACAATGTTCGACAGCGCGACTCCCGCCTCGTAACTTCTCGTTGCGAGTGAACGGCTCCCCGTTCAGCGCCCGCCGGGACACGCCGCCGGGAAACCATTCCGATCACCCTCCAGAACGGACAAGTCCTGTGGCAATACCTGTGCGCCGTGCGATCGGCGGAATGTCGGTCTCGGGCAAGATCCTCGCCTCCGTCTCCGTCGCGGTCCTGGCCGGCGTCGCCGTCGGGACCGTCGGCGCCGTCTCCCTGGGCGATGCGGCCGACAAGGCCGAGGCCAACTACCGGCAGAGCACCCAGGCCCTCGTGCAGGCGGAGGAGATGCGGTCGCAGCTGCTCACCCTCCAGCTCAACCAGACCGCCGGGCTGCTGCCGAGGATCAGCCCGGAGAACGCGAAGGCGTGGGCCGACGGCGCGCTCGCGGCCGCCGAGGCCTTCTCCGCAGCCGGCGACGGGTACCTGGACACGGAACCGACCGCCGACCAGCAGGCTCTGGCCGAGCAGGCGCTCGCGGACTACGACACCTGGACCCAGGTGCAGGCCGAGACCCACCAGGCCTACAGCGCCGGCGACGCCGCCACGGCCGGTGCCAAGTACGCCGAGGCGCAGAAGATCATGGCGGCAGTCACCGGCGGGATCGGTCAGCTCCTCGACTCCGAGATCACCGAGGCCCGCGACTCCGCGGCCGCGGTCACCGACACCAGCAGCGACGCCCGGACCCTGCTCATCACCGTCCTCGCCGTCGGTGCGACCCTCGCCCTGACGGTGGGCTACGTCGTCGCCCGCGGGATCCGGCGCCGCCTCCTCAAGGTCCAGCACGTCATCCAGGGGCTCGCCGAGGGCGACCACGCGGACGACCGGCATCGAGCAGTCCGACGAGATCGGTGGCATGGCCGCAGCCCTCGACGTCGCCCAGGAGAGTCTGCGCGAGGTCATGGCCTCCGTCGTCGCGTCGGCCGACGCGGTCGCCGCGTCGTCGCAGCAGCTCTCGGCCAACTCGGCGCAGATCTCGGCGTCGGCGGAGGAGACCAGTGCGCAGTCCGGTGTGGTCGCCGGTGCGGCGGAGGAGGTGTCCCGGAACGTGCAGACCGTCGCCGCCGGTGCCGAGCAGATGGGTGCGTCGATCCGGGAGATCGCCAGCAACGCGGCCGAGGCTTCCGAGGTGGCCGCGCGGGCGGTGACCGCGGCGGAGACGACCACCGCCACGGTGGCCAAGCTGGGCGAGTCCTCGGCCGAGATCGGCAACGTCGTCAAGGTGATCACGTCCATCGCGGAGCAGACGAACCTGCTGGCGCTGAACGCCACGATCGAGGCCGCGCGGGCCGGTGAGGCGGGCAAGGGCTTCGCGGTGGTGGCCAACGAGGTCAAGGAGCTGGCGCAGGAGACGGCGAAGGCCACCGAGGACATCGCCAAGCGGGTGCTGGCGATCCAGGGCGACACCACCGCGGCGGTGGCGGCGATCGAGGAGATCTCCTCGATCGTGGCCCAGATCTCCGACCGGCAGACCACCATCGCCTCGGCGGTGGAGGAGCAGACGGCGACGACGAACGAGATGTCGCGGTCGGTGCAGGAGGCCGCCGGCGGCACCGGGCAGATCGCCGCGAACATCAGCAACGTCTCGGGCGCGGCCGATGCGACGAACCAGGCGCTGGGGCAGACCCGCACCGCCGTCGAGGAGCTGTCACGCATGGCCGCGGACCTGCGCGCAGGGGTGGGCCGCTTCACCTACTGATCCACGCCGCTGCACGTCCACGCGAAGGCGTGGTGACCGGAATCCCGGTCACCACGCCTTCGTGCGTTCCGCCGCCATTGTTCCCGGAATGCGGTGCGGGCCGGTCGGCGTACCGCAACTGCCGTCAAGTCGACACCGGAAATGCGGTCGCCGATCAATGTTGTCGCTCCATCGGGACACGCCGGCAATTCCGTACTTTTCCGGTCCGCCGCGCCCTACCTTCTGGTGCGTACCGCCCCGCACCGGGCCCGGCGACCTTCGCCCGGCCAATCCGGCGCCTGCCAACCCCTTTCTCCCTGGAGCACCACCATGACCGCAGTTGCCCGCACGGCCGTCACCCCGGTCCGCCGACCGGCGGGCCGGCCGACCGCCGCCCCCGGCCGGTCCCCCATGTCCCGGCTGGCCGACCTCTCCGTCAAGACCAAGGTGCTCGGCGCCGTCTCGGTCAGCGCGGCCGTCGCGGTGGGCCTCGGGGTGCTCGGGATCGTCGGCATGAGCGGGGCGGCCGACCAGGCCGACCAGCTGTACGGCAACAACCTGCAGGGAGCGGTCGCCGCCGCCGAGCTGGACGCCACGCTCAGCGACATGCGCGTCGGGACCCGCGACATGCTCATCGCCCAGACCCCCCAGGAGCTCCAGGCCCACGCCGCCAAGGTGCAGGGCCACCGCGACCGGTTCGACGCGACGCTGGTGGAGTACGCCGCCGGCACCGACAACCGGGAGAAGCTCGCGCTGGCGGAGGAGCTGGCGGTGGACATCCAGGAGTACGTCGCGTTCCAGGAGCAGGTGCTGGCTCCGCTCGCCGCGGCCGACGACGTCGCGGGCTGGGCGGCGGCGAACGAGCGGCAGGGCGTGCCGATCGCCGCGGAGATGGGCGAGGACATCCAGATCCTGCGCGAGATGGAGATGACCGAGGCCGCCGCGGCCGCCGACGCCGTCCGGGACAGCTACGAGTGGGAACGGACGATCGCGATCGTCGCGATGATCGTCGGGATCGCGCTCGCCGCCGGCCTCGGCCTCGGCGTGGCGACCGGTATCGCCCGCGCTGCCCGGAAGGTCCAGGACGCCGCGGCCGGCCTGGCCGCCGGGGACCTGACGAGGACGAGCGACCTCACGTCCCGCGACGAGCTCGGCCGGATGGGCCGGGCGCTCGACGAGGCCATGGGCACGCTCCGCGGGGTCCTGGGCGAGGTCGCCGCCTCGGCGGATGCGGTGGCGGCCAGCAGCGAGGAGCTGTCGGCGTCGTCGGCGCAGATCTCGGCGTCGGCGGAGGAGACCTCGGCGCAGTCCGGTGTGGTCTCCGGCGCGGCGGAGGAGGTGTCGCGCAGCGTGCAGACGGTGGCGGCGGGTGCGGAGCAGATGGGTGCCTCGATCCGGGAGATCGCGACGAACGCGGCGGAGGCCAGCGAGGTGGCGGCGCGTGCGGTGACGGCGGCGGAGACGACGACGGCGACGGTGGCGAAGCTGGGGGAGTCCTCGGCCGAGATCGGCAACGTCGTCAAGGTGATCACCTCGATCGCGGAGCAGACGAACCTGCTGGCGCTGAACGCCACCATCGAGGCCGCCCGCGCCGGCGAGGCCGGCAAGGGCTTCGCCGTCGTGGCCAACGAGGTGAAGGAGCTGGCGCAGGAGACGGCGAAGGCGACCGAGGACATCGCGCGGCGGGTGCTGGCGATCCAGGGCGACACGACCGCGGCGGTGGCGGCGATCGGGGAGATCTCCTCGATCGTGGCCCAGATCTCCGACCGGCAGACGACCATCGCCTCGGCGGTGGAGGAGCAGACGGCGACGACGAACGAGATGTCGCGGTCGGTGCAGGAGGCCGCCGGTGGGACGACGCAGATCGCGGAGAACATCTCCGGGGTCTCCACCGCCGCGGACTCCACGACCCAGGCGCTGACCCAGACCCGCACCGCGGTCGACGAGCTGTCGCGGATGGCCGCCGGCCTGCGCACCACGGTGGGCCGCTTCACCTACTGACCGGCGCGGCGTCCCCGCGCCGAATGGTCGGTCAGAGGCGACGAACTGCCGATAACACCCCTGGCGGCTGCCGCCGGCGGATTCACCTTGAGTCCGCCGGCGGCCCGCCGATGACCCAGCGGGGCCGACTGCGCCCCGCCGATCAGAGAGAAGGCACCAGTGGACGGTCTGGACGACATCGTCGAGGAATTCCTCGTCGAGAGCCACGAGAACCTCGACCAGCTCGACACCGACCTGGTCGCGCTCGAGCAGGAGCCCGATTCCCGCGAGCGGCTGTCCAGCATCTTCCGGACCATCCACACCATCAAGGGCACCAGCGGCTTCCTCGCCTTCAACCGGCTGGAGGAGGTCACGCACGTCGGCGAGAACATGCTGTCCCGGCTGCGCGACGGCGAGCTGGCGCTGACGCCGGCGCGCACGAGCGTGCTGCTGCTGATGGTGGACACGGTCCGTTCCCTGCTGACCTCCATCGAGGCCACCGGCGGCGAGGCCTCCGTGGACGTCTCCGCCGTCGTAGCCGCCATCAGCGCCGCCATGGAGGACGGGCCGGCCGCCCCGGCCCCGGCCCCGGCCCCGGCTCCGGCCCCGGCTCCGGTGGCCGAGGCCCCGGCCGAGGCGGCCGCGAAGCCGGCTGCCCGCAAGGCGCCGGCCGAGGCGGCCGCGAAGCCGGCTGCCCGCAAGGCGCCGGCCAAGGCGCCCGCTGCCGCCAAGGCGCCGGCCAAGCGGGCACCCCGCGCCAAGCCCGCCCCCGCTCCGGTCGAGGAACTGCACGACGTCCCGCAGGACGACCTGCTGGACGACCTGTCCGACGAGCCGCTGACCGCGGCCCCCGCCGTCGAGGAGCACCCGGTGCCCGAGCCCGCCGCCGCAGACCACCACCCCGAGGGGGAGGCCGTCCCGGCCGACGCCGCCGGTGGCCAGGTCCGCCGAGCCGTCGCCGACAGCACCATCCGGGTCGACGTCGACCTGCTCGACGAGCTGATGCTGCTCGTCGGTGAGCTGGTGCTGACCCGCAACCAGATCGTCCAGTACGTCGGCCGCTCGACCGACACCGACCTGGTGCGCGCCTCGCAGCGGCTGAACCTCATCGCCAGCGAGCTGCAGGAGGGCGTCATGAAGACGCGCATGCAGCCCATCGACCACATCTGGTCCAAGCTGCCCCGCGTCGTCCGCGACCTCGGCATCCAGTGCGGCAAGAACGTCCGCCTGGAGATGGAGGGCAAGGACACCGAGCTCGACAAGACGCTGCTCGAGGCGGTCAAGGACCCGCTGACCCACCTGGTCCGCAACTCCGTCGACCACGGCATCGAGGCGCCGGACGCGCGCAAGAAGGCCGGCAAGGCGGCCGAGGGCGTCCTGACCCTGCGCGCCCGGCACGAGAGCGGCCAGGTCGTGGTCGAGGTGGCCGACGACGGCGCCGGGATCGACCCGGTGAAGCTCGGCGCCCGGGCCGTGCAGCGCGGCCTGCTCACCCAGGACGCGCTGGCCCGGATGAGCCCCGCGGACATCCTCCAGCTGATCTTCCTGCCGGGCTTCTCCACCGCCGCGGCGGTCACGAACGTCTCCGGCCGCGGCGTCGGGATGGACGTCGTCAAGACGAACATCGAGTCCATCGGCGGCACGATCGAGGTCGAGTCCGAGCCGGGCGTGGGCACCGTCTGCCGCCTGCGCATCCCCCTGACGCTGGCGATCGTCCCGGCGCTGACCGTCGAGTGCGCCGCCGACCGCTACGCGATCCCGCAGATCAGCCTGCAGGAGCTGGTCAGCCTGGACGCGGAGAAGGCCGTGAACGCCGTCGAGGAGGTCGGCGGGGCGCAGGTCTACCGACTCCGCGGTGAGCTCCTCCCCCTCGTCCGGCTCACCGACGTCCTGGGGCTGACCTCCGAGCGGCACGACGGGCACGTGGTCATCGCCGTCCTCCGCTCCGAGGGCCGGCGCTTCGGGCTCGTCGTCGACCGCGTGATCAACACCGAGGAGATCGTCGTCAAGGCGGTCGGCGGGCAGCTGAAGTCCATCGGGCTGTACTCCGGCGCCACGGTCCTGGGCGACGGCACGGTGGCGCTCATCCTGGACGTGCAGGCACTGGCCCGCCGCGCCCTGCGCACCGAGACCGCCGAGCGCCAGGAGTCCCGGACCACGTCGCTGCAGACCGCCGCGGCCGAGACCGAGCGGCAGCGGATGCTGCTGGCCGCGATCGGCGGCGGCCGCCGCGTGGCCATCCCGCTGGACACCGTCACCCGCCTGGAGCAGGTCCGCACGGAGGCGGTGGAGAAGGTGGGCAACCGCGAGGTCGTGCAGTACCGCGGGGCGATCCTGCCGATCGTCCGGCTGGACCGGCACCTCGGTGCCTACGGCGAGAGCGACCGCGAGGTGCTCGAGGTGATCGTCTACGCCGACCACGGCCGCAGCGTCGCCATCGTCGTCGAGGAGATCCTCGACATCGTCGACGGCGAGGCTGCCGTGCGCAGCGACATCGACGACATGGGCCTGCTCGGCTCCGCCGTCCTCGGCGACAAGGTGACCGAGCTGCTCGACGTCCGGGCCGCGATCCTCGCCGCCGACCCGGCCTTCTACTCGCACTCCTCGGCGCCGACCGGCGTCTCCGACTCCCTGCTGGAGGTCTGACATGACCGCTCCGACCCGCCCTCTCGCGCCCGCGACCAGCGGCCAGCTGGCCACCTTCCGGCTGGACGGCGACCTGTACGGCATCGAGGTCGAGCACGTGCAGGAGGTGCTGCGCAGCCAGCAGCTCACCCGTGTGCCGCTCGCACCGACGGCCGTCGCCGGCCTGATCAACCTCCGCGGCCAGGTGGTCACCGCGATCGAGCTGCGCGAGCGGCTCGGTCGCCCGCCGCGGCCGGAGGGCACCGATCCCGTCGTCATCGTCGTCCGGTTGCACGGCGAGGCCGTCAGCATGCTGGTCGACTCCATCGCCGACGTCGTGGACGTCGACGCCGGTGACTTCGAGGCTCCGCCGGACACCCTCGAGGGCCAGTCGCGCGACCTGATCCGGGGTGCCTACAAGCTCGACGGGAAGCTCCTGCTCGCCCTCGACGTCCAGAAGGCCGTCAGCGCGTAGCGATCCGTCCTCCTCCGGAGGACACCCGCGGTGCGGTGGAGCGGCGGGGGAGGGAGACCTCCCCCGCCGCTCACGCGTTCCCGGGGCGAGCACCCGGCGTCCGCACCCGGAGGTGGGTTACATCACGCAGCGTGATGGATTGATGGCAGAGCATGACGCGACACGCCCAGTAGGCGGGTGGTCACTCCAGCGAACGGGTGACGACTGCATGGCGCTCGGCGGACAGGGCAGACAGCATGGGACGTCCTGTTCGCCGAGCCCCGGAGGCCCTGTCGTGCCCTACTCGCTGGTCAGTGCCGCCACCCTCGGATTCGACCTGGTCCGCCTGCCCGCGGGCCGCGCCGTGGCCGAGGTGCTGCTCACCGGCCTGGGGGCGGACGAGCCGGCCGTCGCCCGCCTGGCCGCCGCTCACCCCGCACGCGGCCTGGACCGCGAGCAGCGGGGCGTGCGCGCCGTCCGCTCCCGCCGGGCCCGCGAGATGGCGGCCGCCGTGCCGCACATGCGCTCGGCCGCGGAGGCGGGCGGTGGCGAGGGCAACCGGGCCGCCATCCTGGTCGCCCAGCTGGAGCAGGGCACGATCGGTGACGCGCCGACGCTGGAGCGGCTGCTCCGCGAGGACGTCCTGGGGCACGAGCACCCGCTCTCCGGCCACGTGGAGGCCGATCGGTGGGACGAGGCCGCCGACGTCCTGGCCGACGCCGCGGTCGGCTTCTGGGCCGCCGGCGTGCTGCCGCCCCTGGTGCGCCGCGAGCTGACCGCCGCCTTCGACCGCGCGCTGGACGCCGGTCCGCTGACCGAGCCCGCCGTCTGGGGCCTGGGCCCGGCCACCGACGAGCTGACCGGCTTCCTCGACGCCGTCCGCGATCTCGACGACGCCGGCCGGACCCGCTGGCGGATCGCGGTGGACGAGGGCCGGGCCGCGCACCGGCCGTGGGCCACCGCCATGCACGAGGCCTCCTGGGGCGCCCACGTCTCGGGCCGGACGCGCGCGCTGGCCGCGGCTCAGCTGCTCGCCGTCCAGGCGTTCCTCGACGGCGGCTTCGACCTGCACGACGGCGCGGCCGGCGTGTGGAACGCCGTCGCCGGCTGCGTCCAGGCGATCGTGCTCGACGACCTCCTCGGCGCGGACGCCGTCACCGTCCTGCGCGCCCCCGGACGCGCGGTCGACGCACTCGGCTGACCGCCCGGCAGTCCACCTCCCCCGCCGCGCGTCCGAGCAGTTCACCGCCATTCCGGCGGATCATGTCGACAATGGTCGTGCGGGTCGCCGAATTCGCCGAAGTCGACAATTTCTGACGGCCAGAAAATGGGGCCACACCGTCTGCGTGTCGGCTGTATTCCGGCCTCGGTGCGCCGAGAATCGTAGGCAGCACCAGCCCGCCGCACCCGTGTGGTCGCGGCGGCTGGGGCGTCCTCGAGCGCGCTGACCTCGCCGCCGCCGTCCCCTCCGCCGCCATTCCTGGCACCTGCGGTCCCGGGCGTCGGCCGGCAGTTCCGCCCGGTCTGGCGCCCAGCCACGGCACCTTTCGTCGTCCATCTCCCCCGACGGGGAGATGTCCGGTGCCGTACCGCCGAAGGGCTCAAGCCGGGCGCGGACATGCCGATACAGAACAACGAGCCTGCCGGTCGACGCGGGCAGGGGCCAGGAGGACGCGTGAACCCGATCAAGGTGATGGTGGTCGACGACTCGGTCGTCGTCCGCAAGATCGTCACCGACGTGCTCTCCGCGGACCCCGGGATCGAGGTCGTGGGCACCGCCGTCAATGGCCGGGCCGCCGTGAGCAAGCTCTCCCAGCTCGAGCCCGACCTGGTCACGATGGACATCGAGATGCCGGAGATGAACGGCATCGAGGCGGTCCGTGCCATCCGGGGGCTTGCGGGGGGTGGTGGGGCGGGACGGGGACTCAGCCGGGTGCCGATCATCATGTTCAGCACGCTGACCGAGCGCGGTGCCACCGCGACCCTCGACGCGCTGTCGGCCGGTGCCAACGACTACGTCACCAAGCCGGCCAACGTCGGCAGCGTGGCGCAGTCGATGGAGAGCGTCCGCGAGCAGCTGATCCCCAAGATCAAGGCGCTGACCGGCCGTCCGGTGGCGACGTCCGCCCGCGCCGCCGCCCCCGTCCCGCCGCCGCGCCCCGCCGCTCCGCGGACCGGCCCGGGCAAGAAGCCCGCGGTGCTGGTGATCGGGTCCTCCACCGGTGGCCCGGAGGCGCTGGCCCGGGTGCTGCCCGCCCTGCCGGCGAACCTGCCGGTGCCGGTCCTGCTCGCCCAGCACATGCCCCCGGTCTTCACCCGCCAGTTCGCCCAGCGACTGGACCGGCTCAGCCCCTTGCGCGTGGTCGAGGCGGTCGACGGCGTCCCACTGGCCCCCGGCACGGTGCACCTGGCGCCCGGCGACCACCACCTGGTCGTCCGTGCCAACGGCCGCGCCGGGTTCTCGACCTCGCTCAACCAGGGCCCGCCGGAGAACTTCTGCCGCCCGGCGGTGGACCCGCTCTTCCGCTCGGCCGTCGCCGCCTACGACGGCGCCGTCCTGGGCGTGGTGCTCACCGGCATGGGCGCCGACGGCCGCAACGGCTGCGGCGAGATCCGCAACGCCGGCGGCACCGTCGTCGTCCAGGACCAGGCGACCTCCGTCGTCTGGGGGATGCCCGGTGCCGTGGCGCAGGCCGGCTACGCCGACGAGGTCCTTCCGCTGGAGCGGATCGCCGAGGCGATCCAGCGACACCTCTCCGGGACCGCACCCCTGCGCCCCGGAACCGCTATGGCCGTGGGAGGTCGTCGATGAGCCTGACCGCGACCAGTTTCGACTGGGTCCGTGACCTCGTCCGCAAGGAGAGCGCGATCGTGCTCCAGCCGGGCAAGGAGTACCTCGTGGAGGCCCGGCTGCTGCCGATCGCCAGGCAGATGGGCCTGGCCGACGTCGGGAAGCTGGTGGAGTCGGTGCGGGTGCGTCCCAACGCCGACGACACGAGGAAGATCGTCGAGGCGCTCACCACGAACGAGACCTCGTGGTTCCGCGACGGCGACCCGTTCACCGCGCTGACCTCGACGGTGCTGCCGGCGCTGGTGTCCGCCCGTGGCGCCAACGAGCGGCTGCAGATCTGGTCGGCCGCCTGCTCCAGCGGGCAGGAGCCGTACACGATCGCGATGCTGCTGGACGACGCGCTGCCCAACGCCGCCTCCCGGGTGGCGATCTCGGCGACCGACCTGTCCCGCGAGATGGTGCAGCGCACCCGCGCCGGCCGGTTCAGCCAGCTCGAGGTCAACCGCGGGCTGCCCGCGCCGATGCTGGTCCGCCACTTCACGCGGGCCGGGAACGAGTGGGAGGTGTCGGCCAACCTCCGCCGGATGGTCAACGCCAGCGAGTGCAACCTCGCCGCCCCGCTGCCGCGGATGGGCCCGTTCGACGTGGTCTACCTGCGCAACGTGCTCATCTACTTCGACCTGCCGACCAAGCAGTCGATCCTCCGCCGTGTGCGGGACCTGATGCGGCCCGACGGCTGGCTCTTCCTCGGCGCCGCCGAGACCACCCTCGGCGTCGACGACTCGTGGGAGCGGGTCGTCATCGGCCGCAGCTCCGCCTACCGCCCACTGAAGGGGAAGTAATGCGCGCCTTGGTGATCGACGACTCCCGCGCCATGCGACGGATCGTCAGCGGGATCCTCACCGGCCTCGGCTACGAGGTCCGCGATGCCGGCCACGGCGGCGAGGGCCTCGACGTGCTGAACGAGGGCTGGGTGCCCGACCTCGCCACCATCGACTGGAACATGCCCGTCATGGACGGGCTGCAGTTCGTCTCCGCCGTCCGCTCCAACCCGGCGTGGCGCCGGATGACCATGATGATGGTCACCTCGGAGAGCGAGCACACGCAGATCGTCCGTGCCCTGGCCGCCGGCGCCCACGAGTACATGATCAAGCCGTTCACCGCCGATGCCTTCCGCGACAAGCTCGCGCTGCTCGGCCTGCTCCCCCAGGAGGCTGCCCTGTGAGCACGACCGACACGGGGGAGCGTCGCCGCGCCAGCGACGTCCGCCCGGTCATCACCGACCTGATCGACGAGGGCACCATCCTGTCGATCGCCGGCGAGGCGTGGGTCGCCCTCGTCGGAGAGGACGAGGTGCTCGTCCCGCTGCCGGGCCGGCTGCCGGTCGACATCGTGTCCAGCTGGGTCGACGTCGTCGGCCCGTGGACCGGCAGCGTCGTCCTCACCACCGGCCGGAGCACCGCCGAGGAGCTCTCCCGGGCGCTGCTCCGGGAGACGGCGCCGGACGTGCTCGACGACGAGGACGTCGCCGACGCCTTCGGCGAGATCGCCAACGTGGTCGGCGGCAACGTCAAGGCCTCACTCCCGGGCCCGTCCGCGCTGAGCCTGCCGCAGGTGGGCAACGCCCCGGTCGTCCGCAACCCGGCCGACGTCTGCCGCATCGACCTGGTGTGGCGCGGCGAGCCGGTCTCCATCTCCGTGCAGGGCGCCCTCCCGCCACTGCCGGTCCCTTCCCCCACTCGCGAGAACGAGGTGCCACAGTGAAGATCCTGATCGCCGACGACAGCCGCGTCATGCGGCAGATCGTCATCCGCACCCTGCGTCAGGCGGGGTACGACGACCACGACATCGTGGAGGCCGAGGACGGCGCGGACGCGCTGGCCAAGGTCGGCTCGGAGAAGCCGGACCTGGTCCTCTCCGACTGGAACATGCCCAACATGACCGGCATCGAGTGCCTGCAGGCGCTGCGCTCCTCCGGCTCGAGCGTGCCGTTCGGGTTCGTGACCTCCGAGGGCTCTCCGGAGATGCGGGAGAAGGCGGCCAACGCCGGCGCCCTGTTCCTCATCGCCAAGCCCTTCACCGAGGACACCTTCAAGGAGCACCTGGACGGGGTGATCGCATGACCGCCCCCGCCGGCGCCGTGCAGCTGCCCGCCGCCAAGGACGTCCGCGACATGCTGACCGGGCTGGTCGGCAAGCCGGTCACCGTCGCCCCGGGTGACCCGGTCACGCCGGCCCCGGACCGCCCGGTGTCCGTGGCCGTGTACGTCGACCCGCACATGAACGTCAACGCCCTGTGCCTGATGGACCTGGGTGCGTCGGCCTACACCGGCTCCGCCCTGGCCCTGCTGCCCCCCGGCGGCGCCCAGGACGCCGTGGAGGAGGACGGCGAGCTCAGCGGCATGCAGGTCGAGGCGCTGCACGAGGTGGTGAACGTGCTCTCCGCGCTGTTCAACACCCCGGGCGCCCCGCACTCGAAGCTGCACAGGCTCTACGCGCCGGGCGAGGAGGTCCCGGGCGACCTGGCCGGCATGCTGGCCGCGTTCAACCGGGTCGACCTGGCCATCGAGGTGCCCACCTACGGGAAGGGTGCGCTCTCCCTGGTCATCCCGTAGTTGTGACAGCGCAGAGACCCCCGTCGCCTCCGGGCGACGGGGGTCTCTCGCGTCCTGGTTGCACGTGGAACACCCCGGCTCAGGCCAGGGCGGGCTCGCGCTCCGCGGTGCTCGTGGGCAGGCAGGCCCAGACGTGCTTGCAGTCGTCGTCGACGTACCAGCCGTGGGCCACCGAGAGCCGGGCCACCAGTTGCAGGCCCATGCCGCCCTGGGCCGGATCCCGGTCGACGACCGGCGCCGGCATCGACTCGGGTGCCCGGTCGCTCACGTCGAGCAGCCATCCGCCGCTCCCCGGCACGACCGTCGCCACCACCGGCGACTCGCCGTGCCGCAGCGCGTTCGAGGCGAGCTCGTCGAAGGCCAGCACGAGTTGCTCGCTGGACGGGTCGTCCTGGTCGTGCGGGAGGCCGATGTCCCGGAGCCGGCTGCGCAGCGCCGCCCGGGCGGAGGGCAGCTCGGCCAGTGCGGCGAGCCGCCACCGCCAGACCTCGCCCCGTCCGTCGGGCAGCGGGCGCACCGGCCACGCGAGTCGCCCCATGCTCTCCCCCTCGAGTCCCTGTCCGACGGGCATGGGGTGCCCCGTGCGGCGCCGGGTCAACCCCGTCCGGGCGCGGAAACCGGTTCCCGCCCGACGGGCGCCGCCGGCCGTGGCCCCGCCCCGGCGCCCCGTCCGGGCCGGCGAGATGGGTTGCCCGCGGATTGATTTCACACGGCCGACCCGTCAGGCTGGGACCTCATGCTGCCGACCGTGCGGCGGGACGGAGCACTGCGGGGGATGACCCTGGACGACGCCGCACGCCCCTCGGGGCGCCTGCTCCTCCGGGCGGTGGAGGGCATGGAGCGGCCGCTTTTCGTCCTGGACGGTGACTGGCGGTTCCGCTACGTGAACCCGGCCGGCGCCCGCGTGCTGGCCCGCACCGTCCCGCAGCTGCTCGGCCGGGACATCTGGGCCGAGTTCCCCGAGGCGGTCGGCGGCCCCTTCGACGAGCTCTACCGGCGCGTGCGCGCCACCGGGGAGTCGGGGAGCACGGAGGCGTGGTTCGCCCCGCTGGACACGTGGTTCCGGGCCGACGCGTTCCTCACCGACGCCGGGCTGGTGGTGACCTACGACGACGTGACCGTCCGGCGGCGGAACGAGGAGGAGTGGGCCTCGGCCGTGGCGGCCCGCGAGTAGGCCGCCGCGGAGGCGGCGCGCGCCGGGCAGGAGGCCGAGGAGTCCGGCCGGCACCTGATGCTCCTCGGGGACATCAGCCAGGCCATGACCTCCACGCCGGACATCGACGAGGCCGCCGCCCGGTTCGCCGCCCGCGTCGTGCCGCAGCTGGCCGACTGGTGCCTGGTGAGCGTGGTCGACGCCGACGGCACCCGGCGCGACGTCGGCCGGGCGCACCGCGATCCCGCCCTGGTCGAGGCGATGCACCGCTACGCCGACGCGCGGGTCGCCTCCAACCGGGCGACCGCGCCGGTGCCCACCGCGCTGCGCAGCGCGACGCCGGTCGTCATCCCCGAGCTGACCGCCCGCCACTTCGAGACGATGATCGCCGACCCGCGCAGCCGGGCGGCCCTCGAGCCGCTGCGCCCGGTGGCGGTCGCGGCGTTCCCGCTGGTCGCGCGCGGCGAGGTCTTCGGCGCGCTCACGCTGGTCAACGGGCCCGAGCGGGGGGCGCACACGGCCATCGAACTGCGCACCGCCGAGATCGCCTCCCGCCGGGCGGCACTGGCCCTCGACAACGCCCGGCTGCTCGCGCTCAACCAGCAGGTGGCGGAGCGGCTCCAGCTGAGCCTGCTGTCCCCGCCGGTGCAGCCGGACCACCTCGAGCTGGCCGTGCGGTACCGGCCGGCGACCCGCGGCGTCTCGATCGGTGGCGACTGGTACGACGCGTTCCTCCAGCCCGACGGGGACACGGTCCTGGTCATCGGGGACGTGATGGGCCACGACGTGGCGGCCGCGGCCGCGATGGGCCAGATCAAGACCCTCGTGCGGGCGATCGCCTTCGACCGGCTGGAGGAGCCCGGTGGCCTGCTCCGCCGGGTCGACCAGGCCCTCGTGGGGCTCGCCGTCCCCGCCATGGCCACGGCGCTGGTCTGCCGGGTGGAGCAGGGCGACGCCGACCGCGCGGCCGGCCTCCGGCGCCTGCACTGGGCGTCGGCCGGCCATCCCGACCCGATGCTCCTGCTGGCCGGCGGCGAGGTCCGCGACCTGACGGTGCCGGTCGGCCCGCCCCTGGGCACCGGCTGGGTGGGGCGGCTGGCCGGCGGCGAGGCGGCCATGCCCGACGGCAGCACGCTCCTGCTGTTCACCGACGGCCTGTTCGAGCGGCGGGGGATCCCGCTGGACGACGGGCGGGCCCGGGTGCGCGCCCTGCTGGAGCGCTCGGCGGGGCTGCCCCTGGCCGAGCTGTGCGACCGGCTGCTCGAGGAGATGCTGGAGGAGGACGTCGAGGACGACGTCGCCGTCCTGGCGGTCCGCGCCCACGCGATGGACCGGCCCCGGCCGGCCGAGGCCGGCCCGATGGCCCCGCCGCCGGCCGCGATCTCCTAGGTCGCGGCCGGACGTCGCGCCGTGCCTGCGGCCGGCTCCTCCTCGGGCGGGGACGGGCGGTGGCCGAGGTAGGCCTCCAGCGCTGCGGCCCCGCGGAGCATGGCGCGGCTCCTGGCCGACAGGCGGGCCCGCCAGTCGGCCAGCATGGACTCCAGCGGCGCGACGCCTCCGGCGGAGCGGACCTGGCTGATGAGCGGGGCGATCTGGTCCAGCAGGTAGCCACCGCGCCTGAGCTGGTGGACCAGGAGGGCGTCGCGCACGTCGGCAGGGCTGTAGACCCGGTAGCCCGTCCGCGGATCACGGCGAGGCTCGATCAGGCCGGCGCGTTCCCAGGTGCGCAGCGTGGCCGGGCGGATGCCCAGCCGTCGCGCGAGGGGGCCGACGAACACGTCGCCCCGTCCCGGGGGGACCGGTTCGAGGCCACGGACGGCGGCGTCGACGTCCCGGAGGGTGCGGCGGTCCTCGACGAGCTGCGCATGGCTCTCGTCGACGAGCCGGAGCGCCTCGTCGGTCGCGTTCTCGTCGACCGCCCGCATGATCGCCGTGGCGGTCCGGTGCCCGTGCCCGGCCACGAGGGCGAGGAAGGCCCGCAGGGCGTGGGCGTGCAGCGGTGTGTAGGCGCGGTACCCGGACGGGGTGCGTTCGGCCGCCGGGAGGACTCCGGCCGCCTCGTAGTTGCGGATGGCCTGGGTGGACAGCCCGTGCGCACGCGCCAGATCGACCGGCCTGAGCCGCACACCTCTTTGGGGCTTTCGCAGCAAGATCCGGCCCATCCCGAGGCTAAGTCTCCACCGTTCCTTCAACGATACCGTCGAGGTCATGAATACCGGCATCGCCCAGTCCGTCCGCGCCGTCGACGCCGCCGCCGTCATGGCACTGCTCCCGGTCAGGCCGCGGCTGCTCGCCCTGGGCGAGCCGACCCACGGCGAGGAGGATCTGCTGGAGCTGCGGAACGACCTCTTCCGGCAGCTCGTCGAGCGGGAGGGCTACCGGACGATCGCCCTCGAGAGCGACTGCCTGATGGGCGTGGTCGTGGACGACCACGTCAACTCGGGCGCCGGGAGCCTCGACGAGGTGATGGCGCACGGCTTCAGCCACGAGTGGGGCGCCTTCGAGGCCAATCGGGAGCTAGTGCGCTGGATGCGTGCGTACAACGACGGCCGGCCGGAGTCCGAGCGGGTGCGCTTCGCCGGGTTCGACGGCCCGCTGGAGATCACCGGCGCCGCGAGCCCGCGGCAGGCCCTCACCGGGCTCCACGCCTACCTCGCCGCCTGGGTGGATGCCGACCTGCTGCCCTGCACCGAGCAGGTGCTCGACCGCCTGCTCGGCGCCGACGACCGGTGGACCGACCCCGGCGCGATGATGGATCCGTCCCGGTCGGTCGGGCGCACGCCCGACGCCACGCAGCTGCGGCTGCTCGCCGACGAGCTGGGAGCCGCGCTCGACGCGCAGGCGCCGCAGCTGATCGCGGCGTCCTCCCCGGAGGACTGGCACCGGGCACGCCTGTACGGGCGCACCGCCACCGGCCTGCTGCGGTACCACTTCGGGATGGCCGACGCCTCACCCGGCCGCATGGCGCGGCTGCTCGGCGTGCGGGACTCGATGATGGCCGCCAACCTGCTCGCCCTCGCCGAACGGGGTCCGACGCTGGTGCACGCCCACAACAGCCACCTCCAGCGGGACCGGAGCACGATGCGGATGGGTGGGATGCCGGTGGAGTGGTGGAGCGCCGGCGCGATCGTCGGCGTCCGGTTGGGCGAGGGGTACGCCTTCATGGCCACGGCCCTCGGCACGATCGTCCACCGGGGAGTGGCCGCTCCTCCGCCCGACACCGTCGAAGGGCTGCTGTACGCGCTGCCGGAGGACCGGTGCGTCGTCGACGCCCGCCGACTGGCCGCGGTCCTCGCCGACGGAACGCCCGCTGCCCGCGTGTCGCCCTGGTTCGGTTACGCCCCGCTCGATCCGGCCTACGTGGCCGGCACCGACGGGATCGTGTTCGTCAAGGACGCCCGGCGCAGCCGGTGCTAGTCGGGGTGGCGGAGCAGGTAGCGGCCGAAGTGCGGCACGGTGAACGCGATCTGACCGCGCTCGGCCGAGTAGACCAGCCCCTTCTTGATCAGCGAGTCGCGCGCGGGGGACAGTGACGCTGGTTTGCGCCCCAGGGAGACGGCGACCTCCGACGTGGCCACGGCCGCCCCGGCGTCCCCGCCCAGCTCGGCCATGGCGTGCATGTACTCGCGCTCGGCCGGGGTGGCCCGGTCGTACCGCGACCCGAAGAAGCCCACCGCGAGCTCCGCCTCCGCGACCGGGGCCGCCATGGCGACGTCGGCGGCGGTGATGGGGGAGGAGGCCGCGACGTCCCAGGTGACCTTGCCGTAGGCCTGGACGAAGTACGGGTAGCCGTCGGCGGCCGCGTAGAGCGCGTCGAGCGCGGCCGGCTCGAACTCGACGTCCTCCCGCTCGGCCGGGGCCAGGAGTGCCCGGTCGGCCGCCTCGCGGTCGAGCCGGTCGATGCGCAGGTACCGGAACAGCCGCTCGGAGTAGCTCTTGGACGCCGACAGGACGGCCGGCAGGTGGGGGAGCCCGGCGCCGACGACGATCAGCGGCGCTCCCTGCTGGGAGAGCTCGTGGCAGGCGGCGCAGATGGCCGAGACGTCGTCGGGCTGCACGTCCTGCATCTCGTCGATGAACAGGGCGATGCCGCTGCCGATGTCCGCCGCCACCCCCGCGGCGTCGCTGAGCAGCTCGACCAGGTCGATCTCCATGTCGCCGGAGTCGGCCCGGCCGGTGGCGGGCGGCACGTCGATGCCGGGCTGCCAGCGGTCGCGGACCTTCGCGTCGGCCGGGTTGACCCGCTGCGCGAAGGCCTTCAGGACGCCGAGCACCTCGGCGATCGACTCCTGGTCGCCGTGCCGGGGGCCCAGTTCGCGCAGCGCCATGTGCAGCGCGGAGGAGACCGGGCGGCGCAGCGACTGCTCGGGGCGCGCCTCGATCTTGCCCGTGCCCCACCCGCGGGCGATGGCCGCGGACCGCAGCTGGTTGAGCAGCACCGTCTTGCCGACGCCGCGCAGCCCGGTGAGCACGAGCGAGCGCTCGGGACGGCCGCGGGCGATCCGCTCCAGCACGACGTCGAAGGCCCCGAGCTCGCCGTCGCGCCCGGCCAGCTCGGGCGGGCGCTGTCCGGCGCCGGGGGCGTACGGGTTCCGGACGGGATCCATGTCGACCACCGTATGGGGTCCTCTAGCGCCGGGCACTAGAGATCGGTAGAACGCTCTAGCGCGTGTCGGCACCCGCGGAAGTCGAGGCCCGTCTGCCCGCGTCTAGCTCCGACGCCAGAGACCGCTAGACCGGTGAATACGGC
The DNA here is from genome assembly GCF_039679125.1 of Blastococcus sp. HT6-4. NCBI lineage: Bacteria > Bacillati > Actinomycetota > Actinomycetes > Geodermatophilales > Geodermatophilaceae > Blastococcus > Blastococcus montanus. The sequence goes on along the minus strand of NZ_CP155551.1, from coordinate 4,198,313 downwards.
CCACCTGCGATCTTGGGCGTTAGCGTGGGGCCGTGCTCGGGTTCCTGTTCAAGGTCGTCCTGATGGCCGGTGTCTTCTACCTGGTCACCCTCGCGCTCGACGGCGTCGACGTCGAGGGCAACCCCGACGCCCCGCTGGGCGCGGTCGGCACCTTCCTGTGGATCGCGCTGGTCTTCGCGCTGATCAACGCGGTCGTCGGGCCGATCCTGCGCCTGCTGGCGCTGCCGTTCGTGCTGCTGACCCTCGGGCTGTTCCTCCTGGTGATCAACGCGGCCCTGCTCGGCCTCACCGCGGCGCTCACCGACCGGCTCACCGTCGACGGCTTCGCCACGGCGGTCCTCGGCGGACTGCTCCTGGCCATCGGCGGCTGGGCGGCCGACCAGATCACCGAGAAGGTCTGAGCCGCACCCCGGCACCCGCGTCGCCGTGACGAGCGTCTCGCAGAGCAGTAGCGTGGCCTGACATGGCGAGTGACACCGGAGTCGTCCCGGACGCTCCGGTGCACGACGGTCCCGCGGGCGGATCCCGCACCGATCTGGCCGCCCTCGAGGCCGGCCGCGACGAGAAGAAGCAGCTCCTGCGCCGGGCGGCGCGCACCGCCGCGGCCGCGGCCGAGCGCGGGGAGGCCGCGCTGCCGCCGGGCTGCACGGCCGACGACCTGCCGGCGTTCCTCCGGCGCTACTACTGGAGCGAGCCGTCCGAGGAGGTCCTCGACACCGACGCGGCCGATCTCGCGGCGCTCGCCCTCGGCCACCTCGCGCTGGCCGAGGTCCGCCCGCCCGGCGCGGCGACCGTCGACCTGCAGCCGCTCCCCGGCGGCAGGCGGGCCGGCCGCACCGTCGTCCGGCTGGTTACCGACGACATGCCGTACCTGGTCGACTCGGTCACCGCCGAGGTGGTCCGGCAGGGCTTCGCCCTCGAGCACGTGGTCCACCCGGTGCTCGTCGTCCGCCGCGACGTGAGCGGCCGGATCATCACCTTCTGCGACAGCGGGGACGCCGCCTCCTGCGGTAGCGACGCCGTCACCGAGTCCTGGATGGCCGTCGTCCTCGACGGGCCCCTCGACGGCGAGTCCGCCGGCGACCTGGTGACCGGCCTGCGCACCGTCCTGGACGACGTGCGGGCCGTCCACGAGGACGGCGCCCGGATGCGCGCCCGCATGGTCGACCTCGCCGCCGAGCTCGACGTGCTCGCCGGCGGCGGGACCGCGCCGGTCCCGGTCGACGACCCCGCGGACGACCCCGCGGACGACCCCGCCGAGGCGGCGGCCCTGCTGCGCTGGCTGGCCGACGGCAACTTCGTGCTCCTCGGCGCCCGCGACGTGGAGGTGGTCCCCGACGAGGGGGAGAGCGTCGCCCGTCCGGTGCCGGGCACGGGCCTCGGCGTGCTCCGCAGCGACACCGACGTGGCCCGCTCCGCGACCGCCCCGCCCGAGGCCGCCGGGGTCACGGGGCGGCACCGGCTCACCGTCACGAAGGCCGACACCCGTTCGACGGTGCATCGCCGGGCGTGGCTGGACCTGGTCGCCGTGACCGTCCCGCGCAGCGGCGGCGTGACCCGGCGGCGCCGCTTCGTCGGGCTGTTCCCGTCCACCGCCTACGGCACCAGCGTGCTCGACGTCCCGCTCGTGCGCCGCCGGGTCGCCGAGGTGATCGAGCGCTCCGGCGTCCCCGCGGACAGCCACACCGGCAAGCAGCTGCTCGACGTCCTGGAGACCTATCCCCGCGACGAGCTGATGCAGGTCGGGGCCGAGCGGCTGCTCCCCGTGGCGATGGCCGTGCTGCACCTGCAGGAGCGCCGGCAGACCCGGCTGTTCCTGCGGCAGGACCCGACCGGGCGGTTCTGGTCGGCGCTGGTCTACCTGCCCCGGGACCGCTACACCACCGCCGTCCGCACGGCGATGCAGCACCTGCTGCTCGAGCGCCTCGGTGGCACCAGCATCGAGTTCACCGCGCGCTCCACCGAGTCCGTGCTGGCCAGGCTGCACTTCGTCGTCCGCCGTCCGGTGGGCCGGCAGGGGGCGCGCCAGCACGTGGACGTCGACGTCGACGCGCTGCAGGCCGAGCTCGCGGCGGCCGCCCGCAGCTGGACCGACGACCTGTCCGACGCGCTGGCCGGCCGGTTCGGCGCGGACGCCGAGCGGATCTTCGCCCGCGTCGCCGACGCCTTCCCGGCCGCCTACCAGGAGGACTTCCCGGCCGAGCGGGCCGTCGAGGACCTCGCCCGCCTGGACGGCCTGGCCGCCGGTGACCTGGCGCTGCGGCTGTGGACGCCGGCCGGCGCGGCTCCCGGTGACCGCCGGCTGACGGTGTACCGCGTGGGGGAGCGGCTGCTGCTGTCCGACATCCTCCCGGTGCTGCAGAACATGGGTGTCGACGTCGTCGACGAGCGGCCCTACGAGATCGACCGGATCGGCGCGCCGCCAACCTGGATCTACGACTTCGGCGTCGCCGTCCCCCCGGTCGACCTGCCGCTGCTGCGCTCGCTGCCCGAGCGGTTCACCGACGCCGTCGCCGCGGTGTGGCGCGGGCAGGCCGAGGACGACGGCCTCGGGGCGCTGGTCCTGCTCGCCGGGCTCACCTGGCGGCAGGTGACGGTGGTGCGGGCCTACGTGCAGTGGCTGCGCCAGGCCGGGCTGCCGTTCAGCCAGTCCTACGTCGAGCGCACGCTCGCCGCCCATCCCGGCGTCGTCGCCCGGCTGGTGGCGCTGTTCGAGACCCGCTTCTCGCCCGGGCGGGTCAACGGGCGCGAGGGCCGGCAGACGGACCTGGTCGAGGCGCTGCGCCGCGCCATCGGCGAGGTCGCCTCCCTCGACGCCGACCGGGTGCTCAGCTCGCTGCTGGCCGCGGTGATCGCGACCCAGCGCACCACCTACTACGCCGGCGGCCCGCTGGCGCTCAAGCTCGACCCGGCGGTGGTGCCCGACCTCCCGGAGCCCCGGCCGGCCCACGAGGTGTGGGTCAGCTCGCCGCGCGTCACCGGGGTGCACCTGCGGTTCGGCAAGGTCGCCCGCGGCGGGCTGCGCTGGTCCGACCGCCACGAGGACCTCCGCACCGAGGTGCTCGGCCTGGTCAAGGCGCAGATGGTGAAGAACACCGTCATCGTGCCCACCGGCGCCAAGGGCGGTTTCGTCGTCAAGAAGCCGCCGACGGGAGCCGACGGCGGCGCGGCCTCGCGGGAGGAGATCCTCGCCGAGGGCCAGGCCTGCTACAAGCTCTTCATCGGCGCGCTGCTCACGCTCACCGACAACCTGGTGGACGGGCGGGTCGTGCCGCCGGAGAAGGTGGTCCGGCACGACGGCGACGACAGCTACCTCGTCGTCGCCGCCGACAAGGGGACGGCGACGTTCTCCGACCTGGCCAACGCCGTGGCGCTCGAACGCGGGTACTGGCTGGGCGACGCGTTCGCCTCGGGCGGCTCGGTCGGCTACGACCACAAGGCCATGGGCATCACCGCCCGCGGCGCCTGGGAGTCGGTGACCCGGCACTTCCGCGAGCTGAGCCTCGACGTGCAGCGCGACGACTTCACCGTCGTCGGCGTCGGCGACATGTCCGGCGACGTGTTCGGCAACGGGATGCTCCTGTCGGAGCACATCCGGCTGGTGGCCGCCTTCGACCACCGGCACGTCTTCGTCGACCCCAGCCCCGACGCGGCGACGTCGTTCGCCGAGCGGCGGCGGCTGTTCCACCTGCCGCGTTCCTCGTGGGCCGACTACGACCCCGCGCTGATCAGCGCCGGGGGCGGCGTCTGGCCGCGGACCGCCAAGTCGATCCCGGTCAGCGAGGAGATGCGCGTCGCGCTCGGCCTGCCCGCCGGGGTGGGGTCGCTGAGCCCCGTCGAGCTGATCCGCGCGGTGCTGCTCGCGCCGGTCGACCTGCTGTTCAACGGCGGGATCGGCACCTACGTGAAGGCCGCGACCGAGAGCCACCTGGAGGTCGGGGACAAGGCCAACGACGCGGTGCGGGTGGACGGCGGCCGGCTCCGGGTCAGGGTCGTGGCCGAGGGCGGCAATCTCGGGCTCACCCAGCGTGGCCGGGTCGAGTACGCCCTGGCCGGCGGCCGGGTGAACAACGACGCCATCGACAACTCCGCCGGTGTGGACACCTCCGACCACGAGGTGAACATCAAGGTCGCGCTCAACCGCGTGGTCGACGAGGGGCGGATCGACGCCGAGGGCCGCGCGGCGCTGCTCGGCGAGATGACCGACGACGTCGCGGCCGCCGTGCTCACCGACAACCACGCGCAGAATGCCACCCTCGCCACCGAGACCGCCTCGGCGCGCAGCCTGATGGACTCCCACGAGCGGTTCATCCGGGCCCTGGAGCGCTCGGGCCGGCTGCTGCGCAGCGTGGAGGCGCTGCCCGACGCCCGCGCGCTGGCGGAACGACGCCGCGACGGTCACGCGCTGACCGGCCCGGAGCTGTCGGTGCTGCTCGCCTACGCCAAGCTGCAGGCCGGGGATGCGGTGGTGGCCTCCCCGCTGCCTGACGACCCGGCCCTCGAGGAGCTGCTGGTCGACTACTTCCCGGCCCCGTTGCGCCGCCGGTTCCCCGGCGCGGTCGCCGGCCACCCGCTGCGCCGGGAGATCATCGCGACGGTCCTGACGAACCGGGCGGTGAACGTCGCCGGCGTCACCGGGCTGTTCCGGCTGGTCGAGGAGACCGGGCTGCCCCTGACCACCGTGGTGCGCGCGCACGTGGTGGCGCGGTCGGTGTTCGGGATCGACCGCATGTGGGACGCGATGCGGCCGTTGGACAACCAGGTCGCCGCCGCCGTCCAGGTGGAGGTGCGCACCGAGGCCACCCGGCTGGCCGAGCGCGCCACCCGCTGGCTGTTGCGCCAGCCCGACCTCACGGCCGACACCCCGCTCCCGCTGGCCGAGGTGACCGCCCGGTTCGCCGGCTCGGTGGCCGAGGTGCAGGCCGGCCTGCCCGGCTGGCTGCTGGGCAGCGAGGCGGAGGCCTACGCCGCCCGGGCCGCGCGGCTGCAGGAGGCCGGCGTGCCGGCGGACCTGGCCGCCCAGGTGGCGGCCGCCGGCCTGCTCCCGGCGGCGCTCGACCTGGCGGTGGTCGCCGAGCGGACCGGGGCGCCCGTGGCGCTGGCCGGGCAGGTCCAGCAGCGGCTGGCCGAGCGGCTGGGTCTGGTGGCGCTGCGCGAGCTGGTGATCGCGCTGCCGCGCGACCGGCGGTGGCCCGCGATGGCCCGTGCCTCGCTGCGCGACGACCTCGGCATGGAGCAGTCGTCGCTGACCGAGGACGTGCTGACCCTGCGCGCCTCCGACGCCGACCCGCCGGACGCACTCGTGGCCCGCTGGGAAGAGGGCTGGGACACCGCGCAGCACCGGGCGGCCGCCCAGCTCGCCGACATCACCTCCGGTGACCGGCAGGAGCTGGCCGAGCTGCTGGTCGCCGTCCGGACGCTGCGCGGGCTGCGCCGCCGCCGCCAGGCCCGCCGCCTCCCCCGCCCCGGGGAGAAGTAGCCCCCGGGAGCTGCGGCGTCGTGGCGCATCTGGGCGGTTATCGGGCTCTCTAGCTCATGCGCTAGAAAGCGATAGAGGCCGCGAGTCGCCGGGGGAGGGTTGGCCGCCGACGCGTACGGGCAGCCCCGGGGGGACCCGCCCCCGATCCGAGGACCCGACCCGTGCAGCTGCGCCCCATCTCCCGTACCGACGGCTACCTGCCCATCGAGGACCACGGCCTGATCGGCGACGGGGCGACCTGCGCCCTCGTGGGGCGGGACGGAGCGATCCCGTGGCTCTGCCTGCCCGACTTCGACAGCCGCCCGTTGCTCGCCGGGCTGCTCGACGCGGAGCGCGGCGGCGGGTTCCACGTGACTCCGGTGGGGCTGCAGGCCTCCGCCCAGCGCTACCTCGAGGACACCGGCGTGCTGGTCACCGAGCTGGAGGGCCCGGACGGCCGGCTCGAGCTGACCGACTGCATGACCCTGCGCTCGGGGTCGGACCTCGCCGAGCAGGTGCCCCCCGGCCGGGGAGAGCTGCTGCGGATGGCGACGGTGGTGTCCGGGACCGTCGAGGTCACGGTCCGGCTGGCGCCGATGGACGGCGTGCTGGTGCGCCGCGAGCTCGGCGTCTGGCGCCTCCTCTGGCCCGCGCACCCGGAGATGGATCTGAGCCTGTGGTGCTCGCACGAGCTGGCCATGAGCCGGGACGGCGCGCTGACCACCCGGGTCCGGCTGCGCGAGGGCGAGCGGCTGACCTGCACCCTGCACTGGTCGGGCCAGACGCACACCTGGTCCCGGACCGACCCCCAGCGGCTGGTCGACCAGACCGCCGCCGCATGGCGGAACTGGATCGGGTGCATCTCGTACGACGGACCGCAGCGCGCGCTGGTGCGCCGTTCCGCGCTCACGCTCAAGCTCCTCGACCACGCCTCCACCGGGGCGATCATGGCGGCGGCGACGTCCTCGCTCCCCGAGGAGATCGGCGGTGTCCGGAACTGGGACTACCGGTACACCTGGGTCCGGGACGCGGCGTTCACCACCTACGCGCTGCGCCGGATCGGGATGCACGCCGAGGCCGACTCGTTCCTGGCCTGGACGCTGCGCAACGTCGAGCGGGACGAACGGACCAGCATCGTCTACACCCTCGACGGCCGGCGCCCGGGCCTGGAGTGGGAGGACCTCGCGCTGTCGGGGTACCGCGGCTCGGGCCCGGTCCGGTGGGGGAACCGTGCGGCCCGCCAGGTGCAGCACGACGTCTACGGCGAACTGCTGGACGTCGCCTACCAGTGGGTGCGGTCCGGGGGAGAGGTGGACCAGCCCCTCTGGGGGGCGCTGTGCGAGCTCACCGAGCAGGCGATCGCCAACTGGCGGACGCCGGACAACGGGATCTGGGAGATCCGGGACGCGGGCCGCCCCTTCACCTACTCGGTGGCGCTGTGCCACGTCGCCGTCGACCGCGCCCGCCGGATCGCCGACCAGTGCGGCCTGCCGCATCCGCGGGAACGGTGGCAGCAGGAGGCCGACGCGATCCGGCGGACCCTGCTCGAGCAGGCCTGGGACCCGGAGCGGGAGACCTTCACCGAGCAGCTGACCCCCGAGGGGCAGGGCGATCGCGGAGGGCTGGACGGCTCGCTGCTCACCCTCCCGCTGCGTCGGGTGATCGCCGCTGACGACCCGCGCATGGTGGCGACGACCGAGGCGGTCCGCCGTCGCCTGGACGCCGGTGACGGGCTGCTGTACCGATACCTGCACGACCAGTCGCCCGACGGGCTGCCCGGCGGGGAGGGGGCGTTCGTCCTCTGCAGCTTCTGGCTGGTCGACAACCTGGCCGGGCAGGGCCGCCTGGAGGAGGCGCACGACCTCTACGACTCGCTGTGCGGGCGTGCCAACGAGGTGGGGCTGCTGGCCGAGGAGATCGACCCATCGACCGGGGCCTTCCTCGGGAACTTCCCGCAGGCGTTCAGTCACGTCGGCGTGATCACCAGCGGGTGGAACCTCGGCCGCGCGGCCGAGGTGGCCCGGACGCGGAAGGAGCGGGCATGAAGCGGTCGTTCGTCGTCCTCGGGGGGACCGGTGACCTCACCGGCCGGCTGCTGCTCCCAGGGCTGGCCGAGCTGTTCGAGGCCGGCGTGCTCGACGAGGACGTCGACGTCCTCGCGGTCAGCCGGCACGACTGGAGCGACCAGGAGTACCAGGACTGGGCACGCCACCGGCTGGCCGACCACGCGCCGCACGTGCCCGAGGCCACCCGCGACCGGGTCATCGGTCGGCTGGGCTTCCTCCGCGGCGACGTCACCGAGGCCGCGGACCTGCGCCGGGCGCTGGACCGGGCCGGCGACGTGCCGGTGGTCTACCTGGCCCTGCCCAACACCGTCTTCCGGCCGACCCTGGAGGCCCTGGCCGAGGTCGGGCTGCCCGAGGGCGGGATCCTCGCCGTCGAGAAGCCGTTCGGCCGCGACCGGGCCGACGCGGCCGAGCTCAACCGCATCCTCCACCGGCTGGCGCCCGAGGACGCGGTGTTCCGCATCGACCACTTCCTGGCCAAGCAGACGGTGCTCAACGTCCTGGGCCTGCGCTTCGCCAACCGGTTGTTCGAGCCGGTGTGGAACGCCGGGCACATCGAGCAGGTGGAGATCGTCTTCGACGAGACGCTGGGGCTCGAAGGGCGGGCGGGCTACTACGACACCGCCGGCGCGCTGCGCGACATGCTCCAGAACCACCTGCTCCAGCTGCTCGCGCTGGTGGCGATGGAGCCACCGCTGACCGTCGACGCCGCGGGGCTCTCGGCCCGCAAGGGCGACGTGCTACGCGCCGTCCGGCCGCCGGTCGACATGGCCGGGGACTCCGTCCGGGCCCGCTACACGGCCGGCACCGTCGGGGAGCGGGAGCTGCCCGACTACGCCGCCGAGGAGGGCGTGGACCCGGCCCGGGAGACCGAGACCTACGCCGAGTTCACGGTGACCGTGGACAACTGGCGCTGGGCCGGGGTCCCGTTCCGGCTGCGGACCGGCAAGGCTCTGCGGGCCGGCCGGCGGGAGATCGTGATCCGGTTCAAGCCCGTGCCGCACCTGGCCTTCACCGACGAGGAGCCGCAGCCCGACGTGCTCCGGCTCCGCCTGGACCCCGACGGCATCGAGCTGGAGGTCAACCTCAACGGCGCCGGTGACCCCTTCGACCTCGAGCGGCGGACGCTGGACATCGCCCTGCCCCCGGCCGGGCTGTCGGCCTACGGGCTGCTGCTGCGCGAGATGCTGGCCGGAGACGCGGCGCTGTCGATCAGCGACGTCGAGGCGGAGGAGTCCTGGCGGATCGTCGAGCCGATCCTGGCCGCGTGGCAGGCCGGCGAGGTGCCGCTGGGGGAGTACCCCGCCGGCTCCGACGGCCCCGTCCCCGGATGATCAGCCAGGACCTCTCGGCGGATATCGCGTTCTCTACCGCTGTCGCTAGAGAACCGTAGACCGCGTCAGAGGGCGGGGCGACGGCGGCCGAAGCCGGTGGCCTGCTCGAAGGCGTGCCCGACCTCGAGCAGCCGGCGGTCGGCCCGCGGCGCGCCGACGACCTGCAGCCCGACCGGCAGCCCGTCGGGGGTGAACCCCCCGGGGACCGAGAGCGCCGGGCAGCCGGTCGCCGAGACGACGGTGCAGGAGCGCATCCACTCCAGGTAGTTCTCCTGCGCCACCCCGGCGATCTCGGTCGGGTACTCGATCTCCACCGGGAACGGCAGCACCTGCGTCGTCGGCGCCACGAGGACGTCGTAACGGCCGAAGAACTCGACCATCCGCTCGTACAGCGTCGTGTGCAGCTGCTCGGCCCGGGCCAGGTCGGCGCCGGTGAGCCGCGCGCCCATCTCCGCGTTCCAGCGGATCGACTCCTTGACCTCGTCCGGGCGGCGCCGGGCGAGGTCGCCGAACGCCGCATCGAAGAGCCACGCGCGCAGCGTGCCGAACACGTCGTCGGCACCGGAGAGGTCGGGGCAGGCCTCCTCCACGGACGCGCCGAGGGACTCGAACACCGCGACCGACGGCGCCAGCACGGCGGTGATCGCCGGATCCACGGTCACCTGACCACCGAGGTCCGGCGCCCAGGCCACCCGGAGCCCGTCGAGCCGGTCGGGGAGCGGGGCGCGGAAGCCCGCCGGGTCGTCGTCGAGCGCGATCGGCACCCGGGGGTCGGGCCCCGCGAGCACCGACAGCTGCAGCGCCACGTCGGCGACCGTCCGCCCCATGGGCCCCTGCACGGACAGCTGGGACCAGGCCATCGGCGCGGGCCAGGTGGGTACCCGCCCGGGCGTCGGCCGCAGCCCGACGACGTTGCAGAACGCCGCGGGGTTGCGCAGCGAGCCCCCCATGTCGCTGCCCTCGGCCAGCGGCACCAGCCCGGCCGCCAGCGCCGCAGCGGCCCCGCCGCTGGAGCCGCCCGCGGAGAGACCGTGCCGGTAGGGGTTGTGCGTCACCCCGAACACCGGGTTGAACGTGTGGGAGCCGGCCGCGAACTCCGGCACGTTGGTCTTCCCCACGCGGACGGCGCCCGCGCCCACCAGCCGCGCCACCACCAGCTCGTCGGCCGCCGGCACGGTGTCGGTGTGCACCGGCGAGCCCCACGTCGTCCGCATGCCGCCGGTGGCGTGGGTGTCCTTGTGCGCGACCGGCAGGCCGTGCAGCGGGCCCAGCGGCTCCCCGGCCGCCTGCGCGGCGTCGGCGGCGTCGGCGGCCGCCCGCGCTCCGTCGGCGTCGAGGGTCACGATCGCGTTCACCTGCGGATTCACCCGTTCGATCCGTGCCAGGTGCGCGTCGAGCAGCTCCCGGGCCGACACCTCGCGGGCGCGCACGAGCGCCGCGAGCTCGGTCGCCGGGCGGCTGCAGAGGTCGTCGTCGGCGGTCACCCGTGCAGCCTGCCAGAAGCCCGGGTGCGTGCGACGGCTGCGGCCGGGGAACGATGCTCGGTGATGACCGACGAACGAGCCACCAGCGACGGCGCCACCTTCGAGGAGCTGGGCCTGCGCCCGGAGCTGCTGAAGGCGCTCGCCACCCTCGGCTACGAGGAGCCCACCCCGATCCAGCAGGAGGCGATCCCGCCGCTGGCCGAGGGCCGTGACCTGCTGGGCCAGGCCGCGACCGGGACCGGGAAGACCGCCGCCTTCTCGCTCCCGGTGCTGCAGCGGCTGCCCGCGCACCGCACCGACCGCGCCCCGGTCGCGCTCGTGCTCGTGCCCACCCGCGAGCTGGCCGTGCAGGTGTCGGAGGCGTTCCACCGCTACGGCCGCGAGCTCGGCGCCCGCGTCCTGCCCGTGTACGGCGGCGCCCCGATCGTGCGGCAGCTGCGCTCGCTGGAGTCCGGCGTGGACGTCGTCGTCGCCACCCCCGGCCGCGCCCTGGACCTGCTCAACCGCGGCGCGCTGCACCTGGGGGAGATCACCACCGTCGTGCTCGACGAGGCCGACGAGATGCTCGACATGGGCTTCGCCGAGGACCTGGAGGCGATCCTCGAGGAGACCCCGGAGCAGCGGCAGACCGTGCTGTTCTCGGCCACGATGCCGCGCCGGCTCGACGCGCTGGCCCGCCGGCACCTCAGCGACCCGGTGCGCATCACCATCGCCAAGGAGCAGGCGGCCGCGGGGGAGGCCCCGCGGGTCCGGCAGACCGCCTACGTGGTGCCCCGCGGCGCCAAGCCCGCCGCGCTGGGCCGGATCCTGGACGTCGAGGCCCCGGCGGCGGCGATCGTCTTCTGCCGCACCCGCGAGGAGGTGGACTCGCTCACCGAGACCCTCAACGGCCGCGGCTACCGGGCCGAGGCGCTGCACGGCGGGATGAGCCAGGAGCAGCGCGACCGGGTGATGGGCCGGCTCCGCGGCGGGACGGCGGACCTGCTGGTGGCGACCGACGTCGCCGCGCGGGGGCTGGACATCGAGCAGCTCACCCACGTCGTGAACTACGACGTCCCCTCGGCGCCCGAGTCGTACGTGCACCGCATCGGCCGGGTGGGCCGCGCCGGCCGCGAGGGCGTGGCGATCACCCTCGCCGAGCCGCGCGAGCACCGGATGCTGAAGACGATCGAGCGGGTCGCCGGCGCCCCGATCACCGTCGAGAAGGTGCCCACGGTCGCCGATCTGCGGGCCCGGCGGCTCGACCTCACCCGGGGCGCGCTCCGGGAGAGCCTGCTGACCGACGACCTGGACCGGTTCCGCGTCGTCGTCGAGACCCTCACCGACGAGTTCGACCTCATGGAGGTCGCGCTGGCGGCGGTGAAGCTGGCGCACGAGGCGGCGGGCCCGGTCGACGACGACGAGGAGATCCCGCAGGTCGCCTTCCGTCCCGAGCGGGACGGCGGCCGCGCGCCGGCCGGCCGGGGTGGCGACCGGAAGCCGCCGGCCCGGGCGCGGTCGGTGGGCGGCGCGGCCGCCCGGCTCTTCGTCGGGGTCGGGCGGGACGCCGGGATCCGTCCGGGTGACCTGGTCGGCGCCATCACCGGGGAGACCGGCCTGACCGGGCGGGACGTCGGGTCGATCGAGATCCACCAGCGGTTCGCGCTGGTCGAGGTGCCCGAGTCCGCGGCCGACGAGGTCGTGCAGGCGCTGCGGGCCACGATGATCAAGGGGCGCAAGGCCCAGGTCCGACGCGACCGCGCCTGATCGGCAGCACGGGCATAGGAAGCTATGCCTACGGATGTGGCGGCAAACGCGTAGGCATAGCTTCCTATGCCTGCTGAAGCGCGGCGGTCAGGTGAGCGCCGGGTCCGGGGGCACGGTGGGCGGCACGCTCGTCGGCCCGGCCTCCGGAGGGCGCGGCCGGTCCTGGGGGTGCAGCCGGACGGCGACGAGCGCGACGTCGTCCTCCGGGCGGCCGTGCACCAGGCGGTCGAGGAGCTCGTCCAGCAGTTCCTGCAGCGGCCGGTCGGCGAGGTCCACCAGGGCCTCCCGCAGCCGGAGGATGCCCTCGTCGAGGTCGGAGTCGCGGCGTTCCACGAGCCCGTCGGTGTAGAGCAGCACCGTGCAGCCGCGCGCAAGGGTGGCGACCGACTCGCGTCGGCGGACCTCGGGGTCGACCCCGAGCAGCAGGTCGCCGGTCCACTCCGCCAGCTCGGCGACGGCGCCCTTCTCGTCGATGACCATCGGCGGCAGGTGACCGGCGTTGGCCCAGCGCATCCGCGTGATCCCCTGGCGCAGCTCGTCTGGGGTCTGCTCGAACCGGGCGACCGCGGCGGTGGCGAGGGTGGTGATCTGCAGGGTCGTCATCGAGGCGTCGAGCCCGCGCAGCACCTCCACCGGCCCGGCGTCGCTGTAGGTCGCCACGCCGCGCAGCAGGCCGCGCAGCTGCCCCATCGCCGCCGCCGCCTCGGTGTCGTGGCCGACGACGTCGCCGATGACGAGCATCGTGGCGCCACCGGGCTGCAGGAAGGCGTCGTACCAGTCGCCGCCGACGCGGGCGGCCTCGGCGGCCGGGAGGTAGCGCACCGCGATCTCCGCGTGGTCGGGCTCCGGCGGCTCGGTGAGCAGGCTGCGCTGGAGGCCCTCGGCCAGCTGCTGCTGGACGCTGTACAACCGCCCGTTGTCCAGCGCCAAGCCCGCGCGGTCGGCGGCCTCCTGGGCGATCTCCAGGTCCTCCGTCCGCGCCGGGGTGCCCTGGCCGTAGTAGAGGGTGAGCAGCCCCAGCGTGCGGTTGCGTCCGCGCATCGGCAGGACGACGGCCTCCCGGGGCCCCAGCCGCGCGAGCAGGTCGTACGCCTCCCCGGCGCCGAGCTGGTCGAGCACGGCGCTGCACTGGTTGCGGGTGCGTTCACCGGTGCGCAGCGCGGTCGCGGCCGGCGAGTCCAGCGGCATGGCGTCCAGGCGGACGGTCGCGTAGCGCTCGAGCACCGGCCGCATCTGCGCGTCGTCGTGCCAGCAGCCCACGTCCCGCGGCCGGCCGTCGGCGTCCACCACGGTCACGATGCAGAAGTCGGCCAGCGCGGGGACGACCAGTTCCGGCAGGCGGGCCATCGCGGTCTGCGGGTCGAGAGCGCCCGCGAGGTCGGCGCTGACCTGGGCCAGCAGCGCCAGCCGCCGGGCCGACCGCTCGGCCTGCTCCTGCACCCGCCGTCGCTCGGTGACCTCCAGGAAGTACACCGACAGGCCGTCGGGGCTCGGCCAGGCGCGCAGCTCGTACCAGCCGTCGAGCGGAGGCGGGTAGTAGGCGTCGAAGGACACCGGCAGCCCGGTGCGCACGGCCTCGCGGTAGCTCACCTCGAACACGCTGTGCAGCGCATCGGGGAACGCCTCCCACAGCACCCGGCCGAGGAGCTCGTCCCGCGTCGTCTGCAGCAGCCGCTCGGCCTCGGCGTTGACGTGGGTGAATCGCCACTCCCGGTCGAGGCTGTAGAAGCCGGCCGGCATGGCCTCGAGGATGCGGGTGACCAGGGTGGCCGCCTCCCGCTCGCCGGTGATGTCGTACGCGGCGCCGAGCACTCGCGTGGCCTCGCCGCGGTGGCCGGGGACCGCCCGCCCCCGGCCGTGCATCCACCGGGTCTCGCCGTCGGGCCGGACGACGCGGTAGGTGGCGTCGAAGTCGCCGCAGGCGTCGATCGCCTGCTGCAGGGCCTCGGCCACCCACGCCCGATCGTCGGGGTGCAGCCGGTCGTTGAACGCCTCGATCGTCTGCGTGAAGCCCTCGACGTCGTAGCCGAACATCGTGATCAGCTGGTCGTCCCAGGTGAGGTGCCCGGTCTCCAGGTCCCAGTCCCAGGTACCGACGCCGCCGGCCTCGGTCGCCAGTTCCCAGCGCACCCGGTCGTCCTCGTACCGGCGCAGCATGGCCGACAGCTCCAGCTCGGTCATGACCGAGGCGGCCAGCTGGCGGAGCGTGGTGATCTCGGAGGGCACCCACGCGCGCGGCTCGGGGTCGAAGACGCACAGCGCGCCGATCGGGCGGCCCTCGGCGTCGGCCAGCGGGGTGCCCAGGTAGGAGCCGACGACGCCGGCGCGCACGGGGGGCAGGTCGTTGACCCGGCTGTCCGATCGCGCGTCGGTGACCACGAGCGCCTCGCCGCGGGGCAGCGCCGCTGTCACGGTGCAGAGCGATTCCTCGAGCGGACCGGTGGTCCCCACGGCCACGTCGCCGGTCCCGGCGGCGACCAGCTGCACCTCGCCCAGCAGCGACACCTGGCTGCCGGACGTACCGAGCAGCCGGGCGGCGAGCTCGGCGATCCGGCCGAGGCCGGGCCGGTCGCCCGGGGGCAGCAGCCGGCGAGCCGCGGCCAGCCGTGCCGCGTCACCGCGGAGCTGGGCCGCCGCGCGGTCGCCGAGGCCGCGCCCGGAGTCGACCGTGCGGTCCGATCCGTCCACCGAAGCCCTTCTGTCCCGGCGGTCGCCGGGTCTCGGGACCAGCGCACCCGCGTTGTTCGAGTCGCGTGGTCCCAGGAGTTTATGTCACGACGGACCCGTTGTGCGCAACCAACCGCCGGTACGCCGGCCGAGGACGCGGCCATCAGTCCGCCGGGACCACCAGGGTCAGCGCCATGCCGCCGTCATGTTCCACGTGCAACCCCGCCCGCCTCAGCAGCCCACGCAGTCGCACGACGCCGTCCGGCTCCGCGGTGGTGGTGGCCAGGATGCGGGCCAGTCGGCCCTTGTGCGCCTTGCTGAAGTGGCTCACCACCGACCGGGTGCCGTCGGGGCGCTCGCTCAGCACGGAGACGGTCACCGCCCGGGGGACGGGGGCGAGCGCGGCGTAGGAACCGCTGCGCAGGTCGACCACCAGCCCCTCCCTCCCGGCGAGCACCGGTCCCAGCGCCGGCCTCCACAGCGAGCGCAGCGTGGGCAGCCCGGGCAGGACCGAGCCGGCGGACAAGCGGTACGCCGGGATGCGGTCGGCGGCGCCGACCAGCCCGAACAGCGCGGAGCCGACGGCCAGCCGGCGATCGGCCCGGGCCCGCTGCGCACGGGTCAGCGAGCCGACGTCCAGGGCGTCGTAGAGCACGCCGGTGTAGCGCTGCAGGGCGGGCATGGTGCCCGAGGTGAACAGCGCCGCGTTCCGGGCGATCTCGCCGTCCTGCTTCGCCGAGAGGCCCAGGGCCGCCCGTGACGCCGGGACGTCGGCGGCCAGCTCCAGCAGGGCCCTGGTCAGCTCCGCGCGCACCGGCGTGAGCTCGGGCGCGACCAAGGTTCCGAGGTCGAGCGGGGCACCGTCCCCGCCCGGGGCCTTGGTCTCCGACGGGGGCAGCAGGACGAGCACGAGGCGCCAGGCTACGTGCCCCTTACGTCAGGTCGACGACGACCGGGGCGTGGTCGCTGGCGCCCTTGCCCTTGCGCTCCTCGCGGTCGATGAAGGCGCCGGTCACCCGGGTGGCCAGGGCGGGGGAGCCGAGGACGAAGTCGATCCGCATGCCCTCGCGGCGGGGGAAGCGCAGCTGGGTGTAGTCCCAGTAGGTGTAGACGCCGGGGCCCGGGGCGCGCGGGCGCACCACGTCGGCGTACCCGGCGTCGACCACCGCCCGGAACGCCGCCCGCTCGGGCGCGGAGACGTGCGTCGAGGTGCTGAAGACCGACATGTCCCAGACGTCGTCGTCCTGCGGGGCGATGTTCCAGTCGCCGACCAGGGCCACCGGTGCGGCCGGGTCGTCGGCCAGCCAGCCCGCTCCGGTGTCGCGCAGTGCGGCCAGCCACTCGAGCTTGTAGGTGTAGTGCGGGTCGGCCAGCGTGCGGCCGTTGGGCACGTAGAGGCTCCAGACCCGCACCCCATCGCAGGTGGCGCCCAGCGCGCGGGCCTCGGGCACCGGGTCCTGGCCCTCCTTCGACGACCAGGACGGCATGCCGGGGAAACCGGCCGTGACGTCCTCCAGGCCGACGCGGGACAGGATCGCGACGCCGTTCCACTGCGAGTGGCCCAGGTGCGCGACCTGGTAGCCCAGGGCGCTGAAGACCATCTCCGGGAACTGGTCGTCCCGGCACTTCGTCTCCTGCATGGCCAGGACGTCGACGTCGTGCCGCTCGAGGAAGGCCGCCACGCGGTCGGCGCGGGTGCGGATCGAGTTGACGTTCCAGGTGGCCAGGCGCACGGCGGCGAGCTTACGGACGGCCGCGGACGGTCCGGGCCGGCCGCCCCGGTGTCGCGCCGGCCGACCGCCGTGCGCGATCACCGGGCCGCCGACCTGGGAGGACGGTGGGATCATGGTCCGATGACCGAGCTGCGACGAGGAGTGGTGGGATGAACGGCGGGACGACGTCCCCCGTCCCCGACCCGGGTAGCCGGGCCTCCGGCCTCGGCGACCGGCGGCCGGCCCGCGGTTTCGGGGCGGCGCTGGGCTGGACCGTCCTGGGCGCCCTGGTCCCCGGCACGGCGTTCCTCGCGGCGGGTCGCCGGCGGCTGGGTGCGGTCGTGCTCGCCGTGTTCCTGGTGCTCGTCGCCGGTGCTGTCTGGCTGGCCACCGGCGGGCGCCGCTTCGCCGCCCGCACGGCGGTGGACACCGACGTGCTCCTCTGGATCGGTATCGGCGGCGCCGTGCTGGCGCTGCTGTGGGCGGCCGTGGTCGTCGCCGGTTACCGCATGCTGGTGCCGCCGGGCACCTCGCGGGGCCGGCACATGGTCGGCGCGCTGGTGGTCGCCGTCCTCGTCGCGGGGATCGCCGTCCCGGCGGCCTTCGTCGGGCAGCTGGTCACCACGTCCCGCGACCTGATCGACGGGGTGTTCGCCGACGACGTGGAGTCCGCGACCGTGGACGTCGACGACGACGACCCGGACCCTTTCGCGGACCAGGAGCGGGTCAACGTCCTGCTGCTCGGCGGCGACGGCGGGGAGGGCCGGGAGGGCGTGCGCACCGACACCGTGATGGTGGCCAGCATCGACACCGACACCGGCGACACGGTGCTGCTCAGCCTGCCGCGCAACCTGCAGGACCTGCCGTTCCCCGAGGACAGCCCCCTGGCCGAGGTCTACCCCGACGGCTTCTGGGCCGGGAGCGAGAGCGAGAGCCTGCTCAACGCCGTCTACCGCAACGGCCCGGCCTGGTACCCCGACGTCATCGGCCCCACGGCCAACCCGGGTGCGGACTTCCTGAAGCTGGGCGTCGGGGAGGCGCTGGGCCTGGACATCGACTACTACGTGCTGGTCAACCTCGAGGGCTTCAGCCAGCTGGTCGACGCGCTGGGCGGCATCACCGTCGACGTGAACAACTGGGTCCCCATCGGCGGTGAGCCGACGCTGGGCATCCTCCCCGACGACTACATCGCGCCGGGCCCGGACCAGCACATGGGCGGCGAGCGCGCGCTGGACTTCACCCGCGGCCGGTTCGGCCTCAGCGACTACGACCGGATGGCCCGGCAGCGCTGCGCGATCAACGCGATCGTCGAGGCCGCCGACCCCGTGACGCTCCTGCAGCGCTACCAGCGGCTGGCGCGGACGACCGAGGACATCGTCCGGACCGACATCCCGCGGTCGGTGCTCGACGACTTCGTCGACCTCGCGTTCCTCGTGCAGGACGCCGACATCCGCAGCGTCGTGTTCGACACCGACGTGATCGACCCCGCCTATCCCGACTACGACCGGATCCGCACGCTGGTCGACGAGGCGCTGGACCCGGCCCCGCCGGCACCCGACGAGGCGCCCGCCCCGGCACCCGACGAGGCGCCCGCCCCGGCACCCGACGAGGCGCCCGATGCGGCGCCGGACCCGTCGGCCGACCTGGCCGACGCCTGCGCCTACGACCCCGAGCGGGCGGAGCAGGCGCTGGCCGAGGGCGAGCCGCCGACCCGGCGGGGCTGAGCGGTCAGTTCGTGGCGGCGATCTGCAGCAGGTTGCCGCAGGTGTCGTCGAGCACGGCGGTGGTCACGGGTCCCATGGCCGCCGGCGGCTGGGTGAACGCGACCCCCAGGGCGGTCAGCCGGTCGTACTCGGCCTGCACGTCGGCCACCGTGAACGAGTTGTACGGGATGCCGTCGGCGACCAGCCCCGTCTTGTAGGCCTGTGCGACCGGGTGCTCGTCGGGCTCGAGGAGCAGCTCCACGCCGTCGGGCTGCTCGGGCGAGACGACGGTGAGCCAGCGGTGCTCGCCGAGCGGGACGTCGTTCTTCTTCGTGAAGCCGAGGACGTCGGTGTAGAAGCGCAGCGCCTTCTCCTGGTCGTCGACGAACACGCTGGTCAGGGTGATCCGCACGGTGCCCTCCTCAGGGGTCGATCCGCCACCGCTCGGTGACGGCCTTCAGGGGGGTGGTGTCCAGGTGGTGGAACTTGTAGCGCCCCTCGCGGCGGGTGCACACCAGGCCCGCGGCCTCGAGCACGCCCAGGTGCTGGGAGACGGCCTGGCGCGAGCAGCTGACGCCGTGCCGGGTGACCAGCCGGTTGATCAGCTCGAACAACGTCTGGCCGTCGCGCTCCTGGAGCACGTCGAGGATCGCGCGCCGGGTGGGGTCCGCGAGGGCTCTGAACACGTCGCCCACGCCCGGACAATAGGCAAGCGGCTGCTTGCATGACAAGCCCATCGGCCACGGCCCCGCGTCGGCGCGGAGGCGGGGGCGGAGAATGACCGCGTGTCTGCCGCCGTCGTCCGCTCCGTCACCTCCGTCGACGACCCGCTCCGGGCCGAGCTGCTCCGCTGCTGGACCGACGTCACCAACGCCGGCGGCGCCGTCGGGTTCGTGCCCCCGGTCACCGAGGACGACGTCGCCCCGCTGCTCGACAAGCTGCTGGAGGGCGTCCACTCCGGCCGGGACGTGCTCGCCCTGCTCGAGGTGGACGGTGCGACGGCGGGCTTCGCCAGCGTCGTCGGGTCGCTGAGCCCGCTGCGCCGCCACTGGGGCACCGTGCTGCGGGTGCAGGTGCACCCCTCCCGCCAGGGCCAGGGGCTCGGCCGGGTGCTGATGGACGGGGTGCACCGGATCGCCCGGGAGCGCGGGTGGGAGTTCCTCCACCTGACCACCCGCGGGGGTACGGGCGTCGACGGGTTCTACCGGGGACTGGGTTACCGGGAGGTCGGCCGTCTGCCCGGGGCGATCCGGGTGGCCCCCGGCGACGACCGCGACGAGATCGTCATGTCCTGCCCGCTCTGAGCCGGGCCCGGGCACCGGTACGCGGTCCGGAGGCCCCTCACACCTGGACGGGGACCTCGCCCTTGGCCGCCATGCGGGCCCGCATCCGCTCGCGGCTCTCCACGAACTTCGAGGCCTGGGCGTCCAGGCCGGTGAGGAACCCGGCCAGCTGCTCGCGGGCCTGCTCGCCCTCGGGCCCGAGGTCGGTGCGCTCGAAGACCTTCCAGGTGCGCAGGATCGGGCTGACCACCTCGTCGTGGTGCAGCCGCAGGTCGTAGATGCCCGCCTTGGCGATGATCGTGGAGTTCTTCCGGAAGTTCGCCATGTTCGCGCCCGGCATCTCGAAGTTCATGACCTCGGTGGCCACGGCCTTCATCGTCTCGTCCGGGTCGATGTCGAACGCCGCGGTGACGAGGTTGCGGTAGAAGATCATGTGCAGGTTCTCGTCGGTGGCGATGCGGGCCAGCAGCTTGTCCGCGACCGGGTCGCCGGTGGCCTTCCCGGTGTTGCGGTGGGAGACCCGCGTGGCCAGCTCCTGGAACGAGACGTAGGCGACGGCCTCGAGCGGGGTCTTGTCACCGGAGTCGTAGCCGGTGGTCATGTAGTCCATCCGGGCCCGCTCGAGCTCGACCGGGTCGACCCCGCGGGTGACGACGAGGTAGTCGCGCAGCGCGACGCCGTGCCGGCCCTCCTCCGCCGTCCAGCGGCCCACCCACTGGCCCCAGGCGCCGTCCCGGCCGAACCGGGTGGCGATCTCGCGGTGGTAGCTGGGCAGGTTGTCCTCGGTCAGCAGGTTCACGAACATCGCGGCCTTGGCCGTGGCGTCGAGCCGGGACTGCTCGGGCGACCAGTCCTCGCCGCCCAGGAAGGCGAAGTTGCGCCCTTCGTCCCACGGGACGTAGTCGTGCGGGTGCCACTCCTTCGCCATCCGGATGTGCCGGTCGAGGTTCTCCGCGACCACGGGCTCGAGCTCCGTCAGCACTGCGGCCTGCGGGGACGTCTGGGGCATGGGGACCTCCGGGTCGACTCGACCTGCGTCGTCGCAACCTACGCCGACGGAACCTTCGGTCGTGCTCGTACGGGAGTTCCCCGTCCGGCCTGCCGCTACCCCTCGATCACGTCGACACGGCGTGCCGCCGCCGCTCGCCGCGCGGGCCGGTTTGGCAGGGTGGGGGCATGACCGACCCGTCCCCCGGCGCTCCCGTCTCCCGCAACGCCCGCCGCGAGCGCCTGGTCGGACTGCTCGTCCTCGGCGTCGCCTTCGTGCTCCTCGTGTCGTCACCGACCTGGTTCGCCGCCGACCAGGCGGGCGTGGGGATCGGCCAGCTCGTGGTCGCCGCCGTCCTCGCGGTCGTCGGCGCCCTTCTGGTCCGACGGGCCGGCCGGGACTGAGCGCCGGGGCCGCCGCGGAGGGGCCGACCGGCCCCGGCGCGCCTCCTCGGCGAGCTGCCGCATCGCGGTGACCGACGCCGGCTCGCTCATCCGCTGGGCTCCGACAGCGGTGCCTCGGCGACGACCGCGCCGCGGGCGTCCAGGATCCGCACCCGGTCGGCCGCCGGTGGGCCCAGTGGGCCCACCCCGGCGCCGTCCACCAGCGGCACCGTGGCGTGCAGGATGCCGTCCGCGAGGAGGACCTCGGCCAGGGCGCCGGACTCCGGCCCGCTGATCGTGATCGAGTTCGCCGTGGGCACGGCGAACACCTGCTCCAGGAGCGGGGTGCCGGCCGCGGCCAGCGTGACGCGGAACGAGTCCTCCTGCGCCATGTCGAAGGAGTCCGTCCAGTAGTCGACGAGCGCGGCGCCCGTCGCGCCCGAGGGGAAGGTCAGGCCGACCAGGAGGGTCCGGTCCTCCGAGCCGCCACCCACGGGGCCGGCCGCGAGCAGGGTCGGGCGGAGGTCGCGGAGCGGCAGCCCGTACCGCCCGGCGAGCTGCCGCGCCGCCTCCTGCAGGACGAACTCGTGGGCGAGCCCGCGCAGCCCGCGGGGGTCGGCGACCTCCACCGGCTCGTTCCAGGCCCTGTCCAGGCCCTCCCCGGTGGTGGTCTGCGGGTAGAGGGGCCGGCTCTGGCCGGGCCGGGACATCTCCACGGAGAGGCCGGTCGGCCAGTCGGCGGAGTCGCCGAGCGCCAGTGCGCCGGCGCCCTCCTCCATCAGCACCGATTCCCAGCGGTCGACGACGTCGGCCGAGGCCGTCACCGTCCGGCCGGTCAGCATCCGGGCCTCGTCCCCGGGCGCGCCGACGACCACCAGCACGCGCTGCGCGGGCGACCCGTAGGGGGCGGCGAACAGCGCCGTGGGGTCCAGTTCGGAGCCTGGCCCGGGGAAGCCGACCGGGACCATCTCGCCCGGCACGGCGTCACCGGGACCGGTGAACCAGGTCTGGACCAGGCCCTCCTGTCCGGTCCGGCCGAGGACTTCCTGCTCGGCCCGGCCGAGGACGAGCGCCACCCGCCCACCGGCCACCTCCCCAGCCCAGGCGACCCGGCGGGTGTCGACCGGTGGATCGGGCAGCTCGACGCCCGGCGGCAGCTGGGCGGCCAGCTCCGGGGGGATCCAGTCGAGTTCCCGGACCCCGGCCAGCCACTCCTCGTCCCCGGCGAACGAGCCGCGCGTCGGCAGGTCGTAGAGGGAGCGCGCCGGGTCCTGGGTCGGGCTGCTCGGCACCGCGACCTCGCCGCCCCGGTCGCCGCTCAGCAGGCCGGAGGTCGCGACGGGCACCCCGACGACGAGCGCCAGGGCCACCAGGCCGCCGGCGGCGATCGCCGTCCGGGACCGTCGCTGGGCGCGGTAGCGCGCACGGGTGCGTTCGGCCAGGTCGGCCGGGGGAGGCGCGAGGACGTCGGCGCGATAGCGCAGGTCGCGCAGGCCGGCTTCCAGCTCGCTGTCGGAGATCGTCACGTCAGCACTCCTCGAAGACGGCGGCGGGGACGGCGGCGCCGAGGACGGCGCGCAGCCGGGCGAGGCCCCGGACGGTCTGGCTCCGCACGGTGTGGACCGAGCACCGGAGCAGTTCGGCGGTGGCCGCCTCGCTGAGGTCCTCGGCGTAGCGGAGGACGAGCACCGCCCGCATGCGGGGCGGCAGGGTCGCGAGCGCCTCGGCCAGCCGCTCGCGCTCGGCGACGGCATCGGTCCCGTCAGGGGTGGCCGGGTCGTGGGCCGGCAGCGACACGATCTCCTGGGTGCTGCGCAAGCGCCACCAGCTCGCGGCGCTGGTGACGAGCACCCGGCGCACGTACGGGAACGGGTCGCCGGAGATCCGGCCCCAGCGGCGGTAGGCCTTCACGAGCGCGGTCTGCAGCAGGTCCTCCGCGTGACCGCGGTCCCTCGTCAGCAGCACGGCGGTGCGCAGCAGCTCCCCCGACCGTGCCGCCACGAAGGCCTCGAAGGCGTCGTCGTCCGTTCGTCCCACCGGGCCTCCCCCCGTCGTCACTGTCTAGGACGGCCGAGGGGTGGGCGGATGAACGCCGCCGTGACCGGATCGTGATCTGAGCGGTTCCGCTCGGGCGTCGTTGCGGCCCGTGGTGATCCGCACCACACTCACGACGACGCCCGACGGGCGGCGGACGGAGGACCGGTGAAGCTGGACAAGGACGAACTGGTGCGGGTGCTGCGCACCGAGGGGGACAACGACACGGCCGATCAGGTCGAGGGGCGCCTTCCTGACGAGATCGACACCGACCGGGACGGCGACGCGCTGGCGGAGATGGGCCTGGACCGGACGCAGCTGATGGCCAAGCTGGCCGGCGGCGGGTTCGGGACGACGCTCAGCCCTTGAGGGCGCCCAGCCCCTGAGAGCGCCGAGCCCCTGAGCCGGAGACGGCGGTGGCCCGGAACCGCGAGCGGTTCCGGGCCACCGGTCGTGCGGGGCTCGCTCAGCCGGAGAAGGGGCGCTCCCGGGCCAGCTCCTCCTTGGCCACGCCGCGGATGTGCACCGCGTCCGGGCCGTCGACGATCCGCAGCGTGCGCGCGCTGGCGTAGAACCGGGCGAGCACCGTGTCGTTGCTGACGCCGGCGCCGCCATGCACCTGGATCGCGCGGTCGATGACGTCGAGCGCGACCTTGGGGGCGGCGACCTTGATCGCCGAGATCTCCGTGCGGGCGCCCTTGGCCCCGTACTTGTCGATCAGGTCGGCGGTCTTCAGCACGTAGAGGCGGGCCTGGTCGATCTCGATCCGCGAGAGGGCGATGGCCTCCCGCACGGTGCCCTGGTCGGCCAGCGGGCGGCCGAAGGCGACGCGGTTCTTGCTGCGCTCGACCATCAGCGCCAGCGCACGCTCGGCCATGCCGATGGCGCGCATGCAGTGGTGGATGCGGCCGGGGCCGAGCCGGGCCTGGGCGATCATGAAGCCGTCGCCCTCGCCGGAGAGGATGTTGCCGACCGGCACGCGGACGTCGGTGAACCGCAGCTCGGAGTGGCCGTGCTGGTCCTGGTACCCGAACACGGGCAGGTGCCGGATGATCTCCAGCCCCGGGGTGTCGCGGGGGACGAGGACCATCGACTGCTGGCGGTGCGGCGGGCCGTCGGGGTCGGTCTTGCCCATCACGATGAAGATCTGGCAGCGCGGGTCGGCAGCGCCGGAGGTCCACCACTTGCGGCCGTTGATCACGTACTCGTCGCCGTCGCGCACGATCGAGGTCTGGATGTTGCGGGCGTCGGAGCTGGCGACGTCGGGCTCGGTCATGGCGAAGCCCGAGCGGATCTCGCCCTCGAGGAGCGGGTTGAGCCAGCGCTCCTTGTGCTCCGGCGTCCCGAAGAGCATGAGCGTCTCCATGTTGCCGGTGTCCGGGGCGCCGACGTTCATCGACTCCGGCGCGATGACCGGCGACCAGCCGGTGATCTCGGCGACCGAGGCGTACTCGAGGTTGGAGAGCCCGCCGACCTCGTGGTGGAAGAGGTTCCACAGGCCGCGCTTGCGCGCCTCGGCCTTGAGCTCCTCCAGCACGGGCGGGTGCTCGTGGTTGTCATGGCCGCGCTCGGCGCGCCAGGCGTCGTACACCGGCTCGGCGGGGAACACGTGCTCGCGCATGAAGTCCCACGCGCGGGCGCAGACGTCCTCGGCCTTGGCGGAGAGAGCGAAGTCCATGCCCGGCAACGTAGCGCCGGACGTGACCGCCGTCGCACCGGGGGTGCCCCAGGCCCCCGGACGCGGCAGAGCCGGGCCCTCCCGCCCCCGGGGGACGGCAGGGCCCGGCTCTGCCGGGTGACCGCTCGGCGGCCGGTGCTGCCGGTGTCAGGCGCGCGTACGCCCCTCGACGGCGTTGCGCACCGGGCCCAGCGCGATCGCGAGACCGGCCAGGGCGCTGACCAGGTGCAGCCAGTTGTCCGCCCAGTTGATGCTGAGGAAGTTCAGCGGCTCCTCCTCGCCGGCGGCGAACAGGCCGTAGATGAACGCGGCGCCGTAGCCGATGGCGAGCAGCCAGCCGTACGTGCGGGCTCCCCTCAGGGTCCGGAACAGGGCCAGGCCCGCCACCCCGATGACGATGTGCACGATGTTGTGCAACGGGTTGATGGAGAACCCGAGCAGGGTCTCGTCGGTGTGCGCCGCGAAGTCGTCGAATCCGGTGATGAAGAACCCGATGACGCCGATCAGCGTGTAGATGGCCCCGATGGCCAGGGCCAGCATCTGCGGCCAGGTCATGCCCCGGTCCGCGCCGGTGTTGCCGGATGTTGCAGACATCGTGTCCTCCCATGGGTCGTGAGACCTGCCAGGTTCTTGACAGGTGGCTGCCAGGAGCCCGGTACCCGGGGCAGGGGAGGACTAACGGCGATGGCCGGTCCGGACGCCCGGCGGCCCCGAACCGATACCCGGCCGTGACCTGCCCGCTCAGTCCCGCCCGGTGCGGGACGTCGCCCTCGGCCGGCGGACGACGAACGGGCCGATCGCGAGCAGGTCGACCGGGGCGGAGCCGAAGCACTCCAGGGCATCGCGCGGGTCGTCGACCATCGGGCGGCCCGCGGTGTTCAGGCTGGTGTTGACCACCACCGGCAGGCCGGTGCGCCGCTCGAACCCCGAGATCATGCGGTGCACCAGCGGTTCGGTCGCGGGGTCGATGGTCTGGATCCGGGCCGTGCCGTCGACGTGGGTGACCGTGGGGATGCGGTCGCGCCACTCCTCGGCGACGTCGTGGACGAACAGCATGTACGGCGAGGGGATCGGCCCGCGGCTGAAGATCTCCGGGGCGCGCTCCAGCAGCACCATCGGCGCGACGGGGCGGAACTGCTCGCGGCCCTTGACGTCGTTCATCCGTTCCAGGTTGGCCTCGAAGCCGGGGTGGGCGAGCAGCGAGCGGTGGCCCAGCGCACGCGGGCCGTACTCGCTGCGGCCCTGGAACCACGCGACGATCCCGTTGTCGGCGAGCACTTCGGCGACGGCCTCGGCGACGTCGTCGGGGCGCTCGTAGACGATCGCCGCCGTCTGCAGCACCTTCTCGATCTCGTCGTCGCCCCAGCCGCGGCCCAGGTCGGCCCCGGCCATCGGCTCGGTGCGCTCGCTCAGCTCGGCGGCGACGTGCAGCGCCGCGCCGAGCGCGGTGCCGGCGTCACCGGCGGCCGGCTGCACCCACACCTGCTCGAACGGGCTCTCGGCCAGGATGCGGGTGTTGGCCACGCAGTTGAGCGCGGTGCCGCCGGCCATCGTGAGCGTCTTCTCGCCGGTCTGCTCGTGCACCCAGCGGGCGAGGTCGACCAGCACCTCCTCCAGGCGCGTCTGGACGCTGGCGGCGAGGTCGGCGTGGGCCTCGGTCCAGTCGTCGCCCTTGCCGAGGCGGGGCGCGAACTCGGCGAAGTCGATGGTCTCGGTGCGGAAGCCGCCGTCGTCGGTGGCCCGGATGAGCTCGGTGAGCTCGCCGAGGAAGCGCGGCTTCCCGTAGGAGGCCATCGCCATGACCTTGAACTCGTCGGAGCTGCGCAGGAACCCGAGGTGGTCGGTGAGCTCCTCGTACATCAGCCCGAGCGAGTGGGGGAGCGCCTGCCCGGCGAGCACCTCCAGCTGTCCGTCGACGTAGCGGCCGGCGAGGTGGCTGTGCGCCTCCCCGCGGCCGTCCAGCACGAGGACGGCGTTGTCCCGCTGCGGCGCGGCCTTGCCCGCGGAGGCGGCGTGGGCCACGTGGTGCTTGACGAAGCGGACCTTCGCCGGGTCCAGCCCGGGCAGGGCGTGGGCCAGGAAGTCCGGCGCCATCTCGGCGTACTTCCTGCGCATGGTGTCGCCGTCGTCGAACAGACCGGACTCCTCCGGCGTGCCCATCAGCGCCGGGTCGAAGGAGTAGGCGACGGCGTCGAGCTCCTCGGGGCGGATGCCGGCCTCGGCCAGGCACCAGGCGGCCGACAGCTCCGGCAGCTCCCACGCGCTCCACGGCAGCGGGCGCTTGCCGTGCTTCCGCCGGCTGAACCGCTCCTCTTCCGCCGCCGCGACGATCCTCCCGTCGACGACGAGCGCCGCCGCCGGGTCGTGGTAGATCGCGTTGATGCCGAGGACCTTCACGCGCGCACTCCTCCTCCTGGGTCCTTGCCCGTCTGCTCCGGGCACCGACCCGTCGTTCCCTCGATGATCATGAGCCTGCCCACGCCGTCCCGCAGGTCGAGGACGGCGGCCGTCAGCGGCGGTGGAGCAGGTCGTGCTCCAGCACGGCGGCCACGGCGAGCGTCTTGTAGCCGACCTCGTCGAACAGCACGGTGATCCGGTCGTCCTCCACCCGCATCACCACCCCGGCGCCCCACTCGCTGTGCGACACCGGCGTCTCCACCGGGAAGGGCGTGCCCGCGTCGTCGTCGGTGTGCTCGCGGGCGGTGCCGGCGGAGCAGGTGTCGCAGTTGCCGCAGGGCTGGTCGAGCTGCTCACCGAAGTAGCCGAGGAGGAACTGCCGGCGGCACTCGGTGGTCTCGGCGTAGCCGCGCATCATCTCCACCCGGCTCTGGTCCACCTTCTCGTGGTGCTCCGCGAGCTCGCGCGCCGCGGCGGCCGCCGCCCCTGGGGCGGGGGCGCCCTCGGCCGGGTGGGCGGCGCCGTCCTCGTCCAGGACGACGGCGGACACCTGCTCGAGCAGGTTGAGGTCCCTGGCCAGGGGAGTGGCGGCGCGGCCCGTCTCCGCGCGCAGCGTCTTCACGTCGACGCCGTCCTCGAGGCCCGCCGCCGGCGCGGCGGCCACCAACCCGGCCACCTGCTGCAGCTCCTCCTCGGCCGGGGCGCCGGCGGCGAAGAAGCGGCGCAGCCCGAGGTCCTCCTGGCGGTAGACCAGGACGGCCAGCGCGGGCTCACCGTCCCGGCCGGCCCGCCCGATCTCCTGGTAGTAGCTGTCGACCGAGTCGGCGGGCTCGGCGTGGACCACGAACCGGGTGCCGGGCTTGTCGATGCCCATGCCGAACGCGGTGGTGGCGACGACGACGTCGAGCTCGTCGGCCATCCAGGCGCGCTGGGTCTCCTCGCGGTCGGACTTGGTCAGCCCCGCGTGGTAGTGCCGGGCGCGCAACCCGCGGTCGGCCAGCGCGGTGGCGATCTCCTCGGTGCCCCGGCGGGTGGCGCCGTAGACGATCCCGGGCCCCCGGCCGTCGCCGATCTCGGCGAGCACCCGGTCGAGCACGCCCTGGTCCTTCGCGTGCGCGTCGGCGTACTGGTCGACCTCCAGCCGGATCTCGGGACGGTCGAACCCGGCCACGACCACCTCGGGGTCGCGCATCCCGAGCTGATCGACGATCTCGGCCCGCACCGGCGGCGCGGCGGTGGCGGTGAGGGCCAGGACGGTCGGGTGGCCCAGCTGCTCGATGACGCCGCCCAGCCGCAGGTAGTCGGGCCGGAAGTCGTGGCCCCAGGCGGAGACGCAGTGCGCCTCGTCGACGACGAACAGCGCCGGATCCGCCGCGGCGATCGTGTCCACCACCTCCGGCTTGGCCAGCTGCTCGGGCGCGAGGAACAGGAAGCGGACCGTTCCGTCCCCGATGCCGTCCAGCGCCTCCCGCTGGTCGCCGGCCGACAGGCTCGAGTTGAGCTGGGCGGCGCGCCCCGCCTCGCCGGGCAACTCGGTCAGCCGGTCGACCTGGTCGCGCTGCAGCGCGATGAGCGGCGAGACGACGACGACCGGCCCGTCGAGCAGCTGCCCGGCGACCTGGTAGACCGCCGTCTTCCCGGCTCCCGACGGGAGGACGGCGAGCGTGTCCCGCCCTCCGACGACGGCCTGCATCGCGCGCTCCTGGCCGGGGCGGAACTCCGCGTGGCCCAGGACGTCGCGGGCGAACTCGCGGATGCGGCGGGTGCGGACGGAGGCGCTGGCGCCGGCGGGGTTGTCCCGCTCCAGGGAGGGAGGCACCGGCTGCCTCTCCCCTGCGGCGGTCCGCGGCAAACCGTGCCCTGGCCCACGTCACGTTCCCGCGGGAACGCCGACGCAGCGGCTCGGTGGTCCCGGTGGTCGGGGCGGCCCCTCGATCGCTGTGGTGGCGGGAAAGGAAGGGCGTCAGCGAAGGGACGATCGCCGGGGCGCGACGTCGGCTCGCTCGGCCGCGGCCCGGCCGGCGTGCCACCCGCCCGCGTCCACCGAGGACCGGTCGCGGCTGCGCCGGACCCCGGGGAACAGCTCCGCCGTCCGGGCCGCCACCGCCTCCTGCCGCGACCGCAGCACCGGGAGCAGATCCAGGCCCCGCTCCTCCTCCGCCTCGGCGGTCGCCCCCCGGCGTGCCGCGGCCAGCCGCTCGCCGATGCGGTGGGCGTAGCCGAGCAGGAACGCGCGGCGGAACGACCGCGCCGCGCCGCGACCCTGCTGCCGTTCCGCTTCGGCCAGCGCCTGCACGACCTGGAGCAGCAACGACGTGAACAGCAGCTCCACCGCGTCGAGGTCCGACCGGAGGCCGACGAGGGTGGCGATGCCGAGGCCCTGATACCAGACGAGCTGCACGTCGTTCGCCTCCGCGACGGCGCCCAGCAGCCGGGTCTTGGCGCGCGCATAGGGATCGGTGACGTGCACCCGCCGGGTGTCGACGTCGACGGCAGCCGGCGAGCCGCCGCCGAGCAGCGCCGCCTCCACCGCGTGCCGGGTCATGAGCTCCTGCGCCTTGGCCGTCAGCGCCTCCGCCTCGTCGGGGAATCCCGTCGACTCCGCCTTTGCCAGCAGCGCGCGGATGCGCCGCAACGCCCGGTCGTCGTCGGTCGCGCCCGACCGATCGGCGCGTCGCGGGGCTGCGCTCCACCGCGACGGCGGCGGCACGAGGAGCTCGATCCGCGCGGTGGTGCGCAGCATCCCGGTCAGCTGCAGCACGATCCGCCACGCCTCGGCCGGTGCCCGCCGAGAGGCCCGGTGCCAGGCCAGGACGACCGTGGTGGTGCCACCTGCGTCCCCGGCCGCGGCCCCGCCATCACGTGCTCCGAGCTCGTGCAGCTGCTCCACCCAGTCCTCGGGCGCCCGGGAGGCCGCATCCGTGCGGCGCGCGTGGTCGGCGACCAGGGCGACGAGCAGTGGCACCGCTCCCGCGCCCACCTGCCGCCGGACGGCATGGGCGACATCGGCCGGCTGCCATCCCCGCTCCCAGGTGGCGTCGAGTGCGTCGCCCAGCGTCCGCGTGAGCAGGCCACCCTCGTCGAGGGCGAACCCGTGCGCGCTGAGCGTGGCCGCCACCTCGGCGGCGACTCGGGCGTCGCTGAGCGCCGGAGCCCGGTGCCGGAGCAGGTTCGCGAGCCAGGCGTCGTCGATCACGATCGGCATGCTGCCCGCCCGGGCCGACGCCCGGAGCCGGTGGCCTGTGGAGGAGGCGCGCCGTCCACAGGCGCGGCTAGGGTCTTGCGGTGCCCGTCACCACCGCATCGACCAGGCGGCGGCGGGCCGGCACCCTGGCGGCGGTCGGCGTCGCCCTGCTGGTGCTGGCCGGCGGCTGGTGGATGCGGGCCCGCTGCCTGCCCGGTGGCTGGTCCGGCGGTGAGCAGTTCTACGGCTACTGCTACTCCGACGTGGCCCCGCTGTGGTCCCGCCGGGGGCTGGACGAGGGGGCGGGGCCCTACGGGGACGAGCCGCTGGAGTACCCGCCGGTGCTCGCCGTCCGGATCTGGCTGGCCGCCGTCCTCGCGCACGTGCTGCCGGGCGCCCCCACCACCATGACGTTCGCCGCGACCAACGGCCTGTTCGTGGTGGTCGAGGTCCTGGTGGCGCTGGTGCTGCTGCGTCGGCTGGGCCTGGGGCCGGGGCGGCTGCTGTGGTGGGCCGCCGCACCCACGCTGCTCCTCTACGCCTTCTTCAACTGGGACACGCTGCCGGTGGCGCTGCTGCTCGGGGCGGTCCTGCTCCACGTGCGGGGGCGGCACACCGCCTCGGGCGTCCTCGCGGGCCTCGGCGCCGCCGCCAAGGTGTTCCCGGGCTTCCTCGTTCCCCTGGTCGTGCTGGCTCTCCTGGCGCGGCGCCGGCCCGGTGCCGCGCTCCTGCACGGCGGCGCCGCGGCGCTGGTGTTCGTGGCGGTGCACGTGCCGGCCTACCTGCTCGCGCCCGACGGCTGGGACCGCTTCTACGAGCTGAGCAGCAGTCGGGGCGCGCACGTCGACAGCCTCTGGTTCCTCCTCGCCCGGCTGGGTGGTCCGAACCTGGATCCGGCGGCGCTGAGCCTCGCCAGCCTGCTCGTGTTCGGGTTGGCTGCCACCGCGGTCGTCGTCCTCGGGGTGCGCCGGCGCCGCCCCGAGGACTGGTGGCAGCTGCTGCTGCCGGTGCTCGTCTGCTTCATCCTGGCCAACAAGGTCTACTCGCCGCAGTACACGCTGTGGCTGGTGCCGCTCATGGCCCTGGTCCTGCGTCGCGCCGCGCCGTTCGTCGCCGTGGTGCTCAGCGACGTCCTGGTGCACGCCGTCGAGTTCCCCTACCTCGGCGGCCGCGCGGGCTTCGGCGAGGGGCTGCCGTACCCGGTGCTGGCCGTGGCCGTCGTCCTCCGTGCCCTCGCGCTGGTGTGGGTCGTCGTCGAGGTGGTGCGCCGGCCGGCCGGCTCACCGCCAGGACGGCAGCCAGTACCGCAGGTCGAGGGCGTCCCGGTCCAGCGGGATCCCTAGCCAGATGGGCGCGAAGAACGCGAAGCAGGCCACGGCGAGGACGAGCAGCCCGCCCCCGAGCAGGCGGGGGCGGGGGCTGACCTGCACGGCCCGGACCAGGCCCAGGGCGATGAAGGGCACCGCCGGGAGCAGGTAGAAGAAGTAGCCGGGCTTGCCGGCGGCCAGCCACGGCAGCCAGAGCAGCACCAGCGGCACCAGGATCGTCGCGGCGACGCCGTCCCGACGGACCGCCGCCCGCCAGAGGAGCACCGGGTAGGCCAGCAGGGCCGGCCACCAGAGCGCCGGGCTGCCGACCAGGGTGATCCGCGCGACAGTCCCGGGCGGGACCTCGCACTCCCCGGCCTCCTGCTGGGACGTCGTGCAGCTCTCGGCGTAGGCGAGCACCGGCCGTTCCAGCCAGGGCCAGCCCAGGGGGTCCGAGCGGTAGGGGTGCGTCGCCTCCAGGTTGCGGTGCATGTCGACCAGGTCGACGTGCATCTCCCACCAGGTCTCGAGCCGGTCGCCGGGCCCGGAGCCGCAGTCCCCGGCGTCGCAGGCGCGTTCGGCGGCGTAGCTGTCCGCGTAGTTCGCGAACCAGCCGGCGTGGGCGGCGACGTAGACGGCGGCGGGCAGCAGCAGGAGGCTCAGGACGGCCCCGGCGGTGACGGCGGCCGCCCGCTGGGCGCCGCGGCGGAGCCCCTCGCGGCGGGAGCACAGCTCCGTGCCCAGGATCAGCAGACCGGCGGCGGCGATGGCCAGCAGGCCGGACCACTTGGTGGCGACCGCCAGCCCGAGAGCGACCCCGGCCAGCCAGCGGTAGCGGGACCCGAGGAACGAGCGCCGCAGGGACTCCCCGCCCCCGCGGCCGTGCCGCCGGGCGTCCCGGTCCAGCAGGACCAGCCAGAAGGCGGCGACCACGAACAGGGCGAGCACCGCGTCGAGCATGGCGATGCGGCTGGTGGTCACCGCGAGCCCGTCCAGGGCCACCAGGAGCGCCGCGAGGGCGGCCGGTGCGGTGCGGCGGAACAGCCGCAGGCCGCACAGGTGGACGAGGAGCACCGTCAGGGACCCGGCCACGGCCACACCGATGCGCCAGCCGAACGGCGTGTAGCCGAACAGCTGGATGCCGAGCGCGATGACCCACTTGCCCATCGGTGGATGGGCCGGCCGGCCCTCCTCGACGCCGCGGGTCACGTAGTCGTACGCGTCGACCCCGTAGTACTTCTCGTCGAAGTACAGCCGGTCGGGGTCGCCGAGGTCCCACAGCCGCACGGCTGCGGCCACGCAGAGCAACGCGAGGGGGACCACCCAGGCCGACAACGGGCGGCGCCCGGAGGCGCCGCCCGCTGTGTGCTGCTCCGCCGGTGCGACGGCGGTGCTCACCGGATCATTCGGTCTCGAACTCGGTCTCGGTCTCGGTGTTGACCTCGGTCTCGGTCTCCACGACCTCTTCCTCGGTCTCGGTCTCGGTCTCGGTGGGCTCGAGGGTCTCGGTGACCTCGGTCTCGAGCTCCTCGGTCTCCGTGAGCTCCTCGGTCTCGGTGACCTCGACGGTGCCCTCCTCCTCGCCGCAGGCGGCGAGGCCGAGCGCGAGGAAGCCGGAGAAGGAAGCGGCAGCGATGCCGCGGGTGAGCTTGTTCATGTCGAATCCCTTGTTCACGTGCGGACTGGGGTCGGCTCGTTGCATGTCCGCTGAGGCCCGGGCTACACGCCAATAGGTGGTTACGAATCAATTACGGCCACCACGGGTCCGGCGGGAGCGGTGATCCGAGGCGCCACGGGCCGCCGCAGACGCGGCATCCCTCGGCGTTGTCGTTCCGCACCTGCGGAGCTAGGGTGTCCGCGATGGCCACCGAACACCGGATCGCCGAGGCCGCCCGCCTGCTCGGAGTGAGCGATGACACGGTGCGGCGCTGGATCGAGGCCGGGCGGCTTCCGGCGTCGCGCGAGGGGGGCGGGCCGGCCCTCGTCGACGGCGTCGCGCTCGCGCGGGTGGCGACCGAGCTGCACGAGGCCCCCGAGCCCGGGGCGACGCCGTCGTCGGCCCGCAACCGGCTCACCGGCATCGTCACCCGCGTCGTCCGCGACACGGTGATGGCCCAGGTCGAGCTGCAGGCGGGGCCGTTCCGGCTCGTCTCCCTGATGTCGCGGGAGGCCGCCGACGAGCTGGGCCTCGAGCCGGGGGTGCGCGCGGTGGCCACGGTCAAGGCCACCCAGGTCAGTGTGGACGTGCCGTGAGGGTCCGCGAGTGCGCGCTGATCGTGGCATCCGCGCCCGGGTCACCACGATGAGCGCGCAGCGGCGCGCGGCGATCCTCGGGACGGCGGCACTGGTGCTCGCCGGCTGCAGCGGTGCGGCCTCGTCCGATGCGCCGGGTTCCTCCTCCGGCGGGGAGCTGTCGGGAACGCTCACCGTGTTCGCCGCCGCATCGCTCACCGACGTCTTCACCCAGCTCGGGGACGACCTGGTGGCCGACGAGCCCGGCCTCGACATCCGGTTCAACTTCGCCGGCAGCACCGCGCTCGCCGCTCAGATCGAGCAGGGTGCGCCGGCCGACGTCTTCGCCTCCGCCGACGAGGTGCAGATGGCTCGCCTGACCGGTGCCGGCCTCGTCGAGGAGCCGCAGGTCTTCGCGGGGAACTCCCTGGTCCTCGCCGTGCCGACGGAGGATCCGGGGGACGTCGCCGTGCCGCCGGGGGAGCGTGCCCCTTCCTCGCTGGCGGAGATCATCGACGAGGGGACGACGCTCGCCGTCTGTGCCCCCGAGGTGCCGTGCGGTCGTGCCGCCGCCGAGGTGCTGGACGCCGCCGGGCTCTCCGACGCCCCGGACACCTACGAGGACGACGTCCGCGCGGTGCTGACGAAGGTGCAGCTGGGCGAGGTCGACGCGGGGCTGGTCTACCACTCGGATCTCACCGCGGCCGGCGACGGCGTCGACTTCTACGGCTTCGACGAGGCCGTGGTGACGTTCAACGACTATCCGGTGGCCCGCCTCGCCGACGCCCCCAACCCCGACGCCGCCCGGGCGTTCGTCGACCTCGTGCTCTCCTCCGAGGGGCAGGAGGCGCTGCTCCGCGCCGGCTTCGTGGTGCGGTGAGCCGGGTGCGGCCCGGCTCGCGGATCCCGGCTCCCCTCCTCGTCCCCGCCGCGCTGGGCGTCGCGTTCCTCGTCCTGCCACTGGTCGGCCTGGTGGTGCGCGCCCCGTGGTCGTCGGTGGGCGAGCAGCTCGCCGGCCCGGGCGTGGTCCAGGCCCTGCGCCTCTCCCTCGTCTCGGCCACCCTCGCGACGCTGCTCTCGCTCGTGCTCGGGGTGCCGCTGGCGTGGGTGCTGGCGCGGTCCCGCATCCGCGGCCGCAGCGTGCTGCGCGCGCTGGTCACCGTCCCGCTCGTGCTGCCGCCCGTCGTCGGCGGCGTCGCGCTGTTCCTCGTGCTCGGCCGGCAGGGGATCATCGGCAGCTGGCTCGACGACGCCTTCGGCATCACCATCCCGTTCACGACGACCGCCGTCGTCATCGCCGAGACGTTCGTCGCCATGCCCTTCCTCGTGGTCAGCGTCGAGGGGGCGCTGCGGGCCGCGGACGCCCGGTTCGAGGACGTGGCGGCCACCCTCGGCGCCGACCGGTGGACCACCTTCCGCCGGGTGACCCTCCCGCTGGTGGCCCCGGGTGTGGCTGCCGGCGCCGTCCTCTGCTGGGCCCGGGCGCTGGGGGAGTTCGGCGCCACCATCACCTTCGCGGGCAACTTCCCGGGGACGACGCAGACGATGCCGATCGCGGTCTACCTGGCGCTGCAGCGGGAGCCGGAGGCGGCGATCGTGCTGTCGCTGGTGCTGCTGGCCGTCTCGCTGGCCACCCTGCTCCTGCTGCGCGACCGCTGGCTGGGACGGGTGGGGTCGTGAGCGTCTCGGCGCGGGTCGCGGTCCGGAGGGGTTCGCTGGTGCTCGACGTCCCGGTCGAGGTCGCCGACGGCGAGGTGCTCGCCGTCCTCGGGCCGAACGGGGCCGGGAAGTCCACGCTGCTGCGGGTGCTCGCGGGGCTGCTGGCGCCCGACGACGGCCGCGTCGCCGTCGACGGCGCGGTCTGGGACGACGTCCCCGCCGGAACGCACCTGCCCGCACACCGGCGCCCGCTGGGCGTCGTGTTCCAGGACGCGCTGCTCTTCCCGCACCTGAGCGTGGCGGAGAACGTCGCGTTCGGGCTCCGGACGCGGGGCGCCGGGAAGGCCGAGCGGCGGGCGACGGCGGCCGCGTGGCTGGACCGGGTGGGGCTGCACGGCCTCGGCGACCGGCGTCCCGCCGAGCTCTCCGGCGGCCAGGCCCAGCGGGCCGCCCTGGCCCGCGCGCTGGTGGGCGATCCGGCGCTGCTGCTGCTCGACGAGCCGCTGTCGGCCCTGGACGCCCGCACCCGGCTGTCCGTCCGGGCCGACCTGCGCCGGCACCTGGTTGGCTTCGACGGGAGCACGGTGCTGGTCACGCACGACCCGGTGGACGCGATGGCGCTGGCCGACCGGGTGGTCGTGGTCGAGGAGGGCCGGGTGGTGCAGACCGGCGCGCCGGCCGACGTCGCCCGTCGCCCGCGCACCGACTACGTGGCCCGGTTGGTCGGCCTGGCGCTGCTGCCCGGCACCGGCGAGGGCCGGCTGGTGCGGCTGGGTTCGGGCGCGGTGGTGGCGGTCGCCGAGGAGGCGGCCGGCCCGGTCTTCGCGGCCGTCCGCCCCGAGTCGGTGGCCCTGTACGCGACCCGTCCCGACGGCAGCCCGCGCAACGTCTGGCCGGTCCGGGTCGTGGCCGCCACCCCGCACGGCGCCACGGTGCGGTGCGAGCTGTCCGGCGAGGTGCCGCTGGTGGCGGACGTGACCGCGGCGTCCTTCGCGGAGATGGGGCTGGCCCCCGGCGCGGAGGTCTGGGCGACCGTGAAGGCCTCCGAGGTCGCCGTCTACGCCCGCTGAGGGGCATCGACGATCACCCCACCTGATCATCGGGCGTCCTCCCTCACCGCAGACCGTGAGGGAGGACGCGTCATGACCAGGGAACCTGATCATCGCGGGCCCTGAGAGGGTGGGGGGATGAGCGCTCCCGTCGTCGCCGCCGTCGTCCTCGCCGCGGGGGGCGGCCGTCGCTACGGGATGCCGAAGGCGCTGGTCGAGTACGAGGGCAGCCTGCTGGTCGAGCGGGCGGTGGCGACGGCGAGCGCCGTGTGCGATCCGGTCCTCGTGGTGCTCGGGGCACGTGCGGTCGACGTCTGGCGCAGCGCCGGCCTGGGGAACGCCGTCGTCCTGGCCAACAAGGACTGGGAGACCGGAATGGCCTCCTCGCTCCGCACCGGCCTCGACGGGCTCCGCAGCTGGCCTGGCCGGATCGACGCCGCGCTGATCACCCTGGTCGACATGCCCGGGATGACGCCGGAGGCGCTCGCGGCCGTGGCCGCGCACGCCTCGCCGGACGCGCTCGCCGTCGCCGCCTACGACGGCGTCCGCGGCCACCCGGTGCTGCTAGGCCGGGAGCACTGGGCGGGCGTCGCGGAGACGGTGACGGGGGACGAGGGGGCGCGCCGCTACCTGGCCGACCGCGACGTCACGGAGGTCGACTGCAGCGGGCTGGCCGATCCGGCCGACCTCGACGTCCCGCCGCCCGGGGTACCTTCGGCGCCGTGATCGCCCGCGTCGTCGACGAGCCGCTGTCCGTCGCCGAGCACGAGGACGCCGTGGCCGACGAGGCCGCGGGCGCCGTCGTCTCGTTCGCCGGTGTGGTCCGCGACCACGACGGCGGCCGGTCGGTGACCGAGCTCGAGTACGTCGGTCACCCCACCGCCGCCGAGGTGATCGCCGGGCTGGCCGCGGAGTTCGCCGCCCGGCCCGACGTGCACGCCGTCGCGGTGAGCCACCGCATCGGCCTGCTGGGCATCGGTGATGTCGCGCTGGCCTGCGCGGTCAGCGCCTCCCACCGCGGTCAGGCGTTCACCGCCTGCGCCGAACTCGTCGACGAGGTGAAGAAGCGGCTCCCGATCTGGAAGCGGCAGGTCTTCGGCGACGGCGAGGAGGAGTGGGTGGCCTGCCCCTGAGGAGTTCCCTAGCCGGCGAACTCCCTGGCGGGGCGGCCGCGCATCCCGACGTCCACCCGGAACAGCGAGCCGGCGACCGGGTCGTCGTCCCTGCCCTCGGCGGACGTGGTGACGAACAGCTGGTCCAGCTGCGGGCCGCCCAGCGTGCAGGCGGTGACCTGCGGCGTGGCCACCTCGACCACGGCGTCGAGCCGACCCGAGGCGTCGTAGCGGTGCACCGTGCCGCTGCCGTAGAGCGCGACCCACACGCCACCCTCGGAGTCGACGGTCAGCCCGTCGGGGTTGCCGTCGTCGTCGAAGGTGACGAACGGCCGCCGCCCGGTCAGCCCGGTGTCCCGGTCGTAGTCGAAGACGTCGACGCGGTGCGTGGCGGTGTCGTTGTAGTAGGCCAGCGACCCGTCGGGGCTCCAGTCCAGCCCGTTGGAGACGGTGACGTCGCCCAGCACCCGGGACACCGACCCGTCCGGGTCCAGCCGGTACAGCGAGGCGGCACCCGGCCGCTGGTCGTAGGCCATCGATCCGCACCAGAACCGGCCGTCGGGGTCGCAGCCGCCGTCGTTCATGCGGATCGAGGGGTCGTCCCAGACCGGATCCAGGTGCACGAGCGTGCCGTCGGCGTCCTGCAACGCGAAACCGCGCTCGACGCCGATGACCGCTCCGCCGCCCCGGCGCGGACGCAGCGCCGCCGCGACGTCACCCACGTGCTCGCGACGGACCGATCCGTCCGCCGCCAGGGCGAGGACGTCCCCGGCCAGCATGTCCACCCAGCGCAGCCCACCCCATGCGGGCGACCAGACCGGCCCCTCGGCGTGGTGGGCAACCGGTCCGGTGATCTGTTCGGCGCGCATCGCACGATCTGATCGCACCGGGGGCCCGGCCGCCAGCCCGCTCAGCCCCCGGCCGACGTGTCGGGCGGGGGTGGGGGCTCCATCCCGGCGGCCATCATGGTGCTGAGCATCCGGGCGCTCGTCTCGACCACGTCCAGGTCGCGCGCCGCGCTGCGCGGCTTCGCACGGAACGCCACGCCGCAGAGCGTGCCGAAGAGGGTGTCGTCGGCGCGGAGCAGCGGCACCCCCACGTAGGCGGCGACATCACGCAGCGGGCCGGTGGTGCGGGAGGCGTAGGCGGGGATGACGGCGGTGACGGTGGCGAGCCGGGGTGCGTTGCCCTCGATCATCTGGCGGCAGAAGCTCCGCTCCCACGGCAGCTCGATCCCGGGCCGGACGGTGTCGGGCGGGTAGGCCAGCAGGACCACCTGCCGGTCGTCGATGACCTGGGTGACCATCCAGAAGTCCCAGCCGACGTACTCGGCCAGGAAGCGCATGACTCCCTCCGCGGCGGAGCACCAGTCCCGCCACGGCGTGACGTCGGCGACCCCCGCCGGAACCATGCCGTGGGGTGTTCCCCCGCCGGGGCCCGGTCAACCGCGCTCGCGGCGGGTCAGCGGGCGCCGGCGAGGCCGTCGTCGCCCCGCTTCTCCTCGCGCTCGAGCTGCTCTTCCTCGGCCTCGGCCTCCAGCCGGTGCGCCTCGCCGTCGATCTTCGCCGCGGCGTCGCCGTGCGACTCCCCGTACAGCTCCACGCCCCGGCCGTACAGCTCCTCGGCCTTGGCCTTCGCCTTGTCAAAGATGCCCATGGGACTCATCCTCCCGTGCTCGTCAGCCTCCGGCGAACGGCGGCAGCACGTCGACCACCTGCCCGGGCGACAACCGTGCCGCCCGGTCGCGGGTCTGGGTGCCGTCGACGAGGAACGAGCAGGCGGCGAGCACCCGCTCCAGCTTCTCGCCGTGGTCGGCGACGATCTGGCCGACCAGCTCGTCGAGGCTGCCGGCGTCCCGGGCTTCGGTCCCGACGCCTGCGGCCGCCCGGGCCCCGGCGAAGTACCGCACGGTGACGGACACGCTCAGCCCCCGATCGCCGACATCGGCCGGTTGGGCTGCAGGAAGGACGGGTCGTCGATGCCGTGCCCGGGCAGCTTGCCGAGGGTGGCGATCCGCCAGCGGTCGGCGACCTCGGCATCGGTGGCGCCGCCGCGCAGCGCCGTGCGCAGGTCGGACTCCTCGCGGGCGAACAGGCAGTTGCGGATCTGCCCGTCGGCGGTCAGCCGGGTGCGGTCGCAGGAGCCGCAGAACGAGCGGGTCACCGAGGCGATCACCCCGACCGTCGCGGGGCCGCCGTCGACCAGCCACCGCTCGGCCGGCGCCGAGCCGCGGGCCTCGGTGTCCGGGGTGAGCGTGTGGGCGGCCGAGAGCCGGGCGAGGATGTCCTCGGCGGTGACCATCTCCCCGCGGGTCCAGGCGTGGTGGGCGTCCAGCGGCATCTGCTCGATGAACCGCAGCTGGTAGCCGCGCTCCAGGCAGAAGTCCAGCAGCGGCACCGCGTCGGCCTCGTTGATCCCGCGCAGCAGGACGGCGTTGACCTTCACCGGGGTGAGCCCGGCCGACTGCGCGGCCGCCAGCCCGGCGAGGACGTCGTCGAGCCGGTCGCGGTGGGTCAGGGCCTTGAAGCGGTCGCGGTCGACGGTGTCGAGGCTGACGTTGATCCGGTCCAGCCCCGCGGTGGCCAGCGCCGGGGCGACCCGGGCCAGGCCGATGGCGTTGGTGGTGAGGCTGACCTCCGGGCGCGGCCGCAGCGCGGTGACCGCGGCGACGATGCCGACCAGGCCCGGGCGCAGCAGCGGCTCCCCGCCGGTGAACCGGACCTCGCGGATGCCCAGCTGCTCGACGCCGATGCGCACCAGCCGGACGATCTCGGCGTCGGTGAGCACCTCCACCTTGGGCAGCCAGTCCAGCCCCTCGGGCGGCATGCAGTAGGTGCAGCGCAGGTTGCAGCGGTCGGTGAGCGACACCCGCAGGTCGGTGGCGGTGCGGCCGTACCGGTCGACCAGCCCACCCGAACCCGCGGGCACCGCCCCCACGACGGGACGCACCGCGGGGTCCGGGAGCGAGGCGCTGGTCATGGGCCGAATGTAGCCGCGACCGCCGACGGGCGTGGGCCGGAAATCACGGCGACCCCCGACCGGTGGCGTTGCTACCGTCGCAGCGCCACCCGAGAGACCGGCGGAGGACCTCCCGCACTCGCCTGTGGCCAGGAAGCGCGAGAGAACCGTGTCGGCCCGCACCGTCTTCAGCCCCTACCGCCGCCTGTTCGCCGTCCGGGGGTCGGTGGCGTTCTCCCTGGCCGGCTGGGTGGGCCGGCTGCCCGCGCCCATGCTCGGCCTCGGCGCGGTGCTCCTCGTCGAGGACCGGACCGGCAGCTACGGCTTGGCCGGCGCGGTGTCCGGGACGCTGGCCCTCAGCTACGGCGTGGCCGGCCCGCAGTGGGCCCGCGCCATGGACCGCCGCGGTCAGGCCGAGGTGCTGCCCTGGGCGATGGGCGCCTTCCTCCTCACCGGCATCGCCTTCGTGGCCACGGTCGTCGCCGACGGCCCGCGGTGGAGCTGGTTCCTGCTGGCCGCGGCCGTCGGCGCGAGCAGCCCCAACATCGGCTCGCTGGTACGGGCGCGCTGGTCGGCCCTGCTGGATCCGGCCGGCCGGCAGACCGCCTTCGCCTTCGAGGCGGTCGCCGACGAGATCGTCTTCGTCATCGGCCCGCCCCTGGTCACCGTGCTCGCGACGCTGATCGCCCCGCCGGTCGGTTTCCTCACCGGGGTGGTCCTCGGCGCGGTCGGTGGGCTCTGGCTGGCCGGCCTGCGGGTGAGCCAGCCCCCGGCGCACCCCCTGGGCACCGGGCCGCGGCCCCGGTGGTGGGCGGTGCTGACGCCGACGCTGCTGGTCGTCGTCGTCACCTATCTCGCGGTGGGCACGGTGTTCGGCGGGCTGGACGTCGTGGTCGTCGGGTTCGCCGAGGCGGAGGGGGCGCCGGCGCTGTCCGGGGCCGTGCTGGCGGTCTTCGCCGCGGGCAGCCTGCTGGCCGGGCTGGTCTACGGCCTGGCGCCGCTGCCCGGCACGCTCGCCGCCCGCTTCGTGGGGACGGCGGTCGCGTTCGGGCTGGCCGCCCAGCTGCTGTGGGGCGTCGGTTCGCTGCCCGTGCTCGCCGGCTGCGGCTTCCTCGCCGGGCTCACCATCGCGCCGGTGCTGGTGTCGGGGACGTCGCTGGTCGAGTCCCGCGTCGGGCCGGGCGTGCTCACCGAGTCGCTGGCCTGGACGATCTCGGGGCTGACGCTCGGTGTCACCACCGGGTCGGCGCTGGCCGGCGCCGCGGTGGACGCCTGGGGTGCGCAGGCGGCGTTCGCCGTCCCGGCCGGGGCCGCAGCCGTGGCCGCGCTGCTGGCGGTGGCCGGGGGCCGGTTCGTGCGGGACCAGCCGGTGGTCGCCGCGGTGGGCGCGGTGCGGATTGAGCCGCCGATCGACGGGTAGCCGCACCACAGGCCGGTTGCACACGACATGTCGCACCGCCTCCCCTCTACCGGAAGGAATGCCTGTGGCTGCCACGCCCGCCCCCGGAGTCCCCACCATCCCCCTGAACAACGGCGTCGAGATCCCGCAGCTGGGCTTCGGCGTCTACCAGATCCCGCCGGACCGGACCGCCGAGGCGACCCGCACCGCCCTGGAGATCGGGTACCGGCACATCGACACCGCGCAGATGTACGGCAACGAGGCCGGGGTCGGCCAGGCCGTGCGCGAGTCCGGGATCGACCGCGGCGAGGTCTTCGTGACGAGCAAGCTGAACAACAACAAGCTCGAGCGCGACGACATCCTCCGCTCGTTCGACCGGAGCCTGGAGGAGCTGGGCTTCGACTACCTCGACCTGTTCCTCATCCACTGGCCGCTGCCGGCAGTGAGCGACTACGTCGCCCGCTGGAAGGCGCTCGAGGAGATCTACGCCAGCGGCCGGGCCAAGGCGATCGGGGTCTCGAACTTCAACCCCCACCACCTGCGGAACCTGTTCGCGGCGTCGGAGACCAGGCCGGCGGTCAACCAGGTGGAGATCCACCCGTTCCTGGCCCAGGACGACCTGCGTGCCTTCGACGCCGACCACGAGATCGTCACCGAGGCGTGGTCGCCGATCGGTCAGGGCCAGGTGCTCGGCGACCCGGCGATCGTGCAGCTCGCCGAGCAGCTCGGGAAGACGCCGGCGCAGGTGACGCTGCGCTGGCACGTCCAGCGCGGCGACGTCATCTTCCCTAAGTCCTCGTCGAAGGACCGGATGGCCGAGAACTTCGCCATCTTCGACTTCGAGCTGGACCAGCAGCAGATGAGCGCGATCACCGCGCTGGACCGGGGTGGCCGCATCGGCCCGGACCCGGACGACTTCAACTGGATCCCCCGCTGAGCTGAGCCCTGTCTCCCGCCCGCGCCGGGGTCACCGTCGCGGGCGGGAGGGGGTGGCGGCCGTCTCACGAAGTCCTTACGGCGGGCCGGCGCCGGTTTCCGGCTGCGGCGAGCGGACACCCCAGGAGGGTCAGCACGAGCCGAACGGTGAAGGAGAGCACGATGATCGACCGAGCCAGCGTCGCCGAGATCCGCCAGCGGGACGTCTACGACGTCGACGGCAGCCGGATCGGAGAGGCCTCCGACGTCTACCTGGACGACGACACCGGCCTGCCCGAGTGGGTGACCGTGAAGACCGGGCTCTTCGGTACCAAGGAGACCTTCGTCCCGCTGCGGGACGCCGAGCTCACCACCGAGGGCCTGCGGGTGCCGGTCGCCAAGGACGTCGCCAAGGACGCTCCGCGGATCGACCCGGACGGCCGCCTGTCGCCGGCCGAGGAGCGCGAGCTCTACCGGCACTACGGCATCGAGCGGGACGTCGTGGGCGGTGTCGCGGGGGAGGAATCCGAGCTGCGCACGGTGACCGAGCCGGCGCACCCGGTCGACGCCGAGCACCGGGGGACCGCCGGGACGCCGCGCCACGAGGCGGGGGACGAGCCGGCCACGAGTCAGGACCAGGTCAGCGGTCCGCTGGATCCCCCGGAGGCCCAGCGGAACGTCGCCGCATCGGCCGAGGAGAAGCCGCTGCTGCGCCGCTACGGCAACTGATCCCCGCCGCGGACGCGAGCCCCTTGTGACATGGATACGGAGTATGCATACTCCGTATCCATGTCCATCCGGCACGGTCTCCTCGCGCTCCTGGAGCGCGGCCCCAGCCACGGCTACCAGCTGCGCGCCGAGTTCGACGCGGCGACCGGTGCCACCTGGCCGCTGAACGTCGGGCAGGTCTACACGACCCTCGACCGTCTCGAACGGGACGGGTTCGTCACGCCCGACGGGCAGGCGGACGGCGACGGCCGGATCGCCTACCGGCTGACCGACCTCGGCCGCGCGGAGGTGCGCTCGTGGTTCGGCTCCCCGGTCGGCGCGAAGGCCGCCCCGCGCGACGAGCTCGCCATCAAGCTGGCCCTCGCGGTCACCACCCCGGGCGTCGA
This sequence comes from Blastococcus sp. HT6-4, assembly GCF_039679125.1. Classification (NCBI taxonomy): domain Bacteria; kingdom Bacillati; phylum Actinomycetota; class Actinomycetes; order Geodermatophilales; family Geodermatophilaceae; genus Blastococcus; species Blastococcus montanus. Next base: position 4,154,450 of record NZ_CP155551.1, on the reverse strand, counting down.
CGTCCTCGCCGTGGTGCAGACGCAGCGCACGGCGACGATGTCGTCGCTGCAGGAGCTGACCCGTCTCAAGAGCCGGGCCACCGACCGCGACCTGGCGTGGTCGCTGGTCCTGGACTCCCTGGTCTTCCGGGCGGAGGCGGAGATCCGCTGGCTCGACCACTGCGAGGCGCGGGTCGCCCGCGCGGCGGCGGCGCGCCCCGCCTCCGCGCCCGCCGACGACGCGGCCGCGGCCCCGGCGGTCGAGGGGAGCCGGCGATGAGCAACCCGGTCCTGGTCCTGTCCGGGGTCACCCGCGAGCACCGCCAGGGCGACGCCGTCGTCCAGGCCCTGCGCGGGGTCGACCTCGCCGTCCGGCCCGGGGAGCTGGTCGCCGTCATGGGCCCGTCCGGGTCGGGGAAGTCGACGCTGCTGCACCTCGCCGGCGGGCTGGACACCCCGACGTCGGGCTCGGTCGTCGTGGAGGGGCGCGACCTGGCCGGCCTGTCGGCGGCGCAGGTGGCCGCCGTCCGGCGGCGCAGCGTGGGCTACGTCTTCCAGGACCTCAACCTGCTGCCCTCGCTGTCGGCGGTCGAGAACGTGGCGCTGCCGCTGGAGCTGGACGGCGTCCGCGGCGGGATGGCCCGGCGGGCGGCCCGGGAGGCGCTGGACGAGGTCGGCGTCGCGGCGCTGGCCGGCCGCTTCCCCGACGAGATGTCCGGCGGGCAGCAGCAGCGGGTGGCCATCGCCCGCGCGCTCGTCGGTCCCCGCCGGCTGCTGCTCGCCGACGAGCCCACCGGCGCGCTGGACTCGACGACGGGCGAGGAGGTCCTGCGGGTCCTCCGCGCCCGGTGTGAGGCCGGGGCCGCCGGGGTGCTGGTCACCCACGAGGCACGGCACGCGGCCTGGGCCGACCGGGTGGTCTTCCTGCGCGACGGCGTCGTCGTCGACCAGAGCGGTCCCGTGTCGCCCGCGGAGTCGCTGCTCGCGGCCGGCGGGGCGTGATGGGCCGCTGCCTCACCCGCTGGCGCCTGGCCCTCCGGATCGCCCGCCGCGACGCCCGTCGCGCGAAGGGGCGCACCGCGCTGGTGCTGCTCATGATCGGCCTGCCGGTGCTGGCCGTCTCGGCGGCGGACACCTTCTCCCGGACCGTCGACGTCAGCGCAGCCGAAGCCCGGCCCGCGCTGCTGGGCGGCGCCGACGCGCGGATCACCGCCGATCACCGCACCCCCGTCCGGGCCGACCCGTCCAGCGGCGAGATCGTCTCCAGCGAGGGAGCACCCGGCCCGGAGCCGTGGAGCCGCGCGGAGGTCGCCGCCGCCCTGCCGGCCGGGTCGCGCGTGGTGGAGACGGTTCACGGGCGGACCCGGTACCGGACCGACTCCGGCTACGCCCGGGTGAACGCGCTGGCCGCCGACCCCGGCGACCCGCTGCTCTCCGGCACGCTGGAGCTGGTCGAGGGCCGGCTGCCCGGCCGGGCCGGCGAGGTGGCGATCAGCCCGCAACTGGCCGAGCGAGGCCTGGCGGTAGGCCAGGAGCTGGCGCTGACCCGCGACGACGTGCCCGCCCGGATCGTCGGTGTCGTCCGGCAACCGCGCCAGTTCACCGGCGTGCTGCTGCTGGTCCCGGCGGAGCGGGCCGATCTGCTGGTGCGCACCGGCGCCACCTTCTACGCCGACGTCCCCGGTGGCCTGGACTGGCCGGCCGTGCAGGACCTGAACCGGCAGGGGCTGGCCGTGCTGTCCCGCGAGGTGGCCGAGGCTCCGCCACCGGCCGCGGCGTGGCAGCCGTCGGGCGGGTGGTCGACGGGGCCCGATGCCGCGGGGGTCGCCGTGCTCGCCCTGATCGGGGTGTCGATCGTCCTGGAGGTCGTCCTCCTGGCGGGACCGGCGTTCGCCGTCGGGGCTCGCCGGCAGCGGCGTGATCTCGCGCTGCTGGCAGTGGGGGGAGGCGCGCCCGCCGACCTGCGCCGGGTGGTGCTCGCCTCCGGTCTGTTCCTCGGCGGCGTCGCCGCCCTGCTCGGCGCCGCCCTCGGCGCGGGTCTCGGTGTGCTGCTCGTGCCGGTGGTGGGGGCGTTCGTCGAGCTCGCTGCCGGACCGGTGGAGGTGCCGGTGCCCGACCTGCTCGGCCTGGTCGCCGTCGCGGTGCTGGCCGGGCTGCTGGCCGCGGCCGTGCCCGCCTCGCAGGCGAGCCGCTCCTCCGTGGTCGATGCGCTGGCCGGGCGCCGGAGGCAGGTCCGCACCTCGTGGCGGTCACCCGTGCTCGGCCTGCTCCTGGCCGCGGCCGGGCTGGCGCTCGTCGCCCTGGGCGCCCGGGGCACCGAGCTCGGCATCGCCGGCGGCGCCGTGCTGCTGGTGCTCGGGGTGGTGGCGGCGATCCCATGGCTGCTGGGCCTGCTCGCCCCACTCGCCCGCCGGCTGCCGACGCCCGGCCGGATCGCCGTGCGGGACGCCGTCCGCAACCGCGGCCGCACCGCACCGGCGCTGGCGGCGGTCATGGCCACGGTCGCCGGCATCACCGCCCTGCTGATCGGCAGCGCCAGCGACAGCGCGCAGGCGCGGCGGGACTACCAGCCCGCGTCGGCGGCCGGTGCCGGAACCGCCTACCTCGGAGGGCTGGACGCCCAGAGCCGGGTCGACGTCGCGGCTGCGCTGCGCGCCCAGGTCCCCGGCCGAGACGTGCACCTGGTGCAGGTCGCGGAGTCCGGGGGGCCCGGCGGGTGGCGGGAGCTGGTGCCGCTCGCACCGGGGTGCGCCGGCCCACCGGTCGACTGCGGCTGGCATCCCGATGCGGCCGGGGGGACGTCGATGAGCGGCCACGTGCTGGTGGTCGACGCAGCCGGGGCCCGAGCGCTCACGCCGCGCGGGCTCCCGGCCCCCGCCTCCCGTGCCCTGGCCGAGGGCTCGGCCGTGATCTTCGGCTCCGGTGCCGTGGACGAGGCCGGCGAGCTGCGGCTCGCGGCCGTGGCCTACGACGACCGCGGCGACGGCCGCGTCACCGGGACGACGACGCTCCCCGCCGTCGAGTCCCCTCCGCCGCCCCCGAACGAGGGAGGCCTGACCAGGGTGCCCGCGCTGGTGCTCGTGCCGCCGGCGCTGGCCGACCGGCTGCCGGTCGAGGTGACGCCGCTGGAGCTCGTGACCGGAGGGCCGGACGATCCGGTCACGCCGGAGCAGGAGGCGCGGGCCGACCGGCTGCTGAGCGCCCTGGGCGCCGGGGAGCTCCGGGTCGAGCGCGGCTGGAGCGACGCCCTGGCGCTGCCCCGGCTGGTGCTGCTGGTGCTCGGCGCGGTGCTGGTCCTGGTGGCCACCGGCACCGCCACCGGTCTCGCGCTGACCGACGCGCGGCCGGACTTCGCCACCCTCGCCGCGCTCGGGGCCGCCCCACGGATGCGCCGGCTGATCGCGATGGGCTCTGCGACCGTCGTCGGTGGCGGGGGCGCGCTGCTCGGCGTGCTGGTGGGGCTCGCGCCAGGGATCGCCGTCGCCTACCCGTTGACGAGCAATGACTACGGGGCGGGCGCGAACCCGGTGGTCGACGTCCCGTGGTCGCTGCTCGCCGGGATCGCGGTCGCCGTCCCACTGCTGGCCGTCCTCGTCACCGGGCTCGTCGTGCGCTCCCGGCTCCCCCTGACCCGGCGGCTGGCGGCCTGACGCGCCGCGGCGGTGTCGCGCAGCGCGGTCCGGACGGCGGCGAGGACGGTCTCGTCGTCCACGTCGTCGGCCTGCGCGGTCCGGGCCAGCTCGGCCGCCAGGCCACGCACCCGCTGCTCGCGGGTCGCCACCGGGTCGGGCCGGCCGGTGACGACGGTCCCGGTGCGGCGCCGGCTGGCGACCAGGCCGGCGGCCTCCAGCTCGGTGTAGGCCCGGGCGACCGTGCCGGCGGCGACGCCGAGGTCGGCGGCCAGCGCCCGGATGGTCGGCAGCCGGGTGCCTACGGCGAGCCGCCCGCTGCGCACGTGCGCGGCGATCTGGCCGCGGATCTGCTCGTACGGCGGCGTCGGGTTGCCGACGTCGACGGTGATGTCCGGTGCCATCCGCGTCAGCCGACCGGGACGGCGGGCGCCTCGGCCGGCACCCGGGGCGCGGGGGAGAAGGCGACGGCTGCGCCGGCCAGCATCGACAGCACCCCGATCGCCATTGCCCCGCCCTCGAGCCAGTCGAAGGCGGCGGGTCCGATGTCGGGCATGGCGGTCCCGGCGATGAACAGCAGGCCGCCGGTGTCGACCAGCAGGGCCGCGGTCGCCCCGCGCAGCACGCGGTGGGCCGACGCGCGCCGCAGCGCGGCCTCGATGCGCTCGTCCCGGGTGACCACCGCCGGCCGGGTGGCGACGACGTGCAGGGCCACGAGGGTCACCACGCCCGCGACCACCAGGCCGAGCACGGCCGGGCGGCCGTAGAACCAGCCCGGGAACGGGCTGGCGGTCTGGCCCAGGTCGCCGGCCCCCATGCCGGTGCCCCGCAGGTAGCTGAAACTGCGGCCGTCCGGGTCGGCGGCGAGGGCGCCCACGGTCACGACGGCCAGGAAGCCCACCGCAGCGCCGGCGGCCGACCGGAGCAGCCACCGGGGTGCGGTGTCGAACGTCCCACGCCGGGCCAGCCGGGCGTGGCGGACCTCGCCCACCGGCCGGGGCCAGGTCAGCTCGCCGAGGAGCAGGACGAGCGTGTGCACGACGGCGAATGCCACCGGGACCAGCAGCACCGTGATGCCCTGCCCACCGGGGCGGTCTCCCGCGAACGCACCGGTGTCGGCGACGACGACCGCGGCCGCCACCCCGAGACCGATCGCCGCGCCGGAGGTCCACCGGGCGTGCCTGCGCGCGGCGGCCACCGTGGCCTCCGTGCTCGGGGGTGAGCGACGGACGAGGGTCGCCCCGACCCCGAGGGTGAACGCCGCGGTCACCACGAACAGCAGGGGGAGCAGCGCCACGTCGTCCTCCACTACCTCAATGCATCAAGTCATTGAGACAATGGCGGGTGACCGGCGCCGGCGCAAGACCTCAGTCGGTCGTGACGAAGTCGATGAGCTCCTCCACCCGGCCGATGAGGGCGGGCTCGAGGTCGGTCCAGGTCTTCACCCGGGCGAGGATGCGCTGCGCCCACACGTAGCCGGTGTCGTCCTCCCAGCCGAGCCGCGTGCAGACGCCGGTCTTCCAGTCCTCGCCCTTGGGCACGGTCGGCCAGGCCTTGATGCCGACGACCGACGGCTTGACCGCCTGCCAGATGTCGATGAACGGGTGCCCGACCACGAGCGCGTGGTCCCCGGTGATCTGCGCGGCGATCCGCGACTCCTTGGAGCCGGTCACCAGGTGGTCGACGAGCACGCCGAGCCGCCGCCCCGACGACGGCCGGAAGTCGCGGACGATGCCCGGCAGGTCGTCGACGCCGTGCAGCGGCTCGACGACGACGCCCTCGATCCGCAGGTCGTGGCCCCAGACCTTCTCGACCAGCTCGGCGTCGTGCTTGCCCTCGACGTAGATGCGCCCCTCCCGGGCCACCCGCGCCCGTGCCCCGGCCACGTAGGTCGACCCGGAGGCGCTCCGGGCGGGGCCGGCGGGCGCCTTCGGCTTCGGGCGCACCAGCACCACCGGGCGGCCGTCGACCCAGAAACCGGGTCCCAGGGGATAGGCGCGGACGCGGCCGTTGCGGGCCTCGAGGTGGACGACGTCCTTCTCGCAGCGCACCACGGCGCCCACGAACCCGGAGCTCGGGTCCTCGACCACCAGATCGTGCTCCGCCTCCACCTGGGGGCTGGGCTTCTTGACCGTGCGCGGGTGGACGAGGTCGTCGTAGGGCGAGCGGGGAGGCACCCCACGACGCTAAGCACGGCGCGCCCCCGGTCGTGGGCGACGCGCCGATCCGCGTGCGGAGTCGGGCGCGACCGTTCCGTGGGACACGCCCGGCCCGCGGGTAATCGCGGAGGGTGACGATCGGTGGCTGTCTTGGTTCGTGCAACGGCTGGTCCGGTTGTGCGCCGCGGTGCAGCGCTGACCTGGGCATATCCCCTGCGGACCCCACCGTCCGTGCGGCCGGAGAGGGTGACGACGACGTTGCGCGCCCGTGACTATCCGGTGGGCCTCGTTTGGTCGTGCGCATCTCGGTCACCCATTGCTGCGACGGACACCATCCGAGCTCAGTGAAGGAGCGACGAAGACGATGATCGGCACTGACACCATCAGCCGCGTGATCGGCCAGGACGTGTACGACACGGAGGGCCAGAAGATCGGGTCCGCCTCGGAGGTCTACCTCGACGACGAGACCGGCCAGCCGGAGTGGGTCACCGTGAAGACGGGTCTGTTCGGGACCAAGGAGTCCTTCGTCCCGATCCGTGACGCCAACCTCACCAACGACGGCGTCACGGTGGCGGTCACCAAGGACCGCGTCAAGGACGCCCCGAAGATCGACGCCGACGGGCACCTCTCCCCCGCGGAGGAGCAGGAGCTCTACCGGTACTACGGCCTCGGCACGGGCACGACCGGGGAGACCACCACCGGCCGCACCGAGACCACCACGACCGGCCGGACCGACACCACCACCGGCACCGTCGGCCGGGACACCTCCGGCCCGACCACGGACGACGCGATGACGCGTTCCGAGGAGCGGCTCGTCGTCGGCACGACCAGCGAGGGCGCGCAGAAGGCCCGGCTGCGCAAGTACGTCGTGAGCGAGAACGTGACCGAGACCGTGCCGGTGACCCGTGAAGAGGTCACCCTCGAGCGCGAGCCCATCACCGACGCTAACGCCGGCAAGGCGATGGACGGGCCCGCGATCAGCGAGGAGGAGCACGAGGTGACCCTCCGCAACGAGCGCCCGGTCGTCGAGAAGGAGGCCGTGCCGGTGGAGCGCGTCCGCCTCGGCAAGGAGAGCCACACGGAGAACGTCACCGTGAACGAGACCGTGCGCAAGGAGCAGATCGAGGCCGAGGGCGTCGACACGGACCGCGACCGGCGCATGTGATCGACTCCCGGCTACGCCGGGACCGCGACGCACGGCGGCCGACCGAGACCAGACTCCGGTCGGCCGCCGCTGTCGTGCCCGGGGTCGCTCAGCTGCCCAGGCAGGCGGTGAGCGCCCCGACCATCAACGGGACGTCGTGGGCCGAGGCGAGCTCCCGGCAGGAGTGCATCGCCAGCATCGGCGCGCCGACGTCGACGGTGGCCACGCCCAGCCGGGTCGCGGTCAGCGGCCCGATCGTGCTGCCGCACGGCAGGTCGGCCCGCGTCACGAACGCCTGCACCGGGACGCCGGCGTCGGCGCACCGCTCCCGGAACCAGCCCGCGCCGGCCGCATCCGTCGCGTAGGCCTGGTTGGCGTTCACCTTCAGCACCGGGCCGCCGCCGAGCTGCGGCTGGTGGGCCGGCTCGTGCCGCTCGGCGCGGGTGGGGTGCACCGCGTGCGCCATGTCCGCCGACACCAGCACCGATCGCGCCAGCGCCCGGTGCGCCGCCTGGGGATCGGCGGGGTCGGTCGCGGCGGCCAGCCGCCGGACGACGTCCTCGAGGAAGCTGCCCCGGGCGCCGGACATGGAGCCGCTGCCGACCTCCTCGTGGTCGTTGCAGACCAGCAGCTGCGTGCGTGCCCCGGCCGGTGCGGCCAGCAGGGCCAGCAGTCCCGAGTGGCAGCAGGCCAGGTCGTCCAGGCGCGGCGCGGCCACCCAGCTGCCGTCGGCGCCGGCCCGCGCCGCCGGCTGGGTGTCGGCCAGCACCAGGTCCGATCCGACGACGTCGTCGGCGGCCACCCCGGCCGCGGCGGCGAGCGCCTCGGTCAGCCCCGGACCGGTGTCCAGGTCGCGGTCCCACACCGGCACCAGGTGCTGCTGCGGGTCCAGGGTCAGGCCCTCGCGCACCCCCCGGTCGAGGTGGATGGCCAGCGAGGGCAGCCGCAGCGGGGCGCCGGGCAGGCGCACCAGCGCCGTCCTCGGCCGGTCCGGCGACCCGGAGCGCAGCACGAGCCGGCCGGCGACGGTCAGCTCCCGGTCCAGCCAGGTGTGCCAGAGCCCGCCGCCGTAGGGCTCGACGCCGACCAGCCGGTACCCGGCCCGCCGCACGTCGGAGTAGGGGCGGACCTTGAAGGTCGGGGAGTCGGTGTGCGCGCCGACCAGCCGCATGCCGGTCTCCGCCAGCGGGCCGCTGCCCACGCGGAAGGCGATCAGGCTGCCGTGCCGGACGACGAAGTGCTGCCCCCCGGGCGCCGGCGCCCAGGAATCGGCCTCGGCGAGCTCGGTGAACCCGGCGGCCGTGAGCCGGCGCACCAGTTCGGCGACCGCGTGCGACGGGGAGGGCGAGGCGTCGACGAACGCGCGCAGGTCGTCGCCGAGGGCGAGCTCGTCGGTCGGGGCGGGATCCGGCGTCGGCATGCGGGTCATCGTGCCCCGCCGCTCGTGGCGGCCGCCCGGCCGGGGCACCCGGGTCCCGCCCGGCGGCTGTCGGTGGGATGCTGCTGGACGTGAGCGAGCCCACGGTCCCCGGAAGCCCCGACCAGCTCGCCGCCGCGCTGGAGGCGACCGGCTACCTGCCCGACGAGGGGCTGGCCACCGCCGCGTACCTCGCGCTGGTCATGCACCGCCCGCTGTTCCTCGAGGGGGAGGCCGGCGTCGGCAAGACGGCGCTGGCGCACGCGCTGGCGCAGGTCACCGGCCGGCCGATCTACCGGCTGCAGTGCTACGAGGGCCTGGAGGCCAGCCAGGCGCTCTACGACTGGGACTTCGGCCGCCAGCTGCTGCACCTGCGCGCCGCGGAGGCCGCGCACGCCGCCGACGACCCCGAGCGGCTGGAGGCCTCCCTCTACGACCGCCGCTTTCTGCTCGCCCGGCCGCTGCTGCAGGCGCTGGAGGACTCCCCGAGCGTCCTGCTCATCGACGAGGTCGACCGGGCCGACGACGAGTTCGAGGCGTTCCTGCTCGAGGTGCTCAGCGACTTCACCATCTCCATCCCCGAGCTCGGGACGGTGCGCGCGCAGACCCCGCCGCTGGTCGTGCTCACCTCCAACCGCACCCGCGAGGTGCACGACGCGCTCAAGCGCCGCTGCCTCTACCACTGGCTGGCCCACCCCGACTTCGACCGCGAGGTCGCGATCCTGCGCCGCCGGCTGCCGGAGGTCACCGACCAGCTGGCCCGCGAGGTGGCGCGGGCGACGGCCAACCTGCGGACGCTCGACCTGCTCAAGCCACCAGGGATCGCCGAGGCCATGGACTGGGCGACGGCGCTGCACACCCTGGGCGCCCGGGACCTCGACCCCGACCTCGCCGCGCGCACCCTGGGAGCGGTGCTCAAGTACCGGGAGGACACCGAGCGGGTGCGGTCGCTGGCACCGGAGGCCCTCGTCGGTGGCTGACGGGGCGGTGGTGGAGCGCGACGTCGTCGACACCGTGCTGGGGTTCGCCCGCACGCTGCGCCACGCCGGCGTCGGCGCCTCCCCGGACCGGGTCGAGGCGATGCTCGCCGCGCTCGGCCGGCTCGACGTGCTCGACCCGTCGGCCGTCTACTGGGCCGGGCGGCTGACGCTCTGCTCGGGCCCGGATGACCTCGACCGCTACGACACCGCCTTCGCCGCCTGGTTCTCCGGGCGCCGCCCCCGCCCGGCCCCGGCCCCGGCGCAGGCGACGCCCCGGCTGGCGGCGAGCGCGCCGCTCGACCCGGGCACCGGCGAGGGCGACGACAGCGACGCCCCCGACCTCGCGGCGAGGGCCAGCGGTGACGAGGTGCTGCGGCACCGCGACGTCGCCGGGCTCACCGACGCCGAGCGCGAGCACCTGCGCCGGCTGTTCGCCCTGCTGGTCCCCGCCGCCCCCATGCGCCCGGCGCGGCGCCGGCGGCCGTCCGCGCACGGCTCGGTGCACCCGGCGCGGACGGTCCGGCGCGCGCTGCGGGACGGCGGCGAGATCAGCCGGTTGCTGCACCGCCGGGCGCGGCCCCGCCCCCGGCGCGTGGTGCTGCTGATCGACGTCTCCGGGTCGATGACGCCGTACGCCGACGCGCTGCTGCGGTTCGCGCACGCGGTCGTGCGGGCGCGCCCGGTGTCGACCGAGGTGTTCACGATCGGTACCCGGCTCACCCGCGTCACCCGCGAGCTGCGGCTGCGCGACCCCGACCGGGCCCTGGCCGCCGGCGGGCAGGCCATCCCCGACTGGTCCGGCGGCACCCGGCTCGGGGAGGTGCTCAAGGCGTTCCTCGACCGGTGGGGCCAGCGGGGCACCGCCCGTGGTGCGGTGGTCGTCGTCTGCAGTGACGGCTGGGAGCGCGGCGGCGCCGAGCTGCTCGCCGAGCAGATGGCGCGGCTGCGGCGGCTGGCGCACGCCGTGGTGTGGGTGAACCCGCACAAGGGCAGGGTCGGGTACGAGCCGCTCACCGGCGGGATGCAGGCGGCGCTCCCGTCGGTGGACCACTTCGTGGCCGGGCACAGCATGGCCGCCTTCGAAGAGCTGACGGGAGTGATCTCGCGTGCGTGACGTCCTGGACGACCTGGTGGGCTGGTGGCAGGCGGGGGAGACCGTCGGCATGGGCACGGTGGTGGCCACCTGGCGCTCGGCGCCGCGGCCGGCCGGCGCCTCGATGCTGGTCGGCCCCGACGGCACCGCGGTCGGCAGCGTCTCCGGCGGGTGCGTGGAGGGCGCGGTCTACGAGGAGGCCAGGGACGCCGTCTCGACCGGCCGCCCCCTCCTGGAGCGCTACGGGGTGAGCGACGACGACGCGTTCGCCGTGGGGCTGACCTGCGGCGGGATCCTCGACGTCTTCGTGGAACCGGTCTCCCGCGAGTCGTTCCCCGAACTGGGGGAGATCGCCGAGTCGGTCGGGCGGCACGAGCCGGTCGCCGTCGTCACCGTGGTCGCCGGGCCCGACGACCGGCTGGGCCGCCGGCTGGTGCTCTGGCCCGACCGGGCCTCGGGGACGCTCGGCTCGCAGCGGCTCGACGACGCCGTCGCCGCCGACGCCCGCGGCATGCTGGTGGCCGGGCGCACCGCGCTGCTGCACGTCGGGCACGACGGCGAGCGCCGCGGCGACGACCTGACGCTGTTCGTGAACTGCTTCGCCCCGCCGGCCCGCATGGTGGTGTTCGGGGCGATCGACTTCGCCGCCGCCGTCGCGCGCGTGGGTGCCTTCCTCGGCTACCGGGTGACCGTCTGCGACGCCCGCCCGGTGTTCGCCACCCCTCGGCGGTTCCCGGAGGCGCACGAGGTGGTCGTCGAGTGGCCGCACCGGTACCTGGGGGCCGAGGTGGAGGCGGGGCGGATCGACGAGCGCACCGTGCTGTGCGTGCTCACCCACGACCCGAAGTTCGACGTCCCGCTGCTGGAGGTCGCGCTGCGCACCCCGGTGGCCTACGTCGGGGCGATGGGCTCGCGGCGCACCCACGACGAGCGGCTGGCGCGGCTGCGCGAGGCCGGGCTGACCGACGACGAGCTGGCCCGGCTGTCCTCGCCGATCGGGCTGGACCTCGGCGCCCGCACCCCGGAGGAGACGGCGGTCTCGATCGCGGCGGAGATCATCCAGGGCCGCTGGGGCGGGACCGGCCGGCGGCTGGCCGAGGTGGAGGGCCCCATCCACGAGACGGCGGAGCGCTGACGCACCGCTACGACGTCGAGGTGGTCGGGCTGCTCGCCTCGCCGGTGCACCGCTACGGCGGGCGGCCCGGGGCGGCGCCGCCCGGCCAGGCGGGGGACCGCCGGGAGCGGATCGAGCTCCGGGCCGGGCTGGGCATCGTCGGCGACCGCTACGCCGGCCGGCCCGCGCACCGGGACGCGCAGGTGACCGTGCTGGCGGTGGAGTCGCTCGAGGCGCTCGCCGGCGACCTGGGCGCCGCTCCGTTCGACCCGCTCCTGACCCGGCGGAACGTGGTGCTGCGCGGCGCCGAGGTCGAGGCGCTGCGCGGCAGCGAGTTCGCGCTCGACTGCGGCGCGGGCGCCGTCCTGCTGCGCGGCGGGCGCCCGGCGAACCCCTGCGCCTGGATGGACACCGTGCTGGCCCCGGGGGCCCACCGTGGGCTCCGGGGGAGGGGCGGTGTGCGCTGCGCGGTCCTGTCCGACGGTGTGCTGCGGCTGGGGCCGGCTGTGCTGCGCACTACCGTCCCACTCGACCCACGTCGCGCAGGCGTCCGACGTTCCCCGACACGCCGCGGCCCGGTGCCCGCGCGACCCCCCGGGTGATCACGATGTGCGCGGCCCGGGAGCTCCGGGTCCGTCCGCGTCGAAGGAGATCCATGCGCATCCGATCGCTGTCCGCCACGGCCGGGGTGCCCGTTGCCGCCCTGCTGCTCTCCGCCTGTGGCGGTGACACCCCGCTCGAGGGCAGGTCCGGCGAGGAGGTCGCCGCGGCCGCCGCCGACGCGCTCGAGGAGGCCGGGGCCGTGCACATCTCCGGCACCATGACGGAGGACGGCGAGGAGATGGATGTCGACCTGCAGCTGCAGGGCGACGACGCCGCAGGCACGCTCACCATCGCCGGCACCGAGATCGGGATCATCAGCGTCGGCGGGGACGTCTTCATGCAGGCCCCGAGCGAGTTCTGGGCCGGCTTCGGGATGCCGGAGGAGGCGCTCGGCATGTTCGACGGCACCTGGGTGCTCATGCCCCCGGAGGCCGCCGGCGAGTTCGCGGACTTCACCCTGGCCGGGTTCGCCGACGACCTGCGCGACCCCGACGGCGAGATCCGCGAGGAGACCCGCGCGGAGGAGGTGGACGGCGAGCCCGTTCGCATCGTCGAGCAGGAGGACGGCAGCACCCTCACCGTCGCCGACGACGACCCGGCCTACCCGCTCGAGATGACCGGCGCGGACGACTCGGAGGGCACGGTCACCTTCAGCGACTTCGGCGAGCAGGAGGAGATCTCCGCTCCCGAGGACGCGCTGGACCTCGAGCAGTTGGGAGCGTGACCCCTGGCCGGGCGTCCCGAGCGGGGCGCCCGGCCGGCAGGGCAGTCAGCCCAGGAGTTCGCGCACGGCCGCGGGGGCCTGGGAGGGGCGGTGCAGCGGGGCCACCCGGCCGCCGCCCGCTGCCGCGAGGGCCGCGCAGGAGACGGTCGCCTCCTCCTCGGCCGACAACGCCATGACCTGCAGCCGGGCCGGGACGCGCGCGAGCGCCCGGGCGGCGTCGACCGGGTCGGGGCTCTCGGTGGCCAGGCCGTCGGACAGCAGCAGCACCTGCCGGTCGGCGGCGCGCGAGCGGGCCAGCTGCGCCGCCGCCGTCCGCAGCGCCAGCTCCAGGTCGGTCGTGCCGCCGCCGCGCAGGTCGCACAGCCGGTCCACGACGAGGTCGACCCGCGGGTCGGCGGACATCGGGCGGAGGACGACGGCGCTGGACCAGAACGCGACGACCGCCAGCTCGTCGCCCGGCCGCATCCGCTGCACCAGCGCCGAGGCGGTCAGGACGGCGGCGGCCAGCTCGTCGCCGGCCACCGAGCCGCTGGCGTCCACCAGCAGCACGACGGCACGGCCGGTGGACCGCCAGCCGCGCGTGTGCAGGTGCTCCGCGCGCCAGTGCGGCTCGGCGCCGCGGGCGGCCAGCGAGGCGTCGAGGTCGACGTCGGAGCCGGTGGGCTCCCGGCGGGTGACCATCCGGCTGGTGCCGGGCCGGTCCGCGACGCCGGTCCGGGGCCGGCCGACCGGGAACCGGGCGGCCAGCGACCGGGCCGCGGCCCGCAGCGCCGGGTCGAAGGCGCGGGCGGCCGCCGCCAGGACCCGCGCCGCGGCGTCGGGGTCGCGGGCGGCGAGGTCGGCCACCGCCGCGGCGTCCAGCTGCCCGGCCGCGGGGGAGACGGCGTCGAAGTCGGGGTTGCTGCGGGAGAGCTGGTCGCGGCTGGCGCGGCGCGCGGCCTGGGAGCGGAGCAGCTCCTCGACCTCGGCGGGGTCGCTGACCACCTTCGGCGGCGGGCTGCCCGGCGGTTCGCCGCCCGGGCCCGGCGGCGGCGGATGCCCGGGCCCGGGCTCGGTGGCCTCGGGCGTCAGCCTTTTCCCAGCTCCTCACCCGCCCGGCGCCAGATGTCGGCGACGACGTCCTCCACCGGGCGGGCCACGCCGTCGCCGAGGGTCACCTTGCCGGTCATGGCGGCCAGCGCAGCGTCCAGGCCGGTGTCCTCGTCGACCGATCCCGCGCCCCGGACCGTCGCCAGCTCCACGGCGATCAGCACGGTGTCGATCGCGCCGCGCACCGAGGCGCCGATGCGCAGCTCGGGGTGGTCGCGGGTGATCCGGACCGCACGCACCGCCCGCGCGACGAGCTCGGCCGGCCCCTCGGTGACCGAGGTGACGACGGCGAGCTCGGCGGCCTCGTCCTGGTAGCCCATCGCGACCCGGCACGAGCGGTCGTAGAGGGCCGGCGTCACCCGTGCGGTACCCACCGCGTCGAACGGGTTCATCGCCGCGACCAGCCGGAAGGTGGGACGAGCGGCTACGCGGCCGAACCGGGGGACGTGCATCTCGCGCTCCGAGAGCACGCCGAGCAGGACGTTCATCGTCTCCTCGGGGACCCGGTTGAACTCCTCGACGTAGAGGAGAGCGCCCTCGGTCATCGCCCGGGTCAGCGGGCCGGGGACGAAGTTCTCCGGCCGGTAGTCCTCGGTGAGCACCCGCGAGGCGTCGTGGTGGCCGACCAGCCGGGTGGGCGTCAGTTCGGCGTTGCCCTCCACCAGCACCAGTGGGACGCCGGCGCCGTCGGCCAGCGAGCGCAGCAGCGTCGTCTTGCCCGTGCCGGGTGGGCCCTCCAGCACGACGTTGCGTCCGGCCGAGAGCGCGGCGGCGACCACCTCCGCCTCGCGGATGCGGGCGACCACGCGGTCGCGGGCCACCCGCACCATGCCGCCGACGTCCAGCCGGGCAGCGGTGCGGGTGGCGGTCACGATCCTCCTGCCGCAGGCATAGGAACCTTCACCTGTGCGATGACGCCACCGGACGTAGGTGAAGGTTCCTATGCCTGGGCGGCGCGGGGTCAGTCGTAGACGATCACGCCGCGGATGTTCTTGCCCGCGTGCAGGTCCTCGTAGCCCTGGTTGATGTCGTCGAGCTTGTACCGCTTGGTGATCAGCTCGTCGAGCTTGAGGTTCCCCTCCTGGTAGAGCCGCAGCATCTTCAGCATGTCGGCGCTAGGGTTCTGGTCGCCGAACAGCGCGCCCCGGATCTCCTTGGTGAACAGCGCCAGCATGCTGGGGTTGATCGGGATGCCGACGTCGGTGAGGTCACCGAGGCCGGTGATGACGACCCGCCCGCCCTTGCCGAGCGCCTCGACCCCCTGGGCGACGTGCTCCCCCTTCAGCACGCCGACGGTGATCAGCACCTTGTCCGCGCCCTGCCCGTTGGTGACGCTGCGGCCGAAGTCGGCCGCTTCCTCGATGCTCGCGAAGGCGTGGGTGGCGCCGAGCTCCATCGCCTTCTCGCGCTTGAAGTCGATGGGGTCGACGGCGATGACATGGCTGGCCCCGGCGTGCGCCGCACCCTGGACCGCGTTGATCCCGATGCCGCCGATACCCATGACGATCACCGTGTCGCCGGCGCGCACCTCGCCGGCCTGCACGGCCGTGCCCCAGCCGGTGCCGACGCCGCAGCCGACGAGGCAGGCGACGTCGAGCGGGATGTCGTCGGGGATCTTGACCGTGGAGCGGACGTCGACGGTGGTCACCTCGGCGAACGTGCCCAGCCCGCACATCTGGCCGACCGGGGTGCCGTCGGAGGTCTGGAAGCGGAAGCTCTCGGCGTCGTCCCAGCGGGAGCCGATCAGGAGGTTGGCACCCGAGTCGCAGATGTACTGCTGCCCGTTCGCGCAGTACCGGCAGCGACCGCACCCGGGGAGGAAGGAGAAGACCACGTGGTCGCCCTCCTTGAAGTCCTTGGTGCCGGGGCCGACGGCGGTGACCACGCCCGCGCCCTCGTGGCCGCCGAGGAAGGGGTAGTGGCCGACCGGCATGTCGCCGGTGGCGATGTGGTCGTCCGAGTGGCACATGCCGGATGCGGCCAGCTTGACCTGCAGTTCACCGGTTCGCGGGTCGTCGGCGACCAGATCGGTGACTTCCCACTGTCCTGGGGCGGAGCGCAGGATCGCGCCACGGGTGTTCACGGGCACAGGAACCTCCTCGTCGAGGGCTGTTCACGCATGCGCGAACGCGCACGTCCGAGTCGCACGCTATGCCCTACGTCACATCGGGCACAGAGCATGCAACGTTGTCCCGTCGCGGTGCAACGGGCGGTGGGCGCCGGGATGATGGCGAGGTGTCCGGCGCCCCGGTGGTCGTGGTGGGCGCCGGCCCGGTCGGGCTCACGGCGGCCCTGCTGCTCGCCCGGCGTGGTCTCCCGGTCGTCGTCGTCGAGCGGTACGCCGAGCCGTATCCGCTGCCGCGCGCGGTGCACCTCGACGACGAGGTGTTCCGGGTGCTGCAGGCCGTCGGCGTGGCCGACCAGGTGGCCGCGGTCTGCCGGTCGATGGCCGGGCTGCGGGTGCTCGACGGCGCCCACCGCGTGCTCGCGGAGTTCCGCCGAGCCCCGGACGCCGGCAGCAACGGGTGGCCGCAGGGCTCCTTCGTGCACCAGCCGGACCTGGAGGCCGTGCTCGCCGCGGCCGTGGCGTCGGCGCCCGGGATCGAGGTGCACCGCGGCGGCGAGGTGACCGGGCTGGAGCAGCACGCCGGCGGGGTGACCGTGCGGTGGACCGACCGCGGGACCGGGGCGGACCGGTCCGTCCGGGCGGCGGCCGTGCTCGGCTGCGACGGCGCCAACAGCACCGTCCGGGAGCTGATCGGCGCCCGCATGCGCGATCTGGGCCCCGCCGACCGCTGGCTGGTGGTCGACGCGCGGGCGACCGAGCCGCTGCCGGTCTGGCCGGGCGTGCACCAGGTGTGCGATCCCCGCCGGGCGGCGACGTTCATGCCGGTGACCGGCGACCGCTACCGCTGGGAGTTCCGGCTCGCGCCCGGGGAGACGGCGGCGGAGCTGGCCGGCCCGGACCGGCTGGCGTCGCTCCTGGCGCCCGTCGCCCGTACGGCCGACGTCGAGGTGCTGCGCGCGGTCGAGTACACGTTCCGGGCCCAGGTCGCCGACCGCTGGCGGGCCGGGCGGGTGCTGCTGGCCGGCGACGCCGCCCACCTCACCCCGCCGTTCGTCGGCCAGGGGCTGGGGCTCGGGCTGCGCGACGTCCACCAGCTGGCCTGGAAGCTCGCCGCCGTGCTGCGCGGGGAGGCGCCGGACACGCTGCTGGACACCTACCAGGCCGAACGGGAGCCGCACGCCCGCGCGCTGATCCGGGTGGCGCTGCTGCTGGGCGCGCTGATGACCGGTGGCGGCCGTGGCGGCGCCGTCGTCCGGCGGGCCGTGCTGGCCGCTGTCCGGCGGATCCCCGCGGTGGCCCGGCTGGCCACCGACAGCCGGACCCCGCCGCTGCCGCGCGGTCCGCTGGTGGCGCGCCGGGGCCGGGCCGGCCGCCGCCTGGCGGGCACGCTGCTCCCGCAGCCGGAGGTCCTCGTCGACGGCCGCCCCCGCCGGCTGGACGACGTCCTGGGGGACGGCTACGTCGAGATCACCTCGGACCTGCGGATCCGGCGCCCCGACGGCACGGCGCTCTCGATCGAGGACCCGTCCGGGGCGCTCCGGCACTGGCTGCGCGACGTCTCGCTGGTGCGGATCCGCCCCGACCGCATCGTCCGGTCCGTGCGCAGGTGAGCCCCCGGACGGGTGCTTCCTAGCGCTGGGGCCGGCCGATGCCGATCGCGTAGAGCACGCCGAGCACCGCGCCCGGCGGTAGGGCCACGTAGAGCCACCAGGGGTGGATGCCCTCCACGGTCGCCTCGAGGATGCTCCAGACGAGCAGGTTCACCAGGCCGGCGCAGAGCCAGATGATGATGAGCACCTTCATGGCGCCGCCGGCGTCGTCGTCGCTGAAGAGCTGCCGGGGGCCGGCCGGCGCGGGGAGCGCGGGCAGGTCGGCGGTGACGCGGGCCAGGTCGCCGCGGGTGCGGGACGCCCACACCGCCTGCACCCGCTGGTCGAACTCGAGCAGGTCGAGCTGGCCGGCGTCATGGGCGCGCTGCAGCCCGGCCGCGACGTCCGCGCGCTCGGCGTCGGAGATGCGCAGGTCGTCGGGGCGCACCGGCTCGGTCACGGCGGTCATCCTGGCAGCCGGGGGACCTCCGGTGGCGGAGATCCCCCGGCCTGCGCGCGGCGGGTCAGGCCTCGCGGCGGCGGCGGGCGGGGGACGTGGCCAGCAGGGCGTTCTCGACGGCGGTGTCGCCCAGCGCCCGCTCGAAGCCCGGGGGGACGACGAGGTCGTCACGGGACAGGTCCGACACGTTCGGGCGGCCGAGGCCGACCATCGCGGAGCCGAGGCCGTCGCGCAGCAGGTCGAGCACGTTCTCCACGCCGGCCTGGCCGTTGGCCGCCAGGCCCCACAGGTAGGCGCGGCCGATCAGGACGGCCTTCGCGCCGAGGGCCAGGGCCTTGGCGACGTCGCCGCCTCGGCGGATCCCGCCGTCGAGCAGCACCTCGACCTGGTCGCCCACCGCCTCGGCCACCGCTGGCAGGGCGCGGATCGAGGCCGGCGTGCCGTCGAGGTTGTTGCCCCCGTGGTTGGACACGGAGATGGCGGTGACGCCGGCGTCGACGGCGCGCTTGGCGTCGTCGACCCGCATGACGCCCTTGAGCATGAACGGGCCGTCCCACTGCGAGCGCAGCCAGGCGACGTCCTCCCAGGTGGGCATCGGCGACTGCATCCACATGCCGTAGGCGCCGAAGAACGTCGGCGCCGGGTCGCCGGGGGTGGCCACCATGTTCGGCACGGTGAGGTCGGGGAGCTTTCCGGTCCGGGCGAAGTCGAGCAGCCAGCGCGGCTTGACCAGCACCTGCGGCGCGTACTTGCGGGCTGCCTCGAAGTCGATCTTCTCGGGGATGAACGGGCTGCCCCAGTCGCGGCCGTAGGCGAACGACCAGTCGAGGGTGGCGATCATCCCGACGGCGCCGGCGCGGCGGGCCCGCTCCATCCGGCCGAGCATCTCCTCGCGGCTGCCGACCCAGTACATCTGGAAGAACGTCTGCGGGTTGGCCGAAACGACCTCCTCGATCGGCTTGCTGGCGAACGAGGACAGCCCCATGGCGACGCCGCGGGCGGCCGCGGCCCGCGCGACGGCGACCTCGCCGTCCGGGTGGACCGCCTGCACGCCGGTCGGGCTGATGATGATCGGCATCGACATGGACTGGCCCATGACGGTCACGCCCATGTTCCGCTCGTTGGCCAGGTCGGCCGTGTGCGGGGCGAAGCCGATCTCGGCGAACGCGGCGAGGTTGTCCTCGAGGGTCAGCCCGCGCTCGGAGCCGGCGACCAGCGCTCCGTAGACGCCCTTGGGCAGCCGCTTCTTCGCCCGGCGCTGCGCCTCGGCGACCGATTCGAACCACGCGTTGGCCATCGGAACCTCCTCGTCGGCCCGGTCGACCGGGCTGGTGGCCGGCCCGACGGCCGGTGGCACTCAGTGCCAGGTTACCGCCGGAGGTGAGACCGCCACCACACGGGCGGGGGTCGCTGACCGGGAGGGGTCAGCTCTGCAGGCTGGGGAAGCCGGCGGCCATCTCCTCGAACGCCTGGCGCAGGTGCTCGGCCAGGCGGGAGTCCTCGTCGGCCAGCCAGGCCTCGAAGGCGGTCGTGGCCGCCGCCCGGGTGCTCGCGGCGACCAGCCGGGGGAGCAGCCCGGTGGGGGAGGTCCCGGTCCGCGCGGCCACGTGCCGCGCCACCACGCGGTCGACCTCCGCGAAGCGCAGCTGGCTGTGCGCCAGGAGCGCCGGCTCGGTGAGGATCAGCCGCATGCGCTCGCGCAGCAGCGGCAGCTCGGACTCCGGGTAGTCGTTGACCTCGACGTAGGCGGCGCAGACCGACGCGAGCACGGGCCGGGCCGGGTCGGCCGCGGCCAGCAGCCCGGCCAGGCGCGCGACGTGCCCGGCGAAGTCGCCCCAGACGGCGTCGGCCTTGGTCGGGAAGTAGCGGAAGAAGGTCCGCCGGCTGATCCCGGCCGAGTCGGCGACCTCGTCGCTGGTGACGTCCTCGAAGCCGCGGACGGTGAACAGGTCCAGCGCCGCGCGCTCGACCCGCGCGCGCCCGGCCGGCGGGCTGCCCGGCGCCGTCGTCGTCTCCGCCACGCGCGCATTCTGCCCGCAGTCCCCGAGACGGTGGATCACCCGGCGGGCCGGACCCCCGCTGTTGCCGCTGGCACCCGGTGTCACTAACGTCCCGCTCGTCCATGTGACCGTGTTCACGGAGGTCCCCATGCCCGAGCCCATCCAGACCGACCTGGCCCCCGTCGAGGTCGCCCCGGAGGCCCCCGCGGCCGAGGAGGCCCTCGTCGAGGAGTCGCTCGTCGAGGAGGTCTCCATCGACGGCATGTGCGGGGTGTACTGATCGACGCCGTGCCGATGACGGACCGGGCCGGCCCGGCCGTCCGGGCGGCCCCCGCCTTCGACGCGGAGCTGCCCTGGCGGCGGGCCCGGTCCGTCGCGCTGCGGCCCGAGCCGTTCGGCGCGCTCGTCTACCACTTCGGCAACCGGAAGCTCTCCTTCCTGAAGTCGAAGACGCTGGTCGCCGTCGTCGAGGCCCTGGGCGACCACCCCAGCGCCGCGGCCACGCTCACCGCCTGCGGCGTCCCCGACGCCCAGCGCGGGGCCTACGTGAAGGCGCTGGCCGACCTCGCCCGCTCGCAGATGATCGAACGCCGGGAGGCCCCGTGACCGCCGTCCTGCCCGCCCGCCCCGAGCGCCCCACCGGCGGGCGCCTGATCGACCAGTTCGAGTACGGGCTGGACGCCCCGATCTGCCTGACCTGGGAGCTCACCTACGCCTGCAACCTGGCGTGCGTGCACTGCCTGTCCTCCTCGGGACGGCGCGACCCCCGCGAGCTCTCCACCGCCGAGGCCGAGGCGGTCATCGACGAGCTGCAGCGGATGCAGGTCTTCTACGTCAACGTCGGCGGCGGCGAGCCCACCGTCCGGCCGGACTTCTGGCACCTGCTCGACTACGCCATCGGCCACGACGTCGGCGTCAAGTTCTCCACCAACGGCGTGAAGCTGGACAAGACCCGCGCCGGGCAGCTGGCTCGCACCGACTACGTCGACGTGCAGATCTCCCTCGACGGCGCCACCGCGGAGGTCAACGACCGCGTGCGCGGCGCCGGTTCCTTCGCCACCGCCGTCCGGGCGCTGGAGAACCTGGCCGAGGCCGGGATGAAGGACTTCAAGGTCTCCGTCGTCGTCACCCGCGAGAACGCCGGCCAGCTCGACGCGTTCAAGGCGCTCACCGACTCCTTCGGCGCCCAGCTGCGGATCACCCGGCTGCGCCCCTCCGGCCGCGGGGCCGACGTCTGGGACCAGCTGCACCCCACCCAGCAGCAGCAGAAGGAGCTGTACCACTGGCTCCTGGCCAACGGCGAGCAGGTGCTGACCGGTGACTCGTTCTTCCACCTGTCCGCGTTCGGCGAGGCCCTGCCGGGGCTGAACCTGTGCGGCGCCGGCCGGGTCGTCTGCCTGATCGACCCGGTGGGCGACGTCTACGCCTGCCCGTTCGCCATCCACGAGAACTTCCTCGCCGGCAACGTGCGCGACGAGGGCGGCTTCCAGCGGGTCTGGCAGCAGAGCGAGCTCTTCGCCGATCTGCGCAGCCCGCAGACCGGCGGCGCCTGCACGAAGTGCGCGCACTTCGACGCCTGCCGGGGCGGCTGCATGGCGGCGAAGTTCTTCACCGGCCTGCCGCTGGACGGCCCCGACCCCGAGTGCGTGCAGGGCTACGGCGAGACGGCGCTGGCCGCCCGCGACCAGCAGCTGACCACGCCGCGGAGCCACATCGACCACTCGCATTCCGGCCCGGTGCGCGGCCAGCCGACGCTGCTCGGCATGCCCGCGCTGCCGCCGGCGAAGGCCTGCGACGAGTCGCCGCTGGCGGGCCTCGACCTGCGCTGATCCTCGGCGCCGGCCAGCGCGGGCCGGCGCCGAGGGGTCAGAGGTCGACCTTCTTGTTCTCCCCGGCGTCGATCCGCTCGCCGGTGGCCTTGGCCTTCACGAAGCTGAACGCCGTGGCCAGGCGGCCGCCGGGGCTGTCCCAGTACTCCGCGGAGTCGGCCTCGACCCTGATCAGCACGACATCGGGGTCCTCCGGCCCGTTCGGGAACCACGCCTCGACGCCGCCGTTCCACAGCTCCTTCTTCTTCGCGGTGTCCTCGACCACGCGGGCGTGCCCCGTCAGCGACACCCAGGTGCCACCGGAGCCGACGCCGACGTTGACCTGCGGGGACGCCGCGACGTGCGCCACGGGGTGGGAGCCGCGCTCGGCGAAGAACCACAGGTCGCCGTCGAACTCGACCTCCTGCAGCGTCATCGGGCGGCTGGTCAGCTTCCCGCCCGGAGCGATCGTGGTGAGGAAGCCGAAGCGCTCGCCCTTCAGGAGCTCGGCGACCTTGCGGGTCTCCTCTGCACTCATGCCCGGGCAGGTGCCCACGGTGGCCGCGCCCGACACCCTCACTCCGCGTCGAGATAACGCCAGGCGCCGTCCTCCCGCACGAACCGGCTGACCTCGTGCTGGTCGCCGGACTCCCCGCCCGAGCGCCAGTGCGCCCGGAACTCGACCGTGCCCTCGCGGTCGAGCAGCCCGCCGCCGGTGGTGGCGAGCACGTCCAGGCCGGTCCAGCGCACCGCCGGGTCGGGCTCCACCGACGACGGGCGGGTGGTGGGGTGCCAGCTGGCCAGCAGGTACGCGGCGTCGCCGATCGCGAAGGCGCTGTACCGCGACCGCATCAGCTGCTCGGCGGTCGCCGCCGGCGCCGACCCGTCGTGCCGCGGCCCGCAGCACTCGTCGTAGGGCAGTCCGGTTCCGCAGGGGCAGCGACGAGGAGGCACGGACCGAGTGTCCCCAACCCGCCGCGCCGTGTCCGCCGGCACCGCCCGGGTGCCGGTCGGGTACTCGGTGGCGGAGCCGTTCCCCGGTGGAGCATGGTGTCCGGTGTGTCAGACACCCTGAGGGCGCCGGCGATCGAGGTCAGCGGGCTCACCAAGCGCTACCCGTCCGCCGGCGGGGTGGTCGAGGCGGTCAAGGGCATCGACCTGCGCGTCGAGGCCGGCCAGACCTACGGGTTCCTGGGCCCCAACGGCGCGGGGAAGTCGACCACCATCGAGATGCTCTGCACCATCCGGAACCCCACGTCGGGGACCGCGCGGGTGGCCGGCTACGACGTCGTCCGCGAGCGCGACCAGGTGCGCCGGCGCATCGGCCTGGTCTTCCAGCAGCAGACGCTGGACCTGCAGCTCTCCGCCGAGCAGAACCTGCGCTTCCACGCCGACCTCTACGGCCTCTCCCGGGCCGAGGGTGCGCGTCGCATCGACGAGGTGCTGGAGATGGTCGACCTGGCCGACCGGCGGCACGACACGGTCACGAAGTTCTCCGGCGGGATGAAGCGGCGGCTGGAGATCGCCCGTGGCCTCGTGCACGCCCCGCAGGTGCTCTTCCTGGACGAGCCCACCATCGGGCTGGACCCGCAGACCCGCGCGGCGATCTGGGACTACCTGCACGACCTGGGACGCCGCACCGGCATCACCGTCTTCGTCACCACCCACTACATGGACGAGGCGGAGCACTGCGACCGCATCGCGATCATGGACCACGGCGAGATCGTCGCGGAGGACACCCCGGAGGCGCTCAAGTCCAGTGTCGGCACCGACCGGATCGCGCTGCGCACCGACGACGACGAGCTGGCCATCGCGCGCATCCGGGAACGGCTGGGCATCGAGGCCGGGGTCCACGAGGGCCAGGTGACCCTCGCCGTCCCGGAGGGCGCCGCCGTCGTCCCCCGGTTGTTCACCGAGCTGGGGGTGGGCATCCGGTCGGTGACGGTGAACCGGCCCAGCCTGGACGACGTGTTCCTGACCTACACCGGCCGCACGATCCGTGACTCCGACGGGCCGCAGGGCCGCACGTTCGGCGTCCGCCGGAAGGCGATGAGATGACCACCCGCGACACCGCCGCGCCCGCCACCCCGGTCGCCCCGCCGCCGGACGAGGTCCGCAGCGACCGGTCCCACCAGCTGCGCGCCACCTGGGTGGTCACCCGCCGGGAGCTCCACCGGCTCCGGCGCGATCCGGCCCGCATGCTCACCATGCTGCTGCAGCCGCTGCTGTTCGTCTTCGTGATGGGCACCGGCCTGGGCAGCATCGTGGACACCGGGGGCGACGTCAGCTTCCGCACCTTCTTGTTCCCCGGCGTCCTGGCGACGTCGGTGCTGTTCACCGCCGCCTTCGCCGGGATCTCGCTCGTCTGGGACCGGGAGTTCGGCTTCCTCCGCGAGATGATGGTCGCGCCGATCTCCCGGGGCTCGATCATCTGGGGGAAGTGCCTGGGCGGCGCGATCGTGGCCACCGTGCAGAGCATGGTCCTGCTGGCCCTGGTGGGGCTGGTGGACATCCCCTACTCGCCGGTGCTGCTGCTGCAGCTGACCGGCTGCCTCTTCCTCGGCGCGCTGCTGCTCACCGCGCTGGGCGTGCTGCTGTCCACCCGCATCAGGACCATCCAGACGGCGATGCCGGTCAGCCAGCTGCTGATCATGCCGATGATGTTCCTGTCCGGCGCCCTCTTCCCGATCGCGGGCCTGCCCGACTGGCTGTCGCTCCTCACCAGGCTCAACCCGCTGACCTACGTGGTGCAGCCGATGCGGCAGTTCACCCTCGACCGCCTCGACCTGACCGCGGAGGCGCAGGAGCGGCTGCTGCCCGGGCTCACCTGGTTCGGCTGGGAGGTTCCGGTGCTCGTGCAGTTGGGCGCCGTCGCCGTGCTGACCCTCGGGCTCGTGGCCCTGGCCGCGCGGGTCTTCCGGACGACGGAGTGATGCGGCGGTGAGCTCCCTCGCCGGCGCCACCTGGGCGGGGCTGCCCGAGCGGCCGCTGCTCGTCGTCCCGCTGGGGTCGGTGGAGCAGCACGGCCCGCACCTGCCGCTGCGCACCGACACCGCGATCGCCTCGGCCGCCGCGCGGGCGGCGACGGAGCGGCTGGACGGCGCGCTGCTCGCCCCCGCCCTGGCCTACGGGGCCAGCGGCGAGCACGAGGGCTTCCCCGGCACGATCTCGCTCGGCACCGAGGCGCTGACCCTCCTCCTCGTCGAGTACGCGCGCTCGGCGTGCCGGTGGGCGGGGCGCCTGCTGGTCGTCAACGGCCACGGCGGCAACCTCGACGCGCTGCGGACGGCGGTCCCGGCGGTGCGCGCCGAGGGGCGGGACGTGGCGTGGTTCCCGTGCGGTGTCCCGGGCGCCGACGCGCACGCCGGCCGCGCCGAGACGTCGCTGATGTTGCACGTGGAACCGGGGAGCGTGCCGCGCGACCGTGCGGTGCCCGGCGAGACCGCGCCCATCGGCGAGCTGCTGCCCCGGCTGCGGGCCGAGGGCGTCCGCGCCGTCAGCCCGACCGGCGTGCTCGGTGACCCGGCCGGCGCGAGCGCCGAGGAGGGTGCGCAGCTGCTCGCGGGGCTGGTCGACCGGCTCGCCGCCGCCGCGCGGGCCTGGCGCATCGACGACGCGGGGCGGCTCCAGGGGTAGTGCCCCTGGAACCGCCCCGCGTCGTGGAGAACGGTGCCCGGCTCAGTCCAGCGCGTCGGCGAACTGGGGAACGGTCGCGTCGATGGCGTACAGGAGCCCGGGCGCCGAGGCGCTGGAGAAGGCGTTCAGCACCGTCAGATCCTCCAGGACGACGGCGCGACCCTCCTGGACGACGGGCAGCGCCTGCCACACCGGGCTGCTGGTGAACTCCGAGGCCTCGACGAAGATCGGGAAGACCACGGTCAGCTCGGCGTCGAGCAGGTTCAGCTGCTCCTCGCTGATCGGGACGAAGAAGTTCTCCATCGCCAGCTCCTCGATCTCGTTCTTGTTCTCGAAGCCCAACTGCTCCATGAACTGCACCCGCGAGTCGCCGCTGACGTAGGCGCCCCAGCCCTCGGCGGTGTACGCGCCGACGGCGACCTCGGTGCCCTCGAACTCGGGGTGCTCCTCGCGGGCCTGCTCGAACGCCGCCTCGACCTCGGCCTCGAGCTCCTCGGCCGCCTCGGTCCGGCCCAGCGCCTGGCCGATCATCTCCAGCTGCTGCTGCCACGTGGTCTGGTAGGGGCCCACGCCCTCGGGCGGGCCGATCGTGGGGGCGATCTCGTTGAGCAGGTCGTAGCGGTCCTGGTCGCCGGACGAACGGGTGGCGAGGATCAGGTCGGGCTCCAGCGCGGCGATCGCCTCGTAGCTGGGCTCGAGGGTCTCGATCAGCACCGGCGGCTCGTCGTAGCCCTGCTCGACCCAGTCGCCGAGGCCGTCGTCGCCGCCGACGGCGAGCCAGTCGCTCGCGCCGACCGGCTGGACGCCGAGCGCCAGCGCGGTCTCCGCGTCGGACCAGCCGAGCGCCACCACGCGCTCGGGCTCCTCGTCGACCGTGACGTCGCCGAACGCGGTCTCGACGGTGGCCGGGTACTGACCGGACGCGTTCCCCGCGCCCGCGTCGTCGGTGGCGGCGGGCTCCTCGCCGGCGCCGCAGCCGGTGACGACGAGGGCGGCGGCCGCGAGCGCGGCGGCGCCGCGGAGGGCGGGACGGAACGACATGCGGAACTCCTCGGACGATCAGGTAAGGCTTCCCTAAGCACAGCACACGTGTTCGGGCGCGGAACGTCCGGGGAGGCGTCGTTACGCTCGTCGACAGCGCGGCCCGGGCGGGCCGGACGACCGGGACGCGGGGAGCGGGGCATGAACGAGCAGGCCACACGGCCGGAGGGCTGGCTGGTCGTCGTCGACCTCCAGCACGTCTTCGGGGAGCCGGACTCGCCGTGGACCGCGCCGCGGTTCGAGGAGGTCCGCCCCCGGGTCCGCCGGCTGGTGGCGGCCTTCGGCGACCGGGTGGTCTGGACCCGCTTCGTGGCGCCGGACCGGCCCACCGGCGGCTGGAAGGAGTACTACCAGCAGTACGACTTCGCGCTGCAGCCGCCGGACGCGGAGTGCTACCGGCTCGTCGAGGACCCGGGCGGCCACCCGGTCGTGGACGCGACCACCTTCGGCAAGTGGGGTCCGGCCCTGGCGGGTGTCGTCGGGGAGGGGCCGCTCACCGTCGCCGGCGTGGCCACGGACTGCTGCGTGCTCTCCACCGTGCTCCCGGCCGCCGACGCCGGGGTGCACGTGCGCGTGGTCACCGACGCCTGCGCGGGGGCCGGCGACGAGGAGCACGAGCGGGCCCTGCAGGTGATGGCCGGCTACGCGCCGCTGGTGTCGTTCGCGACCACCGACGAGGTCCTGGCGGGGGCGTGATCCCCGCACCGCCCGGCGACCGGCTGCCCGACGGGTTCGCCGTCCGCCTGGACCCGCGCACCCGCCGCCGGGACGGTGGCGCCACCCTGCTCGGCGGCTCCCCGCTGCGGCTGCTCCGGCTCGCGCCCCGCGCGGCCGCGCTGCTGGCCACCGACCGCCTCGCCGTCCGCGACGCGACGAGCGCGGCGCTGGCCGCCCGGCTGCTGGACAACGGTCTCGCCCACCCCGACCTCGCGCCGGACGCCGGCGGGGCGGACGTCACCGTCGTCGTCCCGGTGAAGGACCGCCCGGCCGGCCTGGCCCGGCTGCTCGCGGCGCTGCGCGCCGACCCCGCGACCGCCGGACTGCCCGTGGTGGTGGTCGACGACGGCTCCGCGGTGCCGGTAGCCGCTCCCGACGGCGTCCGCGTCCTCCGGCACGCGGTCGCCCGGGGCCCGGCGGCCGCCCGCAACGCCGGCCTGGCCGCGGCGGGCACCGACCTGGTCGCGTTCCTCGACTCCGACTGCGCGCCCCGCCCCGGCTGGCTCGCCCGGCTGCGGTCGCACCTGGCCGATCCGCGGCTGGCCGTGGTCGCCCCCCGGATCGTGTCGCTGTCCGGCGCACCGCGGGGGTGGATCACCCCCTACGAGGACGTCGCCGGCGCTCTCGACATGGGGCCGCACGCGGCGGCGGTGCGCCCGCTCTCGGCGGTCGCGTACGTGCCGAGCGCGGCGCTGCTGGTCCGCCGGACCGCGCTCGGCGGCGGTTTCGACGAGGACCTGCGGGTGGCGGAGGACGTCGACCTGGTCTGGCGGCTGACCGCGGCCGGGTGGCGGGTGCGCTACGAGCCGGGCGCGGAGGTGGCGCACGAGCACCCGGCCGCGCTGTCCGACTGGCTGCGCCGCCGGGCGTTCTACGGCACCGGCGCAGCCCTGCTCGCCGCCCGGCACGGCGCCGCGGTCGCCCCGCTGGTGATCGCGCCGGAGACGGCGCTCACCTGGGCGCTGCTGGTGGCCGGCGGCCGACGGGGGAGAGCGGTCGCCACCGCCGTGCTCGGTCTGACCGGGGTCCGGCTGGCGCGCCGGCTGGCCGGACCGTCGGAGCCGGTGCCTGCTGCGCTCGCCGCAGCCCTGGTGGCGCGCGGCCTGGCCGCGTCGGGGCAGTCGCTCGCCCGCGCGGTCACCCGCCACCACTGGCCGGTCGCCATCGCGGCCGCCGTCGTCTCCCGCCGCGCGCGGCGGGTCGTGCCGGCCGCCGCCCTGGCCGATGCGCTGGCCGCCTGGTGGCCGCACCGGGGCCGGATCGGACCGGTCCGTCACGGGCTGGCCCGGCGGCTGGACGACCTCGCGTACGGGGCCGGCCTCTGGACCGGCGCGGCCCGCGCCCGCGACCCCCGGGCCCTGCTGCCGGCGCGCCCGCCGCGCTGACGGCACCGGACCCGCCGGGACGCGGAATGCCCGCGCCGTCCGGCGCCTTGTCGTCGCCGTACTGCGGTTCGACCAGCGTGGGTCCCGCTCCACATCGATCGACGGGATGACCATGACCGCCACCCAGGACGCCGGCACCCCGGACGCTGCCGTGCCGGCGACGCCGGCAACCGCCCCGATCCCGCGGCCCGGCGCCGCGCGCACCGCGCTGACCCTCGGCGCCTTCGTCGCCATCGGCCCGCTGACCATCGACATGTACCTGCCGGCGCTGCCCGCCATCGGCCGGGACCTGATGACCACCTCGGCCACCGTGCAGCTGACCCTCACCGGCACCCTGATCGGCCTGGCGCTCGGCCAGCTGGTGATCGGCCCGCTGTCGGACGCGTTCGGCCGCCGGCGGCCGCTGCTGGCCGGCACCGCGCTGCACGTCCTGGCCTCCCTGCTCGTGCTGGTCGCCCCGAACATCGCCGTCCTCGGCGGGTTGCGCCTGCTGCAGGGCATCGGCGCCGCCTCGGGCGCGGTGATCGCCCTCGCGGTGGTGCGCGACCTGTACGACGGCCGGGCCGCGGCGACGATGCTCTCCCGGCTGTTCCTCGTGCTCGGCGCGGCTCCCGTGCTCGCCCCCACGATCGGTGGCGAGATCCTCCGGTTCACCACCTGGCGCGGTGTCTTCGCCTTCCTCGCCGGCTACGGGGTGCTCATGCTCGTGGTCGGCTGGGCGACCATGCGCGAGACGCTGCCGCCCGAGCGGCGGCGCAGCAGCGGCGTGCGCGGCACCCTGCGGGTCTACCGCGGCCTGCTGCGCGACCGCACCTACGTCGGGCTGATCCTGGTGGCCGGGCTGACGATGGCCGGGCTGTTCAGCTACGTGTCCGGGTCCACCTACGTCTACCAGCGCCAGTTCGGCCTGGACGAGCAGCAGTTCGGGCTGCTGTTCGGCGCGGGCGCGTTCTGGCTGATCGCCGCCACCCAGCTCAACCCGCTGCTGCTGCGCCGGTGGTCCCCGCAGCAGCTGCTGGTCGCGGGCACCGTGGCCGGCGCGCTCGCCGGGGCCGCGCTGGTCGTGCTGGCGGGGACGCGCACCGGGGGGCTCCCCGCGGTCACCGGCGCCCTGTGGGCGGTGCTGTTCGCCTGCGGGCTGGCCCTGCCCAACGCGCCCGCGCTGGCGCTCTCCCGGCACGGCGAGGCCGCCGGGAGCGCGGCCGCCTTGCTCGGCGCGGTCCAGTTCGGCGTCGGGGCGCTCGTCTCGC
Organism: Blastococcus sp. HT6-4; assembly: GCF_039679125.1. Taxonomy (NCBI): domain Bacteria; kingdom Bacillati; phylum Actinomycetota; class Actinomycetes; order Geodermatophilales; family Geodermatophilaceae; genus Blastococcus; species Blastococcus montanus. Next base: position 4,124,565 of record NZ_CP155551.1, on the reverse strand, counting down.
CCGTGGTGGGGCTGCTCGGCAACGACGCGGTGGCGATCGGCCTGGTCGTCGTCACGGCGCTGGTCCTGGCGATCGCCGTCCTGGCCGTCGTCGTCCGGCCCTGGCAGCTGCCGGTCCCGGAGGAGGCGGCCGCCGCCTGATCTCTGGTGGAAAGCGCCACCACCAGTCACGATGACCGGGACATGAGCCACCGCCCGCGGAGCCTCCGCTGACCACCGCCGTCAACCCGTGGCTGGCGCTCCCCGACGGGCTGCCCACCGCGGCGCGCACCCGGCGGCTGCGCGCCGCCCACGAACGGCTGGTCACCGTGAGCACCCTGCCCGGCGACGACGCCGTCCGGCCGGTCGTCCTGGACTCCTGGCGCCGGTCGATGGGCAGCGGGGTCGACCCCGACGGCGGCCTGCCACCGGTGGAGCTGCTCGACGACGACCTGCTCGCCTACCGCGCGGCCCACCCGCTGGCGCCGGTGCTGCCGGTGATCCGGCGGCTGCTGGTCCAGGACGCCGAGGCGGGGCAGATGATCGTCGCGGTCACCGACGCGGCCGGGCGGATGCTGTGGGTGGAGGGTGACCACCGGCTGCGGTCGCGGGCGGAGGGCGTGAACTTCGTCGAGGGCGCCCGCTGGTCGGAGGACGTGGCCGGCACGAACGCCCCGGGGACGGCGCTGGCGGTCGACTGCGCGGTGCAGATCTACGGCAGCGAGCACTTCCGCCGCCCGGTGCAGTCGTGGAGCTGCTCGGCCGCGCCGGTGCACGACCCGGTCACCGGTGCCCTGCTCGGCGCCATCGACGTGACCGGCGGCGACCACGTCGCGACCCCGCAGGTGCTGACCCTGGTGCGGGCCACCGTCGCCGCCGTCGAGTCGGAGCTGCGCTGGCTGCACCGGGAACGGCTCGCCGCCGGCGCGCCCCGGCCGCCCGCCCCGGCGCCTCCCGCGGCGCGGCTGGAGGTGCTCGGCCGCGAACGCGCCCGGCTGACGCTGGCCGCCGGACCGCAGGAGCTGTCGGTGCGGCACTCGGAGCTGCTCCTCCTGCTGGCCGAGGCGGCCGCGTCGGGGCAGGGCCGTTCGGCCACCCAGCTCGCCGCCGAGTGCCACGCCGGCGCCGCGGCCGAGGTGACCGTGCGGGCCGAGCTGTCGCGGCTGCGCCGGCTGGTCGGCGAGGACCTGCTCGGCTCCCGCCCGTACCGGCTGGCCGGCCGGCTGGACACCGACGTCGACCAGGTGCGCCGGTTGCTGACCCGCGGCGACGTCGGCGCGGCGCTCGAGCGCTACCGCGGGCCGGTGCTCCCCGGCTCGCACGCGCCGGGCGTGCTGCGTGCGCGCGGCCGCCTCACCGCGGCGCTCCGGCGGGCCGTGCTGTCGGCCCGCCGTCCGGAGCTGCTGCTGCGCTACGCCCAGCTGCCCGAGGGGCGCGACGACGCCGGGGTGTGGCAGGCGCTGCTGGAGGCGCTGCCGCCGGGCTCGCCGCGCCGGGCGGCGGTGACCGGGCACCTGCTGCGGCTGCGCGCCGCCGGCCGCCCACGCTGAACCGGGGAGACGTGCGCCACCGGCGGGAATGCCGGGCCCGGGTCGTGACTTCGCTGGTGGCGTGACCGCCGCGCTCCCCACCGACCGACCACCCCTGAGCCCGGTCCGGGTCGTGGTGGCCATCGTGGCGCTGGCGCTCGGCGGGTTCGCGATCGGCACCACCGAGTTCGTGACCATGGGCCTGCTGCCCGACATCGCGGAGGGCGTGGGGGTCGACATCCCCTCGGCCGGCCACGTCATCTCCGCGTACGCCCTCGGCGTCGTCGTCGGCGCCCCGGTGATCGCGGCGATGAGCGCCCGCCTGCCCCGGCGCGCCCTGCTGGTCGGCCTGATGGGCGCCTTCCTGGTCGGCAACGTGCTCACCGCCGTGGCGCCGGCCTACCCGACGCTGCTGGGCGCCCGGTTCCTCGCCGGCCTGCCGCACGGCGCCTACTTCGGCGTGGCGTCGCTGGTCGCCGCGTCGCTGGTCGCGCCGCGGCTCCGGGGCCGCGCGGTCAGCTCGGTGATGCTCGGGCTGGCCGTCGCGCTGGTCGCCGGCGTCCCGGCCGCGACCTGGCTGGGCCAGGCGGCGGGCTGGCGGGCGGCGTACTGGCTGGTCGTCGTCCTGGCCGCGGCCACCGTGGCGGCCGTGCTCGTCGTCGTCCCGCCGTCGCCGGGGCGGTCCGACGCCACGGTCCGCGGCGAGCTGGGTGCGCTGCGCCGGCCGCAGGTGCTGCTCACGCTGGCGGTCGGCGTCGTCGGGTTCGGCGGCATGTTCGCGCTCTACAGCTACATCGCGCCCGTCGTCACCGACGTCGCGGAGCTCTCCCGGGGCACCCTGCCCGTGGTCCTGTTCGTCTACGGGATCGGCGGGATCATCGGGACGGCGCTGGCCGGGCGGCTGGGCGACTGGTCGCTGTTCCGGTCGCTGGTCGGCGCGCTGGTGGCGCTCATGGTGCTGCTCGCCGTGGTGGCCGTGGTGGCGTCCTGGGTGCCCGGCCTGGTGGCCGGGGTCTTCCTGGTCTCGGTCAGCGGCTCGACCCTGGCGATCCTGCTGCAGCTGCGGTTGATGGAGACCGCGGGGGAGGCCCAGATGCTGGGGGCCGCGCTCAACCACTCGGCCCTCAACCTGGCCAACGCCCTCGGCGCCTGGGTCGGCGGCCTGGTGATCGCCGCGGGCCTCGGCTACCGCGCGCCCAGCGCCGTCGGCGCCGCGCTGGCGGCCGCCGGGCTGATCCCGCTCGCGGCCTCCGCCGTCCTGCGCCGCCGGGAGGCCCGCGCCCCGGTGGCCGGGGCCGCGGCGCCCGCCCCGCGCGAGGAGCCGGCCGCCGCCCGCTGACGGTCAGCGGAGCAGGGCACCCAGCTGCCCGTGCAACGGCGCTGCAACGTCCGCACCGCGCTCGTCCGCGGCGTGGATCGGGCCCGCGGCGGCTCCGTCGCGCAGCTAAGCGTGGCCTAAGTCACTCCTTTCGGGTCAGACTCCGCATCGGGCCCGCGGCCGGCCGTGGGCGCAGTTCCCCCTGCGACAAGGGACCCCTGCAACGAAGCGGAGGACTGATGACCCGGATCAGCGTGCGGGTGGACGGGACGTCGTACGACGACGACGTCGAACCCCGGACCTTGCTCGTCCACTACCTGCGCGAGCAGCTCGGCAAGGTGGGCACGGTCGTGGGCTGCGACACCAGCAACTGCGGGGCCTGCACCGTGCACCTCGACGGCGAGGCGGTGAAGAGCTGCACCGTCCTGGCCGTCCAGGCCGACGGCGCCGAGGTGACCACCATCGAGGGCATCGCCGGGGACGACGGCCTGCACCCGATGCAGAAGGCGTTCCACGAGATGCACGGCCTGCAGTGCGGCTACTGCACCCCGGGCATGATCATGGCCTCGATCGACCTGGTGAAGGAGAACCCCGAGCCCAGCGAGGCCGAGGTCCGGGAGGGCATCGAGGGCAACCTCTGCCGCTGCACCGGCTACCAGAACATCGTCCGGGCCGTGCGGTCCGCGGCGGCCGAGATGCGCGGATCCGGCGGGAACGGCCACGTCGCGCCGGCCGAGGTCGACACCGCCGCCGCGCCGCACGTGGTGGGCCAGGCATGACCGCCGTCGAGGACCGGGCCGCCACCGACGCGCCGACGCCCGAGATCGGGAAGGCGCGCCGCCGCAAGGAGGACGCCCGGCTGATCACCGGCGAGACCACCTGGACCGACAACATGGTCCTGCCCGGGATGCTGCACCTCGCCGTCGTCCGCAGCCCCGCGGCGCACGCCCGCATCACGAACCTCGACGTCAGCGCCGTGCGCGAGGCCCCCGGCGTCATCGCCGTCTTCACCGGCCGCGACCTCGCCGAGGAGCAGGGTTCGATCCCGTGCGCCTGGCCGGTGACGCCGGACATGGTCAACCCCGGGCACCCGTCGATCGCCGTCGACCAGGTCAACCACGTCGGCGAGGCGGTCGCGGTGATCGTCGCCCGCAGCAAGGTCGCCGCCCAGGACGCCGTCGAGCTCGCCGACGTCGACTACGAGCCGCTGCCGGTGGTGCTGGACATGGAGGAGGCGGTCCGTGACGGGGCCGACCTCGTCCACGACCACCTGGAGTCCAACACCAGCTACCACTTCGTGTTCGACGCCGGCGAGATGGGCACCGGCGGCGACACCGAGCAGGCGTTCGCCGACGCCGACGTCGTGGTCAGCCGCCGGCTGATCCAGCAGCGGCTGATCCCGGCGTTCATGGAGCCGCGCTCGGTCGTCGTCCAGCCGCAGGGCGACAACTACACGATGTGGTCGGCGACCCAGATCCCGCACATCCTCCGGGTGATGGCCTCGATGGTCACCGGCATCCCGGAGCACAAGCTGCGCGTCGTCGCCCCCGACGTCGGCGGCGGGTTCGGCGGGAAGCTGCAGGTCAACCCGGAGGAGATCCTCTGCCTCCTGATCGCGCGGCGGCTCGGCAAGCCGGTCAAGTGGACGGAGACCCGCAGCGAGTCGCTGATGACCGCCCACCACGGGCGCGACCAGATCCAGTACGTGGACATCGCCGCCGACCGCGACGGCAGCATCAAGGGCCTCCGCGTCCGGCTGCTGGCCGACATGGGCGCCTACCTGCGGCTGATCACCCCGGGTGTGCCGGCGCTCGGCGCCTTCATGTACCCGGGGATCTACAAGATCCCGGCCTACCACTTCGAGTGCGACGGGGTGTTCACCAACAAGGTGCCCACCGACGCCTACCGCGGCGCCGGACGGCCGGAGGCCACGTTCGCGATCGAGCGGATCATGGACGAGCTCGCCGTCGAGCTGGACATGGACCCGCTCGAGCTGCGGCGGAAGAACTGGATCAACGCCGACGAGTTCCCGTTCACCACCGTCGCGGGGCTGGCCTACGACAGCGGCGACTACGAGACCGCCACGCAGCAGGCGCTGGAGCTCCTCGGCTACGACGAGCTGCGCGCCGAACAGCGGCGGCGGCGGGAGTCGAACGACCCGGTCCAGCTGGGCATCGGCATCTCCACGTTCACCGAGATGTGCGGCCTGGCCCCCTCCCGGGTGCTCGGTTCGCTCTCGTTCGGCGCGGGCGGCTGGGAGCACGCCTCCATCCGGATGCTGCCCACCGGCAAGGTCGAGGTCGTGACTGGCTCGACGCCGCACGGCCAGGGCCACGAGACGGCGTGGAGCCAGCTGGTCGCCGACTCCCTCGGCGTCCCGTTCGAGGACGTCGAGGTGCTGCACGGCGACACCGCCATCTCCTCGCGGGGGCTGGACACCTACGGCTCCCGGTCGCTGGTGGTCGGCGGCTCGGCGGTGGTCAAGGCGGCGGACAAGGTCATCGCCAAGGCCCGGAAGATCGCCGCGCACCTGCTGGAGGCCAGCGAGGACGACCTCGAGTTCTCCGGCGGGAAGTTCTCCGTGCGCGGCACCCCCGGTACCGGGCTCGGGATCCAGGAGATCGCGCTGGCGATCTTCGCCGCGCACGACTACCCGGAGGGCATCGAGCCCTCGATCGACGCCGACGCCACCTTCGACCCGGAGAACTTCTCCTTCCCGCACGGCACGCACCTGTGCGCCATGGAGGTCGACACCGAGACCGGGTTCGTGAAGATCCGCAAGTACGCCTGCGTCGACGACGTCGGGACGATCGTCAACCCGCTGATCGTCGAGGGGCAGGTGCACGGCGGGCTGGCGCAGGGGATCGCGCAGGCGCTGTACGAGGAGGCGATCTACGACGCCGACGGCAACCTCACCACCGGCACCTTCGTCGACTACCTGGTCCCCTCGGCCAACGACCTGCCGCACTTCGACACCGGGAACACCGTGCACTCCGCGCCCGGCAACCCGATCGGGGCCAAGGGCGTGGGCGAGGCCGGCTGCATCGCCAGCACGCCGGCGGTGGTCAACGCGGCGCTCGACGCCGTCCGGCACCTGGGCGTCACCGACATCCGGATGCCGCTGACACCCGAACGCGTCTGGCGGGCGCTCCACGGCGGTGGGGACGGCGGGGACCGGGTCGCCGAGGGCTCCAACGCCTACGGCGGCGCACGCACCACCGAGTCCGGCTACGAGGAGGCAGAGCAGTGATCCCCGCATCGTTCGCCTACGCCCGCCCGACCACGGTGGACGAGGCGCTGCAGGCCATCGCCGACGGCGGCGAGGACGTCAAGGTCCTCGCCGGCGGGCAGTCGCTCATCCCGGTCATGCGGCTGCGGCTGGCCGCGCCGGAGACCGTCGTCGACCTGGGCCGGGTGGCCGAGCTCCGGGGCGTGCGGGAGGAGGACGACGCCGTCGTGATCGGCGCGATGACGACGCACTCCGACGTCCTCGCCGACCCGCTGATCCGGCAGCACGTTCCGCTGGTCGCCGAGGCGACGGCCACCGTGGCCGACCGGCAGGTCCGTCACCGCGGCACGTTCGGCGGGGCGCTCGTGCACGCCGATCCGGCCGGTGACCTGCCGGCGGTGGCGCTCGCCCTGAACGCCGAGTTCGTGATCGTCGGCTCCGCGGGGCGTCGGACGGTGCCGGTGCGGGACTTCTTCGTCGACTACCTGACGACCGCGGTGGAGGAGGGGGAGCTGCTCGTCGAGGTGCGGATCCCCAAGCTCACCGGTCAGTGGGGGATGCACTACGAGAAGTTCAACCGGGTCGCCCAGGCGTGGTCGATCGTGGCGGTGGCGGCCGCGGTGCGGCGGGAGGACGGCCGGATCGCCGAGGCGCGCATCGGGCTGACCAACATGGGGCCGGTCCCGCTGCGGGCGAGGCAGGTCGAGCAGGCGCTGGCCGGGGCCGAGGCCACCGTGGAGGCGGTCGCCGCCGCCGCGGAGCACGCGGCCGACGGCACCGAGCCGAGCAGCGACCTGAACGCGCAGGCGGACTACCGCCAGCACCTGGCCACGGTGCTCACGCGCCGTGCGGTGAGCACCGCCGCCGGGCTGTAGCGTCGGTCTCCCGCCCGGTTCGTCGTCGTCGGTCCCGGCGCCCCGCCTCCCACGGGGCGCCGGGCGCTCCTTCCAGGAGGTCCTGTCGTGCAGCTGGAGAACTCGTTCACCGTGCCGGTGCCCGTCGACGAGGCGTGGCGGGTGCTGCTGGACATCGAGCGGATCGCCCCGTGCATGCCCGGCGCGGCGCTGGACTCCGTCGACGGTGACGACTTCACCGGGCGGGTGAAGGTCAAGCTGGGCCCGATCAACCTCACCTACCAGGGCAAGGCCTCGTTCATCGAGAAGGACGAGGCCGCGCACCGGGCGGTGATCGACGCGCGCGGCAAGGACCAGCGGGGCAACGGCACCGCTTCGGCGACGGTGACGGCGCAGCTGAAGGCCGAGGGCTCGGTGACCCGCGTCGACGTCCTCACCGACCTCAACATCACCGGCCGGCCGGCCCAGTTCGGCCGCGGGGTCATGACCGACGTCGGCAACAAGCTGCTCGGCCAGTTCGCCGACAAGCTGGCGGCGCAGCTGGGCGAGGGCGACGCGCAGGGCGACGCGGATCGGGCGACCGCCGCGGCCCAGGAGAGCACGACCGCCAAGGCCGTCGCCACCGCGACCGGTGCGGTGGAAGAGGTCGCCGCCTCGGCCGAGCAGGCGGCGGGCGAGGGGACGGCGGCCAAGAAGGCCGCCGCCGCCACCAAGAAGGCGGCCGCGTCGGCCACCGACAAGGTGAGCGGTGCCGAGGCTGCTCCGGCGGGGGAGGCCCCGGCGGAGGAGACGGCGACCCGGGAGACCCCGGCCAAGGAGACGGCCGCGAAGGTGACCGCGGCCAAGGCCGCGCCCGCCAAGAAGGCCGCCGCCGGCACGACTCCCGAGGGCAAGGAGACGGCGACGACGGAGACCCCGGCCAAGGAGACGGCGGCGAAGGTGACCGCCGACAAGGCACCGGGCGTCGAGCCGACCCCACCGACCGTCGACACCGCCCCCTCGGGCGCGCGGGACACCGCGCCGGCCGGCAAGGGGCCCAGCGCCCCGCCCAAGGGGCCCACCGCGCCGCCGAACCGGCCCGCCACCGGGGCTCCGCTGCGCAGCGTGCCCGGGACCGGCCCCTCGACCGACGGCCCGAAGCACGCGCGCGAGGAGCCCGAGCCGATCGACCTCCTCGAGGTCGCCGGCGGCGCAGCGATGACCCGCTATGCCGCCCCGGCCGCCGGCTTCGCGGGCGTGGTGCTGGTGATCGCGCTGCTCGTCCGCCGCCGCCGTCGCTGAGTCGTGAGCGCCTCGGATCCGCCGGGACCGGTCGGGGCACCCGTGCGGGTCGTCGACGACGGGCCGCCGGACGGTGTGAACCGTCCGATGTCCGGGCTGCCGCCGCTCCCCGGTCGGGCACCCGCGTCACGGTCGGCGCCGCCCGTCCGGTGGCTGGACGGCGGGGTGCGACTGGCGGTCACGACCTGGGGCAGCAGCAGCGCCCCGGCGGTGGTCACCGGTGCCCGCGCGGAGGGCCAGCGGCTGACGTCGACGGCGGAACGCCGGAACCCCGGCGGCGGGGTGATCAGCGCCGACCTGAGTGCGTACGTCACCGTCATCGAGACGCCGTCCGGTCTGGATCCCGGCGCCCCTGCGGTCGTCGTCATGGGCAGCCAGGAGTACGACCTGCCCCCGGCGTCCGAGCAAGGGGACGACCCGTACATCGTGGTGGAGCCCGCCCGGCCCCCGCCGGGTTGGTGAGAGGACCTGCACCGGGACGCCCCGGAACTGTCGTACCCGGGTCGTAGATTCGCTCATGTGTTCGACGGTGGTGGGTTCGGGGTCGGCCTGACGGTCGATGTCCTGGACGTGCCGTCGTGGCCGGGCGAGCTGGTCCCGGCGGGTGTGGCCGCGCGGCCGACGCGGCTGGGTGAGGCGATGCCGGTGGCGGCCCGCACCGATGCCGGGATCGCCGCCGAGTTGCGGCGGATCCAGCAGGCCGAGGCGCGGCTGGCCGCCTACCGGGCCGAGCTGATCTGCGAGCTGGCCGCGCGCCGGCCCGATGCGCTGGACCGGCAGGTCGGTGAGCCCGGTGCCGCGTCACCGGACTGGGCGCCGGGGGTGGGCAACGAGCCGGCGGCGGGGGTGAGCGAGTTCTTCGCCGACGAGCTGGCGATGGTGCTGAACTGCTCGCGGGCCGAGGCCACCACGCAGGCGGAGCTGTCCACGACGCTGGTCAAGCACCTGCCGGCCACCTGGGGGGTGCTGGCCGACGGGCAGCTGATGTGGCCGCGGGCGCGGGCGATGGCCGCCGAGCTGGCCGGGCCGGCGCGGGAGCTGGCGCCGCAGCTGATCGGCGCGGTGGAGGCCGCGGTGCTGCCCGGTGCCGAGGAGCTGCTGGTGAGCAGGCTGCGGGCGGCGGTGCGGCGGGAGCTGCTGGCCCGCGACGCCGCGGCGGCCGAACGCCGCCGCGCGCACGCCGAACGCTGCGCCGACGTGACCGTGCGGCCGGCACGGGACGGGATGGCCGAGCTGTCGATGTTCGCCCCGCAGCCGCTGGCCGCCGCGATCCGGGAGACCGCGGACGTCTACGCGCGGATGGCCAAGGCCGACGGTGACCGGCGGCCGATCGGGCAGCTGCGGGTCGCCGCGCTGGCCGATCTGGTGCTGCGCCCGTGGGACACCAGCCGGCCCCCGGTCACCGCCCACCTCGACGTGCTCGCCCCGGCCGGCGCGCTGGTCGCCGCCGCCGCCGGGCACGACGCCTGCGCGGTCGGCCACCAGCTCCCCCACTCCACCGATCCCACCCGGCCCGGCGACCCGGCAGGGCCCGGCGACCCGGCAGGGCCCGGCGACTCGGCGGTGCGGGGCGACTCGGCGGGGCGGGGCGGGGCGCCAGGCCGCCGGGGGCGGGTGCCGGCTGCCGGGAGATCGCCCCGGCGGAGGTGAACGGGCAGCCGATCACCGCCGGCCAGCTGCGTGACCTGCTCGAGTCGCTGGACGCGCTGTGTCCTGGCGGGCTGCAGGCCCCGGCCGGTGGCAGCCTGGGCATCTCCCTGGTCGACCCGGCCACCGGGGCGCTGCGGGCCACGGTCACCCGCGCTGAGCTGGGCCGGCTGGCCCGCCGCGGCTGCCCCGCGCACCCGAACAACGACCCCAACAGCGACTGCGGCTGCCCGGTGCTGGACCGGCCCGCCCCGACCGACGCCTACCGGCCGACCGCCGCCCAGCAACGGTTCCTGCCCACCCGCGACCGCACCTGCCGGCATCCCGGCTGCGCCACCCGCGCCGGCTGGGCCGACCTGGACCACGTGCTGCCCCACGCCGAGGGCGGCCCGACCACCTGCGAGAACCTCTGCTGCCTGTGCCGCCGTCACCACCGGCTCAAGACCTTTGCACCCGGCTGGCGCTTCGAGATGACCGCCGACGGCGTCCTGTCGGTGACCACGCCCAGCGGCGTCACCCGCACCACCCGACCACCCGGCATGGCAGCGCTCCACCGGAACACCACGGGCCCACCACCCACCGGATCACCCCCCACATCACCCACCGGCCCCACCGCGGACGAGAGCGAACCCGCCCCCTTCTGAGTCGGCCGACGTGACCGCCCCGCTTACGGGCACGTCGGCCGAGAAGTGGTGCGGCCTGGGGTGCTGCGGGTGGCCGGCGAGTGGCTCAGGCCTGCTCGGACAACCAGGAGGCGGCGGCCGCGCCGACGACGTCGGGGTTCCGCTTCAGGGCGTGGTCGCCGGGCACCGCGTACACCGAGGCGCCGGACCGTCCGGCGAGCACGGCGGCCACGTCGGCGGGCGCACCGAAGGCGTCCCGCTCGCCCTGGACGACCACCAGCGGCAGCGGGACGGCGGTGAGTTCCCCGGCGCGGCTCTTCTCCGGCCGGCCCGGCGGATGCAGCGGGAAGGCCAGCGCCAGCACGCCGTCGGCACCCACCTGGGCAGCGGTGCGGCAGGCCACCCGGGCCCCGGCGCTGCGGCCGCCCACGACCAGCGGCCCGGTCAGGTGCCCGGTGCCCGACAGGTGCGCCAGCACGGCCCGCCAGCCCTCGTCCAGCCGCGCCGGTGCGGGAGCGACCCTCTTCCCGGCCACCCGCCAGGGCTGCTCGACGCGCAGCACCCGCCAGCCGGCCTCGGCGGCGTCCCGGGCCACGGCGAGCAGGTCCGGCGACTCCACGCCCCCGCCGGCCCCGTGCCCGAGGAGCACCGTCCCGCGGGAGCCGCCGTCGGTCAGGTGGGCGCGGGCCGGGCCGTGCGGCGTGCCGATGTCCAGCGGCTCCGCCTCGGCCGTCGTGCGCGCGTCCCGTGGCTCCTCGCGCCGCTCTCCTGTCACGCCGCCGGGTGGCCGGGGTCCTGGCTCGGCGTCCGCGGCCCGGGGGCGGTCGTCCCCGCCTGCCGGTGGCGGCGGACGTCCTTGGCGCGCTTCCAGACGAGCCAGCCGATCCCCAGGGCGGCGGCTGCGTAGATCAGGTAGTCGAAGTACTCGAGGTACTCGTACACGACCTCGCCGAGGGCCACGCCCAGGCCGATGAGCACGCTGTTCCAGATCAGGCTGCCCGCGGCGGAGTAGAGCACGAACTGCCAGAACGGCATCCGCACCACACCCGCGGGCACGGAGATGAAGCTGCGCACGATCGGCACCATCCGGCCGAAGAAGACCGCGGCGCGGCCGTGCCGGGCGAACCACTCGAAGGTCTTGTCGACGTCCTCGGTCTGCACCAGCGGCAGCCGGTCGAGGAAGGCGTGCGAGCGGCGGGGGCCCAGCGCCTTCCCGATGTAGTAGAAGAAGACCGCGCCCACGACCGATCCCAGCGTGGCGAACAGCACGACCGGGACGAGTGCCATGTCGCCGCCGCGGATGAGCACCCCGGCCAGGCCGAGGACCACCTCGCTGGGGATGGGCGGGACCACCGTCTCCAGCAGGATGGCCAGACCCACGCCCACCGGGCCGAGGGTCTCCACGAGTTCGAGCAGGAAGCCGGTGATGCCACCCTCGTCGGAGGAGACAGCGGCGAGGAACGACATGGCCCCACGGTAGAGGCGCCCCGATCCGCCGCCGTGCTCCCGGGCCGAGCGCGGGCTAGGTTCGGACACCATGCGGCAGCGCTTCACCGCCCGGGCCGTCGTCGTCGGCAACCGGGTGGGCACCGTCGTCCCCGACGCCGTCGTCGACGTCACCGACGGTGCCATCGACTGGGTCGGCCCGGCCGCCGAGGCGCCTCCGGTGGCCGGCGCCGACGTCGTCGAGCTGCCCGGCGTCCTCACCCCCGGGCTCGTCAACGCCCACTCGCACGCCCCGATGGTGTTGTTCCGCGGTCAGGGCGAGGGGCTGCCGCTGGACCGCTGGCTGCGCGAGGTCATGTGGCCGCGTGAGGCACGGCTCACGCCCGAGGACGTCGAGGTGGCGATGACCGCGGCGTCGGCGGAGATGCTGGCCGGCGGCATCACCACCAGCGTCGAGATGTACTTCCACCCGGAGCGGATCGCCGCCGCCGTGGCCACCACCGGCGCCCGGGCGGTCATCGCCACCCCGCTGCTGCCGCTGCCCGGGATGCCACCGATGGCCGAGCAGCTCGACGCCGCCGTCGCCCTGGCCGCCGGGGCGCCGGCGGACGGGGTCGTCGAGTACGGCCTCGGTCCGCACGCGGCCTACACGGTGCCGCTACCGGTGCTGGCCGACGCGGCGGCGGCTGCCCGCGACCACGGGCTGCTGCTGCACCTGCACGTCGCCGAGACCGCCACCGAGGGCGCCGACCTGCTCGCCGCGCACGGGTTGTCGGTCCCCGCCCTGCTGGCCGCCTACGACGTCCTCGGCGGTCGCGTCCTCGCCGCCCACTGCGTGCACATGGACGACGGCGACCTGGAGCTGTGGGAGGAGTACGCCGTCTCCGTCGCCCACTGCCCGGCCAGCAACGCCAAGCTGGCCAGCGGGATCGCGCCGCTGCGGCCCATGCTCGACCGCGGCATCCGGGTGGGGCTGGGCACCGACGGGCCGGCGTCGAACGACTCCCTCGATCTCTTCGCCGACCTGCGGCTGGCCGCCGGGATGGCGCGGTTGCGCGAGGCGTCGGCGACGGCGCTGACCGCCGCGGAGGCGTTCTGGCTGGCCAGCGGCGGTGCCGCCGAGGCGATCGGCCGCCCCGACCTGGGGCAGCTCGTCGCCGGCCGGCGGGCCGACCTGGTGCACGTCGACACCCGCGACCTGGTCTTCGAGCCCGTCGGCGACCCGGCCGACGTGCTGGCCCACCTCGTCTGGTCCGGCGCCGGGCGGCACGTGCGCGACGTCTGGGTGGGCGGCCGGCCGGTGGTGCGCGACGGCGTGTCCACCACGGTGGACCGCCCGGCGCTCCGGCAGGACGTCGCCGCGCGGGCGGCTCGGCTCGCCGCGGGCTGAGCTCAGCCGGCCTCGGCCCGCAGGACGTCGTCGGTCCAGGTGTAGAGCCGGTCGCCGAGCACGACGGTCACCCAGCCCTCGCACAGCTGCGCCTCCTCGCCCAGGTCGGGCCAGTTCCCTCCCCCGTCGAACGGCATGCCCACCTGCGGCAGCGCGGTGCAGCCCGCCGGCAGCCGCGCCCCTTCGTCCAGCGTCATCTCCGCCCGCACGCTGCCCGAGTCGTCGCCGGAAGCGTCGCCGGGCCGGACGACGGTGACGTCGCGACCCACCGTCCGGCTCCAGGCCGGGACGTCACCGCGCGGGGCGTCGTCGGCGCCGGCGTGGTCGGAGGTGACGGTGTGCCCCTGCAGCTCCGCCAGCATCGCGCCAGGCCCGTCCACGCCCGCGGGCATCGCCACCGCGACCCCTGCGACGGCGACCGCGCCGACCGCGAGCACCCCGGCGACCGTCCCCAGCGCCGCCTTCTTCCTGCTGACCACCCTGTGCTCCTCCCGACGGGCCACCGGTGCGGTGGCCGGGAGGAGCGTCGCCCGCTCCGCCGTCCGCGGGCGTCGGCCGGCGGGATGATTCCGGTGTCCCTCCCCGGGCGGACGTCTACTCGCGACCTGGGGGGTGGCGGTCCAGCCACCAGCGGCGCAGGCCCATCGCCGCACCGATCAGCGCCCGGGCGGGCGGCGCGGCGAGCCGGCCGCGGGTCGCGGCGATCGCGGCGTTCCAGGCCCCGTCGTTGAAGGTGGGGTACGGGTGCGTGGTCCCGGTGAGGTCGCCCGCCGTCAGCCCCGCGCGGACGGCGAGGGCGAGCTCCCCCAGGGTCTCGCCGGCCCGGGGCCCGACGACAGTGGCGCCGACGATCCGCCGGCGCCGATCGAGGACGAGGGTCGTGTACCCCTCCGTCGTCCGCTCGGTGACGGCCCGGTGCACGGTGCTGTGCGGGATCCGCCGCGTCGTCCACCCGTGGGCGTCCGCGTCGGCGGGGGGCGCGCCGACCGCGGCCACCTCCGGCGAGGTGTAGGTGACCCGCGGGACGACGGGGTCGATCGTGCGGCCCCGTCCGAGCAGCACGTTGCTGACCGCCAGGCTCGCGTGCACCCCGGCCGTGTGGGTGAACCGGGAGCGGTCCGTCACGTCACCGGCGGCGACGATGCGCGGGTTGGACGTCCGGAGCCGGTCGTCGACGACCACGCTGCCGTCTCCGGCGAGTTCCACGCCCGCCGCGGCGCAGCCGAGCCCGGCGGTCCGGGGACGGCGCCCGAGCGCGACGAGCAGGACGTCGTAGGGCAGCGCGTCCCCGCTCCCGAGTTCGACGGCCCCCGCCCGGACGCGGGTGGCCGGGCTGCCGGTCCGCACGTCGGCGCCATCCCGGCGGAGGGCGGCGGTCACGATCGCGGACGCCTCCCCGTCCTCGTCAGGCAGCAGCCGGTCGGCACCGTCGACGATCGTCACGGCGGAGCCCAGCCGGGCGAACGCCTGGCCGAGCTCGCAGCCGATCGTCCCGCCACCGAGCACGACCAGCCGGCCGGGGAGCTCGGCGAGGTCCCAGACGGTCTCGGTGGTCAGCGGGCGGGCGTCGGCCAGTCCCGCGACGGGTGGCGACGCCGGCGAGGAGCCGGTCGCCAGCAGGGCGGCGCGGAACCGCAGGTCGCGGTCACCCACCCGGGCGGTGTCCGGCCCGGTCAGGACCACGGTGCCGCTCTCCACCACGATCCCGGCCCGGCGCAGCGTCTCGGGGGAATCCTCCGGCTCGATCGCGGTGATCGCGGCCCGCACGTGCGACCGGACCCGGTCGAAGTCGACCCTCACCTCACCGACGTCGACGCCGAAACCGGCCGCCGCCCGGGCCGAGGCCGCCGCACCGGCAGCGGCCAGCAGTGCCTTGGAGGGCACGCACCCCGTCCACAGGCAGTCGCCACCGGTGCGGGTCTCCTCCACCAGGAGCACCCGGGCGCCGAGCCCCGCGGCCGTCGTGGCGCCGACGATGCCCGCCGTCCCGCCGCCGACGACGAGCAGGTCCCATGCGTCCCCGGTCACGCGCGGAGGCTGATCGTCTCGCCGCGGTAGGCCGGGCGCACGGTGCCGGGCAGCTCGCGGCGGGCGACCTCCGCGACGAACTCGCCCAGCGGTGAGGCGAACCGGTCGTAGTCGTCGTAGTGCACCGGCACTGTGACCGGCGGCTTCAGCAGCTCGACGAGGTCGGCGCCCTGGCGGCCGTCCATGGTCACGGTGAGCCCGAGCGCCTTGGTGCCGCCCAGGTGCGGGATGACGACGTCGAGGGGGCCGCACCGCTCCAGCACCTCGCCGAGGAACGGCCGGTAGAGGGTGTCGCCGCTGATGTAGCCGCGCCAGCCCACCTCGCCGTGCCGCACCAGCTCGAGCACGCTGCCCATCACCGGCGGCAGCACGTGGGCCAGCGGGCCGGGGCCGTGCACCCCCGGGACGGCGGTGATCCGCAGCTCCTCCTCGCCGGCGGGCCCGCCGGCCAGCACGTGCTGCTGCCAAGGCCGCAGGTCCGACGTCGCCGCGAACCCCTTCCGGCTCAGCGCCGCTGCGGCCTCCTGCGTCGTCACCAGCGGCGTCTCCTTGTCCAGGTGCCGGGTGGCGACGTCGTCCCAGTGGTCCCCGTGCAGGTGGCTGAGCAGGATCGCGTCGAGCGCCGGCAGCTGCGCCGGCTGGAGCGCGGGGTCGGTGAGCCGCTTCGTCCAGAGGCCCTTGCCCAGGTAGGCCCGCTGCCCGCGGCGCAGGAAGCTCGGGTCGGTGAGCAGCGTGAAGCCACCGATGCGCAGCAGCATCGTGGCGTTGCCGCCGAAGGTCATGGTGACGTCGTCCGCCTGCTCGGCCATGCCCGGCGGATACCCGGGGCGTGCCACCTCACCCGTTCTCCGTCCGCTGGTAGACAGGGGTCCGTGCCACCTCCTCCCGCCGTCGACGAGACCTTCCTCGCGCTCCCGCTGTCCGCGCTCACCGACGCCGCCCTCACCCGCGCGACCGATCTCGGTTGCGAGCACGCCGACATCCGGGTGGAGCGGATCCGCACGCAGTCGATCAGCCTGCGCGACGCCCGGCCCGAGGCGTTCACCCACGGCGAGGACCTCGGCCTCGCCGTCCGGGTGGTGCACGAGGGCACCTGGGGCTTCGCCGCCGGCGTCGTCCTGACCGCGGCCGAGGCCGTCCGGCTCGCCGAGGAGGCCGTCGCCGTAGCGGCGGTCGCCGCGGCGCTCAACCGGGACCGCGTGGAGCTGGCGCCGGAGCCCACCTACGACGGCACCTGGGTGTCGGCCTACGACGTCGACCCGTTCACCGTCCCCGACGCGGACAAGACGGCGCTGCTCGCCGAGCTCTCCGAGCAGCTGCTGGCCGCCGACGGCGTGGAGCACGTGCAGGCCACCTGCCTGCTGGTCAAGGAGCAGAAGTACTACGCCGACACCGCCGGCACCCGCACCCGGCAGCAGCGCGTGCGCATCCACCCCGACCTCACGGCGATGGCCGTCGACCGGGCCACCGGCTCGTTCGAGAGCATGCGCACGCTGGCCCCGCCGGCCGGCCGCGGCTGGGAGTACCTCACCGGCACCGGCTGGGACTGGCGGGCCGAGCTGGACGGGATCCCCGAGCTGCTGCGCGAGAAGACCATGGCCCCGACGGTCGCGGCCGGGCGCTACGACCTGGTCGTCGACCCGTCGAACCTGTGGCTGACCATCCACGAGTCGATCGGTCACGCCACGGAGCTGGACCGCGCGCTCGGCTACGAGGCCGCCTACGCCGGCACCTCGTTCGCCACCCCCGACAAGCTGGGCACGCTGCGGTACGGCTCGCCGCTGATGACCGTGACGGGGGACCGCATCGCCCCGCACGGGCTGGCCACCGTCGGCTGGGACGACGAGGGCGTCGCCGCCCAGCAGTGGGACATCGTCCGGGACGGCGTCCTGGTCGGCTACCAGGTCGACCGGAACATGGCCCGGCTGCAGGGCATGGGGCGGTCCAACGGCTGCGCCCTGGCCGACTCGCCGGGGCACGTGCCCGTGCAGCGGATGGCCAACGTCTCCCTGCGGCCGGCGCCGGAGGGCCCGTCGACCGACGAGATCATCGCCGGCGTGGAGCACGGCATCTACGTCGTCGGCGACAAGAGCTGGTCGATCGACATGCAGCGCTACAACTTCCAGTTCACCGGCCAGCGGTTCTACCGGATCGAGGGCGGGAAGCTCGCCGGCCAGGTCCGCGACGTCGCCTACCAGGCCACGACGACGGACTTCTGGGGCTCGATGTCGGTGGTCGGCGGCCCGCAGACCTACGTGCTGGGCGGCGCGTTCAACTGCGGCAAGGCCCAGCCCGGCCAGACCGCCGCGGTCAGCCACGGCTGCCCGACGGCGCTGTTCGAGGACGTGGCCGTGCTCAACACGGTCGAGGAGGCCGGGCGATGAGGAAGCGCCGTCCGCAGGACGTCGTGGAGCAGGCGCTGGCCGCCTCCACCGCCGACGGCCAGGTGACCGTCGTCGTGGAGGGGTCGGAGGCGAACCTGCGGTGGGCGGGGAACAGCCTGACCACCAACGGCGCCATGCGCTCCCGGCAGGTCGTCGTCATCTCCTTCGTCGACGGCGGCGCCGGCATGGCCGCCGGAACGGTGACCCGTTCCGGGACGCCGGACGTCGCCGAGCTCGTGGCGGCCAGCGAGCAGGCCGCCCGTGACGCCGGCCCCGCCGAGGACGCGATGCCGCTGGTCGCCCCGGATCCCGACCGCGGAGGCCCGCCCGGTGCCGGCGACTGGGACGCCGACCCGGCGGAGACCTCGATCGGCGTCTTCGCCGATTTCGCGCCGGCGCTCGGCCAGGCGTTCGGGGAGGCGCGCGACCGCGACCACCTGCTGTTCGGGTTCGCCGAGCACAGCATGCGCACCACCTACCTCGGCAGCTCGACCGGGCTGCGGCTGCGGCACGACCAGCCGACCGGCCGGGTCGAGCTGAACGGGAAGTCGCGGGACTTCGGCCGCTCGGTGTGGGCGGGCGTCGGCACCCGCGACTTCTCCGACGTCTCCGTGGCCGACCTCGCCGCCGACGTCGCGCGCAAGATGGCGTGGTCGCAGCGGCGGATCGAGCTGCCGGCCGGGCGCTACGAGACGCTGCTGCCGCCCTCGGCGGTCAGCGACCTGATGATCTACCTCTACTGGACGATGGAGGCCCGGGACGCCGACGAGGGCCGCAACGTCTTCGCGCGGCCCGGTGGCGGCAACCGCACCGGCGACCGGCTGGCCGCGCTGCCCCTGACCCTGCGCAGCGATCCGCACGCCCCCGGCCTGGAGGCCGCCCCGTTCCAGGTGGTCGGGGCGTCGTCGGGCTCGGCGTCGGTGTTCGACAACGGCATGGCGGCGCCGGCGGTGGACTGGATCTCCGGCGGCGTGCTCGCCAACCTGGTCCGCCCGCGGGCCTGGGCGCTCCGGACGACCGCACCGGCCACGGTGACCGTCGACAACCTCGTCCTCGAGCACCCGGGAGCGACCGCCACCCAGGAGGAGATGGTGGCGGCCACCGACCGGGGCCTGCTGCTGACCACGCTCTGGTACATCCGCGAGGTCGACCCCCAGACCCTGCTGCTGACCGGGCTGACGCGCGACGGCGTCTTCCTCGTGGAGGGCGGCGAGGTGACCGGGGCGGTGAACAACTTCCGCTTCAACGAGTCGCCGGTCGACCTGCTCGGCCGCGCGGTGCAGGCCGGGCGCACCGAGCGGACGCTGCCCCGGGAGTGGAACGACTGGTTCACCCGGACGGCCATGCCGACCCTGCGGGTGCCGGACTTCAACATGAGCAGCGTGAGCCCGGCCAGCTGACCCCGGCGCGTCGAATGACAACGGCGTAGTTCCGACAAGTGGATCGCGGCACGGCTGGCGGAAACTGACGGCGACGAACCGTACTGACGGAATTACTCTGGGTGCCGGAAGAGGAGCCGAGACGGGGCTTTACCCAGAGCCCGATTCTGCCGAAACCTCTCGTAGCTCGTTTCCGTACACTGCACCGGGCCCGGCATCCGGGCCGTCGAGGGGAGGACTCCGTGAGCAGGAGTCGCAAGCCGTCCGTCTTCCAGGTGGGCAAGGTCCGCGACGACGGGTACACCGTCGTGATCTCCGGCTGGGGCCTCGGCCTCTGCGCCGCGGGCTGCGCCTGCCACCGCCACCCGTCCGCCGGGCACCTCGCCATCGCCGAGGACCAGGCCGGTGGGTCCATCGGGCTGGTCAGCTTCCGCGAGGGTGGCTGCGACTGCTGCGAGCCGTGGACCTCCGAGGAGCTCTCGGCGATCCTCCGCGACTTCCAGTCCCTCGCCGGCCTCGAGGCCCAGGAGCCCCTCGCCGGCTGAGACCTCCCCCGCCCCGGTGCGCGTCCTGCGCCCGGGGCGGGGTGTGTTCCGCCGCCGGTGTTCCCGGCGGCTGCCCCCGGGGTAGATCGGCTCCCATGCTGGGACGTGCCGCCCTCCGGGGTTCTCTCGCCGGGCTCGCCGGCGTCGCCGTGATGACCCTCGGGGAGAAGGCCGAGCAGGCCGTCACCCACCGGCCGAACAGCTACGTGCCGGCGCGCACGATGACCGCTGTGGCGACCGGCCGGCGGCTGCCCGGCAGCGCCCGGCCGCCGGTCCGCAACCACCTCATGCACTGGGGCACCGGTGCCGCCGTCGGCGCGCTGCGCGGCGTGTGGGCCGCCAGCGGGCTGCGTGGCTGGCGCGCCTCCGCCTGGCACACCGCGATCCGGCTGGCCACCGACCAGACGCTGGAGAACGCGACGGGCGTCGGCTCACCGCCGTGGACCTGGAACCGGCGCGACCGGGTCGTCGACCTCGCGCACAAGACCGTCTACTCCTTCGTCACCGGCGCCGTCGCCGACCGGCTGGTGTCCCTCGCGGCCGACCGCCTCCCCGACGGCACCGCCGCGGGCCCCCGCCGCCGCTGACCGGTCCTCCCGGGGCGGGTGATCACCGCTGGGGCTGGTGTGACCAGCGGGATCCGACGCCGCCCCGCAGCCCGCGCGCCGCCCACTACCAACCGGCACCGGATCCCTACCGTCCGTCCTGACGCGCTTGATCAGGGCCCCTTCCCCCGGGCCCGGCGCAGGTGATCGGAGGCTCCGGTGCCGTCGCAGCGCATGACCACCCGTCGCCGCTCGCGCGCCCTGCTGGCGGTCAGCGCCGCCCTGGTGGCCGGCGCGACGGCGGTTCTCCCCCCTACAGCGGCGAGCGCCGCCCCCGGCACCGCCGCCGAGGCGGCCACGCTCGTCGCCCAGGCCGCGCAGGAGCTCACCCTCGTCGAGGCGCAGGTCCACGAGGCCGAGGAGATCGTCCGGGCGCAGCAGGAGGCCGCCGCGGCCGCCGCCGCGCAGGCCGAGGCGGCCCGGCAGGCCCTCGCCGTCCACGAGCCGCAGATCCGGGCGATCGTGCAGAGCGGGTTCACCGGTCCGACCCAGTCCCGGGTCGCCGCCTTCCTCACCAGCGAGTCCGCCGAGGACCTGGTGGGGCGGATGACGACGCTGGACATGATCGCCACCCACACCAACACGGTCATCTCCACCGTGGCCGCGGCCCGCTCCGCGGCGGAGGAGGCCCAGCTGGCCGCCGACCAGGCGGCCGCCACCGCCCAAGCCGGGCTCGAGCAGCTGCAGGGCCAGCAGGCGGAGGTCGAACGCAAGGCGGCCGCCTACGAGGCCGACTTCGACCGGCTCTCGGCCGCCGAGCAGGCGCGGGTGGTCACCGCCGTGGCCGGGCCCCGGCTGGCGACGCCGTCGGTCGCCGAGCTGCCCGTCGCACCGGGCAGCGCCGCGGCGACGGCCATCCAGGTGGCCCTGTCGAAGGTCGGCGCCCCCTACCAGCGAGGCGCCAGCGGGCCGGGCAGCTTCGACTGCTCCGGGCTGACGTCCTACGCCTACGCCGCCGCGGGGGTCACCCTCCCGCGCACCAGCCGCTCCCAGGCCGAGATCGGCCGGCAGGTCTCGCGGTCGGAGCTGCAGCCCGGTGACCTGGTCTTCTACTACACGCCGATCAGCCACGTGGCGCTCTACATCGGTGACGGGATGATCGTGCACGCCCGGACCTACGGCACGCCGCTGTCGGTCACCACCGTCGATCAGGGCGGCTTCCGGTTCGGCGTCCGGCTCACCGGCTGACGCCGGGCCGCGGCCCGGGGGGCTCGCTCAGCGACCGCACGCACGTGGCGATCCGCTCGGCACGGGTGGCCGGCGTGGCCGCGGTGTGCACCCGCCACAGCACGGCGTACCGGTCGGCGCCGCTGAGGCCGTCGAACGCCGCGCGGGCGCCGGGTGAGGCGTCCAGGGCCGCGGCGAGGTCGTCGGGCACCGTGATGGTGGCCGAACCAGGGTAGGCACGGTCCCACCGCCCGTCGGCCTTCGCCGCCGCGACCGCGGCCAGTCCGGCCGGCCGCATCCGGCCCTCCTCGGTCAGCCGGGCCACCGTCTGCACGTTCTTCAGCGACCAGACGCTGCGCGGCCGCCGCGGGGTGATGCGCTGGAGGTAGGCGGAGTCGTCGAGCCGGTTGGCCCGGCCGTCGATCCAGCCGAAGCAGAGGAGCACCTCGACCAGCTCCTCCCAGTTCACCGACGGCACGCCGGATCCCTTCTTGGCGATCCGCACGTAGAGCCTGGGGGCCGAGGCGTGGTTGGCCTCGAGCCACGCCTCCAGGGCGGCCTGGTCGGGGAACGCCCGCGCGGGCAGGTCGGTCGGCTCGGGCACGGGGACATGGTGGCGGTGGGGGGGTGACATCCGCCGACCCGATCGAGCCCGACCCGCGGACCGGGCCCCGGCACCGTACGTTGCTGAGGACGGCGACGCACGGGACGAGGGGGTTCGATGAGCGGTGACGTGCCGGCCACGGTGCACGCGATCTACGACGAGGTGCTGCGACGCAACCCCGGCGAGACCGAGTTCCACCAGGCCGTCCGAGAGGTCCTGGAATCGCTGGCCGTCGTCCTGGACCGGCACAGCGAGTACACCGAGATGAAGACCGTCGAGCGGATCTGCGAGCCCGAGCGGCAGGTCATCTTCCGCGTCCCGTGGCAAGACGACCGCGGCGAGGTCTGGATCAACCGCGGGTTCCGCGTCGAGTTCAACTCCGCGCTCGGCCCGTACAAGGGCGGGCTGCGGTTCCACCCCTCGGTGAACCTGGGCATCGTCAAGTTCCTCGGGTTCGAGCAGATCTTCAAGAACGCGCTCACCGGCATGCCCATCGGCGGCGGCAAGGGCGGCTCCGACTTCGATCCCAAGGGCCGGTCGGACGCCGAGGTCATGCGGTTCTGCCAGTCGTTCATGACCGAGCTCTACCGGCACCTGGGGGAGTACACCGACGTGCCCGCCGGCGACATCGGCGTCGGCGCGCGGGAGATCGGCTACCTGTTCGGCCAGTACAAGCGGATCACCAACCGGTACGAGTCCGGCGTCCTCACCGGCAAGGGGCTGGGCTGGGGCGGGGCGCTGGTCCGCACCGAGGCGACCGGCTACGGCGCCGCCTTCTTCGCCGAGGCGATGATGGACGTCCGCGGCGAGTCCTTCGACGGCAAGCGGGTCGTCGTCAGCGGCTCCGGGAACGTCGCCGTCTACGGCATCGAGAAGGTGCACCAGCTCGGCGGGACGGCGGTGGCCTGCTCGGACTCCAGCGGCTACGTCGTCGACGACGCCGGCATCGACCTCGACCTGCTCAAGCAGGTCAAGGAGGTCGAGCGCGGCCGGATCTCCGACTACGCCGAGCGACGTGGCTCCGCGAGCTTCGTCGCCGGCGGCAGCATCTGGGACGTGCCCTGCGACGTCGCGATCCCCAGTGCCACGCAGAACGAGCTGGACGGCGACGCCGCCGCCGTCCTGGCGCGCAACGGGTGCCGCTACGTGGTGGAGGGGGCGAACATGCCCGCCACCCCCACGGCGGTGAAGGCGCTCCGCGAGGCCGGCGTCGCCTTCGCGCCGGGGAAGGCCGCCAACGCCGGCGGGGTGGCCACCTCGGCGCTGGAGATGCAGCAGAACGCCTCCCGCGACCGCTGGACGTTCGAGCACAGCGAGACCCGGCTGGCCGAGATCATGCGCGACATCCACACCCGCTGCCACGAGACCGCCGAGGAGTACGGGTCCCCGGGTGACCTGGTGCTGGGCGCCAACGTGGCAGGGTTCATCCAGGTGGCCGAGGCCGTGCACGCGCACGGCCTGATCTGACGCAGGAGGACGGCGTGGCCGACAACTACATCGCGGAGCTGCCGTTCGGTGCCCCGGAGATCGACGACGAGGCCTTCGTGGCGCCGACGGCGGTGGTGGTGGGCGCGGTGACCATGGGCCCGCGCTCGAGCATCTGGTACGGCGCCGTCGCCCGCGCCGACCACGAGACCATCGAGATCGGCGAGGGCTCCAACGTGCAGGACGGCTGCACCCTCCACTCCGACCCCGGCTTCCCGCTGGTCCTGGGGCGGGACGTCACCGTCGGGCACCGGGTCGTGCTGCACGGGGCGCGGATCGACGACGAGGTGCTGGTGGGCATGGGCAGCGTCGTCATGAACGGGGCGCACATCGGCACGGGCTCGATCATCGCCGCCGGCGCCGTCGTCACCCAGGGCAAGCAGTTCCCACCGCGGTCGGTGATCGCCGGCGTCCCGGCGAAGGTCGTGCGCGAGGCGACCGACGACGACCTGCTGCACATCCGCGGCAACGCGGCCGCCTACTACGAGCGGCTGCCCGAGGCGCGGAAGGTCCGCCCGGTCGTCCGCCGGCCGCTGCCCCCGGCGGGGATGGTGCCGGGGGACGGCTCGTCCTGATCAGGTCGCGAGCCACTCCCGCAGGCCGGTGACGAGCCGGTCGACGTCGTCGGCGTCGCTGTAGGGGGCCAGCCCGGCCCGCAGGCCCCCGGTGTCGCCGAGCCCGAGCCACCGGCTGGCCTCGATCGCGTAGAAGTGCCCGGCCGGTGCGTTGACGCCGCGGTCGGCCAGGAAGCGGTAGGCGTCGGCGGGGTCCCGCCCGTCGACGGTGAGCAGCAGCGTCGGGGTGCGGTGCGCCGCCCGCGACCACAGGCGGACGCCGGGCAGCGCGGCCAGCCGCGTCTCGAGGTCCGCCCGCAGGCCGTCCTCGTACTCCTCCAGCGTGCTCATGGCGGTGAGCAGCCGCTCGCGCCGGCTGCCGCCCTCCCCGAGCGCGGCGAGGAAGTCCACCGCCGCCGTCGTCCCGGCCAGCAGCTCGTAGGGCAGCGTGCCGAGCTCGAAGCGCTCGGGCACCGTGTCCGTCGAGGGCAGCAGCTTGCCCGGCCGGAGCGTCGCCAGGAACCCGGGGTCGGCGGCCAGGACGCCGCAGTGCGGGCCGAGGAACTTGTAGGGGGAGCAGAGGAAGACGTCGGCGCCGAGGGTCCGGACGTCGACCGGCGCATGGGCGGTCAGGTGCACGCCGTCGACGACGAGCAGCGCGCCGGCCGCGTGCACCCGCTCGGCGATCGCGGCGATCGGCGGGCGGGTGCCGATCAGGTTGGACGCCCCGGTCACCGCCACCAGCCGGGTCCGGTCGGTCAGGACCGCGGCGACGTCGTCGGCGGTCAGCTCGCCGGTGGCGGGGTCGAAGGCGGCCCACCGCACGGTCGCGCCGGCGTTCTCCGCGGCCAGCACCCACGGCCGGATGTTCGCGTCGTGGTCGAGCCGGGTGACGACGACCTCGTCACCGGGCCCCCAGCCGGCCGCCAGCGTGCGCGCGAGGTCGAAGGTGAGCTGGGTGGCGCTGCGGCCGAACACGACCCCGGCGGGGTCGGCGCCGAGCAGGTCGGCCACCGCCGCCCGCGCCGCCAGCACCGTCTCGTCGGCGACCCTCTCCGCCGCGGTAACCGAGCCGCGGTTGGCGATCGGCGCGGTCAGGGTCGCGGCCACCGCCCGGCCCACCTGCTCGGGCACCTGGGTGCCGCCGGGGCCGTCGAAGTGTGCCGTCCCGCTCGCGAGGGAGGGGAAGTGCGCCCGCACCGAGGCGACGTCGTAGCTCATGCGCCGGACGCTAACCGCCGGTCGTCAGGTTTCCCCGGCGAGGGTGGCGACCGCCGCGCGGATCTCCTCGACCGGGAGCGCCAGCGTCGCGTCGCCCACGGCCAGCTCCACCCGCACGGCGCCGGGATCGCCGGTGCGCCCGGCACGCGGCCAGGTCCACAGGCCCTCGTCGGTGGCCAGGCGGCGGGCGGCCGCGGTGAACTCCTCCGGGGTGGTGCGCAGCAGCAGGTGCAGCATCGGCGTCTGCGGCGGGTCGGGGACGACGGTGACGCCCGGCAGGTCGCGCACCGCGCCGGCGATCTCGCGGGCGCGCTCCAGGTAGGCGGGCATCAGCGGCAGCCGCCGGCGCAGGCAGCTCAGCGCCGATGCCGCCCCGGGCCACAGGCCGAACAGCGTGCCGCCCAGCCGGCGGCGCCACTCCCGGACCTCGGCGACGACGTCCGCCGGGCCGGCCAGGCAGCAGCCGGCCAGCGCGCCGATGCCCTTGTAGAAGCTGACGTAGACGGTGTCGAACAGCCCGGCGATCTCGGCCGGCGTGCGGTCGTAGCCGGCGGTGGCCTCCCACAGGCGGGCGCCGTCCAGGTGCGCGGCGGCGCCGCGGCCCCGGGCCCAGCCGACCTGCTCCACCAGGTCGTCCCACGCCGGGAGCTGCCCGCCCAGGTCGCGCTGCGGCAGCTCCACCAGCAACGCGGCGGGGCGCTCGGCGACCGCGTCGAGGTCGGCGCGCACGAGCAGCCGGTACCGGTTCCCGGCCGGCCGCAGCACCATGCCGTGCAGCCGCTCGAACGCCTGCTCCTCGTGCCGGATCAGGTGGCTCTCGGGGTGGCAGACCACGGTGCGCCGGGCCCGCCGGTCGGCGTGCACCCGCAGCGCCGCCTGCTGCGCCATGACGCCGCTGGGCAGGTACACCGCCGCGGGCAGGCCGAGCAGCCCGGCGACCTCGGCCTCGAGCTCGGCGACCACGCCGCCGTCGCCGTACCGGTCCGGGGCCGTCCCGGGCGGGACCATGGCGAGCTGGTCCGCCGGACGCCAGTCGCCGTGCCCGGTCAGCGCGCGGTCGCACGCCTCGCGCAGCGGGAGCAGGTCGTCGTCGTTCACGGTTTCCCCAGCAGCTCGGTCAGCAGCGCGCCGACGGCGGCGGTCTCGATCAGGAAGCCGTCGTGCCCGTACGGCGAGGAGATGACGCGCAGCGGGACGCCGAGCGCGTCGGCCACCCGCTGCTGCTGCTCCACCGGGTACAGCCGGTCGCTGTCCACGCCCGCGACGAGCGCGCGGGCGGTCACGCGGGCCAGCGCGGCCTCGACGCCGCCGCGGCCCCGGCCGACGTCCCAGCTGTTCATCGCCTCGGTGAGCAGCACGTAGCTTCCGGCGTCGAAGCGGCGGGCGAGCTTGTCGGCGTGGTGGTCGAGGTAGGAGGCGACGGCGTAGCGGCCGTCGTCCTGCACCTGCACGCCGAAGCGGGCGTCGAGCTCCAGCCCGCTGCGGTAGGTGAGGTGGGCGATCCGGCGGGCGATCCCCAGGCCGTCCACCGGCGGGGCGTCGGGCGCGTAGTCCCCGCCCGCCCAGCGCGCGTCGGCCCGGACGGCGGCCTGCTGGGTGGTCTGCGTGCCGATCTGGTCGGCCGAGGCGACGGCGCCCGACGCGAGGAAGAAGAGCGCCTCGACCCGCGCCGGTTCGGCCACGGCCCACTCCAGCGCCCGCATGCCGCCCATCGACCCGCCGGCCACCGCCGCCCAGCGGGGGATGCCGAGCGCGTCGGCGAGCGCGACCTCGGCGCGCACCTGGTCGCCCACGGTCACCTCGGGGAAGCGTGATCCCCAGCGGCGGCCGTCCGGCGCGGTCGACGACGGCCCGGTCGTGCCCTGGCAGCCGCCGAGCACGTTGGCGCAGACGACGAAGAAGCGGTCGGTGTCCAGGGCCGCGCCCGGCCCGACGATGCCGCTCCACCAGCCGGGCGTCGGATGCCCCTCCGCGGCCGGGCCGACGACGTGGCTGTCGCCGGTGAGCGCGTGCTCCACCAGCACGGCGTTCCCGCCGTCGGGGGCGAGGGTGCCCCAGGTCTCGTAGGCGATCCGCACGGCGGGCAGGGTCCCGCCGCGGTCCAGCGGGAAGGGGGCGGGCAGGTCGAGGAAGCGCCGGTCGCCGACCGGGTCGCCCTCGACCCACCCGCCCACCGCTCAGGCGCCCTTGGCGGCGCGGAACCCGGCCTCGAGGTCGGCCAGGATGTCCTCGACGCCCTCCAGGCCCACGGCCAGCCGCACCAGACCCGGGGTGACGCCGGTGGTGAGCTGCTCCTCCGGCGTGAGCTGCGAGTGCGTGGTCGACGCCGGGTGGATCACCAGGCTGCGGACGTCACCGATGTTGGCGACGTGGCTGTGCAGCTCCAGGGCCTCCACGAACCGCTTCCCCGCCTCGACGCCGCCGTGCAGCTCGAAGGTGAGGACGGCGCCGGCGCCCTTCGGGGCGTACTTCTGCTGCGCGGCGTGCCACGGCGAGGAGGCCAGCCCCGGGTAGTTGACCCGGTCCACCTCGTCGTGCGCCTCGAGGAACTCCGCCACCCGCTGGGCGTTGCTCACGTGCCGCTCCATGCGCAGCGAGAGGGTCTCGATGCCCTGCACCACCAGGAAGGCGTTGAACGGCGAGACCGCCGGGCCCAGGTCGCGCAGCAGCTGCACCCGCGCCTTGAGCGCGAAGGCCGGCGCGCCCAGGTCGGCGTAGACCACGCCGTGGTACGTCGGGTCCGGCGTCGTGAACATGGGGTGGCGGCCCCCGGTCCAGTCGAACGTCCCGCCGTCGACGATCAGGCCGGCGATGACGGTGCCGTGGCCGCCCAGGTACTTGGTGGCCGAGTGGACGACGACGTCGGCGCCGAACTCGAACGGGCGGATCAGGTACGGCGTCGCGATGGTGTTGTCGATGATGAGCGGCACCCCGTTGCGGTGCGCGACCCCGGCGACCGTCTCGATGTCGAGGATGTCGCCCTTCGGGTTGCCGATCGACTCGGCGAAGAACGCCCGGGTGTTGTCCTGGACCAGCGACTGCCAGTTCTCCGGGTCGTCGGGGTCCTCGACGAAGGAGACCGTGATCCCCATCTTCGGCAGCGAGTGGTGCAGCAGGTTGTAGGTGCCGCCGTAGAGGGAGGCCGACGCGACGACGTGGTCGCCGGCCTCGGCGAGGTTGAGGATGGCCAGGGTCTCGGCCGCCTGGCCCGACGCGACGGCCAGGGCCGCGACGCCGCCCTCGAGCGAGGCCACGCGCTGCTCGAGCGCGTCTTGCGTCGGGTTCATGATCCGCGTGTAGATGTTGCCCATCTCGGCCAGCGCGAACAGGTCCGCGGCGTGCTGGGTGTCGCGGAACTGGTAGGCGGTGGTCGCGTAGATCGGCAGCGCGCGGGCGCCGGTCGTGGGGTCGGGGCTCGTGCCGGCGTGGATCTGCCGGGTCTCGAAGCTCCAGCTCTGCGGGTCGCTCATGCGCCGTCTCCTCTCGCTCGCGGAGACCCGCGGCGCACGGGAGCTCCGTCCTTGCCGGGCGGCGGGCGCCGTCCGGCCGGCTCTTCCCCTGGAGCACCTCAGACGGAGTAGAGGTTGCCGGGCAGCCAGCCAGGTGCTTCGCGCTGCCTCTCAGGAGCCAGCGCGATCCTACGGGCCGCGATGTCCCACGTGAAACACCCGCCGCAGGGACCACTCGGAGTCGATCATCGGCTGCGGGTCCGGGACACGGCGGGACACGCCGGCGCGGCGGACCCGGAGGCGATGATCAACTCGACCACCCGGCAGGCTGACGGCGTGCGCGCCCTGGTGTTCGAGCAGTTCGGTGGACCGCTGCGGGTCGACGACGTCCCTGCGCCCGATCCCGCGCCGGGCGGCGTCGTCGTCCGGGTCGGCGCCGGCGGCATCTGCCGCAGCGACTGGCACGCCTGGCAGGGGCACGACCCCGACGTCGTCCTGCCGCACGTGCCCGGGCACGAGCTGGCCGGCACCGTGGCGGCCGTCGGCGCGGGCGTCCGGAACTGGCGGGTGGGCGACCGGGTCACGGTGCCGTTCGTCAACGCCTGCGGCCGGTGCGCGCAGTGCGCCGCCGGTGAGCACCAGGTCTGCGCCCGGCAGACCCAGCCCGGCTTCACCCACTGGGGCTCGCTGGCCGAGTTCGTCGCCCTCGACGCCGCCGACGTCAACCTCGTCGCGGTGCCCGAGGGGCTGGACCTCACCACCGCCGCCGCGCTGGGCTGCCGGTACGCCACCGCCTTCCGCGCCGTCGTCCAGGTGGCGCGCGTGCGGGCCGGGGAGTGGGTGGCGGTGCACGGGTGCGGCGGCGTCGGGCTCTCCGCCGTCCAGATCGCGGGTGGCCGCCGGCGCCCGGGTGGTGGCCGTCGACGTCGCGCCCGGCGCGCTGGAGCTCGCCCGCGAGCTGGGCGCCGAGCACGCGGTCGACGGCGCCGGCGACGTGCCCGCGGCCGTGGCCGAGCTGACCGGCGGCGGCGCGCACGCCTCGCTCGACGCCCTCGGCGCCGCGGTCACCTGCGCGAACTCCGTCCGCAGCCTCCGGCCGCGCGGCCGGCACGTCCAGGTCGGGCTGCTGCCGCCGGCGCAGGGCCGCCCCGAGGTGCCGATGGACCGGGTGGTCGCGCTCGAGCTGGCGGTGCTGGGCAGCCACGGCATGGCCGCGCACGCC
The DNA here is from genome assembly GCF_039679125.1 of Blastococcus sp. HT6-4. NCBI lineage: Bacteria > Bacillati > Actinomycetota > Actinomycetes > Geodermatophilales > Geodermatophilaceae > Blastococcus > Blastococcus montanus. The sequence goes on along the minus strand of NZ_CP155551.1, from coordinate 4,094,627 downwards.
TATCCGGAGCTGCTGGGCCTGATCGCGGCCGGCCGGCTCGACCCGGGCCGGCTGGTCACCCGCCGGCTGGCCCTGGACGACGCCGGGGCCGCGCTCGCCACGGTAGGCGCGGCACCCGGGATCGCCGTCGTGACCTCGTTCTGACTCAGCCGGTCGGTGCGGTCGGCTGGCTCGGCGCGCTGGTCTCCGGGGCCGACGTGGTGGGCGCCGTCTCGTCCGCCGTCTCTTCGGGCTCCGGCTCCCCGGTCTGCTGGGTCGGCTCGGCCTGCTCCCCGGTCGGCTGCGCGGGGGTGGTCGCCGGCGCCTCGTCGGTGGGTTCGGCGGGCTCGGTGGTCTCGGTGGTCGGCGGGGTGGTCTCCGTCGTCTGCTCGGCCGTCTCCTCGACCCCCGTGTCCGCCGGCGTGCGCGTCGTCCCCTCCGGGTCCGGGCGCACGTTGAGGTAGAGGGCGCCGATCAGGAGGAACAGCAGGCTGAGCGCGACCGTCGAGGTGCGGGCCCGGCCCAGGTGCCGGGGGATGGCCGACCACCAGCGGGGACGCCGCGGCTCGTCCGGCGGCGCGGACGCGGCGGGCGCGGCGGGGGCCACGGCGGGAGCGGTGCTGACCCTCGGCTCCCCGCCGTCCGGGCTGCGGTCCTCGGGCGCGGTCATCGGACCGCCTCCTGGACGGCGGTCGCGCCGTCAGGCACCGCGACCGAGGTGGGCTGCGGCACCTGCATGCCCTGGCTGCGGAAGGCGTCCACGATGCGGGCCCGCAGGTCGCGGCCGACCTCGAACTGCTTGCCGGGCAGCGTGCGGGCCACCACGCGCACGTTGACCTCGTCGAGCCCGAGCGTCTCGACGCCCATGACGGTGGGCGGGTCGAGCAGCAGCGGGCGCATCGCCGGGTCGCGGAAGGCCGACCGGCCGACCTCGCGGAGGATCTCGTTGGCCCGGTTCACGTCGACGCTGGTGGGCACCGGGACGTCCACGACGGCGCGGGCCCAGTCGCGCGAGAGGTTGACGACCTTCACGATCTGGCCGTTCGGCACGGTGACGACCTCGCCGTTGGGCGAGCGCACCCGGGTCACGCGCAGGGTCACGTCCTCGACGGTGCCCTCGGCCGGCTCGCCGCCGCCGACCACCTGGATGGAGACGACGTCGCCGAACCCGTACTGGCGCTCGGTGATGATGAAGAAGCCCGCGAGGACGTCACCGACGATGCGCTGGGCGCCGAAGCCCAGCCCCACGCCGAGCACCGTGGCCGGCGCGACCAGGCCGGTCACCGGGATGCCGAGGCGGTCGAGGACGAAGAAGACCGAGATCGAGTAGACGAGCACCACCGCCGCCCAGGTGAGCACCTGGGTGAGCGAGTGCCGGTGCTTGGCGGCCTCGGAGCGCACGAGCGCGTCCCCGTCGGTGGAGTTGCGGTCGATCCGGTCGGTGATCCGGGTGCCTGCCCAGCCGATGAACCGGGCCAGCAGCACCGAGCCGAGCACGATGAGCACGACCTCGAGACCGCGTCCGGACAGCCAGCGCAGGACGTCTGTCCACGCATCCACGGTCAGCGCACTCCAATCGTCGGGGGAAGCGACCTCTCCACAGTGCGCACCGGCGCCCGCCGATGCCAACCACATCCTCCGGGTACCCGCGCCGGAGGTCCACGCCACCGCCCTGACCAGGGAGTTCCCGGTACGAGAGATCCCTCACCCCGTCAGCGGGGCTCGACGAACAGCGACTGGCTGGACCGGCCGACGGCCCCGTCGGCGTCGACGAGGACGGCGAAGCACTGCGCCGGGCCCGAGTCGCCCAGCACGGTGGTGGCGTCCATACCGAGCCATTCGCCGCGGGGCGGACGGTGCAGGGCCACGGTGAGGTCGACGTTGGCGAAGGTCGCCTCCGTCCAGTCCAGGGTCGCCGAGATGCCGCTGGCCGCATCGGTCATCACGAGGAGGTGCTGCAGGGGCGTCATCGGCTCGCCGGCCACCAGCGTGCACTCCGGACGCGTCCACGCGGCGGCCGGGCCCGGGCCGTTGAAGGTGCCCGACACGAACCGCCAGTCCAGCGCGCGGTGGTAGGCGAGCTCGGTGGGGAAGAACGCCGGGCGCTTGGGGCGGCCGTCGTCCGGGCCGGCCGGGACCGGGTGCGGGCCGGGGGAGGCCGGTGGGCCGTCGGCGCGGCTGCGCATGCGCCAGGCCGACAGCCGCATGAGCGGGCCATCCCCGGCGTCGAGGACCGCCTCCACCAGCTCGATCCGCCGGCCGGGGCAGATGACGGAGGCGCCCACCCGCACCGGGCCCACCGGCACCGGCCCGAGGATGTCGTAGGCCAGCCGCACGGTCTGGCCGTCGGGGATCCCACCCGCCTACTCGGCCGCGCGCAGCAGCGCCGCGGGTGGCCCGGCGTGCTGCATGCCGACGTCCCAGGCGCCGATGGTCAGCGCCGTGGCGGTGAAGCCGTCGCCATCGGGCAGGTAGAGGGCCTCGGGCAGATCCATGGCCCGCAGTCTGTCGCCGGCGCTCACTCCTCCGAGCGCCGGGTCTGCCAGACGGCGTAGGCGGTCCAGCAGCCGGCGGCCACGGCGGCCAGCGACCACACCCAGCGCAGCTCGGCGGAGGTCGAGAGCAGGAGCAGGACGGCGACGACGAGGGCCGCACCCGCCAGCGGTGGCATGCGGGCCAGCGTGCCGGCCGTCCCCGGCCCCGGGACGACGACGAAGACGATGACGGCCACGGCGAGGAGGAAGGCGCAGAGCGCACCGACGATGCCGGCGGTCACCCCGTACTCCGCCGGGAGCACGAAGGCACCCAGCCCCCCGGCGACGACCCCGGCCGCCAGCACGCCCAGGGTGCGACGCCGGCGCCCCGACCACGGTGGGCGACTCTCCACGCGGACTCCTCTCCTCGGCTCGGCAGAGGCGTGCCCACGGACACCGGCGCGCACCCACCGACGTGCCGAGACGATGCGCTCACCCGCCGTGACAGCACGCGCATCGGGCGTGGCTCGACGGCCGATCCGGTGCCGGAACCCGTTGTACCGGGTGCATGCGTCTGCGTACGGTCCGGCACGACGGCCGATGCCGTCGGCAACAGGGGGATCAGCGCATGGTTCGGCCGCACGAATGGGACGTCACGCGACGGCTGGCGCGGGCGCCGGGCGGCCGGCGCCCGTGGTGGGTCGGGAACCAGGCGCCCGGGCCGCCCGCGCTGCGGCTGCGCTGGGAGGCCGCCGGCGGGCAGGCCGTCGTCGCGGTCGAGGGAGACCTCGACCTGGTGACCGCACCGCAGCTGGAGGCCTTCGTCGCCGAACGACCGCTGGCCGGGTGCGTCGTCCTGGAGCTCGACCTGGGCGGGGTGCCGTCGACCGGATCGGCCGGCCTGTCCGCGCTGCTCGCCGTTCGGCGGTGGTGCCTGCAGCACGGCATCGAGCTGCGGCTGCGCGACGTGCAGCCGTCGGTCTGGCGGGTGTTCGAGGCGACCGGGCTCGACGTCGCCTTCACGGCGTCGGTGCCGGGTCCGCGGGCGCCGGAGCAGGAGCTGGCCCTGTTCTGACGCGGTAGGTGTCTCGGCACCGGTAGCCCGCTACCGTGCGCTGGTGCGCCGCCCCGCCCGCCCGGCCCTCGGGTACGCCTTCACCCTCGCCGCGGCAGGGCTGTTCGCCGTCAACGGCACGGTCTCGACCCTGGCCCTGGAGGCGGGCATCCCGCCCACCCGGCTGACGGCGCTGCGCTGCACCGGGGCGGCCGAGGTCCTGCTCCTCGCGCTGGCCCTCCGCGCGCCCGGCCGGCTGCGGGTGCAGGCGCGGGAGCTGCCGCTGCTCGCCGCCTTCGGGGTCGTCGGCGTGGCGCTGACCCAGTTCCTCTACTACGTCGCCATCGGGCGGCTGCCGGTCGGGATCGCGCTGGTCTTCGAGATGACCGCCCCGGTGTTCATCGCGCTGTACGTCTGGCTGGTCCGCCGCGAGCGGGTGCGCAGCCGGCTGTGGGCGGCGCTGCTGCTGTCGCTGTCCGGGCTGGTGCTCGTGGCGCAGGTCTGGCAGGGCGGCGGCTCGCTCGACGCCGTCGGCGTGGCGGCGGCGCTGGGTGCGGCGCTCTGCCTCGCCACCTACTACCTGCTCGGGGAGCGCGGCACGGTCGGCCGCGACCCGGTCACGCTGACCTGCTGGAGCTTCGTGGCCGCGGCGCTGTTCTGGGCCGCGGCCGCGCCGTGGTGGACCTTCGACGCCGGGGTGCTCGGCGCCACCGTGCCGGTGTCGGTCGGCGAGCTGCGGCTGCCGCTGTGGCTGCTGGTCGGCTGGATCGTCGTCCTCGGTGCGGTGCTGCCCTTCTGGCTCTCCATCGCCGCGCTTCCCCACCTGGCGCCCACCACGGCGGGGCTGGTGGCGACCGTCGAGCCGGTGTTCGCCTCCGTCGTCGCCTGGCTGTGGGTGGAGCAGGTGCTCACCGGCTGGCAAGTGGCCGGCGGGATCGTCGTCCTCACCGGCATCGCCCTGGCGCAGACGGCGCGCACGGCGCGGGCCGTGCCGCCGCTGCCCGAGAGCCCGGCCCCGCTCGGCTCGTGAGCGCGGCCGGGCCCGGTGTCACGGGGTGACGTCGTCGGCCTCGTCGAGCCAGTCGGCCAGCTCCTGCATGTACTCCGCCTGCGCGGCGTAGTCCATGCCGATGTACTTCCAGGGGTAGGCCTGCTCGGCCTGGATCGCGGGCAGCAGCGCCGCGGTCGGCTGCTGGGCCATCTCCTCCGGCGTCATGCCGCCGCGCAGCGAGTACAGGATCACGTCGCTCGGGTACTGCGGGACGTCCTCCCAGCCGGCGGTCTGCCAGAAGTACCCCTCGCCGCCCGGGTCGACGAAGTCGACGCCGAGGTCGGAGTACAGGCGCAGCTGCGGGTCGTCCCCGGCCTTGGCCATCCACCAGCCCTCGGAGGGGGTCGCGTACACGGGCAGCACGGTGATCCCCTGCTCGCCGGCCTCGGTCAGCGCCGCCGCGGCCTCCTCGTAGTCGGCGCGGGCGGCCTCGATGGTCCCGGTGTCCGCGCCCAGGCTCTCGGCGAGGTCGGCCACCTGCTCCATCACGTCGGCCGCCGAGCCGCGGTAGGCGATCGCCACGACGGGGGCGATCTGCTCGAGCTGGTCGAGCTGCTCGGGCGACTCGATGCCGTACGGCGGGGAGGTCGGGTCGAGCGTCCCCTCGGAGTCGACCGGGTAGACCGAGGTGATGATCAGGTCGGGGTCGGCGGCGGCCAGCTGCTCGAGGTCGATCTGGCCGTAGGTCTCGCCGACGATCTCGACCTCGGAGAGGTCCCGGCCCTCGAAGGCGACGTCGTCGGCGGCCGAGGTCTGACCGAACGTGGCGACCGGTTCGACGCCGTAGTTCCACAGCGAGGCCATGACGTCGTTCAGCCCGGCGATCCGGGTGGGGGTCTCGTCGAGCTCCACGGGGGTGCCCAGGTCGTCGGTGTACTCCCAGCCGCCACCCTCCGCGGTCGTGGGCTCGGCGGCGGGCTCGGCGGCGTCGTCGTCGCCACAGGCGCTCGCGGTGGCCACGACGGCCAGCGTCAGCAGGCCGCCGGCCAGGCGACGGGGGATCCGGTGCACGGGATGCTCCTCGGTCATCAGGGGACGGTCGTCCCCGGGTGACGCAAAGGTTAGCCTTACCTAACTCCCCCCGATCGGGGGACCCCGCCGCGGCCCCGGCTCACCGGAGCCGGCGCACCGGGACGACCATCGGCGTCCCCGACACCGGGTCGGGCAGCACGCGGGCCTCCAGGTCGAAGACGTCGGCCAGCAGATCCTCGGTGAGCACCTCGGCCGGCGCCCCGGAGGCCACCAGCGCGCCGTCCTTCATGGCCACCAGGCGCTGCGCGTAGCGCGCCGCGAGGTTGAGGTCGTGCAGGACGAGGACGACGGTGCGCCCGCGCTCGGCGTGCAGCCGCCCCACCAGGTCGAGGACGTCGATCTGGTGCGAGAGGTCGAGGTAGGTCGTCGGCTCGTCGAGCAGCAGCAGGTCGGTGCCCTGCGCCAGGGCCATGGAGATCCAGGCCCGCTGCCGCTGGCCGCCCGAAAGCGTGTCCACCGGGTGGTCGGCGAGCGCGGTCATGTCCGTCCAGGACAGCGCCTCGGCCACGACCGTCTCGTCGTCCCGGGACCACTGGCGCAGCCAGGTCTGGTGCGGGTGCCGCCCGCGGGCCACCAGGTCGCCGACCGTGAGCCCCTCGGGGGCCACCGGTGTCTGCGGCAGCAGGCCGAGCACCTTGGCGACCTCGCGGGTGGGTGTGCGGGCGATCGCCCGACCGTCAAGGAGGACCTGCCCGGACGACGGGCGCAGCAGCCGGCCCAGAGCGCGCAGCAGCGTGGACTTGCCGCAGCCGTTGGGCCCCACGATGGCGGTGAAGGAGCCCTCGGTGAGCTGCAGGTCGAGGTCGTCGACGACGACGTGGTCGTCGTAGGCCAGCCGGACGCGCTCGGCGGCCAGCCGCACGGGGGCGGGGGGCGTGGTGGTCTCGGGACGGTGCAGGAGCCCGGTCCCCGGGTGGATCGTCATGCTGTCGACAGCCGCCTTCCGCGGACGAGGAGCCAGAGCAGGTACGGGGCGCCGATCACGGCGGTCAGGATGCCGACCGGGAGGGCCTCGGGCAGGACGGTCCGGGTGACCAGGTCGGCCGCGACCACGAGCAGCGCGCCGAGCAGGCCCGAGGCCAGCAGGGGCGGCCGCGACCCGCCGGTGAGCCGCACCGCGATCTGGGGCACCACGAGGGCCACGAACGTGATCGGCCCGGCGGCGGACACGGCGAAGGCCACCAGGCCCACGGCCAGGAGGACGACGGCGGCCTGCGCACCGGCCAGCCGGACGCCGAGCCCGCGGGCGGTGTCGTCGCCGAACTGGAGCACCGACAGCACCCGGCCCGCGGCGAGGGCGAGCGGGACCAGCACGGCGACGGCGACGGCCAGGGGGACGGCGTCGCCCCACGTGCGGGCGTTGAGCGAGCCGGTGATCCACACGTAGGCCGACGCGGCGTCGTGGATCTCGGCGTTGGTGAGCAGCCAGTCGACGAGCGCGGCCGCCACCGACCACAGGGCGATCCCGACCAGCACCAGCCGGTACCCGTCGACCCCGGCGCGCCAGGCCAGCGCGAACAGCAGGAACCCGGTGAGCAGCGCTCCCAGCAGGGCCGCGAGCGGGAGGCCGAGCCCGCCCAGGAGCGCTCCGGCGGAGGTCCCGCTGGTCAGCACGATCGCGGCCACCGCGCCCACGGAGGCGCCGCTGGTGATGCCGAGGGTGTCCGGCGAGGCCAGCGGGTTGCGGGCGAAGGTCTGGAACAGCGCGCCGGAGACGCCCAGGGCCAGCCCGACCAGCGCGCCGACGACGACGCGGGGCGCCCGCAGCTCCAGCACGATGAACTCCTGGGGCCCCTCGCCGAGGCCCACGAGCGTGCGCAGCACCTCCCCGACGCCGATCGGGAAGTCGCCGCGTCCCATGCTGAGCGCGGCGGTGAGCACCAGGACGACGAATCCGGCCGCCGGGACGGCGAGCTGGCGCCAGCGCAGCACACCCGACACCGGGCCGACGCGGACCGCCGTCCCGGAGCGCGGACGCGTCCCCGGGTCGCGGGCCGGGGCGGCGACGCTCACAGCGCCATCGTCCGGCGCCGGCGCACCAGCGCGATGAAGAACGGGGCGCCGATGAGCGCCAGCACGATGCCGACCTGCAGCTCGGCCGGGCGGGCGACGATCCGGCCCACCACGTCGGCGGCCAGCAGCAGGGCCGCGCCCAGGAGGCCGGAGCAGGGCAGCAGCCAGCGGTGGTCGGGGCCGGTGAGGGCGCGGACCACGTGCGGCACCACCAGCCCGACGAAGGCGATCGGCCCGGCCGTGGCGGTCGCGGCGCCGCAGAGCAGCGTGATCGCGGCCAGCCCGGTCGCGCGCGCCAGCCAGATCCGCTGGCCGAGCCCGCGGGCGACGTCCTCGCCCAGCCCCAGCAGGTTGACGGCGGGGGCGTTGGCCAGCGCGAGGACCAGGCCCGCGACGAAGAAGGGGGCCAGCTGCCAGCCGATGCCGGCGTCCCGGCCGGCCAGCGAGCCGACCACCCAGAACCGGAAGCTGTCCAGCGTCTGCTGGTCGATGACGACGGCGGTGCGGACGAGGGCGAAGAACAGCGCCGACAGCGCCGCCCCCGCCAGCGCCAGGGTGACCGGCGTGGCCCCGCCCCGGCCGGCGGAGCCGATCGCGTAGACGAGCACGGTGCCCATCAGCGCACCGCCGAAGGCGAACCACACGTAGCCGGCGGGCGTGGTGACGCCGAGGATCGAGATGGCCAGGACGACCGCGAGGCTCGCGCCGGCGGTGACGCCGAGCAGGCCGGGATCGCCCAGCGGGTTGCGGGTGTGCCCCTGCATCAGGCCGCCGGCGATGCCGAGGGCGGCGCCCACCATGAGCCCCAGCACGGTGCGCGGCACCCGCAGCTCGCGGACGATCACCGACTCCTCGGTGGCCGGCGACGGGTCGATCAGGGCCTGCCAGACCGTGCCCAGCCCGATGGAGCGGGTGCCGACGGCGATGCTGGCCAGCGCGGCGGCCACGACGAGCGCGAGGAACAGCAGCACCACGGCCACCCGCCGCCCGCGCGGCGACCGCGACGACGGCGGCGCCGGGCCCCGTACCGGGACCTCGACCGTGGTGGTCACGGGCAGCTCCCAGGGACGGACGGCGAGAATCAGATAAGGCTAACCTTAGCTAGCCCGTCCGCTCCCCGGCATCCCCGGTGCCGGTCAGCGCTTCTGCCGCCTGCTCCCGCCGTGCCAGTCCTCCTGCGTCCCGGCCTCACCGGGCTGCACGCCGAAGGCCGGCAGCTGCGGCCGTTCGCGGAGGCTGCGCTTGAGCTCGGCGAACCCCGGGAACGAGGCCAGTCCGACGACGTGGTCCCACAGCGGGACCGCCTCCTCCGCGCTGGGCAGCCGGCTGATCACCGGGCCGAAGAAGGCCACGCCCTCCGGCGGGCGGAAGTGCAGGATCGGCGTGCCGACGTCCTTGCCGGTCAGCGCGAGCGCCTCGTCGGTCTCGGCCTGGATCTGCGCGTCCCAGGCGTCGTCGTCCAGGGTGGCGGCGAGGTCGGCGGGAAGGCCCACCTCGGCGAGGACCGGCTCGACGAACTCGCGGGTGCCGCGGCGGACCTCGTCGCCCCGCTCGTTCGGCGTCTCGAAGATCTGCCCGCCCAGCGCCGCGTACAGCGGGCCGACGGCGTCCGGCCCGTGCTCGGCGCGGGTCCGGGCGGCCACCCGCAGCAGCCGCAGCCCCGCGGTGTGCCCGGCCTCGTACTCCGGCGGGAAGTGGGTGTCGTAGTCGACGTGGGCGTTGAGCAGCCGCAGCGAGATGAACCGCCACTCGACCGCGTACTCCCGCTGCGCGCTCACCTCGCGGACCCACTTGCTGGTCATCCAGGCGAACGGGCAGACCGGGTCGAACCAGAACCGGAGGTCGGGGGCGGCCATGCCCGACGGTAACCCGGTCAGCGGGGGAGCACCGACTCGATCGCGGCGCGCACCTCGGGGGCGTCGGGCTCCGTGCGGGGGCGGAAGCGGGCCACCACCTGGCCGTGCCCGCCGATCACCCACTTCTCGAAGTTCCAGGCGACGTCGCCGGCCTGCCCGTCGACGTCCGGGACGGCGGTGAGCTCCTGGAACAGCGGATGCGCGCCCGCCCCGTTGACCTCGACCTTCTCGGTCATCGGGAAGGTGACGCCGTAGGTGGCCGAGCAGAACCCGGCGATCTCCTCGGCGGTGCCGGGCTCCTGCCCCATGAACTGGTTGCAGGGCACGCCCACCACGGTGAACCCGCGGTCGCGGTACTCCTCGTGCAGGGCCTCCAACGCGGCGTACTGCGGCGTGAGGCCGCACCGGCTGGCCACGTTGACGACGAGGGCCGCCCCGCCGCCGGTCAGCTCGCGCAGCGTCGTCGCCGTGCCCTGCAGCGTGGTCACGGGCCGGTCGAGGAGGTCGTCCATGCCCGGCCCAGCGCCGTCCGCCGGGCCTTCATTCCGGCCCATCGCGCACGGCAGGTCCGTCGGCGTCGACCCGCCGGCGAGCGGATGCCCGTCTAGCGTGAGGTGCAGTCGTCCCGGGAGGTCGTATGGAGTGGGTGCTCGTCGTGCTCGCCGTCGCGGTGGTCGTCGCGGCCACCTGGTACGTCGGTCGCCGGCGGGGGGCGCCCGACGAGTGGACCGACGAGCTGCCCGATGGCCGCCTCGACCGGGACCGCCTGGACGGCCCCGACGCCCGCGGCGCCGTCAACAAGAACAGCTGGATGCTGGGCGGCGGGAGCGGCGGCGGGTGACGGCGGGCCCGGTCAGCCGAGGCCGCTGAGGTCGTCCGGGACGTCGACGGCGTGCTGGCGCAGGGCCTCCATCGGCACGATCTCGAGCGCCCGGGCGTTGGTGGCTGCCAGCACCACCCCCGACGCGGCCCCGGCCTGGTACGCCTGAAGCCAGCGGGTGGCGACGACGCACCAGCGGTCGCCCGGCCGCAACCCGGGGAAGCCGTACTCCGGCCGCGGCGTCGCCAGGTCGTTGCCCAGTTCCCGCTGCATCGCCAGGAACTCGGCCGAGACGACGGCGCAGACGGTGTGCGAGCCGAGGTCGTCCGGGCCGCTGGTGCAGGAGCCGTCCCGGTAGAAGCCGGTCACCGGGTCGGTGCCGCAGGGTTCCAGGGGGCCGCCGAGGACGTTGCGCTCGTCGGTGGGGTCGGGCAGCACCGGGTCAGGATGGCACCGACGGCGCGCTCCCGCCGGGCGTCGGCTCAGCGGGGGGCGATCGGCGGGGGGACGTCAGCCAGCGCCTCGGTGGGCAGGACGAAGGAGCTCGCGGTCAACGGCGAGTCCGGCTCGAGGATCTCGGGGTAGCGGGCCGGCACGAGCTGCACGTCCTCGACCTCCTCCACCGGGCCCTCGAGGCGCAGCCGGGTCACCGTCTCGCCCGAGCGGGTGTCCACGACCGCCACGCCGCACGCCCGGTCGGCGGTCCACGCGACGGGCAGGCCGTCGGGGGCGCCGTCGCGCACCGGCGACAGGCCGATGAAGGCGTACCGGCCGGCGAAGGCCAGGCCGCGGGCGAAGCCCGGCACGGTCGCCACGACGGTCGGCCACCCGCTGTCCGGGTCGACGAGGGTCAGCGACCCCCGGCCGGCCTCCAGCACCCACAGCTGCCCGTCGTGCCAGCGCGGCGAGTGCGGCAGGCACAGGCCGCCGGCGAGCACCTCTCCGCCGGGGACGTCCAGCAGGGTGCCGCCGCGGAGCGCCCGCTGCCGCCACCCCTCCGCGGTATCCGTGCGGCCCAGTGCGGTCGCGTACCGGACCCGTCCGCCACGCACGGCGATCCCGTTCAGGTGGCAGCGGTCCTCCGGCGCCAGCGCGGACACGAACGGCGGGCGCCAGCGCGGCCGGAAGCTGTGGTCGGCGTCCAGCGTGGCCAGGCAGGAGAAGGACGTCGCCACCAGCCACAGCTCGTCGCCGGCCCAGGCCAGGTCGCGCGCGCCGATGTCCCCGGTCCAGTGCGCGCCGCGTGGGACGTAGCAGGCGTCGACGCCGCGCGGCCGGTCCAGCCGCGCGGCGACGGCCGGCTGGTTGCGGTAGTCGAAGACCTGGCGCCGCGTGCCGAGGCAGAGCCGGTCCGGGCGGACGGCCACACCCATCGGGGACTCGAAGGCGAGCAGCCGCGTCTCGAGCCCGCGGTCGTCGGCCCGGACCAGCACCAGCCGGCCGCTCCGGCCGGTGGTGACCACCATCGAGACGCCGAAGCCGGTGAGCAGCTCGGCGAACACGGGCGCCGGCCCGTCGGCGGACTCCATGGTCGTGCAGCCTGGCACGCCCGGGCCGGGCGCGGATGCCGTGGCCGCGGCGGGCCCGGGATGGCAGGGTGCGGCCGTGCCCGCCGACGCGCCCGCCCCCGAGGTCCTCTGGCAGCCCACCGCCGCGACGATCGCCGCCACCCGCAGCGCCGCCTTCGCCGGCTGGGTGGCGCAGCGGCGCGGGCTCTCCTTCGGCGAGCCCGTCGACTACGACCGGCTGTGGCGCTGGTCGGTGGAGCACCTCGACCAGTTCTGGGCCGACCTGGCGGAGTGGACCGGGGTGCTGCCCGGGGTTCCGGACGAGCAGGTGCTCACCCGTCGGGAGATGCCCGGTGCCGTCTGGTTCCCGGGGACCACGGTCAACTACGCCGCGGAGGTGTTCCGGCAGGCCGCCGACGACCGGCCGGCGCTGGTCGCGGTCGCCGAGGACGTCGAGCCCCAGGAGATCTCCTGGGCGACCCTGCGCGGCCAGGTGGGCGCCTTCGCCGCCACCCTGCGCCGGCTCGGCGTCCGCCCCGGTGACCGGGTGGCCGGCTACCTGCCGAACGTGCCCGAGGCCGTCGTCGCCTTCCTCGGCGCGGCGTCGATCGGGGCGGTGTGGTCCTCGTGCGCCCCCGACTTCGGCACCCGCGCCGTCCTCGACCGGTTCGCCCAGATCGAGCCGACGGTCCTGGTGGCCGTCGACGGCTACCGCTGGAACGGGCGCGCGCACGACCGGCGCGACGTCGTCGCCGAGCTGCGCGCGGCCCTGCCGACCGTCCGGACGACGATCTCGGTGCCGCGGCTGTTCCCGGCCGAGGTGCCCGACGGGGCGCTGGCCTGGGCCGACGCGGTCGCCGACGAGCAGGACCCGGAGTTCGCGCCGACGGCCTTCGACCACCCGCTGTGGATCGTCTACTCGTCGGGCACCACCGGGCTGCCGAAGGGCATCGTGCACGGGCACGGCGGGGTGGTGCTCGAGCAGCGCAAGCAGGCGGCGCTGCACATGGACATCGGCCCCGAGGACCGGTTCTTCTGGTACGCCTCCACCGCCTGGATCATGTGGAACATCGCCACCTCCGCCCTGCTCTGCGGGGCGACGGTGGTGGTCTACGACGGCGCGCCGGCCTACCCGGCGGTGGACGCGCTGTTCGCCCTGGCCGCCCGCACGGGCATCACCTACTTCGGCACCAGCCCCGGATACCTCGGCGCCTGCGAGAAGGCCGGGGAGCGGCCCGGCGAGCGCTACGACCTCTCCGCGGTGCGGTCGATCGGCGTCACCGGATCGCCGCTGCCGGCGTCGACGTTCCGGTGGGTGTACGACGCGGTGTCGGGCGAGGTCTTCCTGGGCTCGCTGTCCGGGGGTACCGACGTCGCGACCGGCTTCATCGGCAGCTCGCTGCTGCTGCCCGTGACCGCCGGGGAGCTGCAGCGGCCGATGCTCGCCGTCGCCGCGGAAGCGTGGGACGAGCGCGGCGAGCCGGTGGTCGGCGAGCTGGGCGAGCTGGTGATCACCGAGCCGATGCCCTCGATGCCGCTGCGCTTCTGGAACGACCCGGACGGTTCCCGCTACCGCGCCGCCTACTTCGAGCCGTGGCCCGGGGTGTGGCGCCACGGCGACTGGCTGGAGATCACCGAGCGCGGCACCTGCCTGATCACCGGCCGGTCGGACTCGACGCTCAACCGCGGCGGCGTGCGCATGGGCACCGCCGACATCTACGCCGTCGTCGAGGCCTTCCCCGAGGTCGTCGACTGCGTGGTGCTCGGCGTCGAGCTGCCCGGCGGCGGCTACTGGATGCCGCTGTTCGTGCAGCTCGCGCCGGGGGAGGAGCTGACCGGTCAGCTGGTCGACCGGCTGAAGGCGGCGATCCGGGCGGAGGCCTCGCCGCGGCACGTGCCCGACGAGGTGATCGCCGTCCCCGGGGTGCCGCACACCCGCACCGGCAAGCGGCTGGAGGTGCCGCTCAAGCGGCTGTTCCAGGGCGTCGACCCGGCGAAGGCGGTCAACACCGGCACGGTCGACGACGCCGCGCTGGTCGAGCACTACGTCGCGCTGGCGCGGGAGCGGTCATCGGGCTCCTCGCGGTGAACCCGGTCACCTCGTGGATGAGCGCGAGGTGCACCGGGAACGAACACGCGATCACCCGCCTGACCGAGGAGGCCGACAGTGGTGTCGACCCAGTCCGAGATCTGGGAGCCCCGGCCCCCGGCGCTGCTGCCCCCGTGGCACACCCCGGAGCGGGAGGCGCTGCAGCAGCAGGCCCGCCGCTTCGCGATGGACGAGGTGCTGCCCGTCGCCGACGAGCTGGACCCGCAGAAGGGCGAGATCCCCGCCTCCCTGCTGGAGCGGATCGCCGAGCTCGGCTACTTCGGCATCACGGTGCCCGCCGAGCAGGGTGGCCTCGGCCTCGGCGTCTTCGAGTACTGCATGGTCAGCGAGGAGCTGGCCCGCGCCTGGATGTCGACGGCGAGCATCCTCGCCCGGTCCCAGGGGCTGGGGACGGCGGTGCCCGACGCGGATCGCCGGCACGAGCTGATGGCCCGCAGCGCCCGTGGCGAGTGGATCGGCGCGATCGCGCTGTCCGAGCCCGACGCCGGCTCCGACCTGGCCGGTGTCTCGACCCGCGCGGTGCTCGACGGTGACGAGTGGGTGGTCACCGGGCGCAAGCGCTGGTGCGGCAACGCCAAGGCGGCCGACTTCATCCAGGTGCTCGTCCGGGAGCGCGAGCCGGAGGAGGGGGAGTCCCGCTCGGCCGGCCTGGTCAACCTGCTGCTGGAGAAGGAGCGCGGCGAGTTCCCCGAGGGGCTCACCGGGCACCCGATCGACAAGATCGGCTACCACGGCTTCCTCACCTGGGACCTCACCTTCGACGGCGTCCGGATCCCGAAGGACAACGTCATCGACGAGGCCCGCGCCGCGCGGGAGGAGAGCGCCGAGGAGGGGGAGGCCGCCAAGCAGGCCGGCTTCGCCGAGGCGCAGAAGTTCCTCAACACCGCCCGGGTGCACACGGCCGCGCGCGCCGTCGGCCTGGCCCGCGCCGCGCTCGAGGACTCGATCGTCTACCTGCAGGAGCGCGAGCAGTTCGGCCACCCGATCGGCGACTTCCAGGCGCTGCGCTTCGCCGTCGCCGAGATGGCGTCGCAGATCGAGCAGTCCCGCGCCTTCTACCGGCAGGTCGCCCACCTGCTCGACCTCGGGCTGCCGGTCGCCAAGGAGGCGTCGATGGTGAAGCTCGAGGCCACCGAGATGTCGGTCCGGGTGACCAACCAGGCCATGCAGCTGCACGGCGGCAACGGCTACACCACCGAGCGGCAGGTCGAGCGGCACTGGCGGGACGCCCGGCTCACCACGATCTTCGAGGGCACCAGCGAGATCCAGAAGCGGATCATCAGCGACCGCCTGCTCCCCCGCAGCCCGCTGGGCTGAGGACGGTCGACGGCGGCCCGCGCGGGTAGATGCGTGGGATGCAGCTCGCCGCGCACCGCGCAGGGTCCGGACCGCCGCTCGTCCTCGTGCACGGCCTGGGGGGCTCGTGGCGGTCGTGGGAGACGGTTCTCCCGGCACTGTCGGCCGAGCGCACCGTGGTCGTCGTCGACCTCCCCGGCTTCGCGGGGGACACCCCGCCGCTGCCCGATCCGTCGATGACCGCGCTCACCGACGCCCTCCAGGAATGGCTGCGCGCCGAAGGGCTGGCCGACGCGCCGCTAATCGGCAGCTCGATGGGCGCCCGGATGGTGCTGGAGCTCAGCCGTCGGGGGATCGGCGGGGACAGCGTCGCCCTCGACCCCGGTGGCTTCTGGACCGACCGCGAGGCCGCCGTCTTCCGCGCCAGCATCGCCGCGTCGGTGGGCCTGCTGCGCCGCATCCGCCCGGTGCTGCCCGCGCTGCTGGGCAACCCGGCCGGCCGGACGGCGCTGCTGGCGCAGTTCTCCGCCCGGCCCTGGGCCCTGGACGCCGACGTCGTCCGCACCGAGCTGGAGGGCTACGTCGACTCGCCGTCCTTCGACGCGGTCCTGGACGACCTCGCGCGTGGCCCGAAGCAGCAGGGTGCGCCGGCCGGCACGCTGCCCGGGCGGCTGACGATCGGCTGGGGACGGCGCGACCGGGTGACCCTCGCCCGCCAGGCGTCCCGGGCCGCCGCGGCCTTCCCGGACGCCGAGCTGTACTGGTTCGAGGGGTCGGGGCACTTCCCGCAGTGGGACCGGCCGGAGGAGACCGTCCGGCTGGTCCTCGAACGCACCAGCGGCGTCAGTCGAGCTTGATCGGCATGAGCATGCTGACGTCGCCGTCGCGGCCGGCGCCGCGGAGCACCAGCGGGGCGATCGGCCCGTCGAGGTCGAGGACCAGCTGCCCGGCGGCCTCGGCGTCGAGGGCCTGGAGCAGGAACTCCCGGTTCACGCCGACCTCGACCGTCCCGAACGTGAGCACCGTGGCGATCTGCTCGACACCGTCCTCCGCGCGCCGCACCGTCCGGGTGGGCGCGGCGGCCAGCTCGCCGCGGAACCGGGCGACGTCGATCTCCACCTGGGCGCTGCCCGCGCCGCGCAGGATGCGGCGGTAGTCGGGGAAGTCGGCGTCCACACGCCGACCGCGCACGGTGCGCCCCGCCAGCTCGACCGCGACGTCGTCCCCCGCCACCCGCACCGTCGCCGGGCCGGACGTCGTCGTCCCGAGGAGCTCGTCGACGAGGGAGATCGGGAGGATGGCGCTGCCCTGCGGGCCGGTGACGTCGGCGGCGATGGTGTGGACCGCCAGCCGATAGCGGTCGGAGGCCACGACGCGGACGGCGTCGTCGGCGACGTCGAGCAGCACGCCGGTGAGCATGGGCAGTCCCGGGTCGGTGCCGACCGCGAAGCGGACGGCGCGCAGGGCGTCGAGCAGGGCGGTGGTCGTGGTGCTGATGCTGGTCATCGGGCTCTCCTGGGCCAGTAGGGATCGGGCGTGGAGGAGCTCACGGCGGGCGTCGGCCAGGCCCTCCTCCAGGCGCGCGAGGTGCGCCTGGAGGACGGCGTCGACGACGGCGGGGTCGTCCCGGTGCTCGATCACCCGGCTGATCCCGGCGAGCGGCATGCCCACCCGCCGGAGCCGGGCCACCAGCCGGGCGATGAGCACCTGGTCGTCGCTGTACCAGCGGTAGTTGCTCCGCGGGTCCACGTGGGCCGGTACGAGCACACCGGCGCCGTCGTAGAACCGCAGGGCGCTCACCGTCAGGCCGGATTCCCGGGCCAGCCGGCCGATCCCCCGCATGCGTCCCTCCACGCCCGTCACCGTGGGGCCTCGACCCGGTCGAGGGTCAAGACTTCTCCGGCGGGCGCAACGCCGTCAGCGAGCGGCGGACGCTCTCGACGATGTTCGCGGCCTCGAGCAGGTCGTCGTCGGTCGTCGCCCGGGCGCGGCGGAGCTCGGTGGTGAATGCGTCCACGGCGTCGTCGGCCCGGTGGACGACCTCGGGGTCCGCGGCCGCCCCGTCGACCGAGCGCAGCGCGTCGGCCAGCGCGTCCAGCGCCCGGGCCGCCGCCGGGCGGAGCTCCGGTCCGAGCGCGACCCGCTCGTTCTCCGCCACCTCGGTCTCGGCGATCACCACGGTCAGGTCCTCGACCAGGAGGGTGAGGCGCTCGAGCGCGCGGGCCTGCCGGTAGAGCCGCTCGGCGCTGTCCCGGTACCGGGCGGCCCGGCGGTTGCCGCGCCGGGCCTCGTCGGTCTGCTGGACCGTGTCCCGCGTCTGGGCGAGCAGCGGGTCGATCGTCCGCATGCGCCCGCGCCACTCGTCCTGCGTCGGCGGGTGCTCCTGCCGCAGCCCGTCCACCACGTCGTCGAGCTGCCCGGCGAGCGTGTCGCGCAGTTCGGTCAGGGCGGCCTCCGCCGGCGCGAGCGGCAGGGGCGGGAACGCGGCGTTCACCAGGATGCCGACGACCGCGCCGCCGAAGGTCAGGCCGGCGAAGGCGACGACGTAGCCGCTGGGGTTGTCCTGCCCGAGGATCAGGACGAAGAGGGCGGCCGTCGGCAGCCAGGTGCTGGAGCTGCCGAGTCGGGACCAGCCGGAGAGCAGCACCCCGACGGCGATCACCAGGGCGAGGGTCAGCAGCCGGTTGTCGAGCAGGGCGTCGCCGACGAGCGCGACCGCCGCACCCAGCGCGATCGAGGCCACCGTCTGCAGCGACGCCCGGACCGAGCTCGCCAGCGTGGACGCCGTCGTCGCGACGACCGCGCCGAGCGGGGCGTAGTAGGGATAGTCGGCGGCCGGGCCGGGGACCAGCTGGACGAGCGACCAGGCCACCACCGCGGCGACGGCCGCGCGGACGGCCAGGCCGAGCCGGGGATGGCGGGCCCAGGTCCGCCGCACGGAACCCCAGCCGTGCGGACGGCCGCCGGCCGCGTTCCCGGTGCGGGGGGTGTGGAGCTGCATCGTCGTCCTGTTCACGGTCCCCGGCGGCTGCTGTGCCCGGTCTGGCATTGCACCACGGGGAGCGCCGCCGCGCCGGTCAGCCCGCGACCGGCAGTGGGCGTCACGGCAGGCGCAGGACGCGGGCTTCCCAGGGGCGGAGGTCGGCGGGGTCGTCGTCGGACAGGTTGCCCAGCACCAGCTCGGCCGCCGGCGCCTCGGGCAGCAGCTCGGCCAGCCGGTAGGGCGTGCGCGAGAGGTTGCAGACGACGAGCAGCGTGTCCTCGTCCAGCGTGCGGGTGAAGGCGTACACGTCGTCGTGGTCGGGCAGCAGCATGTGGAAGTCGCCGAGCGCGACCACCGGCAGGTCGTGCCGCAGCGCGATGAGCCGCCGGTAGTGGGCCAGCACGGAGGTCTCGTCGTCCCGCTGCGCGGCGGCGTTCCACTCCACGTGGTCCGGGTTCACCGCCAGCCACGGCGTCCCGGTGGTGAAACCGGCGTTCGGGGAGGCGTCCCACTGCACCGGCGTCCGGGCGTTGTCCCGGCTCATGCAGCGCAGCGCGGCGAGCACCTCGGTCGGGTCGTGGCCCGCCGACACGGCCTGCACGTGGTGGTTGAGCGACTCGACGTCGCGGAACTCCTCCAGCGCGGTGAACGGGAAGTTGGCCATCCCGATCTCCTGGCCCTGGTAGACGTAGGGCGTCCCGCGGTGCAGGTGCAGCAGCGTGGCCAGGCAGGTGGCCGAGTCGCGCCGGTGCTCGGGGGAGTCGTCGCCGAAGCGGGACACCGCCCGTGGCTGGTCGTGGTTGTCCCAGTAGAGGGAGTTCCAGCCGATGTCGGCCAGCCCGGCCTGCCAGCGACCGAACGACGCCTTGAGGTCGCGCATCCGCAGCGTTTGGATGTCCCACTTCGACGTCCCGTGGTCCAGCCCCACGTGCTCGAACTGGAACACCATGTCCACCTCGCCGCGGGCCGGGTCGGTGAACAGCCGCGCCTGGTCCACCGTCACCCCCGGCATCTCGCCGACGGTCAGCAGCGCGTCCGACCGCCCGGTGAACACCTCGCGGTGCATCTCGGCCAGGTACTCGTGGATCCGCGGCCCGCTCAGGTAGGAGGCCGAGCCGTCACCCAGCGACGAGCCGGGCAGCGGCGGTCCGTCGTGCAGCTCCCCGGCCGGGCCGACGTCCTTGCTGATCATGTTGATGACGTCCATGCGGAAGCCGTCGACCCCGCGGTCGAGCCACCACCGCATCATCGCGTACACCGCCTCCCGGACCTCCGGGTTCTCCCAGTTCAGGTCCGGCTGCCGCCGGTCGAACAGGTGCAGGTAGTACTCGCCGCTGGCCTCGTCCAGCTCCCAGGTCGGGCCGGAGAAGAACGACTGCCAGTTCGTCGGCTCCGCACCCGGGGCGCCGGCCTCCATGCCCTCCCGCGGCGACCGCCACCAGTACCAGTCGCGCTTCGGGTTGTCCGTCGACGAGCGGGATTCGAGGAACCACGGGTGCTGGTCGCTGGTGTGGTTGACCACCAGATCCATGAGCAGCTTCATCCCGCGGGCGTGCAGCGCGGCGATCAGCTCGTCGAGCTGCTCCAGCGACCCGAACAGCGGGTCGATGTCCTGGTAGTCGCTGATGTCGTAGCCGTTGTCGGCCTGCGGTGAGGGGTAGACCGGCGAGAGCCACAGGACGTCGATGCCGAGGTCGGCCAGGTGGTCCAGGTGCAGCAGCACGCCGCCGAGGTCGCCGATGCCGTCGCCGTCGGAGTCCATGAACGAGCGCGGGTACACCTGGTAGACGACGGCGCGGGTCCACCACGCGGGCTGGTCAGCGGCCATGTGCCCAGCCCAGCACGCGCCGCGGCGCCCCGCACGGTCAGAACCCGTGGTGCACGGCCTCCACGTTGTTGCCGTCGGGGTCGCGCAGGAAGACGCCGTAGTAGCCCGGGTGGTACTCGGGCCACTCCCGCGGCTCGTGCAGGACCTCCGCGCCGGCCTCCCGGGCGGCGTCGAAGACCGCGTCCACGGCCTCCCGGGAGGGTGCGGACAGCGCCAGGTGCACCGGGCGGTGGCCGGTGTCCTCGGCCGGGCTGGTCCAGAGCTGCGGCTGCCCGTCGGGCCCGCACAGTCCGATCACCGGCCCGTGCGGCGTGTCGATGCGCATGGCCTCGCGGATGGCGCAGGCCGCGAATACGCGCTGGTAGAAGGACGCCGCCGCCTCGGCGTCGGCGCACTGCAGACCCAGGTGGTCGATCATGGCCGGACCGTAGCGAGGAGGACCGCTCTCCGGCACCGGTCGCGGTGCGCTGCTTGGATGGAGGACGACGGCGCCGGGACCGACCCGGCGCGGGAGGGAGAACCGTGGCCGAGCTGACCCGACCCGAGGTCGAGCCCCCCACCGGGCCGGCGCCCGACGACCTGGTGATCGAGGATCTCGTCATCGGTGATGGTGCCGAGGCCAAGGCCGGCGACCTGGTGAGCACTCACTACGTCGGCGTCACCCACGAGGGCGGCGAGCAGTTCGACGCCTCCTGGGACCGCGGCGAGCCACTGGAGTTCCGGGTGGGTGTCGGCATGGTCATCCAGGGCTGGGACGAGGGCATCGTCGGCATGAAGGTCGGCGGGCGCCGCCGGCTGACCATCCCGCCGCACAAGGCCTACGGCGACCGCGGCGCCGGCGGCGTCATCAAGCCCGGCGCGACGCTGGTCTTCGTGGTCGACCTCGTCGGCGTCCGCCCCTTCACCGGCGGCTGACCGCTCGACGGAATGGTTGAAGAGGCAACGACGTTGGGCCGGGCATGCAGGTAGAGGTCTGGTCCGACGTCGTGTGCCCGTGGTGCTACATCGGCAAGCGCCGCCTGGAGGCCGCGCTGGAGAAGTTCCCGCACCGCGACCAGGTCGAGGTCGTCTGGCGGTCGTTCCAGCTCGACCCCACCGCGCCGGAGGGCGAGACGCACCCGACGCTGCCCGCGCTGGCCCGCAAGTACGGCACCAGCGTCGAGCAGATGCGGCAGAACATGGCGCAGGTCGAGCAGGTCGCCGCCGGTGAGGGGCTGGAGTACCACCTGACCGACGCCGTGAGCGGGAACACCCTCCCGGCGCACGAGTTGCTGCACCTGGCGGCTGAGCACGGCAGGCGCAACGAGCTCAAGGAGCTGCTGCTGCACGCCTACTTCGAAGAGGGGCGGCCGGTCTTCGACGTCGAGTCGCTGGTCCCCTTCGGCGTCCAGGTGGGCCTGGACGAGGCCGAGGTGCGCGCGGCGCTGACCGACCGGCGCTACCTCGCCGCGGTGCGGCAGGACAGCGCCACCGCGCAGTCGCTGGGCGCCACGGGCGTGCCGTTCTTCGTCGTCGACCGCAAGTACGGCGCCGCGGGCGCCCAGCCGGCCGAGCTGCTGCTGCAGCTGCTCGAACGGGCCTGGGCGGACGCCAACCCGCTGGTCACCGTCCCCGCCGCCGACGGCTGCACCGACGACAGTTGCGCCGTCTAACCCAGCAGCCCCGCGACCCGGCGCAGCGCCGCTTCGGCGCCGGCGGTGAGGTCGCGGACGACGTCGGCCGCCGGGCGCTCCGCCGTCACCAGCCCGACGGACTCCCCGGCGTAGAGCGGCGCCTGCTCCAGGTCGTCGGTCTGCCGGGCGTCGGCCACCCGCTGCGCGGCGGCGTCGTCCCGGGCGAGCTCCGCCTCGCGGCCGTGCCACGTTCGGGAGAACTCGTTCTCCAGCGCGCGGCCCGGCCAGCGCTCGGGCCAGGGCAGGCGCTGCGCGACGTCGAACGACCGGGTGAGCACCGTGTCCTCCCCGGCCGCGGCCCGCACCCGCGCGCGGGCGGCGGGGGAGTTGAGCCCCTCCGGGCAGGACAGCAGCGGCGTGCCGATCCAGGCGCCCGCCGCACCGGCAGCGAGGACGGCGGCGACGCCCGCGCCGGTGGCGATCCCGCCGGCGGCCAGCACCGGGCGGTCGGTGAGCGCGAGCACCTCCTGCAGCAGCGGGAGGGTGGCCCGGTGCCCGGTGTGCCCGCCGGCCTCGCTGCCCTGTGCGACGACGACGTCGACCCCGGCGGCCAGCGCGCGGTGCACGTCGGCCACGGTGTTGACCTGCGCCGCGACGGCGATCCCGGCGTCGTGCAGCCGCGGCACCCAGGGCGCCGGGTCGCCGAACGAGATCGAGACCAGGTCGGGTGTCGCGTCGATGGTGGCCTCGAGCAGGTCGGGCCGGTCGGGAAGCGCCCAGGCCATCAGCCCGACGCCGAACGGCAGGGCCTCGGCGCGGGGGATCGCGCATTGCTCGACGACGAAGGACGCCGGCGTCGTGCTGCCGACGCCGATCATGCCGAGGCCGCCGCCGAGGGACACCGCCCGCGCGAGCGCCCCCCCGGCCACGCCGGCCATCGGCGCGCCGACGACGGGGGCGGACAGGCCGAACCGGCGGGTCAGCGGGGTGGTGAGCACGCGCCCATCGTCCCGCCGACCCGCCGCGGCGTCACTGGGTCGCCGGGCCGCCCTGCTCGGTGCCCTGGAGCCGGCCCAGGAACTCGTGGCAGCGACGCGCGCGCTGGGAGTCCTGCTCCATCACCTCGCGGAAGAACGCCGCGACGTCGTCCAGGCCCGCGTTCTCGGCGTCCCGGACGTACTGGCCGTAGTCGTGCCCGGCCTTGAGCGAGTGGTACTGGACGGAGACGAGGTCGTAGAAGACGTCCTCGAAGCCGGTTTCACCGGTTGCCATCGGTCCTCCTCGGTCGTGCGGGTTCGGACATCCGGGTCAGTGCCCCGCGGCGCCCCGGATCGAAACGGACCGCTTCGACACGGGCGACCGCAGGTCAGGTCGACGGGCGGTCGGAGAACGCGCCGCCGGTGACGTCGCCGCCGCCGGCCTCGTCCTCGGGCGTCGCGCTCGAGGCGAGCTCGTCCTCGCCGGCGGCGACGGGGTCGTCGGCGGCCGAGGCGAGGTCCTCGCCCTCACCCAGCGCGCCGGGGTCCGCCTGCAGGGTGCGGGGGTCGTTGAGCGGGTCGGGCACGTCCGGATCGGTGACGGTCATGGCGTCCTCCTTTCCCGGGGCGCCACGCACCAACCCCTGGCAGAACGCGTAACCGAGGTGTTACGTGTTCCGCGTGGAGGCGATGCAGGCGCTCGGCGACCCGACCCGGCGGGCCCTGCTCGACCTGCTCGCGGGCGGCGAGCTGGCGGCCGGGGAGCTGGCCGAGCGCTTCCCGGTCAGCCGCCCGGCGATCAGCCGGCACCTCCGGGTGCTGCGCGAGGCCGGCCTGGTCCGGGTGCGCAGCGACGGGCGGCAGCGGCTGTACGCGCTCGACACCGGGCCGCTGAAGGAGATCGACGCGTGGCTCGAGTCGTACCGCGACCTGTGGGCGCAGCGGCTGGACGCGCTGGACACCGAGATCGCCCGCGGCCGGCGGGCGCGCAGAGTTGGAGGACCGGCATGACCGAGGACCTGGACACCCGGCGAGGCACCGTCACCACCGAGGACGACGGCCGGCAGCGGCTGGAGTTCCGCCGCAGCTGGCCCGACCCGATCGACGACGTCTGGGCGGCGCTCACCGAGCCGGACCGCATGGCGCGGTGGATCGGCACGTACGAGGGCGAGCGCCGGCCCGGTGGCACCGGCACGTTCACGATGACCCAGGAGGAGCAGCAGATCGGGGAGCCGATGACGATCCGCGAGTGCGATCCGCCGCGCCGGGTCGTGGTCGAGTGGACCCAGCAGGAGACCGAGGACTGGTCGGTCGCCCTCGATCTGTGGACCGAGGACGGGCGGACCGAGCTCCGGTTCACCCAGGTCTTCCCGGCCGGGGCCGACGTCGCCGACTTCGCCATGGGCTGGCACTGGTACCTGGACAAGCTCGACGCCGAGGTGAGCGGGCGCCCGGTGCCCGGCGGGTGGGAGACCTTCTCGGCGGAGGTCGGGCCCGCCTACGGCCGGTGCTGACGCCGGGCCGGCACGGCCGTCACCACCGCGCCGCCCGAGCCGGTGCGCCCGGTCGTCCGCCGGGTCGCCCCGGTCTCGTCAGGCGGGCTGCACCTGGACCGGGTCCGGGCCGGTCCAGGGTCCCAGCCGCCCCAGGAGCCGGTCGCGGGCCGCCAGCCGGGGGCCCGCCTGCACCGGGTAGCCGTCGTGGCTGCCGGTGAGCTCGCGCGCCGCGCGGGCGGCGAAGTTCGGGTCGTCCTGCGCCTCGCGCGCGACCGCCACCAGGTCGGCGTGGCCCTGCGCGACGATCGCCTCGGCCTGCCGGGCGTCGACGATGAGCCCGACGGCCATGGTGGCGATGTCGGCCTCCGCCCGGATCCGAGCCGCGTGTGGCACCTGGTAGCCGTAGCCGATCGGATGCTGCCAGCCGCCGCCGAGGCCCCCGCCGGAGGCGTCGACGACGTCGACCCCGCGCTCCTTCAGCTCGCGGGCGAACGCGACGGTGTCCTCGAGCGTGATGCCGCCGGTGGACCCGTCGACGGCGGAGACGCGGACGAACAGCGGCCGGTCCGCCGGCCAGGCGGCGCGCACGGCCGCCACGACCTCCAGCGGGAAGCGCATGCGCGCCTCCCGGGAGCCGCCGTAGCCGTCCTCGCGGTGGTTGGAGAGCGGTGAGAGGAACTGGTGCAGCAGGTAGCCGTGGGCCGCGTGCACCTCGACGACGTCGAAACCGGCGGCCAGCGAGCGGCGCGTGGCCGCGACGAAGGCCTCCCGGACCTCGGTCAGCTCCTCGACGGTCAGCGCGTGCGGCGTCGGCCACCCCGGACCGGCGGGGACCGGGCCGGCCGAGACGGTGGGCCAGGGCTCCTCGCCCGGGCGCGCGTTCTCCGGGGTGACCGGGCCGTCGCCCTCCCACGGGCGCCGGCTGCTGGCCTTCGCCCCGGCGTGGGCGAGCTGGATCCCGGCCGCGGATCCGTGGGTGTGCAGGAACTCCACCACCCGGGCCAGGCCGGGGACGTGCTCGTCCGACCAGAGGCCGACGTCGCCGTGGCTGATCCGGCCCTCGGGGGTGACCCCGGTCGCCTCGACCACGACCAGCCCGAACCCGCCCAGGGCGAACCGCCCCAGATGGGCCAGGTGGTAGTCGCCGACGAGGCCGTCGGTCACCGAGTACTGGCACATGGGGGCGACGACGAGCCGGTTCGGCAGCGTGACGCCGCGGAGGTGCAGGGGCGACAGCACGGTGGGAACGTTCACGAGCGGCGCAACCCTCCCGTCGACCGCGGTCTTCCCCGGCCGGTCAGGGCCCCCCAAAACCTGTAAACCAGACGTCCTAGACGTAACATCTCTCACGGTTACACCGGGGCCAGCCGCCGGTAACCTCACCTGACCCGGATCGCTGCACCAGCACCGACCCGGGCAGGCAGCACCAGCGCCGGGGCCACAGTCGCCCGGCCACCAGAGGATGGAGACGCCGTGACTTCAGTGGCCACCCCCGGTCTCGACAACGCCCCCACCACGCATGCGCGCCTCCTGGCATGGGTCCGGGAGATGGCCGAGCTGACGACGCCGGACCAGGTGGTCTGGGTCGACGGCACCGACGAGGAGTGGGAGCGGCTCACCCGGAAGCTCGTCGACGCCGGCACCTTCACGCCGCTGGCGAAGAAGCCCAACTCGTTCTGGTGCGCCTCCGACCCCAGCGACGTCGCGCGCGTCGAGGACCGCACCTACATCTGCTCGGTCGACGAGGCCGACGCGGGTCCCACCAACAACTGGATGGACCCGAACGAGATGAAGTCGGTCATGACCGAGCTGTACCGGGGGTGCATGCGCGGCCGGACGATGTACGTCATCCCGTTCTGCATGGGCCCGGTCGAGGCCGAGAACCCGATGTTCGGCGTCGAGCTCACCGACTCGGAGTACGTCGTCGTCTCCATGCGGGTCATGGCGCGCATCGGCAGCCGCATCCTCGAGGCGATGGGCACCGACCGCCCGTTCGTGCCGGCCATGCACTCCCTCGGCGCCCCGCTCGAGGAGGGCCAGGCCGACGTCCCGTGGCCCTGCAGCGACA
Source organism: Blastococcus sp. HT6-4 (assembly GCF_039679125.1). Lineage (NCBI taxonomy): Bacteria > Bacillati > Actinomycetota > Actinomycetes > Geodermatophilales > Geodermatophilaceae > Blastococcus > Blastococcus montanus. The sequence continues at coordinate 4,068,469 of NZ_CP155551.1, read as the reverse complement.
CCAAGTACATCGTGCACTTCCCCGAGGAGCGGGCCATCTGGTCCTACGGCTCCGGGTACGGCGGCAACGCGCTGCTGGGCAAGAAGTGCTACTCGCTGCGCATCGCCTCGGTCATGGCCCGCGACGAGGGCTGGCTGGCCGAGCACATGCTCATCCTCAAGCTCACCAACCCGCAGCAGAAGACCTACTACATCGCCGCCGCCTTCCCCTCGGCCTGCGGGAAGACCAACCTGGCGATGCTCGAGCCGACCATCCCCGGCTGGAAGGTCGAGACCCTGGGCGACGACATCGCCTGGATGCGCTTCGGTGAGGACGGCCGCCTCTACGCCCTCAACCCCGAGTTCGGCCTCTTCGGCGTCGCGCCGGGCACCGGCTGGGACACCAACCCCAACGCCATGCGCACGATCGACCAGGGCAACTCGGTCTTCACCAACGTCGCTCTCACCGACGACGGCGACATCTGGTGGGAGGGCATGACCGACGAGCCGCCGGCCCACCTGACCGACTGGAAGGGCCGGGACTGGACGCCGGAGTCCGACGAGCTCTCGTCGCACCCGAACTCGCGGTTCTGCACCCCGATCACCCAGTGCCCCATCCTGGCGCCGGAGTACGACGACCCGAAGGGCGTGCCGATCTCGGCGATCCTCTTCGGCGGCCGCCGCAAGACCACCATCCCGCTGATCAGCGAGGCCCGGGACTGGAACCACGGCGTCTTCATGGGCGCGACGCTCTCCTCGGAGACCACCGCCGCCGCCACCGGTGCCGTCGGCGTCGTCCGCCGCGACCCGTTCGCCATGCTGCCGTTCATCGGTTACAACGCCGGTGACTACTTCGGCCACTGGGTGAACACCGGCAAGCAGCACGACGCCAGCAAGCTGCCCCGGATCTTCTACGTGAACTGGTTCCGGCGCGACGAGGACGGCGGCTTCCTGTGGCCGGGCTTCGGCGAGAACAGCCGGGTCCTCAAGTGGGTCGTCGAGCGCCTCGAGGGCACCGCTGCCGCCGTCGAGACGCCGGTCGGCCACGTTCCCACGGCCGACTCGCTCGACGTCTCCGGGCTCGACATGGCCCCCGAGCAGGTCGAGAAGGCGCTCGCGGTCAAGCCGGAGGAGTGGCGGGAGGAGATCCCGCAGATCACCGAGTGGTTCGAGAAGTTCGGTGACAAGCTGCCCAGCACGATGTGGGACGAGCTCGAGATCCTGAAGAGCCGACTCGCCTGATCGAGGGCCCTTCCCGATCCGGGAAGGGGGCCGACCGAGGCCCGGGACCGTCGTGGTCCCGGGCCTCGGCCGTTCCCCGACCGGTCCGCCCTCACAGCGTGTCGGCGCCCGGTCGGTTAGCGTGGCTGCCGCCCCTTCCCGTCCCCGGAGGCAACCCCACTCGTGGCCAATCCCTATCTGCAGGTCCTCCGGACGCCGCATGCCCTGCCGATGGTGCTGGCGGCGTTCGTCGGCCGGCTCCCCCTGTCGATGGTCGGGCTGGGCTCGGTGCTCCTGGTGGCCTCCGAGACCGGCTCCTACGGCCTCGGCGGGGCGGTCGCCGCGGTGGGGGCGGTGACGACGGCGATCGCCGGGCCCCTGCTGGGCCGGTGGGCCGACACCCACGGTCAGCGCCGGGTGCTGCTGCCGGTGCTGGCGGTCTTCGTCGCCTCCGGGTTCGTCTTCCTGTTCTCGGTCCGCGAGGCCTGGCCGCTGTGGATCGTCTTCGCCTCGGCCGGGCTGGCCGGAGCCTGCATCCCGCCGGTGTCGTCGATGATCCGCGTCCGGTGGACCCACCTGCTGCGGGGCAGCCACCGGCTGCACACGGCGCTGTCGATGGAGTCCGTCGTCGACGAGTTCGTGTTCATCATCGGCCCGGTGCTGGTGACGTTCCTCTCCACCACCGGGCACGCCACCTCGGGCGTGGTCACGGCGTTCACCCTCGCCACCGTGGGCAGCCTGCTGTTCGCCGCCCAGCGCCGCACCGAACCCGAGCCGCACGGGCACGCCAGCCGGCAGGGCCCCTCGGCGATCCGCACCACCGGCCTGCGGGTGCTGTTCGTCGTCGGCGCCGCGGTGGGCGCGATCCTCGGGACCCTCGAGATCGCGCTGGTCGCCTTCGCCGACGAGCAGGGCTACATGGCGCTGTCAGGCGTCCTGATCGCCGGCCTCGCGGTCGGGTCGATGGCCAGCGGCATCGGCTGGGGGATGGTCCACTGGCGCATCCCGCTGCGCCTCCGCCTGGCCGTCGCGCTCGCGGTCCTCACCCTGCTCACCGTGCCGCTGACGCTGGTCCGCGACGTCTGGCTCATGGTGCCGTTCGTGATCGTGGCCGGGATCGCCGTCTCGCCGTCGCTGATCAGCTCCTTCACGCTGGCCGAGCTGCTGGTGCCGCGGGCGTCGGTCACCGAGGCGTTCACCTGGATCGGCACGGCACTGGGCCTCGGCGTCGCCGTGGGCGCGTCGGTGGCGGGCAAGCTCGTGGACGTCGCCGGGGCCAACACCGCCTTCCTGGTGTCCACGGTGGCGGCCGCGATCGCCGCCGTCGTCGTCGCGGCGTTCCAGCGGTTGCTGCACGTGCCCGCCGAGCACGCCGCCGAGCCGGCACTGGCCGGCTGAGCCGGCCGTGACCCGGCCCCGGCCGGCCGCGGGAGGGGGCCGGCGCCTCGGGGTCGCCCCCGAGCGGCTCGGCCGCTGGCTCGACGGCGTCGCGTCCCGGCACGGCGCCTTCACCGACGTGGTCCCGGCCGGCGACGGGCTGCGGATCACCTGCGCCGACACCACCACGGTCGTGCTGCGGGCGCCGTTCGGCTGGGCGCCCGCCCCGCCACTGATCGGGGAGTTCACGGCCGCCGCCGGCCGGCCGCGCCGCGCCGCGGTGCTGCTGGTCCGCCGCGGCCGGTGGGCCGTCGGGGTGTTCGACGGCCCGGAGCTCGTGGTCTCGAAGGTCGACGCCCGGCAGGTGCAGGGCCGGACGGCGGCCGGTGGCTGGTCGCAGCAGCGGTTCGCCCGCCGCCGCGGGAACCAGACCGACGCCGTCGTCGAGCACGCGATCGGGACGGCCGCGCGGGTCCTGCTGCCGCACGCCGGCGAGCTCGCCGGGCTCTTCACCGGCGGTGACCGCGGGCTGGTCGACGACGTGCTCGCCGATCCCCGGCTCCGTCCGCTGGCGGCCGCCCGCCGCGAGCCGGCGCTGGACGTCGGGGACCCGACGAAGGCCGTCCTGCTGGAGACGCCGAGGCAGTTCCGCGCGGTCGACGTGCACATCGTGGAGCCGCAGGACCGCTCCTGACGTCGTCGTCCGGCCGGCTCCGGTCAGCGGGGCGACGGCGCCCGGCCGCGGTGTCGCCCGGAGGACGACGGCGTCACGGCGTGATGACCAGGCGGATGGGGTCGCCCTCCTTGCGGGCCAGCCGCTCGACGCCGTCGGCGGCCTCGGTCAGCGGCAGGGTGCCGGAGATCGACCGGGAGAGGTCGAGCCGGTGGTGCCGGACGAGGGAGACCAGCTCCTCCACGTGCCCGGGCTCGGAGCCGTAGTGGCCGAGGATCCGCTGCCCGAAGTAGCTGAACTGGGTGCCGTTGCGGATCGACAGCGGCTGGTCGGTGAGGCCGACGAGCACCAGCGCCCCGTCCCGCTCCAGGCAGCGCACCGCCTGCTCGCGGACCGGGGCGACGCCGGCGAAGTCGAACGCGTACGCCAGCCCGGCGCCCCCGGTGAGCTCCCGGACGCGCGCGGCGATGTCCTCGGCCGGGTCGAGGGCCAGGTCGGCGCCGAAGTCCAGCGCGCGCTGCCGGGCGGCCGGCACCGGGTCGACGGCGACGATCGGGGCGGCCCCGGCCAGGCGCAGCAGCTGCACCGCGTGCGCCCCCAGTCCGCCGATGCCCCACACGCCGACCGGCTGGGCGGCGCGCACCTGGGCGGTCCGCACGATCGAGGCCCACGGCGTCGACACCGCGTCGGGCACGATGCACGCCTGCTCGAACGGGAGGTCGTCGGGGATCGGGACGACCGTGTCCGCGGTGGCCAGGGCGTACTGCGCCCAGCCGCCGTCGTAGTCCACCCCGCGGGTGTGCACCCAGCCGTCCTTCTCCTCGCCGGCCTGCAGCAGCACCCGCTGGCCCAGCGTCCGGCCGGTGACGCCGTCGCCCAGCTCGGCCACGGTGCCCGCGACCTCGTGGCCGAGGGTCACCTCGTCGCCGGCCAGGAACAGCGGGGAGAGCTGCCCCTCGATCAGGTGCACGTCGGAGAGGCAGATGCCCGCGGCGGCCACCGCGATCACCACCTCACCCGGCCCCGGCACCGGCTTCGGCACCTCCTTCACCACGAACTCGCGGGTCCGCACGTTCAGCCGGCCGGCCAGCATCGAGTCAGTCATGGTCCGTTCCTACCGAGCCGGCCCGCGCGGCACACCACCGGTGCCCGTGCCCGAGCGGTCCCCCGGGGCCGCGGGCCGTGGCGCCCGGCGGCGGATGGGGCGGGCGGGGCTCCCGGGACCGTCCCGGTCGCGCCTTCGCCGGAACCGTGGTCGGAACCCGAGATCATCCCCGCTGAGCTGGTCGCCGAAGCCGGGAGGGAAGGTCATGCAGTCGCGCAGGGGAACGGGCCGCACGCTGCTGTCCCTGGTCGGGGCCGTGCTGCTGGCCGGCGTCCTGCTGGCCGGGCTGCTCCTGCCCTGGGTCGGTGGCCCGGCGCTGGGCGCCCAGAGCTCGTCGGCGCTGCTCGGCGAGCCCGCGGAGGAGCTGACCATCGGCCCGCCCCGCCGCAACACCGTGATGCTCGCGGCCGACGGTGAGCCGATCACGCACTTCTACGCCGAGAACCGGGCGCCGGTCGAGGCCGACCAGATGGCCGAGGTCGTGCGGCAGGCCCTCATCGCGATCGAGGACGCGCGGTTCTACGACCACGGCGGCCTCGACGTGCAGGGCACCGTCCGTGCGCTGGTCACCAACCTCGCCGCGGGGGAGATCGAGGAGGGCGGCTCCACGCTCACCCAGCAGCTGGTCAAGCAGACCCTGCTGCAGGCCGCCCGGACGCAGGCCGAGCGGGACGCCGCCGTCGAGAAGACGGTCGCCCGCAAGCTGCGCGAGGCGCGCCTGGCGCTGGCGCTGGAGGCCACCCACTCCAAGGACGAGCTGCTCACGCGGTACCTCAACATCGTCTACTTCGGGCGCAACGCCTACGGGGTCCAGCCCGCGGCCCAGGCGTTCTTCGGGGTCGATGCGGCGGCCCTCACCCTGCCGCAGGCGGCGATGCTGGCCGGGCTGGTGCAGAACCCGTCCGACCACGATCCGTTCGTCAACCCCGAGGGTGCCACGATCCGTCGCAACCAGGTGCTGGCCCGCATGGCCGACCAGGGGTACATCACCCCCGAGCAGCAGGCCACGGCATCGGCCGAGCCCCTCGGGCTGGCCCCCGGGGCGGCCCCCGCCCGCGGCTGCGCCGAGGCGACCGTCGGCGCCTACGTCTGCGACTTCGTGCAGCGCTACCTGATCGGGGAGCTCGGCCTCACCCAGGAGGACCTGGACCGCAACGGCTACGTCATCCAGACCACGCTGGACCCGGAGCTGCAGCGCTCCGGTGACGCCGCGGTGCTGGCGACCGAGCCCCTCGACAGCTCGCTGGCGGCGACGTTCACGGCGGTCGAGCCGGGCACCGGGCACCTGCTGGCGATGAGCGTGAACCGGGTCTTCGGCTACGACGAGAACGACCGGACCCAGGAGTCGGTCAACCTCAACGCCGCGCCCAGCCGCGGTGCCGGGTCGACGTACAAGGTCTTCGTCGCGGCGGCCGCGCTGGCCCGGGGGTACTCGACCGAGTACACCCTCACCGCCCCGAGCCCGTACCACTCCCGCGTCTACCGGGACCAGGGCGGCCCGTACGACGTCCGGAACTCCGGGACCTACCGCGCGACCCTGGACCTGACCACGGCGCTGTACCAGTCGTCCAACACCTACTTCCTGGCCCTCGAGGACGCCCTGGGCAGCATCGAGGAGCCGGTGCGCATCGCCGAGCGGATGGGCCTGTACGAGCACGGCCCCGCCGGGCTGGCCGAGAAGACGATCGAGCAGAACAACGGCTCGTTCGCCTTCGGCCCCGAGGCCACCAGCCCGCTGGGGCTGGCCGGTGCCTACTCGACGCTGGCCGCGAGCGGGACGCAGTGCGACGTCGTCCCGGTCACCGCGCTGCTCGACCGCTCCGGGGAGCCGGTCCTCGACGACGACGGCGAGCCGCTGGTCGGCGGGGACCGGTGCACCTCCGACGCCATCCCGGCCGGGGTCGCGAACACCCTCAACCAGATGCTGCGCAAGGACGTCGAACCCGGCTACGCCGGGCAGACCGGCCGGCGCGCCTACGTCCCCGGCCACCAGATCGCCGGCAAGACCGGCACCACCCAGGAGAACGTCTCGGTCGCCTTCGTCGGCTACACCCCGGAGATCGCGGCGAGCGTCATGGTCTTCAACCCCACGGAGAAGGAGGACGTCGGCGGCTTCGGCGGCGGCAAGGGCGCCACCATCTGGCACGACGCGATGGCGCCGATCCTCACGGCCCGCGGCAGCAGCGACTTCCCGCCGGCCGACCCGGCCGTGGTCCGGGGCAACACGATCCGGGTGCCGAGCTGCTCGGACCCGTTCGACTGCCAGGACGCGCTGCGGCGGGCCGGCCTCGTCGACTGGGTCATCCGGGTGGACAGCGACCTGGCGCCGGGGGAGCTGGTGGGCACGAGCCCGCCGGCGGGAGGCCGCGCCGTCCGCGGCCAGGTGGTCGCCATCCTGGTCAGCAACGGCTCGCGCCACGTCCCGCCGCCGCCACCCCCTCCGCTGCCTCCGCCGCCCGTTCCCCAGCCGCCGCCGGCGCCCGTTCCCGAGCCGCCGGCCCCGCCGGCACCGCCGGCACCGGACACAGTTCCGGACGGCGGCACGGAGCCGCCGGACTCACCGGACGTGGTCGAGACCCGGTCCTGGCGCGACCGGCTGCCCTCCTGACCGCCGGGCGGGCCCGGGCCGCCGGCCGAGCAGGTCGTCCAGCGACTCCGTCGCCAGCCAGCCGCACAGCACGACGAGGTGCAGCAGGAACAGCCAGAGGCCGAGCGCGACCACCCCGCCGACGACGTCGAGCCCGCCGAACGGTGCACCGAGGTCCAGCGGGAGGGAGAGGAACAGCACGAAGCCCTGGAGGAAGCCCGACAGGCAGGCGGCGGTGAAGAGCGCGCCCGCGGCCAGGGCCGGCCAGCGGACCCGGCCGCCGCCCACCACCTGGAACCCCCACGCGAGCGGGACGGTGAGGGCCGCGAGGACCGCGTAGAACCCCACCGCGACCTGCCCCAGCGTGGCGGCGACGCCACCTCGGTCGGCGAGGTCGGCCATGAGCGAGGCGACCAGCAGGAGCGGGTACAGCAGCGCCGGCGCGAGGACGAGGAGGGGAAGGGTCGCCAGCCGGCCGCGCCAGCCGGTCATCCCCTCCTTCCGGGCACTGAACCGCATGAGCGCGCGGCGCAGGCCCTCGCCGTAGAGCGACATCGGGAGCAGGGCCAGCAGCGCCCCGATCGGATCCAGGTCCACGCCGGCGTCCACCAGGCGCGCGACGGCGGCCGGCGCGCCGAGGTCACCGGGCAGCAGGTCGGCCAGCCGGGCCCCCAGGTCGTGCACGCGGCCGGCGGAGGTGAGCCAGGTCGTCAGGCCGAACGCCAGCACGAGCAGGGGCACCACCGCGATCCCGGCGTAGAAGGTCAGGCCGGCGGCGATCAGCGCCAGGTCCCGGCCCCGCAGCCGGGTGCGTACGCCGGAGGTGACGCCGGTCAGCAGGGCACGCGGCCACGGCCGGGTGCCGAACGGGAGCATCCCTCCGTAGTGGTCCTCGCGTGGGGTGCCGAAACGGGGCCGGCGCACCGTCCGCACGCCCGCCGCCGCGTGCGGGGCGCCGGCCGGGAGATGACGGATCGCAGACCGGCGGTGCCGCGCAACGTGACGAGGCGCGCAGCCGTCCAGGTCGGGAAATGTGGCCCAGGGATTGTCACGGTCCGGTCACGGCCCTACGGTGGGTCCGTCCGCCGGGGCCCCACGTCACTGCTTGAGTGACACCCCGCCGGGCGCCGTCGAGCCGGTCATCCACAATTGTGGGTGCGCGGGCCGGGGACCCACCGCAGCACTGGGGTGTAGCGCGGGCGGCCATGTGCCGTCGCGCCGGGCGAACTCCCGCTCGAACCCGTCAGCTAACCCGGTAGGCGGCTCGTGGATGAGATCGGAGAGCCGCCGCACCATGGCGACCCCCCTGCGCACGCCCGCCCGCCGCCGCACCGTCCGGGCCGGTCTGGCCCTCGCCGGCACGGTCGGGCTCCTGCTGACCGCGGTTCCCGCGTCCGCGGACCCCGGAGACCCGAGCACCTCGGCGGAGGCCGCCCAGCTGATCGCCGAGCGCGGCCACGAGCTCGAGATCATCACCGAGCAGTTCAACGAGGCGCGCGATGCGCTCGACGCCCAGCAGGCCGCCGCGGAGGCCGCGGCCGCTCAGCTGGAGCAGGCCACCGCCGCCCTGGCCGCCGCGCAGGAGGCGGTACGGGGCGTCGCGCGCAGCGCGTTCACCGGCGAGAGCCTCGGGTCGCTGCAGGCCCTCATGACCAGCGAGTCGGCCGACGAGTTCGTCAGCCGCGTCGCCACGCTGCAGGCGATCGCCGGCCACCAGAACGGCGTCCTCGACCACGCCGCGGAGGCCAACGTCGCCGCCGCACAGGCGCAGGCCGCCGCCGAGACGACCGCCGCGGACGCGCAGGCCGCCTACGACGCCGTCGCCGCGCAGCAGGCCGACCTGGAGCGGCAGGTCGCCGACTACCAGGCCCAGTACGAGCGGCTCAGCGCCGCGGAGCAGCAGGCGGCCGCAGCGGCCGCCGCGGCCGCCCACGCCACCGCGCACGCCGCCGAGGTGGCGGAGGAGCGCAGCGCCGCGCCGGAGCGGGCCAGCCGTACCGAGCGGACCGCCCCCGCGCCCGGCGCCGCGCCGCCGGCGCCGGTCGTCGCGAACGGTTCGGCCGCGCAGATCGCCGTCGACACGGCCATGGCCCAGCGCGGCAAGCCGTACGTGTGGGCCGCGTCGGGGCCGGGCTCCTTCGACTGCTCGGGACTCACCAGCTACGCGTACCGGGCGGCCGGCATCAGCCTTCCGCGCGCCAGCCGCAACCAGGCGGCCACCGGCCAGCCGGTGTCCCGCGCCGAGGCCCGCCCCGGCGACCTGGTGTCCTTCTACAGCCCGGTGAGCCACATCGGCATCTACATCGGCAACGGCCAGATGGTGCACGCGCCGACGTCCGGTGACGTCGTGAAGGTGGCGAGCGTCGACTCCATGGGCGCCACCCCCAAGTTCAACCGCGTCGCGAGCTGACGGCTCAGCTGCGGGGCCGGGTCAGGGCGGGAACGCCGCCCGACCCGGCCCGGTCACCTGCTGGAGCAGCCCCCAGACGAACGCCGCACGGACGCCGCCGGGCAGGTGTACCTCCCAGCGGGTGACCACCCGGGGATCGACCCCGCGTGCACCCGGCAGGCCGACGACGTCGTCGAGCACGTGCTCCCAGACGAGCAGCCGGCCGGCCGACGCCGCGGGGACGCGGGACCCCGGCGCCCGGACCAGGTGCTCGTTCAGCACCGATCCACCCGGGCCCGTGAGCATCTCCCACCACAGGTGCGGCCACAGCGGCAACGGCCAGCGGCGGACCTGGACGTCGAGGTCGCCGAAGCGCCGGTCCTCCAGCTCCTCCGGTGGGCCGAGGACCGCCACGCGCAGCGCCAGCCCGCGAGGGGCCCGGGGGGAGTGCTGCAGCGCCTGCCAGCGGGTGTGCGCGGCGTGCGCCTCGGCCCGGGTGGCGCCGAGCCGCGGGAGCGCCGCGGCCGTGAGGTCGGGACGGACGTCGGCCATCCGGCGCAGCAGCACCAGGCAGAACTCCCGCCGGGCCAGTCCGCGCACGTGCCCGACCCTGCCACGCCGCCGGCTGCCGCGAAGGTCACACCCGCGACGGGGACCCGGTCGCGCCCCGGGGCGTTGAGGATCGGGAACCCCCACCGACCGGAGGACGTCCGTTGAACCCCCGCACCGCCGCCACCGCCTTCCGCATCGTCGCCGTCGCCGAGGCGCTGTCCTGGATCGGCCTGCTGGCCGGGATGTTCGTCAAGCGGGTGCTCGAGGCCTCAGAGGTCGGCGTCCAGGTCTTCGGCCCGATCCACGGCGGGATCTTCGTGCTCTACCTCGTGGTCGCGCTCGTCGCCGCCCGCGTGCTGGGCTGGTCGCGGGGCACCACGGTGCTCGCGCTGGCCGCCTCGGTCCCGCCGCTGGCCACGGTCTGGTTCGAACGGCGGGCCACCCGCTCCGGTGAGCTGCCCACGCGCGAGGCCCTGACCGCCTGACCCGCCGGGCGGGGCGGCTCGCTACGGTCGCCGTCATGCCCGAGGCCGTCCTCCCCAGCACCGCCCGCCTCCTGCTGGCGCGGACCGCTCGCGTCCAGCGCGAGGGGCGGGCCCCCGGCCTGGTCGCCGGGGTGGTCCGCGACGGCGGCCTGGTGTGGTCGACCGGCCGGGGCGACGTGCCCGGGCCGCACACCGACGTCCAGTACCGGCTGGGGTCCATCAGCAAGAGCGTGACGGCGGTGGTGGTCCTGCGCCTGCGCGACGAGGGGCGCCTGCACCTCGACGACCCGCTGGACCGGCACCTGCCGGGGACACCGTTCGGCGACCGGACGGTCGGGCAGCTGCTGTCGCACCTCGCCGGTGCGTCGGCCGAGAGCCCAGGCGGCTGGTGGGAGCGGACCCCGGGCGGCTCGCTCGACGAGCTGGGGCTGGGGGACACCGATGTCGTCCTCGGCGCCGCCCGCCGGTTCCACTACTCCAATCTCGGCTTCGGCCTGCTCGGGGAGCTGGTGGCCCGCCTGCGGGGCACCTCCTGGGACGACGCGGTGCGGGCGGAGGTGCTCGCGCCGCTCGGCATGGACCGGACGACGCCGCGACCGGTGGCCCCCGCCGCCGAGGGCCGCGCGGTGCACCCGTGGGCCGACGTCGTGCTCCCCGAGCCCGAGCACCACGCCGGCGTGATGGCCGCCGCCGGTCAGCTGTGGGCCACGCTGGCAGATCTCGGGCGGTTCGCGGCCTTCCTGCTCGGCGACACCGCCGACGTCCTCGACCCGGCCACGCTCGAGGAGATGACCGTGCCCGCCGGGGTGGACTCGTCGGCGCCGGGCTGGTCGGGGTACGGCCTGGGCCTGCAGGTGGTGCGGGTGGACGGCCGGACGCTCGTCGGGCACGGCGGGTCGATGCCGGGTTTCCTCGCCGGGGTCTTCGTCGACCGGGACGAGCAGGCCGGCGCGGTCTCGCTGGCCAACACCACCAGCGGCCTGGACCCGCTGGTCTTCGGGCTGCTGGCCGACCTGCGGGCCGCCGAGCCGCGGATCGTCGAGCCGTGGGCGCCCTCGCCGTCACCGGTGCCGCTGGAGAGCCTCGGCGTCTGGTTCTGGGGGCCGGCGCCGTACGCGCTCCGGGCGGTGGGCGGCGGGCTGCTGCACCTCGGCCCGCTGCCCGGCCGGCCGGGGCGGGCGAGCCGGTTCGCCCGCGGCGCCGACGGCAGGTGGGTGGGCCTGGACGGCTACTTCGCCGGCGAGACGCTGCGCATCGCCGCCGACCACCTGGACCTGGACACCTTCGTCTTCACCCGCAGGCCCTACGACCCCGCGGCTCCCGTGCCCGGCGGCGTGGACGAGCGCGGCTGGCGCTGCTGAAGGACCGTCCGGCTCACCCCGCGCCACGATCAGCTCACCCGGGCTCAGGGGGTCGTTGCAACTCCCTGAGCCCGGGGGTGGGCGTGGCGGTGACGCGGGAGAAGGAGCGGCGGTTCTGGCGGGCGGTGGTGAGGCGGGGTGCCTCGACCGCTGCAGCCGCCGCTGAGGCCCGGGTGGATCAGGTCGTGGCGCGGCGATGGTTCCGTGAGTGTGGCGGGGTGGCACCTGTAGACCTGAGCGAGCCGAGCGGCCGGTTGTTGTCGTTGTCCGAGCGGGAAGAGATCTCGCGGGGCCTGGCCGCCGGGTGCAGCCAGGCCGAGATCGCCCGTCGGATCGGCCGTGATCGGTCCACGATCAGCCGCGAGCTGCGCCGCAACCGGCCGCCGGGGCGCAAGCCGTATCGGGCAGTCCATGCTCAGCGGGCTGCCGAGGCGCGGGCTCGGCGACCCAAGCGGCGCAAGCTGGAGCACGAGCCGCTGCGGGTGGCGGTGCAGGCCGATCTGTCCAGGAAGTGGTCCCCGGAGGAGATCGCCGCCCGACTGCGGCGGCGGTTCCCCGACGATGAGGCGATGGAGGCCTCTCACGAGACGATCTACCGGGCGCTCTACGTCCAAGGCCGCGGTGAACTACGTCGGGAGCTGGCTAGCTGCCTGCGCACCGGCCGGGCGATCCGCAAGCCGCGCAAGCGGGTCGATGGCCGCGCCGATCCCGACCGGCGTATTCCGGACAAGGTCATGATCAGCGAACGGCCGGCCGAGGTCGCCGACCGGGCGGTTCCTGGGCATTGGGAGGGCGACCTCATCCTGGGCAAGAACAACCGCTCCGCGATCGGCACGCTGGTCGAGCGTTCCACCCGCTTCTGCATGCTGCTGCACCTGCCGGGCGGGCCCGGGGACCCGATCGCCGTCCGCGATCAGATCGTGGCCACCATCGGCACCTTGCCCGCATTCCTACGGCGCTCCCTGACCTGGGACCAAGGCCTGGAGATGCGCCGGCACACCGAGATCATCCTCGCCGCCGACCTGCCGGTCTACTTCTGCGACCCGCGCTCACCCTGGCAGCGAGGCACCAACGAGAACACCAACGGGCTGCTGCGCCAGTACTTCCCCAAAGGCACCGACCTCTCAGTCCATGACCCCGAGGCACTGACCTTCGTCGCCAACGAACTCAATGGCCGCCCCCGCAAAACACTCGGCTGGGACACCCCCGCCGAAGCCATGGCCGCCCTACTCTCCAGTGATCAATCAACCGGTGTTGCGACCACTCCTTGAATCCACCTCACCTGATCATGCTGCGTCCTCCCTCACGGTGGGCGGTGAGGGAGGACGCTCGATGATCAGGTCGGCTGATCGTCGCGCGGAGCGCGGGCGGGATCAGCCGGTGGGGTAGAGGCCCGCCGCGTACTGCTCGGCGTAGTACCGCTCGAGGTCCTCGAGCCGTTCGTGCCGGCGTTCGAGGGCGTGCGCGATGCGGGCCCGCGGCGGAACGGCGTCGGGCCGCCAGCTCTCGGCGTCCCACAGCTGCGACCGCAGGAAGGCCTTGCCGCAGTGGTGGAAGACCTGGTCGATCTCCACGACGACGGCCAGGACGGGACGGTGGCCCTTGACCACCATGCGGTCCAGCAGGTCGGGGTCGGTGGTGAGCCGGGCCCGGCCGTTGATGCGCAGCGTGTCGGTGCGGCCGGGCAGCAGGTAGATCAGCCCGACGTGCGGATTGGCCAGGATGTTGCGGTACCCGTCGGCCCGCCGGTTGCCGGCCCGCTCCGGCAGGGCGATCGTCCGCTCGTCGAGCACCAGGGTGAACCCGGGCGGATCACCCTTCGGCGAGACGTCGCAGCTGCCGTCCGCGGCACTGGTCGCGACCAGGCAGAACGGGGAGGCGGCCAGCCAGGTCCGGTCGACGTCGGCGAGCGCCGTCCGCTCCTTGGCCAGGGCCGCCGGGGCGGGTTCGCCGAGCAGGGCCCGGAGCTCGTCCTCGCTGGTGATCTCGTGCACGCTGGGCATCCTGCCCTGCCGGGCCGGGCTCAGGGGCGGTCGAACGCGTCCATCGTGGTCTTGACGACGGCGCCGTAGACGACGTGCGGCACCAGGTCGCTGAGCCAGTCGGTGGCCGACCACGTGCGGGGGTCGGTCACGCCGAGCGCCGTCATCGGCCCGTTGGCCGCGACGAGCACGCCGAGGGTGGTCAGCAGGGTGCCCACGAGCGGCTGCGCCCGGAAGCCCGAGGCCCGCACCAGGCCCACGGTGACGCCGACGCCGACGCCGGCCAGCAGCCCGGTCATCGGGCCGAGCCCCTGCAGCCGGTTCTGCCGCGTCTCGTCGTCCCCGGGGATCTGCACGTGGGCCTTGTCGGCGAGCTTCTCCACCGTCTTCTCCGGGGTGGAACTGCTGCCGCGGCCGCGCACCACCATGTCCAGGTAGGTGACCGCGTTGAGCGCCGTCGTGCCCGCCGCACCGGCGGCCGCGCCCCGCAGCGCCCACCCCAGCGTGCTGATCCCTCGCCTGCCCTTGCCGATCGTCCCGACCGAGGTCCGTTTCGCCATCTGCCCGCCGTACCCGGCGGCGGGCCGGGTCACCCGTCCCGCGAGGCTCCGTCGCCGGTCGGCGCCGCTCCTGACCGCTCTGCCTCTCCTGGTGGGTGGCCCGCGGCCAGCCGGAGCAGCGGCACCGTCCGGCGGTCGACGAAGCGGCGCATGGCCAGCGCGGTGTCGACCCGCTGCACCCCGCCGATGGCGAGCACGGCCTCGGTGATCCGCCACAGGTGGTCGGCGTCGGTGGCCGCCACGTGCACGAGCAGGTCGGTGGCTCCGGACAGGCCCGTCACCTCGAGCACCTCGGGCAGGTCGGCCAGCGCGGAGCTGACCTCGGCGAGCCCGCGCTGGGCGACCTGCACCGACATGTAGGCGCCCAGGTGGTGGCCCAGTGACTCCGGGCGCACCCGCTGGTCCAGCGGGGCCAGGACACCGTTGCCCTCCAGGCGGGCCAGCCGCGTCTGCACCGTGTTGCGGGCCAGCCCCAGCCGCTGCGACAGGGCCATCACGCTCGCCCGGGGGTCCTCGGTCAGCGCCAGGAGCAGCCGCGCGTCGGTGGCATCGATCTCGGACACGTTGCGCAGTCTGACAGGTGGCGGCCGGAATCGGCTCGCTTTCTGCGCAGTTGACGAAGAACCCGATGTGCAGATCGCACTCGACAAGGGCTGGTCTCCGCCGCCCGGCCGTGCCAGGATGGATGTGAGCGTCGCCACACCCGGCGGTGCGGAACGTCCAGCACCACCGCCACCCCGGTGACCCCGGCCGCGGTGGCCGACGACGAGGAGCGCGACCCGTGACAGCGTTGCCCGAGACCACGGAGATGGTCGATCCCGTCCCGGGGGCCGCCGCGCCCCACCTGCCGCAGCGGGCCGAGCTGGTCCAGCTCCTCACGCCGGAGGGTGACCGGGTCGAGCACCCCGACTACTCCCTGGACATCGGCGAGCAGGAGCTCCGCGAGCTCTACCGCGACCTGGTGCTGGTCCGCCGGTGGGACGTCGAGGCCACCGCGCTGCAGCGCCAGGGCCAGCTGGGCATCTGGGCCTCGCTGCTGGGCCAGGAGGCCGCCCAGATCGGCGCCGGCCGCGCGATGGCCGAGTCGGACATGGCGTTCCCCACCTACCGGGAGCACGGCGTCGCCTGGACCCGCGGCGTCGACCCGCTGCACGTGATCAGCCTCTTCCGCGGCGTCGACAACGGCGGCTGGGACCCGGTGGCCACCGGGTTCAACCTCTACACCGTGGTGATCGGCGCGCAGACGCTGCACGCCACCGGCTACGCCATGGGGCTGCAGCGCGACGGCGCGGAGAGCGCGGCGCTGGCTTTCCTGGGCGACGGCGCGACCAGCCAGGGCGAGGTCAACGAGGCGATGATCTGGGCGGCCAGCTTCTCCGCCCCCGTCGTCTTCTTCTGCCAGAACAACCAGTACGCGATCAGCGTCCCGCTGGAGCGGCAGTCGCGGGTGCCGCTGTACCAGCGGGCCGCCGGCTTCGGCTTCCCCGGCGTCCGGGTCGACGGCAACGACGTCCTCGCCGTCCTCGCCGTGACCCGGTCGGCGCTCGCGGCCGCCCGGGAGGGCCAGGGCCCGACGTTCATCGAGGCCTTCACCTACCGCATGGGGGCGCACACCACCTCCGACGACCCCACCCGCTACCGGCTGGCCAGCGAGCTGGAGGAGTGGAAGCTGCGCGACCCGATCGCCCGGCTCAAGGCCCACCTCTCGCGCAGCTCGATCGCCGACGCCGCGTTCTTCCAGGGTGTCGAGGCCGAGGCCGACGAGCTGGCCGACCGCATCCGCAGCGGCACCGTCGACATGCCCGCCCCGGCACCGACGGAGATGTTCGACCACGTCTACGCCGAGCAGACCCCGCAGCTGGCGCAGCAGCGGGCCGACTTCGTCGCCTACCAGGCGTCGTTCGAGGGGGGCGAGCACTGATGGGCCAGATGCTCACGATCGGCAAGGCGCTCAACCTCGGCCTGCGCAAGGCGATGGAGGACGACGCGAAGGTGGTCCTCATGGGCGAGGACATCGGCAAGCTCGGCGGGGTCTTCCGGATCACCGACGGCCTGCAGAAGGACTTCGGCGAGGCCCGCGTCGTCGACACGCCGCTGGCCGAGGCCGGCATCCTCGGCACCGCCGTCGGCCTGGCCATGCGCGGCTACCGGCCGGTCTGCGAGATCCAGTTCGACGGCTTCGTCTTCCCCGCCTACAACCAGATCGTCACCCAGGTCGCCAAGATCCACGCCCGCTCGAAGGGCAAGCTGCCGATGCCGATCGTCATCCGCATCCCGTTCGGCGGCGGCATCGGCGCGGTCGAGCACCACAGCGAGAGCCCCGAGGCCTACTTCGCGCACACCGCCGGCCTCAAGGTGGTCGCCGTCAGCAACCCGGTGGACGCCTACTGGGGCATCCAGCAGGCCATCGCCCACCCCGACCCGATCGTCTTCCTCGAGCCCAAGCGCCGCTACTGGGAGAAGGCGGAGGTCGACGTCGACGCGACGCCCGACCCGCTCTTCGCCTCCCGCGTGGTCCACGGCGGGGACGACGTCACCGTGCTGGCCTACGGGCCGATGGTGAAGACCGCCCTGCAGGCCGCGGAGGCCGCGGCGGAGGAGGGCCGGTCGCTGGAGGTCGTCGACCTGCGGACGGTGTCGCCGCTGGATCTGGAGCCGGTGTTCGAGTCGGTGCGCCGGACCGGCCGCTGCATCGTCGTCCACGAGGCGCCGGTGACCCTCGGCCTCGGCGCCGAGATCGCCGCCCGGGTGACCGAGACCTGCTTCCACTCCCTGGAGGCGCCGGTGCTGCGGGTGGGCGGGTACGACACCCCCTACCCGCCGTCGAAGCTCGAGGAGGAGTACCTCCCCGACCTCGACCGGGTGCTGGACGCCGTCGACCGCGCGATGGGGTTCTGAGCCATGACGCAGACGTCCACGCTCCGTCAGTTCCCGCTGCCCGACGTCGGTGAGGGCCTCACCGAGGGCGAGATCCTGCAGTGGCTGGTCGCCGTCGGTGACACGGTCACCGTCAACCAGCCGCTGTGCGAGATCGAGACGGCGAAGGCTGCCGTGGAGCTGCCCTCGCCCTGGGCCGGCACGGTGACCGAGCTGCTGCACGAGGCCGGCACGATGGTCGACGTCGGGACGCCGATCATCACCATCGACGTGGGCGGTGGCGGCGCCGCGCCGGAGCCCGAGACCTCCGCAGAACCGGCGGCCGATGCCGAGCCCGCCGACGGCCTGATCGGCGGCTCCGCTCCCGGCGGCCGGACGGCGGTGCTCGTCGGCTACGGCCCGCGCACCACCGAGGCCCGGCGCCGACCGCGGCGGTCGGGTGCCGGGGCCGCGGCCCGCGCCACCGAGCTGCCCGGCGCCGACTACGGCTCGGGCGGCACCGACCGCCCACCGCCGCCGTCCGACGACGGCCCGCCGCTGCTGGCGACCGCTCCGGACATGCGCAGCAAGCCGGTCCGGCACGGGGGCCTGGAGGTGGGCCGGCAGGCGGAGGCCGCGGCGCGCCGCGAGGACGCCGCGACGGCGCAGGGAGCCCAGCCCGGACGCCGGGGGCCACGTCCGCTCGCCAAGCCACCGGTGCGGAAGTACGCCAAGGACCTCGGGGTCGACCTGACCACGGTCACCGGTTCGGGCACCGACGGGTGCATCACCCGGGCCGACGTCGACGCCGCCGTCGCCGCCCGCACGGCTCCGGCGGACACGGGCGAGGGCGTCGTCACCGGGGGGGAGCGGATCCCGATCAAGGGGGTGCGCAAGGCGACCGCGGCCGCGATGGTCGCCAGCGCCTTCACCGCGCCGCACGTCACCGAGTTCCTGACCGTCGACGTCACGCGGATGATGAAGCTACGCGCCCGGCTGGCCGCCCGGCCGGAGCTCGCCGACCTGAAGGTGAGCCCGCTGCTGTTCGTGGCCAAGGCGGTGCTGCTGGCCGCGAAGCGCCACCCGATGGTGAACAGCTCGTGGGACGAGGCGGCGCAGGAGATCGTCGTCCACGGCCAGGTCAACCTGGGCATCGCCGCGGCCACCCCGCGGGGCCTGATCGTGCCGAACATCAAGGACGCCGGCCGGCTGACCCTGCCCGAGCTGGCCGCGGCCCTCGGGGAACTGACCGAGACCGCCCGCGCCGGGCGCACCGCGCCGGCCGACATGAGCGGGGGCACCCTCACCATCACCAACGTCGGCGTCTTCGGCGTCGACACCGGGACGCCGATCCTCAACCCGGGGGAGTCGGCGATCCTGGCCTTCGGCGCGGTGCGGGAGATGCCGTGGGTGCACAAGGGGAAGATCCGCGTCCGGCAGGTCACCCAGCTGGCGCTCTCGTTCGACCACCGCATCGTCGACGGCGAGCTGGGGTCGCGGTTCCTGGCCGACGTCGGCGCGCTGCTGCACGACCCGGGGAGCGCCCTGGCGTTCTGACGGGGCGGTCACCGCTCCCCCTAGCCTGGGCCGCGTGACCGACCTCGACCGGCTGCTGGACTTCGCCGCCCGCTCGCGGCTGCCCGACGGCTTCGGCTACCTGGGCTCCGACGGCCGGGTGCTGCCCGGCCGGCCGCAGGAGACGTGGATCGTCGCCCGGATGACGCACGTGTTCGGGCTGGCCCACCTGCTGGGCCGGCCGGGGGCGGGCGAACTGGTCCGTCACGGCGTCGACGCACTGCGGACCGGACCCCTGCACGACGGCGAGCACGGCGGCTGGCGGTCGGCGACCGACGACGACACCAAGGCCGCCTACGTGCACGCCTTCGTCGTCCTGGCCGGCGCGACCGCGACCGTGGCCGGCGTCGAGGGCGGGCGGGCGCTGCTCGAGGAGGCCCTCGCCGTCTGGCAACGGGACTTCTGGGACGAGGACGCCGGGCTCGCGGTCGAGGAGTGGGACCGGGCCTGGACCCGGCTGTCGGACTACCGGGGTGCGAACGCCAACATGCACGGCGTCGAGGCCACCCTGGCCGCGGCGGACGCCGTGGGCGACCCGGCGCTGGCGGCCCGGCTCCGAGGGCAGGCCCTGCGCAGCGCCGGGCGGGTCGTCCACGGCTGGGCGCGGGACCGCGACTGGCGGCTGCCCGAGCACTTCACGGCCGCCTGGGAGCCGCTGCCCGAGTACAACCGCGACCGCCCGGCCGACCCGTTCCGGCCGTACGGCGTGACGGTCGGGCACCAGTTCGAGTGGGCGCGGCTGTGCCTGCACCTTCGGGCCACCCTGGCCGATCCGCCCGGCTGGCTGCTGGAGGACGCGGTCGCGCTGTTCGACGCGGCCACCGACCGGGGCTGGGCCGCCGACGGGGAGGACGGGTTCCCGTACACCCTCGACTGGGCCGACCGGCCCGTCGTCGGTGCGCGCATGCACTGGGCGCTCTGCGAGGCGGTCGCGGCCGCGACCGTGCTGGCCGAGGTCACGGGAGCGCGCCGCTACCGGGAGCTGGCCGACCGCTGGCGGGCGCACGGGGAGGCGCGGTTCGCCGATCCCGCGACGGGCAGCTGGCACCACGAGCTGACGCCGGGCGGAGAGCCCGCCTCCGGCACCTGGGCCGGGCAGCCGGATGCCTACCACCTGGCGCAGATGCTGCTGCTCGACGGCCGGCCGGTGCGGGGGAGCCTGGCCGCCGCGCTTCGTTGAGCTGCCGGTTCCCACGTGTCGGGTCTCGTGTCCCCGGGTAGCTGGTGCACGACCGAACAAGCGACACGAGGAGCTGAGAACGTGGCCAGCGTGCAGGAAGCCATCGACGTCGACGTCCCGATCCGGGTCGCCTACGACCAGTGGACCCAGTTCGAGTCGTTCCCCCAGTTCATGGGCGGGGTCGAGCGCATCACGCAGCTCGATGCCACCCACACCCACTGGGTCACCAACATCGACGGTGTGAAGCGGGAGTTCGACGCGGAGATCACCGAGCAGCACCCCGAGGAGCGGGTGGCCTGGACCAGCACGAGCGGTGAGGCCAAGCACGCCGGGGTGGTCACCTTCCACCGGCTGGACGACGCCAAGACCCGCGTGATGATCCAGATCGACTGGGAGCCCGAGGGCCTGGTCGAGAAGGCGGGCGCGGCGCTCGGCTTCGACGACCGCCAGGTGAAGGCCGACGCGAAGAAGTTCAAGGAGTTCATCGAGAGCCGCGGCACCGAGACCGGTGCCTGGCGCGGGGACGTGCCGCGCCCGAGCTGACGCGATCCCGGACCGCCGACGGCGCCCGCCCCTCCGGGGGCGGGCGCCGTCGTCCGTCCGGGGCCGGTGCCGATGGGGCGCCGAACATGGCCGGGTGACGACTCTCACCCGAACTGGTGACCAATCCTCGGTCATGTCTCAGGTTCGCCGACGTTTCGTCGGATTATCGTGGTGCCTGCCTGCGTTACTACGGCTGCAGGCGATCAACTCCGACGAAAGAGGCACCACATCATGAGCAGCGTGACGACCAGCTGGCGGCGGCGTCGGCAGGTGGCGCGTACCCGGCGGGCGCTCGACCGGGCCCTCGCTCGCACCAGTAGCCCGGCCATGCGCGACGAGCTCCTGACCTTGGCGAACAGCAGCGACGTCCTCGGCCGCTGAGTCTGCGGTCGCTCCGAGCGGCCCGCGACATCCCGACCCCGGTCTCCGTGAGACCGGGGTCGCATGCGTTCGGGGGACAGGAGATGCCGCACTGACGAAAAGCTGTCACTCTGTAGCGGTGCGCGCACCATCCGTGTCGAGTGGGTGCCGCACCCGATTCGTCCCCGCGCGGCGGCAGTGCACTCGGGCTGCCGCGACGGGTGCAGGGGAGACGTGATGATGCAGCCCGCCGACGGGCGCGAGACCTCCGGTGCCACCACCGGGGGACTGCTGCGCTACGTCCGCAGCCGGGGCGGCGACCACGCCGTCGCCCAGGTGCTGGCGCAGGCCGGCATCAGCGCCACACCGGCCGAGCTCGACGACCAGTCCCGCTGGTGGAGCTACGACACCCGGATCGCCCTGTTCGCCGCCGCGACCGAGGTCCTCGACGACCCCCGCACCATGTTCGACGTCGGCCGGGCCGTGCTGCAGACCGGCCTGGCCCACTCGCTGGTCATCCTCCTGCGCGCCATGGGCACGCCACGCCAGGTCTTCCGCCAGCTGCCCCGCGCCGTCCAGAAGTTCAGCAGCACCTCGACGATGGAGGTCCTCGAGGCGGCCTCCACGTCGGCGACGGTCCGCTACCGGCTGCACGACGGGTACCGGCACTCCCGGCTCGACTGCGACTACACCCAGGGGCTGCTCAGCACCGTCCCGCAGATCTTCACCCTCCCGCCGGCCCGGGTGGTCCACGAGGAGTGCCAGTCCGACGGGTACGAGGCGTGCATCTACCACGTGACCTGGAACCGCCGGTCGCGACTGCCGTGGCGCCGCCGTGGCACGCCGGCCGTCGACCCCGAGCTGCACGCCCTCCGGGGGCAGCTGCAGATCCTCCAGTCGGCCGCCGGCGACCTCGTCGCCAGCGACGACGTCGACACGGTCCTCGAGCGCATCGTGTCCCGGGCCGCCGAGGCCGTGCTGGCGCCGGCCTACCTGCTCGCCGTCCACGCTCCCGGAGGCGGCGCCCCGCTGGTGCACGGTTCGGGGCTGCCGCCGGAGCGGATCCCCGAGCTGGCCGCCGCCCTGCTCGACGGCGGTGACCTCGGGCCGGGCGCCGTCGTCGTGGACGTGGCCTCGGCCCGCCGGTCGCACGGCCGGCTGGCCGCCCTCTACCGCGCCGGGGACGGCGCCATGGGTGAGGAGGCGGCCATGCTGTCGGCCTACGCCGGGCACGCCGCCGCCGCGCTGGACCTCATCATCGCGCTGGAGGAGGCGCGCACCGAGGCCGAGCGCGCCGGCGCCCTGCTGGCACTGGCGCACGAGCTCGCCGCCACGACCGATGCGGCGGAGGTGGCGGAGCTGGTCACCGAGGCCCTGCCGCGGGTCGTCGGCTGCACCACCGCAGGCATCCTGCTGTGGGACGCGACCACCGGAACCCTGCGCTCGCACTCGTCGGTGAGGCTGGGCGGGGCCGCGCACGACCTGCTGCAGGCCACGGCGCTGCGGGCCGAGGACGTCCCCGAGCTGGTGGGGATGCTGACCAGCCGGGAGCCGCAGGTCGTGCGGACCGCGACCAGCAGTCCGGTCATGCGGCAGCTGCTCGAGGGGGTGGGTACCACCGACGCCGTCGCCGTCCCCCTGCTCGCCGACGGCGTCTTCCTCGGCGTGGCCACCGCCGGCTGGCGCCGGGGCGAGGCCCCCGTGCACCTCGAGGGCGAGGTCCTCACCCGGCTGCGCGGGATCGGCGACCAGGCGACGACCGCACTGCAGAAGGCCCGCCTGCTCCAGACGGTGCGGCACCAGGCCACGCACGACGCGCTCACCGGGCTGCCGAACCGGGTCCTCTTCCTGGAACGGCTCACCGCCGCGATCGCGGCGGCCCACCGGCGCACCCACCTCGCCGTGCTCTTCTGCGACCTCGACCGCTTCAAGCAGGTCAACGACACCCTCGGGCACGCGGCCGGGGACGAGCTGCTGCGGCAGGTGGCCGCCCGGCTGCGTGCCGTCGTGCGGCCCGGGGACACCGTGGGCCGGCTCAGCGGCGACGAGTTCGCCGTCATCCTCCCCGGTCTCCCTGACGCCGCCGACGCCGACGGCCTCGCCGCGCGCGTCGTGGACTGCTTCACCGAGCCCTTCCGGCTCGAGGGCACCGACGTGGCGGTGGGCACCAGCGTCGGGGTCGCCGTGCACCGCGCCGGCTGCGACACCGCCCAGCAGCTGCTGCGGGAGGCCGATGCCGCGATGTACCGCCACAAGCACGCGAGCCGCCCGACCTCGGCACGCGGCTGACCCGGGCCCGTCTCACCCGAACCGGTCGGTTCCGCTCAAGCTGTCCACAGGTCCGACCGATGCTCGCACGGTGGGTACAGGAGCGCCGGGCGGCAGCGGCATGACCGCACCCCCGCCGGAGGAGGCGCGCGAGACGTCGGGCGCGACCACCTCCGGCGTGCTCCGGTACGTCCGCCGCCACGGCGGGGACGACGCCGTCGCGGCGGTCCTCCGCGGGGCGGGGCTGTCCTCCCGCGCGGACGAGCTGGCCGACCAGTCCCGCTGGTGGAGCTACGACACCCGCATCAGGCTGTTCCGGTCGACGATCGACGTGCTCGACGACCCGGACGCCATGTTCCGCATCGGTGCGTCAGCGGTGGAGAGCGGCCTTGCCCACTCGCTGCTCCTGGTGCTGCGCGCGCTCGGTACGCCGCGCCAGGTCTTCCGGACCCTGCCGCGCACCACCGCCAAGTTCACCACGGTCTCCACCATGGAGGTGGTGGAGACGACGCCGACGTCGGCGACCATGGCCCTGCGGCTGGCCGAGGGCTACCCCCACTCCGTGCTCGACTGCGAGTACGCCCGCGGCCTGGCGGTCACGGTGCCCACCATCTTCGGCCTCCCGCCCGGCGTCATCGCCACCGCGCAGTGCCAGGCCGACGGCAGCCGGGTCTGCACCTACCGCGTGGTCTGGGAGCGCCGGTCCCGCCTGCCCCGGCGGCGCCGCGACCGGGGGGCCGCCGATACGGAGCTCGCCGCGCTGCGCGGTCAGCTGCGCACCCTGCAGTCCGCGGCCGGCGAGCTGGTCGCCAGCGACGACCTCGACTCCGTGCTCCACCGCATCGTCGCCCGCGCCGGTGAGGCGGTCCTCGCGCCGGCCCACCTGCTCGCCGTCGCCGCCCCCGACGGCGGGCCGCCGCTGGTCCACGGGGCGGGCGTCCCCGCGGACGACCTGGACGACCTGGCCGACCGGCTCCTGGCCGGTGAGGACCTGGGCCCCACGGCCGTCGTGGTGGAGGTGGCCTCCGCGCGCCGCCGGCACGGCCGGCTGGCCGCGATCTATCCGTCGGGCGAGGGCTCGACGGTCGACGAGCACACCATGCTCGCCGCGTACGCCGGCCACGCCGCGGCCGCTCTGGACCTGCTCTTCGCGCTCCAGGACGCGCGGCGGCAGGCCGACCGGGCGGGTGCGCTGCTCGCCCTCGCGCACCAGCTGGCCGGGGCCTCCGACCCGACGGCCGTCAGCGCCATCGTCTCCGCGGCGCTGCCCCGGGTGATCGGCTGCAGCAGCGCCTCGGTGATGCTCTGGGACCCGACCCGGGGCCAGCTCCAGGGCCGGTCCTCGATCGGCACGGGGGTGGCGCGGGACCTGTTCCTCAACACCCCGCTGCACCCCGAGGACACCCCCGAGCTGGTGGGGATGCTCACCGACCGGGAACCGCGCATCATCCGCGCCGCCGACAGCAGCCCGGCCCTGCGGCAGCTCATGGCCGCCATCGACGTGTCGGACGTGGTCGCCGTGCCGCTGCTGGCCGGCAGCACCTTCCTGGGGGTGGCGACGGCCAGCTGGGAGGCCGGCCGCGCGCCGGCGGAGCTCGACGGCGACGTCCTCGCCCGGCTGCGCGGCGTCGGCGACCAGGCCTCCACCGCGCTGCAGAAGGCCCGTCTGCTCGAGACCGTGCGGCACCAGGCCACCCACGACGCGCTGACCGGCCTGCCCAACCGCGTGCTGTTCCTGGAGCGGCTCCAGGCCACGCTCGCCGACGCCGGCCAGGACGGCCGCCCGGGCGTGCTGTTCTGCGATCTCGACGGATTCAAGCAGGTCAACGACACCCTCGGGCACGCGGCCGGCGACGAGCTGCTGCGGCAGGTGGCCGCCCGGCTGCGCGCCGTCGTGCGCCCCGGGGACACCGTGGGCCGGCTCAGCGGCGACGAGTTCGCCGTCGTGCTCCCCGACCTGGCCGACGACGACGACGCGCGCCACCTGGCCGACCGGGTCACCGGCTGCTTCGCCGAGCCGTTCCGGCTGGACGGCACCCCCGTGCCGGTCGGCACGAGCGTCGGCGTGGCCGTGCTGGGCGCCGACCGCGACCGCACCGCCGACGAGCTGCTCCGCGAGGCGGACGCGGCGATGTACCGGCACAAGCAGCTCCGGCGCGCCGTGGCAGCCGCCGGCCGGTGACCCCGCGGGGTCAGTCGCGCAGCCGCGCCCGGAGAGCCGCCTGCTCGTCGGCGCCGAAGCCGTGCGCGTCGAGCCAGCCGCTCGCGCCGCCGAACCGCTCGTCGAGCAGGGTGAGCACCCGGTCCATCGTCTCCGCGCGCGGGGTGTGGCTGGAGACGTCACGGGTGACCATGTCGTCGGCGTACGTCGGGGACGCGGCCAGCTTGGCGACCAGCGCGTCGATGATCTCCGCCGTGAGGGCGTAGTCGGCCACGATCTCGTCGTGCGGCACGCCGGCGACCGCGAGCGCCAGGGCGCAGACGACGCCGGTGCGGTCCTTGCCCGCCGCGCAGTGCACCACCGACGCCCCGTCCTGGGCCTGGGTCAGCGCCCGCAGCGCGCCGACCACGTTGTCCGAGCGCTGCCCGAGGTACCCGAGGTAGGACCGCACGGCCGGCGGCTCGCCCTCGTCGTGGGCGGCGACCTGCCGGGGCAGCAGCGACTCCGCCCACCCGGCCGGGAGGTCGAGCCGCACGTCCTCCTCCTCCACCGCGAACACGTCGGTGTGGTGGCCCCGCTCGGGCAGCAGCGTGAAGTGCTGGTGGGTCACCTCGGGAACGGCGCGCAGCGGCCCGCGGCCCTCCAGCAGGATCTCCGCCGTGGTGCGCAGGTCGATCACCTGGCGCAGGCCGATCTCACCGACCAGCCGCCGCACGTCGGCGTCGCTGAGCGTCTGGAGGTTGTCGCTGCGCAGGATCCGCCCGGGCGCCGTCCGCCCGCCGTCGGTGGTCGGCAGCCCGCCGAGGTCCCGCATGTTCGTGGTGCCGTCGAGCCGGATCCAGCGGCCGGTGTGCGTGGAGGTCACGGCTGCGACGGTACGGCGTCGGCGGGAGCGTCAGCGAGCAGCCGCTCGCACACCGACACCAGCCGTCGCCGCAGCGCCGCCCCCCGTTCGGCGAACGTCCGCTGCGCGGCCACGTACTGCGCCTTCCCCTCCGGCGTCTCGATCGCGACCGGCTCGTACCCGTGGTCGCGCAGGTCGTACGGGGAGGCCCGCATGTCCAGCTCGCGGATCTCCACGGCGAGTTGGAAGCAGTCGGCGACCAGCTCGCCCGGCGTCGCCGGGCTGAGCTTGTAGGCCCACTTGTAGAGGTCCATGCCGGCGTGCAGGCACCCCGGCTGCTCGAGCTCGACCTGGGTCGCGCGGGTGGGCTGCAGGCGGTTGCGGCCGACGGCGGGCGCGGTGAAGAAGCGGAAGGCGTCGAAGTGGCTGCACCGGATGGGGTGCGCCTCGACGACGGCGTCCGTGCCCTGCTGCCCGAGGCGGAGCGGGACCGGGTGCCGCGTCCCGGTGTCGCGGTACACCATCGCCCACTCGTGCAGACCGAAGCAGCCGCTGAAGGCCGGGCGCGAGGCCGTGGCGGCGAGCAGCCTGCGGACGAAGCGCAGGGTGTCGCCGCGGTCGGCGGCGAAGGCGTCGACGTCCAGGCGCACCCGGCCGCCGTCGGACGCGTACCAGCGCCAGCCGGCATGCGGTGCGGGACCGGCCAGCGCCACGTCCGGGCCGGGATGCCAGCGGCGCAGCCGGCCGGGCGTCTCGGAGTAGTAGGTGAACAGGAAGTCCAGGACGGGATGCGTCTCGCCCCGGCGGCGGCGGTCACGGTGGGGAGCCACCCACCGGTCGACACGTGCCTCGTGGGCGGTGGCCCGCGCCCGCCACTCCTCCGCCGGCAGGACCGACGGCTGAGCGAGGACCGGCTGCACCCGTCCAGATTAGAGCGGCGAGTCACAGCTCCCAGCGGCACCGGGCACCGGCCGGGGGCTCAGCGCGCGCTCCACCCGCCGTCCATCACCAGGGAGGTGCCCGTGACCGATGCAGCGGCGGGTGAGCACAGCCAGGCGACCGCGTCGGCCACCTCCGCCGGCTCGATCAGCCGCTTGATCGCCGCCGGCGCCAGCATCACCTGCTCGACGACCTGGTCCTCCGACAGTCCGTGCGCCTTCGCCTGGTCGGCGATCTGGCCCTCGACCAGCGGGGTCCGCACGTAGGCGGGGTTCACGCAGTTCGACGTGACGCCCCGGGTGGCGCCCTCGAGGGCGACCACCTTCGACAGCCCCTCCAGGCCGTGCTTGGCCGTCACGTAGGCCACCTTGTACGGCGAGGCGCGCAGCCCGTGGACGGAGCTGATGTTCACGACCCGGCCCCACCCCCGGTCGTACATGTGCGGCAGCGCGCCGCGGACCAGCCGGAACGGCGCCTCGACCATGAGCCGCAGGATGGAGGAGAAGCGGTCGACCGGGAACTCGTGGACGGGTGCGACGTGCTGCACGCCGGCGTTGTTGACGAGGATGTCGACGGCCAGGTCCAGGTCGTCCACGGCGGCGAGATCGGACAGGTCCGCCGTGACCGCGGTGCCCCCCACGTCGGCGGCGACGGCCCGGGCCGCCTCGGCGTCCCGGTCGACGACCACGACGTCGGCTCCCTCGGCGGCCAGCCGGACCGCGCAGGCGCGGCCGATGCCCGACGCCCCACCGGTGATGAGTGCTCGCCGCCCGACCAGGGGACCGTTGACCGACATGGTGGGAACGGTAGGCCCCCGGTGTGACGTGCCGCACGGTGGCGGGCATGCCCTGGCGGGCGGCTCCAGGTGGTGGAGCGGGGGGTCAGTCCGCCTCGTTGCCCGGGCGGGCCACCGACTCGTCGAGCTGGGCGTCGTCGTCGGTGGTGAGGGTGACCTCGTCGTCGCCGCGGGCCGGCGTGCTGCCGTCGTCGGCGGTGTCGGGGGACTCGCGGTAGCCGGTCGGCTGGGACTCGGTCATCGGCCGTCGTCTCCGGATCGGTTGGTGGGGGCGGGCACCTCGCCGGACGCGCCGGCCCGGGTGGCGCGGGCGATGTCGCCGTCCGCGCGGGCGGGCAGGTCGTCGCCCTGGGCGGCGTCCCGCTCGATCGCGTCGTCCGCGGTCAGGGGCACGTCGTCGAACGACGAGGCGAGGTCGCTGTTGTCCCCGGTGCCGGACGAGGTGGGGACGTCCTGCTGGATGCGGTCGCTGCCCTGCGGATCGGTCATGCCGGCCTCCTGTCCGTCGGCGCTGTCCCCCGGGCCCATGCCCGCCGGCGGCGTCGCGAAACGGCCGGCGGCCGTCTCCCGGGAAGGGAGACGGCCGCCGCCGGGGTGCGGGGATCAGAAGGCGGCTTCGTCGACCTCCATGAGGGCGTTGTCGGTGTTCTCGACGACGACCCGCTCGGAGCTCAGCCGGGGCAGCACCTGGGTGGCGAAGAAGCGGGTGGCGGCGAGCTTGCCCTCGTAGAAGTGGCGGTCCTTCTCGCTGACCTCGCCCGACAGCGCGGCCAGGGCCACCCCGGACTGGCGGACCAGCAGCCAGGCGGTGACCAGGTCGCCGACGGCGAGCAGCAGGCGGGAGGTGTTCTGCCCGACCTTGTAGAGGCTGGTCATGTCCTCCTGGGCCGCGGTCAGCTGCCCGAACATGGCGGTGAGCATGCCCTGGACGTCGGAGAGGGCGGTGGCCAGCAGCGCCCGCTCCTCCTTGAGCCGGCCGTTGCCCGCCTCGGCGTCGATCGTGGACTGGATCTGCGACGCCAGCCAGGTCAGGGCGACGCCGCCGTCCTTGACGATCTTCCGGAAGAAGAAGTCCTGACCCTGGATCGCCGTGGTGCCCTCGTAGAGGGTGTCGATCTTGGAGTCGCGGATGTACTGCTCGATCGGGTAGTCCTGGAGGAAGCCGGAGCCACCCAGGGTCTGCAGCGACTCGGCGGTGAGCAGCTGGGTGGCCCGCTCGGAGCCGAACCCCTTCACGATCGGCAGCAGCAGGTCGTTGACCCGCTCGGCCAGCGTCGCGTCCGCGCTCTCCGCGGTGCCCTCGGCCTCGGCGGCGGTGACCTGGTCGCGGAAGCTCGCGGCGTACAGGTACAGCGCACGCATGCCCTCGGCGTAGGACTTCTGCAGCATCAGCGAGCGGCGGACGTCGGGGTGGTGCGTGATGGTCACCCGCGGGGCGTCCTTGCTGGTGGCGGTGAGGTCGGCCCCCTGGACGCGGTTCTTCGCGTAGTCCAGCGCCACCTGGTAGCCGGCCGAGAGCGTGGCGATCGCCTTGGTGCCGACGAACATGCGGGCGTACTCGATGATCCTGAACATCTGCGCGATGCCGTCGTGCACCTCGCCCACGAGCCAGCCCTGGGCCGGCACCGGGCCGTCGCCGAAGGTGACCTCGCAGGTCGTGGAGACCTTGAGGCCCATCTTCTTCTCGACGTTGGTGACGTAGGCGCCGTTGCGCTCGCCGAGCTCGCCGGTCTCGAGGTCGACGTGGAACTTGGGGACGACGAACAGCGACAGGCCCTTGGTGCCGGCCTTCGCGCCCTCGGGGCGGGCCAGGACCAGGTGGATGATGTTGTCGCTGAGGTCGTGCTCGGCGGAGGTGATGAAGCGCTTCACGCCGGTGATGTGCCAGGAGCCGTCGGGCTGCTGCACGGCCTTGGTGCGGCCGGCGCCGACGTCGGAGCCGGCGTCGGGCTCGGTGAGCACCATGGTGGCGCCCCAGCCCTTGTCGATCATCAGGCGGGCCAGCTTCTTCTGGTCCTCGGTGCCCAGGTCGAACAGGGTCTGGGCGAAGCCGGGGCCGGAGCCGTACATGAAGACGGCGGGGTTCGCGCCGAGCACCATCTCGTAGGCGCCCCAGGTGAGCGCCGCCGGGGCGCCGAACCCGCCCAGCTCCTCCGAGAGGTCCAGCCGCCACCACTCGCCGTCGTTGAGCGCCTGCACCGACTTCTTGAACGACTCGGGCAGCGTCACCGAGTGCGTGGCCGGGTCGAAGACCGGCGGGTTGCGGTCGGCGTCGGCGAACGACGCGGCGATCGGGCCCTCGGCGAGCTTGCGGATCTCGGCGAGCACGCCACGGGCGGTCTCGGCGTCCATCTGCGCGAACGGCCCGGTGCCGAGGTGGTCCTTCGTGTCCAGGAACTCGAAGAGGTTGAACTCGAGATCCCGCAGGTTGGCGGTGTAGTGACTCATGCGCGCTGGCTCCCGTGCTCCTTGCCGACGGCCGGCGATTCCTACCGACTAGTAACAAACGCTATTACTGGTCGGTAGGAAGGAGCAAGCACTTGAGCCGACACGCCCCTCGGGGTGAGTCGGAACCGGGTTCAGCGGCGGCGGCGCCGGGCCCGGGTGGCGATGCCGGCGAGCCACACCAGCAGCCCGCCCAGTGCGGCCGCGATGACCAGCGCGACCACCAGCGGTGCCTGGACGTCGGTGAAGACGAGGCTGATCTGCACCGTCTGGCCGTTGAACACCACGAACAGCACCAGGACGACGGTGACGAACAGCAGGAGCACCAGCGCCAGCGTGCGACCGATCGCGCGGCCGGTGTGCTTCTCCTTGGCGGGGGCGGGCGCCGGTTCGGCGGCCGCCGGCTGCGCAGGGTCGCTGAGCGGCGTGCCGGCGGAGTTCTGCTGCCCCAGCCCCACGTCGTACGGATCGTCGGACCTGCCGGCCGCCGGGCGCTGGTCGGGGCCGGTCACTGGGCGTCCGGTTCGGTGTCGGCCGGCGGGTAGGCGGGGCCGGCGATGCCGTCGGCCGGCCCTTCGGTGGCGCCGAGCGAGTCGCGGTCCTCGCCGGGTGCCTTCTGCGCGCCGAGCGGCTGGGCGTCGCGGTCGGAGCCTACGTTGTTCTCGTCGGGCATGGTCACCTGCTCATTGTCGCCCTCCGGGCGACACCGCGGCCACTTGCCGGCCCCGGTTGCTCCTCAGTCGCTGAGCGCCGGGCCGGCCTCGTGCGCGGGGTGGCCCTGGGTGCGCTCGCGCTGCTTCATGCGGGCCTCGAACACGTGCCGGTCGCCGCCGGACAGCTCGTCGCGGGCCCGGGCGTCGAAGGCGCGGAAGGTGGCCCAGTAGTTGTCGTCGAAGTCCTCGACGATCTGGAAGGTCCACCGGTCGGCGATGACGTTGCGGCCGACCAGGTCGCGGTCGAGGTCGCCGGCCAGCTCGGTGTGCCCGGCGTCGCCCAGCAGGTCGACGGCCTCCTGCAGCAGCCGGTCGGCCTTGCCGGTGAGCTGGTGGAACGCGTACAGGAAGCCACGCGCCTGGTCGACGGTCTCGAGGGCCTCGGAGAGCTTCCCCAGCCCCTCGACGGTGGCGTCGTCCAGGTCGGGTCGGGTGCGGTCGTTCGTCACCGGCCCATCCTGGGGGCCGCCGGAGCGGCCCGCAGGTCAGGAGCGGGTGGCCGCGATCTCGATCAGCCGCTCGGCCAGCTGCCGGCCGTGAGCGGCGGGACCGTCGGGACCCAGCAGGCCGCCCGAGAGGTACATGCCGTCGATGATCAGGTGGATCTGCGCGGCGAGGTCGTCCCCGTTGCCCGGCACGATCTCGTCGGCCAGCCGCTCCAGCCGGGTGTGCAGCTCGAACTTGTAGTCGGCCGCGGCGCTGCGCGCCGGGTGCTGCGGGTCGTCGTACTCGCTGCTGACGTTGGTGAACGGGCAGCCCCGGAACCCGGTGCGGGTCACGTCCCGCTCGA
The DNA here is from genome assembly GCF_039679125.1 of Blastococcus sp. HT6-4. Lineage (NCBI taxonomy): Bacteria > Bacillati > Actinomycetota > Actinomycetes > Geodermatophilales > Geodermatophilaceae > Blastococcus > Blastococcus montanus. Next base: position 4,036,729 of record NZ_CP155551.1, on the reverse strand, counting down.
CGGCGTCGACGACGGACAGCAGCGCGGCGCGCGGGTCGCCCTCGAGACGGTCCAGCTCGGCGTCGATGAAGGCCAGCACGGTGGCGGCCTTGCGGGCGAGGTAGGCGCCGACGAGGTCGTCCTTGCTCTTGAACAACCGGTAGACCGTCATCTTGCCCAGGCCGGTCTCGCGGACCAGCTCGTCCATGCCGACGCTACGGGAGCTGCGGCTGGAGAAGAGCCGCTCCGCGGTGTCCAGCACGATCGCCTGCCGCTCGGCGCGGCTGCGGCGGACCGGTGCCGAGGTGTCGTCGGCGGCGAGGGGCAGGGCGGCGGTCACGTCATCGATGGTGCACCAGGACGTGACGGAGCAGTTCGCGGCACGCCGTCCTGGTCGCGCTGGGTGACGAGAGGCGCGCGGGTTGCCCGGGGCGCCGGGGGGCTGTGGTACCGATGTGATTACCGTGCGTGGCCTGCCCGGCTCCGGGATCGATCAGTCGCGGCGCGTGCGGCGCGGGTTGGCGAGCAGCTGGGCGACGGCGCGGACCGTCGCCTCGGTGCGGGCGTCCTCGTGCGCTGCGGTGGCGGATTCCTCGGTGGACCGGTGCTGGTTCAGGGTCTTCTCCATGTTCCCGACCCTGCCCTGGCAGGGTCCCGCCCGAAACCGGTGGGCGCTGAGACGTCGGTCACCGCCCGCACCTCAGTGCGCATGCGCGTGCGCGTGGTGGGTGTCCGGCAACGGTCGGTTGACCCGCCGGGCGGCCCGGGGTCCGGTCGCCACCAGGACCACGATCCACGCCAGGACGGCCAGGGCCACGATGAGGAAGCTCGGCGGCAGGTTCACCATCGCCGCCAGCACCAGCCCGCCCCAGACCGAGCCGAGCGCCAGCGCCACGGCGAGCGCGGCCACGCGCCCCGGGCGGGCGGTGACCCGCAGCGCGGTGGCGGCCGGGGTCACCACGAGCGCGAACAGCAGGAGGGTGCCCACCACCTGCACGGCCATGGTGATGGTGAGCGCCAGCAGGACGACGAAGGCCAGTCCGAGCGCCCGCACGGGGACCCCCCGGGCCTCGGCGACGGCAGGGTCCACCGAGGCGAACACCAGCGGGCGCGCGATGAGGGCCAGCGCCAGCACCACCACCGCCGTGAACAGCCCGTAGACGACGAGCTGGTCGGTGGTGATCGCGAGCAGGTTGCCGAACAGGACCGCCGTCGTCGTGCTGGCGTTCGCGCTGGCCAGCGACGCGAACAGCACGCCCAGCGCCGTCGCCAGCGCCAGGATCGTGCCCGTGGCCATCTCCCGGTCGGCCACCCGCCGCCCCAGCAGGCCGATGAGCACCCCGCCGACGACGCAGAAGACGGCGAGGCCGAGGGTCACCGGAGCGCCGACCAGGATCGCGCCCGTGGCCCCGGGGAAGCCGATGTGGGCCAGGGCGTGCGCGGCGAAGGCGTTCTGCCGCGTGATCACGAAGTAGCCGAGCAGCCCGGCGGCGATCGCGACCAGGGAGCCGCCGATCAGTGCGTGACGCATGAACGGTGCCTGCAGGACGTCCAGCCAGTTCGACTGGAACTCCACGGCGGCGAGGGTGAGGGTCACGGCCGGGGGTCCCGCCAGGTGGCGCGGGTGAACAGATCGCCCTGCGCGGTGCGCACGACCCCGACCGGCGTCCCGTAGAGGTGGGTGAGCAGGTCCTCCTGCACCACGTCGGTGATCGGGTCGTGGTGCGGGTGGCCGTCGAGCAGGTAGATCGCCTCGGTCAGGACCGGCAGCAGCGGGTTGAGGTCGTGCGCCACGACCATGATCGTCACGTCCCGCTCCCGGTGCAGGTCGCCCAGCAGCTGGACGACCTCCTGCTGGTTGCGCAGGTCGAGGTTGGCCAGCGGCTCGTCGAGCAGCAGCAGGTCGGCGTCGTCGACGATGGCCTGGGCGATCGCCACCCGCTGCTGCTGGCCGCCGGAGAGCTCGGACATCCGTCGGTCGGCGAAGCCGGTGGCCCCCACCCGCTCCAGGGCGGAGTCGACCCGGGCGCGCTCGGCGGCCGATGTGCGGCGAAGCCCGAAACGGGTGCCGGTGAGCCCGAGGGTGACCAGGTCGCGGCAACGGACCGCCTCGCCCAGCGCGGCGGTGTAGTTCTGCGGCACGTAGCCGATGCGGCGGTTCCCCCGGCGGGGAGGCGCGCCCAGCACCTCGACCCGGCCGGAGGTGACCGGCAGCAGGCCGAGGACCACCTGGAAGAGGGTCGTCTTGCCGGCGCCGTTCGGGCCGATCACACCGACGACGGCACCGGCCGCGACCGAGAGGCTGCCCTCCGACCACACCGTCCGGCCGCCCCGCGCCACGTGGACGTCGTCGAGGACCAGCGCGGGCGGACGGTCGGCGGGAGCGGTGCCGGGCCGGGCCGCCGCGACCGCCGGCAGGCTCACGGAGCCGTCCGGAGCGCGTCGGCGGCGTCCTGGCGCCGAGCGGATTGCCACGGGACGGAGGCACCGGAGGCGGGGCCGCCGGGGAGCGCTCCGACCGCCCCCGGGGTCGCGGGGGTCGAGGCTCGGGCGGTCACGGATCCGATCGTACTGCCACTGACAATCATTCTCGGGCCACGGTGCGGGCGGCCCACGGGTCCCCGGGGAGACCGGATCGGCGCCCGCGCCCCGGCCCCGCCGGGGGTCAGACGTCGGGGGTGTCCGCGCCGCCGCCCGCGGCGTCCTGCCGGCCCTCGGCCGGCTCCTCCGGGTGCGGCGTGCGGCCGCTGCCGGATTCCTCGCCGGCCGGGTCGCCCTCGGCGCGCTCGGCGCTGTGCGGCGTGCGGTGGGGCTCGCTCATGGGGTTCCTCCTCGTCGGTTCACCGATCGGATGGGACTGTGCCCGGTCCCCCGGCCGGTGAACCGCAGCTCAGCCGACGCGGTCGCCTCCGGCACGCGGGGGAGGAGCGCCCGCACGGCGTCCTCGTCGGGGAGTGCACCGCGCGCCCCCGGCCCGGTCGTGGACAGCGCCGCCGCCGCGACCGCGTGCCGCACCGCGTCCGGGAGCCCGGCACCGGAGGCCAGTGCCTGGCCCAGCGCGCCGCAGAAGCAGTCGCCGGCCCCGGTCGTGTCGACCGCGACCACCGGCGGTGGCGCCTGCAGCACCACCGGGCCACCGTCGGAGGGGACCACCAGGGCGCCGCGCGCGCCGAGCGTGACCACCACGGCGCCCGGCGTCACCCGGCGGGCCAGCTCCGCGAGCTCGGCGGGGGAGCGGTCGCCCGGCCCGGCGCCGGCCAGCTCCACCAGCTCGTGCTCGTTCGGGACGAGCACGTCCACCCGGCCGAGCAGCCCGGCAGGCAGCGGCTGCGGGGGAGCGGGGGTGAGCACGACGGTGCCGGTCGCGATCCGCGCGGCCGCCTCCACCGCCGCCATCGGCACCTCCAGCTGCAGCAGCAGCACCCGGGCCTCGCGCACCGAGGCCACGTCGACGTCCTCCGGCGTCAGCCGCCCGTTGGCACCCGGCACGACGACGATCAGGTTCTCGCCGCTGCCCTCCTCCACCGGGATCGTGGCGCTGCCGGTCGGTGCGCCGGCGGTGCGCAGCACCCGGCCCACGTTCACCCGCGACGCGGCCAGCGCCGCCAGCTGGCGGTGGCCGGCCGCGTCCTCGCCCACCCGGCCGACCATGTGCACGCCCGGCCCCAGCAACCCGGCGGCGGCGGCCTGGTTGGCGCCCTTGCCGCCCGGGGCCGCGGTGGCGGCGCGGGCGACGACGGTCTCCCCGCGCCCGGGCAGCCGGTCGACGGCCACCAGGACGTCCTCGTTCAGGCTGCCGACGACGGTGACGGACACGGGCGGACCTCCGGGGCTGGGCAGAGGACCAGCAGTACCAGATCCGCCGTTTCCCCCGGACGGCGCCGCGGTACGGGTGGACGACGACCGAGCGGAGGAACGATGACCAGCGAGGACCACGACGACGTCCGGCGCGAGTTCCGCGAGGCGGTGAACATGACCGCCGGCGAGTTGGAGGAGTGGCTGGTGACCGACGAGTCGCAGGCCGTCGGGCAGAAGGACGGCGACGGCGAGTCCACCGGCCACGCCTCCGGCCGGCGCATCGTCGACCTGCTGCGCACGAAGAAGGACGACCTCACCGACGACGACCTCGCCCACATGCGCAAGGTCCACGGCTACGTGGCGCGCCACCTCGCCCAGCGCCCGGCCGAGGAGGACGTCGAGACCTCCCGGTGGCGGTACTCCCTGATGAACTGGGGGCACGATCCGCTCAAGAAGGGCTAGGCCCGCCGTGCGAGACACCGTCCTACCGCGCAACGACCCCGCTCAGTACGACGAGCTCGCCGACCAGTGGTGGGAGCCCGCCGGGGGGTTCGCGGCCCTCCACTGGCTGGCCGCCTCGCGGGCCGAGCACATCCCGCCCGCCGCGGCACCGGGCGCGGTCCTGGTCGACCTCGCCTGCGGCGGTGGGCTCATGGCGCCGCACGTCGCGCGGCTCGGCTACCGGCACGTCGGCGTCGACCTCGGGCTGGAGGGGCTGCGGAGGGCCGCCGCCCACGGCGTGCTGGCGGTGCGCGGATCGGTGCTGGCCGTTCCCCTCGCCGACGGCTGCGCCGACGTCGTGGTCGCCGGCGAGATCCTCGAGCACGTCGACGACGACGTCGCGGTGCTGGCCGAGTGCGCCCGTCTGCTGCGTCCCGGCGGCACGCTGGTGATCGACGCGCTGGCCGCCACCCGGCTCGGCCGGTTCCTCATGGTCACGGTGGCCGAGCGGCTTCCCGGCGGCCCGCCCCCGGGCATCCACGATCCCGCGCTGTTCGTCGACCGCGAGCGGCTGCTGGCCGCCGCCGACCGGCTGGGGCTGGACCTCCGGCTGGTCGGCCTGCGCCCGTCGGTGCGCGACGCGGTGGCCTGGCGGCTGGGCCGCCGCGAGGGCGTGCGGATGAAGCCGCTCCGCTCCACCGCCGTCGTCTTCGCCGGTTACGGGCGCAAGCGACCAGCGGGCGACGCCGCGGCCGCGCACGTACCGTCGCACGCATGATCCCGAGCACGTCCGCCGTGGAGTCGCGCCCGTGACCGCGGCCGTCGTCACCGGCGCCGGCGCCGCGCTGCCCACCACCCTGGACCAGCAGGCCGCCTGGGACGGCTTCTTCGCCGCCCACTACGAGGGCGTGCGGGCCGCCCGCCGGATCTTCCTGGGTGCCGGGGTGCGCCGCCGGCACGCCGTGGCCAACCCGATGGACGAGGACCTCAGCGGCTGGAGCACCGGCGCGCGGATGGCGCGGTACGTCGAGGAGGCGCTGCCGCTGGGCAAGCAGGCCGTCGCCGGTGCGCTCGACGCAGCCGGGCTGGCGCCGGGGGACGTCGGGCTCTTCGCCGTCGCCACGTGCACCGGCTACGCCACGCCCGGCCTGGACATCCGGCTCGCCAGCGACCTGGGCATGCCGCCGGGTCTGCAGCGGCTGCTCGTCGGCCACATGGGCTGCTACGCGGCGATCCCCGGGCTGGCCGCCGTCGGCGACTTCGTCACCGCGCGCGCCCGCCCGGCGGTGCTGCTCTGCTGCGAGCTGACCAGCCTGCACGTGCAGCCGGCCCAGGCCGACCTCGAGCAGGTCGTCGCGCACGCGCTGTTCTCCGACGCCGCGGCGGCCGTGGTCGTCGAGCCGGGGGCCTCGCGCGGGCACCGGCTGGCCGGGATCGTCGCCCGGACCGACGCCTCCACGGCCGACCACATGACCTGGGACGTCACCGACCTGGGCTTCCGCATGGGGTTGTCCCCGCGGGTGCCCGACGTGCTGTCCCGGCACGTCGGTGACGTCGTCGACGAGCTGCTGAGCGCGGCCGGGCTGCGGGCCGAGGACGTCGCAGGCTGGGCCGTGCACCCGGGCGGCCCGCGGATCATCGACGTCGTCCGCGACGAGCTCGGCCTCACCGAGGAGCAGGTGGGCGCCTCCCGCCGGGTGCTCGCCGAGCACGGCAACTGCTCCTCGGCCACCGTGCTGCTGGTCCTGCAGGAGCTGGCCGACGTCGACGGCCCGATCGTCGCCATGGCGTTCGGCCCCGGGCTCACGCTGTACGCCGCGCTGCTGCTGCCCGCCTGACCGGCCGGCCGCACCCCCGGACGCGACGAGGCCCCGGTCGGTGGACCGGGGCCTCGGGGCGTCGTGGAGCGGGTGACGAGAATCGAACTCGCACTGTCAGCTTGGGAAGCTGATGTTCTACCATTGAACTACACCCGCGTTCGAGGACGAGACTACCTGGTCGCCCCGTCCCCGCGGCAAGCGCCCCGGATCAGCGGCGCATCTCCGCCAGGAAGCCGGTGGCCTCCGACCGCAGCGTCTCCGCCATCCGCGACAGCCCCGTGACGTCGTCGGCCCCGGTGTTCAGCGAGCCCGATCCGTCCACGGCGGCGGCGATGCCGTCGACGAGGCCGTTCATCTCGTCGACGGTCGCGCCGACGCTGCTCATCACCTCCGCGACGTCCTCCGACGCCTGGCGGATCTGCTCGACCTGGGCGGTGACCCGCTCGGTCGCGCGGCCGGTCTGGTCGGCCAGGTCCTTGACCTCGGAGGCGACGACGGCGAACCCCTTGCCGGCCTCACCGGCGCGGGCGGCCTCGATGGTGGCGTTGAGGGCGAGGAGCCGGGTCTGGGCCGCGACCGAGTCGATCAGCGCGATGATCTCCGCGATCTCGGCCGACGAGCGGGTGAGCGAGCCGATGGTGCCCCGCGCGGTGCCCACCTCCGCGGTCGCCGCCGATGCCGCGGCGGTCAGCCCCGACGCCGAGGCGCTCAGCTCCGTCGACGCCGTCGCCACCTGCTCGGACATCGACAGCACCACCGACTCGAAGTCGTCGGCCAGCCGCAGCCGGCTGCTCTGCGCCTCGGTGACCCGCCCGGCGTTCTCGCGCATGGCGGTGCGGGCGGCGTTGATGTCGACGGCGCCGCGCCGGAACGAGCCGTGCAGCCCGGTGGTGAGCAGCGTGCGGTGGAAGCGGCCCTCGGCCGCCGAGCCCAGGGCGGCGGAGGACTCGCGCACGAACGCGTCCGAGACGTCGAGCACCCGGTTGAGGGCGTGGTGCAGCGCCGCGAGCTCGGGGACGGCGCCGGCGTCGGGCTCCAGGCGGCTGCGGGCCTCGAGGTCGCCACGGGACGCCGATTCGCAGGCCGCGGTCAGCTGGCGCACGAACGCGCGGTACACCGCCAGCTCGTCGGTGTCGGCGCCGCGGGCGGATCGGATGCCCATCTCAGCTCTCCTCCCGGTTGATGACCGACCAGACGAACTCCTCGTAGGTCTGCCCCTGCTCGGCCAGCACGTCGGCGAGCACCCGCGCCGACGCCTCGACCGCGGCGCGGGCGTTCGGCTGCCGCCGCTCCTCGGCGAGCAGCCGCTGGTAGATCGGCACGATGCGCTGCACCGCGCCACGCGCGGGCCGGCGGCGGTTGGAGTGGTAGCCGGTGAGCCGGTGAGCGGCGTCGTAGGAGGGCGTCACGTGGGCCAGCACCCAGTAGTGGCCGCCGTCGACGGCCAGGTTGTTGATGTAGGCGAACACCTCCTGGCCGGCGCCCAGGGTGTCCCACAGGAGCTTGAAGACGGCCCGCGGCATCTCGGGGTGCCGGATGAGGTTGTGCGGCTGTCCGAGCACCTCCTCCTGGCCGTACCCGCTCACCCGGAGGAAGACGTCGTTGGCGTAGGTGATGACACCCCGCGGGTCGGTCTTCGAGACGATCAGCTCGTCGGCGGAGAAGCTCCGTTCCCGCCCGGTGGGGCGGACGGGAGCACGGGGGCCGCGAGGCGCCGGCCTGGTGTCGAGCACGTGGAGGTCTCCCTGGGGTCGTCCGGTTGCCTCCGGTACATCGGCAGCCGGGACGTCGTCCGGGACCCTCGGGAGCGGGCACCGCGCCCCGTCCGCACGGGGAAGTCGGACGGGGCGCGGTGGCTCGGAGCGCGCGCCGGGACCGGGGGCACGGGTCGCGGCGGGCGCCTCCTCGTCACGTCGGCCCACCCACCGGTGGGATTGAGGTCCGCGGGGGCCGGTTCACCCGGAGGGAGGGCAGCCGGCGTTCCCTAGACTCCGCGCCATGCTGCTGAGCGACCGCGACATCACGGCCGCGATCGCCGGGGGACGCCTCGGCATCGAGCCCTACGACCCGGGGCTGGTGCAGCCGTCGAGCATCGATGTGCGGCTGGACCGGTTCTTCCGCGTCTTCAACAACGCGCGCTACACCCACATCGACCCGGCGAAGCAGCAGGACGACCTCACCACCCTGGTCGAGCCCGACGGCGACGACCCCTTCGTCCTGCACCCGGGGGAGTTCGTGCTCGGCTCCACGCTGGAGGTCGTGAGCATCCCCGACGACCTGGCGGCCAGGCTCGAGGGCAAGAGCTCGCTGGGCCGGCTGGGACTGCTCACCCACTCGACGGCGGGCTTCGTCGACCCGGGGTTCTCCGGGCACATCACGCTGGAGCTGTCCAACGTGGCGAACCTGCCGATCACGCTGTGGCCGGGCATGAAGATCGGCCAGCTCTGCCTGTTCCGGCTGACCAGTGCCGCCGAGCACCCGTACGGGTCGGCGGTCTACGGCTCCCGGTACCAGGACCAGCGCGGGCCGACGCCGTCGCGGGCCTTCCGCAACTTCACCCGCGCGGAGACGCGCCGTCCCGCTCCGCCCGCGGGCTGACCGGAGGCTCGACGCCGGCGACCTCGATGTCGCCGGCGTCGGCGTCGGCGTCGCCCTGCCGCGGGCCGGGCAGCCACGGGGGCAGCTCGTCGTCGACGTGCCGGTCGCGGGTCACCAGCCACCCCAGCGCCCACAGCCCGGCGACGCCGGCGAGCATCAGCACGAACATGCCGTCGTAGCCGCCGGTGACCCCGCGCAGCACGCCGACCAGGAGCGGCCCGACACCGGCGATCAGGTAGCCCCAGCCCTGGGTGACCGTGGAGAGCGCGGCGGTCGTCACCGGGGTGCGGGCCCGCAGCCCGAGCAGGGACAGCACCATCGAGAAGGTGCCCAGCCCCAAGCCGAGCAGGATCATCCACAGCCACGGGGCGGCCAGCGGCGCCGTCCACAGGCCCAGCCAGCCGACGGCGTAGCAGACCATGAGGACGCACAGCAGCGGCCACTGCAGGCGCGCCCGGACGGTGAGCACCGGCACGACCGCGTTCACCGGGATCGCGACGATCGAGTTGATCCCGAGCAGCAGCCCGGCGGTGGCGGCGCTCAGCCCGGTGTCCCGCAGGTACTGGGCCGACCAGCCCACGATCACGTACGCCTGCATGGCCTGGAGGCCGAAGAACACGGTGAGCGCCACGGCCAGGCGGCTGCGCAGCAGCAACCGCAGCGGGACGGCGGTGTGCGAGGCGCGGGACGCGCCGGGCGCCGGCCGCACCGGCAGCCAGGGCAGCGCCGCCACCAGCGCCAGGACCGCCCACACCCCGAGCGCCCAGCGCCAGCCGCCGGGCCCCACCGCGTCGGCGAGGGGCTGGGTGACGACCGCGGCCACCGCGGCGCCCACGCTCAGGGCGGTGCTGTAGGCGCCGACCAGCAGGCCGGTGCGGTGCGGGAAGTACCGCTTCACGATGCTCGGCAGCAGGACGTTGCCCAGCGCGCCGCCGGTCATGGCCACCGCGGTGCCGAGCACGAAGACCGCGAACGAGCCGGCGACGCTGCGGAGCACCAGCCCGGCGGCCATGGCCAGCATCGCGCCGGCCAGGACGTGCGAGTCGCGGAAACGCGCCGACAACGGGGGCCCGGCGAACGCCAGGGCGGCGAAGCACAGGACCGGCAGCGACGTGACCAGTCCGGCCAGGCTGCTGGACAGGCCCAGCCCGCGCTGGATCTCCTCGAGCACCGGCCCGACGCTGTTGACGGCGGTGCGCAGGTTCAGGCCCGTGAGCACGATGGCCACCGCGACGAGCGTCAGGCCTCGGCGGGCCGTCCCGCCGGCCGGTCCTGCCACGGCGGACGGGGCGGTGCTGGTCACTCGCTCGATCGTCCTCCATGACGTGGCCCACACCCGCCCCGGGTGGGTGCGTACCGCAACCATGCCGGGCCGGTGCGGTGGACCGCCGGAACGACGACGGCGCGCGTCCCCCTCGCGGGGAGCGCGCGCCGTCGGCGGTCGTGCGGGTGGATCAGCCCTTCGGGTCGTGCTCCGTGGCCGCGGAGTCGAGCCCGACCACGTCGTCGGCCTTGGTGCCGACGTCCGCGCCGGACTCCTCGCCCGGGGCGCTCACGCCGACCGGCGTCAGCGAGCGGAGCAGGATCTGGCTGACGTCGAGGACCTCGACGTGCTCGCCGGCCTCACCGTTCTGCTTCTTCGCCGTGAGCGCGTCGGACAGCATGGTGATGCAGAACGGGCACGCGGTGGAGATGACGTCGGGATCGAGCTCGAGCGCCTCCTCGGTGCGCTCGACGTTGATCCGCTTGCCGATCTTCTCCTCCATCCACATGCGCGCACCACCGGCGCCGCAGCAGAAGCCGCGGTCCTTGCAGCGGTGCATCTCCTGGGTGGTGAGGCCCTGGACGGAGTCGAGGATCTCGCGCGGCGGGGTGTAGACCTTGTTGTGCCGGCCCAGGAAGCACGGGTCGTGGTAGGTCACCTTGCGGTCGACCGGCGTGACGGGGGTCAGCCGGCCCTCCTCCACCAGCTTGCCGAGCAGCTGGGTGTGGTGGACGACCTCGTACTCGCCGCCCACCTGCGGGTACTCCCGGCCCAGGGTGTTGAAGCAGTGCGGGCAGGTGGCCACGATCTTGCGGGTGCCGGGCACCCGGCCCTCGAAGACGCCGTCGAGCGTCTCGACGTTCTGCATCGCCTGCATCTGGAAGACGAACTCGTTGCCGAGGCGGCGGGCCGGGTCGCCGGAGCAGGTCTCGCCGTCACCGAGGACGGCGAACTCGACGCCGGCGGTGTGCAGCAGCTCCGCGACGGCCTTGGTGACCTTCTTGGCGCGGTCGTCGATGGCGCCGGCGCAGCCGACCCAGAACAGGTACTCGACCTCGTTGGGCAGCGGGCCGTCGGCGACGCGGACGTCGAAGTCGACCTCCTTGATCCAGTCGGTGCGGGCGCTCCCGCCCATGCCCCACGGGTTGCCGCGGTTCTCGATGTTCCGCAGCATGACGCCGGCCTCGGACGGGAAGTTCGACTCGATCAGCACCTGGTACCGGCGCATGTCGTTGATGTGGTCGACGTGCTCGATGTCCACCGGGCACTGCTCGACGCAGGCGCCGCAGTTGGTGCAGCTCCACAGGACGTCGGGGTCGATGACCCCGCCCTCCTCGAGGGTGCCGACCAGCGGGCGGTGCGCCTGGGCGTCGTTGGTGCCCTCGATCCGGGCGTAGCCCGACGCCCAGACCTGCTCGTCGCTGGGCTTGAGGAGGTCGTAGTCGGGCGCCGACTCGGACGCCGTCTTCTCGCCCAGGAGGTAGGGGGCCTTCGCGTAGAGGTGATCGCGGAGGTCCATGATCACCATCTTGGGGCTGAGCGGCTTGCCCGTGTTCCACGCCGGGCACTGGCTCTGGCACCGCCCGCACTCGGTGCAGGTGGTGAAGTCCAGCATCCCCTTCCAGGTGAAGTCCTCGATCTTGCCGCGACCGAAGACGTCGTCCTCGCCCGGGTCCTCGAAGTCGATCGGCTTGCCACCCGAGGTCATCGGCAGCATCGGGCCGAGCGCCGGGGCGCCGCTGGTGCCCTCCCGCTTGAAGTAGATGTTCGGGAAGGCGCTGAACCGGTGCCAGGCAACGCCCATGTTCAGGGTGCGGCTGAGCACGACCAGCCAGGTCAGCGACACCACGATCTTGATGAACGCGATGATGGAGACCAGGTCCGGGTTGTCCGGGAAGAAGGTCGACAGCGCGCTGGACACCGGATGCGACCAGGTGGGCGCGAAGTCCAGGCCGGAGGCGATCTTCGCCGCGCGGATGCCCAGGATGCAGAGGCCGACCAGCAGGACGACGGACTCGACGAAGTAGGCGCGGCCCTCGTTGGATCCGGCGAACCGGCTGCTCCGGCCCTTCCGGCGCGGGTGGTCGCGCTGACGGAGCGCGATCAGGACGAGGATCCCGAGGACCGTAGCGGTGCCGATGAAGTCGACGAAGAGGTTCCACACACTCCACGCGCCGATGAGCGGCAGGTGGAACGCGGGGTTGAACACCTCGGCGAAGGCCTCGATCAGCGTGAGGAACAGGCCGTAGAAGCCGACGAAGACGAACCAGTGGGCGATCCCCTGGGGCGTCCACTTGAGCATGCGGGTGTGCGCCAGCGACTCGACCACCAGCGTCTTCATGCGCGGCCAAAACGGGCCGAACCGGGTGCCGTCGGGTTGGCCGGTGCGGATGATCCGCACCATCGCCCGCACGGCCCGGTAGGCCATCACGGAAGCCACGATCAGGAACAGGACGCTGATCGTGCCCAGGACGATCTGCAAGGGGCCCGTCATGTTTTCCTCCCCCGTACGCCTGGCGGCGCCGGTTGACTCGCGTCGGCCGCGCGGTGGCGACAGGGCGCTGGTTGGTGCCCGAACCGTCGCCCGCCCCGGCTGGTGGCCGGCGCGCGGATCGCGTGCGGGCGCCGCTGCCCGCACTGCGTCGCACGATAGCTGGCCCCGACACGGGCTACTCACTGGTAACCCCGGGCGCTGAGCAACGACTTCGCCGCCGCTCCCCGTGCGCCGCGCCCACCCCCGCCCGGCTCGCTCGACCGCGCGGTGCGGTCCTCCTCCTCGCGGTGTGCCGCGTGGTCGGCGGATCCGCGGCGAGGAGGACCGGTCAGCCGGCGCGGCGACGGCTCCGGTCCCGGGGGGTCGCACGGAACGTGCGCGATACCGGGCCCCGGGTGGCGAGCAGGTCGCGCAGCCGCGTCTCGATCCGGGGCCAGCCGCGGTCGACGTCCTCGTCAGCCACCCGGACCACGCGGATGCCGAGCGCGCGCAGTTCGTCCTCGCGGCGCTTCTCCTCCCAGAGGACCTGGGCGGGCGTCCGCCCGCGCCACGGATCGGTGTACGTGACCTTCCCGTCGAACTCCACCGCGACGGCGGCGGCGTCGAACCAGGCGTCGACCACGCCGACGAGCCGGCCCTCGGCCCGGATCTCCACCTGCAGCTCGGGCGGCGGGAGCCCGGCGCCGAGCATGCGGACCCGGCCGCGGCTCGCCAGCGGCGACTCCGCGCGCCCGTCGGCGAGCCCCACCGCGCGCCGGGCCGCGATACCCCCCGGCCGGCTCCCCGCCGCGGCGGCCGCGGACCGGAGGTCGCCGGCGGTGACCCGCTCGGCCAGGAGCGCCGCGTCCATGGCGACGACGCTGTCGTCGAGGTCCCACTCGCGTGCGCAGTCGACGAGCGTCCGGGCTGCAGCGGTCGCGCCGAAGGGGTGCCGGCCCACCAGGTCGTGGGCGGCGAGCGGCGCGCGGGCCACGAGGGAGCCGCGTCCGTGCCGCCACGACGACGGGTCGGTGAGGCGCACGGTCGGATCGAGGTCGCGACGCACGGTGAAGCCGTGCAGCCGGGCGGCGGAGCCGTGGCTCACCACGGCCAGAGGGCGGCCGAGGTCCAGCAGCACGGCGAGGCAGTCGAGGACGTGCCGCCGCGCAGCGGTGTCGGCGGCAGCGATCGTCTCGGCGGTCGCGTAGACGCCGCGGCGCAGTCGCGCCCAGGTGCCCGCGGCCAGGTGACGCCTGATCTCCGGGTGGCCGTAGCCGGCGCGGCGGGCATCGGCGGCGGTGAACAGGCCCAGTTGGCGCTCGGTCGCGGCGCGGAGGAGGGGGTGCACGGCGGGAGTCTGGGCGACGGCGGTGCGCGTGGTGGTCGGTCCGCCCAGGTCTGTGGACAGCCACGGCGCCGACCGCGCGGTGCGTCACCCTTCCTCGCGGGATGCGGCGTGGTCGGCGGATGCGCGGCGAGGTCGAGTGGGCGGGGCGACCAGGGATGTGCCCCCCGGGAACACGACCGGCCGGACTGCCGTTAGGCTGGGCAGGAAAGTTGAGTGGACCCCGCGCAAGGGCGGACACCGGCTTCCCCCAAGGACCAGAACCACCCCAGCACACGGAAGAGAGGCCATCTCCATGGCTCGAGCGGTCGGTATCGACCTCGGCACCACCAACTCCGTCGTCACCGTCCTGGAGGGCGGCGAGCCGACGGTCATCGCCAACTCCGAGGGCTCCCGCACCACCCCCTCGGTCGTCGCCTTCGCCAAGAACGGCGAGGTCCTCGTCGGCCAGTCGGCCAAGAACCAGGCGGTCACCAACGTCGACCGCACCATCCGCAGCGTCAAGCGCGAGATGGGCACGAACTGGAAGTCCGCCGACATCGACGGCAAGCAGTACACCCCGCAGGAGATCTCCGCCCGGGTGCTGCAGAAGCTCAAGCGGGACGCCGAGACCTACCTCGGCGAGCCGGTCACCGACGCCGTCATCACCGTGCCGGCCTACTTCGAGGACGCGCAGCGCCAGGCCACCAAGGAGGCCGGTGAGATCGCGGGCCTCAACGTCCTGCGCATCGTCAACGAGCCGACCGCGGCCGCGCTGGCCTACGGCCTGGACAAGGGCGAGACCGAGCAGACGATCCTCGTCTTCGACCTCGGTGGCGGCACCTTCGACGTCTCCCTGCTCGAGATCGGGGACGGCGTCATCGAGGTGAAGGCCACCGCCGGTGACAACCACCTCGGTGGTGACGACTGGGACGAGCGCGTGGTCAAGCACCTGGTGCAGACCTTCAACGCGCAGAACGGCATCGACCTGTCCAAGGACAAGCTCGCCATGCAGCGGCTCCGCGAGGCCGCCGAGAAGGCCAAGATCGAGCTGTCGGGCGCGCAGTCGAGCAACATCAACCTGCCCTACATCACCGCCGGCGCCGAGGGTCCGCTGCACCTCGACGTCACGATCACCCGCGCCGAGTTCCAGCGGATGACCCAGGACCTGCTCGACCGCACCAAGGCGCCGTTCAACCAGGCGATCCGCGACGCCGGCATCTCCGTCGGCCAGATCGACCACGTCGTCCTGGTCGGTGGCTCGACCCGCATGCCGGCCGTCTCCGACCTGGTGCGCGAGCTCACCGGTGGCAAGGAGCCCAACAAGGGCGTCAACCCCGACGAGGTCGTGGCCATCGGCGCCGCGCTGCAGGCCGGTGTCCTCCGCGGCGAGGTCAAGGACGTCCTGCTCCTCGACGTCACCCCGCTGTCCCTGGGCATCGAGACCAAGGGCGGCATCATGACGAAGCTGATCGAGCGCAACACCACGATCCCGACCAAGCGCTCGGAGATCTTCACGACGGCCGACGACAACCAGCCGTCCGTGCAGATCCAGGTGTTCCAGGGCGAGCGCGAGATGGCGATGTACAACAAGAAGCTCGGCATGTTCGAGCTGACCGGTCTGCCGCCGGCGCCCCGCGGCGTCCCGCAGATCGAGGTCGCCTTCGACATCGACGCCAACGGCATCGTCCACGTCCACGCGAAGGACCTCGGCACGGGCAAGGAGCAGTCGATGACCATCACCGGCGGCTCGGCCCTCCCGAAGGAGGACATCGAGCGGATGATGAAGGACGCCGAGGCGCACGCCGAGGAGGACAAGCGCCGCCGCGACGAGGCCGAGACCCGCAACCTCGCCGAGTCGCTGCAGTACCAGACCGAGAAGTTCCTGGCCGAGAACGGCGACAAGATCCCGGCCGAGAAGAAGGACGAGCTCGGCGAGGCGCTGACCGAGCTGCGCAGCGCGCTGGGCGGGTCCGACATCGAGGCGATCAAGTCCGCGCAGGAGAAGGTGGCCCGCGTGTCCCAGGAGGTCGGCGGGGCGCTCTACGCCCAGCAGGCCGAGGCCGGTGCGGCCGGTGCGGCCGGTGCCGGCGCTCCCGGCGCCGACGCCGGTGCCGAGGGCGCGACCGGTGCCACCGGCACCCAGGCCGGCGGTGACGACGACGTCGTCGACGCCGAGATCGTCGACGAGGACAACGACCGCCGATGAGCGACGTGCCGCAGGGGGAGGAGCAGCCGCGGGTCGTCATCCGCGACAAGCGGCGCATCGATCCGACCAGTGGCGCAGTCCGGACGCCGGCCGGCGAGCAGCCGGCCGGCGTCCGGCCCGGCACCGATCTCCCAGGGGAGCAGATGAGCGAGCACGAGACGCCGGTGGCCGACCAGCCGGCGACGGCGCAGTCCGGCGACGGCGCCCCGGAGGGCGACCTCGCCCGCCAGCTGGCCGAGCGCACCGAGGACCTGCAGCGGGTCACCGCCGAGTACGCCAACTACCGGCGGCGCATCGACCGGGACCGGTCGCTCGTCGTCGACCAGGCGGCGGAGCGGTTCGCGACCCAGCTGTTCCCGATCGTCGA
The DNA here is from genome assembly GCF_039679125.1 of Blastococcus sp. HT6-4. Classification (NCBI taxonomy): domain Bacteria; kingdom Bacillati; phylum Actinomycetota; class Actinomycetes; order Geodermatophilales; family Geodermatophilaceae; genus Blastococcus; species Blastococcus montanus. The sequence continues at coordinate 4,020,456 of NZ_CP155551.1, read as the reverse complement.
CGACATCGAGCGGGCCCGGGACCACGGTGACCTCACCGGGGCCTTCAAGCTCGTCGCCGACCGCATCCTGGGCCTGCTCGACGGCCTGGGCGTGGAGGCCTTCGGGAAGGCCGGCGACGAGTTCGACCCGTCGCTGCACGAGGCCGTCATGCACGACACCTCCGCCGAGGTGAGCGTGCCGACCGCCACGACGGTGCTGCGCCAGGGCTACCGCCGCGGCGACCGCGTGCTGCGGACGGCGATGGTGGCGGTGACCGAGCCGGAGTCCCCGGCCGCCGCCCAGCCGCAGGACGGCGGCGACGCCGGCCCGGCGGCCGACTGAACCGCACGACAGCGACGAGAGGGGGCGTCCGATGAGCACCCGTGACTTCATCGAGAAGGACTACTACGGCGCGCTCGGCGTCCCCCAGGACGCCGACGCCGCCACCATCAAGAAGGCGTACCGCAAGCTGGCCACGGAGCTGCACCCGGACAAGAACCCGGGCAACACCGACGCCGAGGCCCGCTTCAAGGACGTCTCCGAGGCCTACGACGTCCTCTCCGATCCGAAGCGGCGCGGGGAGTACGACGAGGCGCGGCGGCTGTTCGGTGCCGGGGGAGCCGGTGCCCGTGCCGGGTTCCCCGGCGGCTTCCCCGGAGCCGGGGGCCAGGCCTTCGACCTCGGTGACCTGTTCGGGGGTGCCGGGGGCGGTGCGGGCCCCCGGGGGGCCGGTGGGCTGGGGGACATCCTGGGCGGCCTGTTCGGCGGGGCCGGGGGCCCCCGGGCCCGCAGCCAGGCGGCGTCCGGGCCGGCGCGCGGGCAGGACGTCGAGACCGAGGCGACGCTCTCCTTCGAGGAGGCGGTGCTGGGGGTCACGGTGCCGCTGCGCATGCAGAGCCCGGGCAGCTGCCCGACCTGCGCCGGCAGCGGTGCCAAGCCCGGCACGTCACCGCACACCTGCCCGGTGTGCCAGGGCGCCGGCGTGACCAGCCGCAGCCAGGGGGCGTTCGCCTTCTCCGAGCCGTGCCGCAGCTGTCGCGGCAGCGGCCAGGTGGTCGACGACCCGTGCCCCACCTGCGCGGGGAGCGGGATCACCAGCCAGACCCGCACGATCACCGTGCGGATCCCGGCCGGCGTCAAGGACGGCCAGCGCATCCGGCTGGCCGGCAAGGGTGCGCCGGGCCGCCGTGGTGGACCGGCGGGCGACCTCTTCGTCGTCGTGCACGTGTCCGAGCACTCGCTGTTCGGGCGCAAGGGCGACGACCTCACGCTCACCGTGCCGATCACCTTCGCCGAGGCGGCGCTGGGGACCACGCTCACGGTGCCGACCCTCGACGGCACCGTCTCGCTCAAGGTGCCGGCCGGCACGGCGAGCGGTCGCACCCTGCGGGTCCGCGGGCGCGGTGCGCCGGGCAAGGGCCGGGCCGGGGACCTGCTGGTCACGGTCGAGATCGCCGTCCCGGTGCGGTTGACGGCGGCGCAGCGCAAGGTGATCGAGACGCTGGCCGAGGAGATGGACGAGGACCCGCGGCCGCAGATCACCGCCGCGGTGCGGGCGGGAGGCGGGTCGTGACGATGCCACCGGGCCGGGCCGCCGCCGACGCCGGGCGGGCCGTGGCCGAGGACGCGCCGGTCTTCGTCATCTCCGTGGCGGCCGAGCTGGCCGGCATGCACGCGCAGACGCTGCGCCAGTACGACCGGCTGGGTCTGGTCAGCCCCGGCCGGACGCCGGGCGGTGGCCGCCGGTACAGCCCGCGCGATGTGGCCCTCCTCCGGGAGGTGCAGCGGCTGTCGCAGGAGGATGGCGTCAACCTGGCCGGCATCAAGCGGATCATCGACCTCGAGTCGCAGGTCGAGGCGCTCCGGGCGCGGGTGCACGAGCTGCTCGAGGAGCTCCAGCACTCCGAGAACCGCCGGATGGCGGCGGAGGCAGCCGTCCCGGCCGCCTACCGGGCCGACCTGGTGCCGCACCGCCGGTCGAGCTCCGCGCTGGTGGTCTGGCGGCCAGGGGCCGCCCGGTGACCGGCGCACCCTCGGAGTCGCACGCGGCGTACGTGGCGCTGGAGCGGGAGATCGGGCTGCTGCTGCGCCGTTCCCGCGCCATCTCCGCCCGGCTGGCGCGGGAGCTCCACCCGGATCTCGACGGCGCCGCCTACGGCTTGCTCGCCCTGCTGGAGGACGCCGGACCCTTGCGCGCCAGCGACCTGGTGGCCCGCCTGGGGCTGGACAAGAGCACCGTGAGCCGGCAGGTCGCGAGCCTGGTCGACCTGGGGCTGGTCGACCGCGCCGCCGACCCCGAGGACGGTCGGGCCCAGGTGCTCAGCCCGTCGGCGGAGGGCTCGGCCCGGCTCAGCCGGATCCGCTCGGCCCGCCGGGCCCGCTGGGAGAGCGACCTGGCCGGATGGCCGGCCGACGACGTCGCGACGCTGGCGGCGCTGCTCGGGCGGCTCAACCGGATCGGCGACGCGCGCGAGGCCGAGTCGAAGGAGCCGCCGCCCGACCGGTGAGGTGAGCCGGGACACAGCGCATGGGCGTTGCAGACCGCAACCATACGGGCGTATGGTTGCGGTCTGCAATTACTTGTCCACGCCGAGGACGTCGCCGTGTCGCTCACTCCCCAGACCCGGGACCGGCCCGTGGCCGCCGTGGCCGGTGCGGTGGGGGTCGCCGGATGACGCTCCGCTTCCCGTTGCCTCGTCCCGCCACCGCAGCAGACCCGACCCGGAGTCCCGTGCGCACCGCCCCGACCGACACGCCCCAGGCGCCGGTCGAGCGGCAGGGGAGGATGACGCACCGGCAGGTGCTCGAGGCCATGTCGGGGCTGCTGCTGGCGATGTTCGTGGCGTTCCTGTCCGCGACCGTCGTCTCGAACGCCCTGCCCACGATCATCACCGACCTGCGCGGCACGCAGAACCAGTACACCTGGGTGATCACGGCGACGCTGCTGTCGTCCACTGCGTCGACGCCGGTCTGGGGCAAGCTCGCCGACCTGTTCAGCAAGAAGCTGCTCATCCAGCTCTCGATCGTCGTCTTCATCGTCGGCTCGATGCTGGCCGGTCTCGCGCAGTCGGTGGAGACCCTGATCGCCTGGCGGGTGCTGCAGGGGCTGGGCCTCGGCGGCCTGCAGGCGCTCGTGCAGATCGCGATCGCCGCGATGATCAGCCCCCGGGAGCGGGGCCGGTACGCCGGGCTCATGGGCGCGGTCATGGCGGTCGCGACCGTCGGTGGTCCGCTGCTCGGCGGCCTGCTGGTCGACACCAGCTGGCTGGGCTGGCGGTGGTGCTTCTACGTCGGCGTGCCCTTCGCCGCCGTCGCGCTCGTCCTGCTGCAGCGCACCCTGCACCTGCCGGTCACCAGGCGGAAGGTGACGATCGACTACCTCGGCGCCGCCTTCCTCGCCGCCGGCGTCTCCGCACTGCTGATCTGGGTCACCCTGGCCGGCAGCAGCTTCGCGTGGGCCTCGGCCGAGACGGTTCTCTTCCTGGGCGGCACGGTGCTGGCGCTCGGCGCCTTCGTCGCCACCGAGCTGAGGGCGTCCGAGCCGATCGTGCCCCTGCGGCTGTTCCGGGACCGCACCACCACCCTCGCGATCGTCGCGAGCATCCCCGTGGGCGTGGCGATGTTCGGGTCCACGGTCTTCCTCGGCCAGTACCTGCAGATGTCCCGCGGCTACTCCCCGACCGCGGCGGGCCTGCTCACCCTGCCCATGGTCGGTGGGCTGCTGATCTCCTCCACCGTCTCGGGCCTGCTGATCACCCGCTTCGGCCGGTGGAAGGCCTACCTCTCGGCCGGGGCGGTGCTGATCATGGCCGGGTTCGGGCTGCTGGCCACGATCGACCATCGGACCGACATGGTGCTCCTGAGCGTCTTCCTGTTCGTCCTCGGCGCCGGCATCGGGATGAGCATGCAGAACCTGGTGCTCGCCGTGCAGAACACCGTGGCGGCCGGCGACCTCGGCGCGGCCAGTTCCGCGGTCGCCTTCTTCCGCGGCCTCGGTGGCACCGTCGGCGTCTCGGTCCTGGGGGCGGTGCTCGGCAACCACGTCGGCGACCTCATCCAGGACGGGCTGGGCCGCGCCCCGGGGGCGAGTGAGGCCGCCGCCGGTGGCCGGCAGGTCGGTCTGGCGGACCTCCCCGACGCACCTGCTCCGATCCAGGAGCTCATCCGCATCTCCTACGGGGATGCGACGGACCGGGTCTTCCTGGTCGCCGCCGCGGTGTCGGTGGTCACCGTGGTCGCCGTCCTCTTCATCCGGGAGGTCGCGCTGCGCACCGAGACCGGCGACGAGCGCCGGCAGGCGGAGCGGGCCGAGGCGGTGCGCATCGACGCCGACCGCATCGAGGGCCGGGGTGCCGAGGGAGAGCGCTCCGGCGAGGTGGCGCACGCCGGATCGGCTCACGCCGCCCGTTGACGACCGACGACGGCCCGCCTCCCGATCGGTCGGGAGGCGGGCCGTCGTGGTGTCAGGGGTGCCGCGTCACTGCTCCAGTGACGCGTCCAGGGTGATCTCGGTGCCGGTGAGCGCCTTGCTGACCGGGCAGCCGACCTTGGCCGCCTGCGCGGCCTTCTCGAAACCGCTGGCGTCGAGGCCCTCGACCTCGCCGCGCACGGTCAGCTGGATCCCGGTGATCGCCGGGGCGCCGTCCTTCTGGCCCAGCGTGACCTCGGCGGAGACCTCCAGGGACTGCGGGGTGCCCCCGGCCTTCCCGATCTCGTTCGACAGGGCCATCGCGAAGCAGGACGAGTGCGCGGCCGCGATGAGCTCCTCGGGGCTGGTGGTGCCGCCGGCCTCGTCAGCGGCACGCTTGGGGAAGGACACCTCGTAGGTGCCGACCTTGGAGCTGGAGAGCTCGACCTGTCCGGAGCCCTCCTGGAGGGTGCCGTTCCAGGCGGTGCGGGCGGTACGTGTGGGCATGCTGCCCCTTCCGGGCCATGGCCGCCCCTGGCTCGGGCGGCGCCGTGGCCGTCCTCCTACCCGGGGTGGCGCCGGCCTACCGTCGCGGCCCGGAACCGGCCTCGACCGCGGCGACGCCGTTGACCCGCTCGGTGAGCAGCCGCAGCCGGGCCTTGAGGTCGTCGAACTCGGTGGCGTCGAACCCGATGGCGCCGATCATCTCCTCGGAGATGGCGACGGCCTTGTCCTGCAGGGCGCGGCCGGCGTCGGTGAGGGCGATCGAGACCGACCGCTCGTCCTCCACGCGACGGTGACGGGTGACCAGGCCCGCCGCCGTGAGCCGCTTGAGCAGGGGGGACAGCGTGCCGCTGTCCAGCGCCAGCCGCGAGCCGAGCTGCCCGACGGTCTGGTTGTCCGACTCCCAGAGGAGCAGCATCACCAGGTACTGCGGATAGGTCAGACCGATCGCGTCGAGCATGGGGCGGTACCGCGCGGTCACCGCGCGCGAGGCGGCGTACAGCGCGAAGCACAGCTGGTCGTCGAGCGCCACGCTCGGCGCCGGCAGGGCGGTCATCCCCCCAGTCTACGGGGCGCGCCGCGCGGGGGAGCAAACGTCGCGGTCCCGGCCGGCCCCTCGGGGTGGGGGCCGCGGGGGCTGCGGGAACGCCCCCGCGGCTGGCAGAGTTGAGCGGAACAGACTCAACCCATCGGTCGTTGCACCCGGCGAACCGCGTCGTCCACGGAAGGACGGCGCATCCCGAGAGACGAAAGGACGTCGCCCGAGCATGGACAGCAAGCTCACGACCCGTTCGCAGGAGGCCGTCGCGGGGGCCCAGCGCCTCGCCGTCGACCGGGGTCAGGCGGCGCTGGAGCCGTTGCACCTGCTGGCCGCCCTGCTGGAGCAGTCCGACGGCATCGCCGGCCCGCTGCTGACCGCCGTCGGCGCCGACCCGGTGGACGTGCGCAGCAAGGCCGACGCCGCGCTGCGCCGGATGCCGAGCGTCAGTGGCGCCACCGTGTCCGCACCCGCGCCGTCGCGCGAGTTCCTGCGGGTCATCAACGCCGCGTCCGAGCAGGCGGGGGCGCTCGGGGACGAGTACGTCTCCACCGAGCACCTGCTGGTGGGCCTGGCCGGCTCCGAGGGAGAGGCCGCCGCCGTCCTGACCAGCGCCGGCGCCACCCGCGACGCACTGCTGGCCGCCTTCCGCACGGTCCGCGGCAACCGCAAGGTCACGACGGCGGACCCGGAGAGCACTTTCCAGGCGCTGGAGAAGTACGCCGTCGACCTCACCGAGCGGGCCCGCGACGGGAAGATCGACCCGGTCATCGGCCGGGACACCGAGATCCGCCGCGTGGTGCAGGTGCTGTCCCGCCGGACCAAGAACAACCCGGTGCTGATCGGCGAGCCCGGGGTCGGCAAGACGGCGATCGTCGAGGGGCTCGCGCAGCGGATCGTGGCCGGCGACGTCCCGGAGAGCCTCAAGGGCAAGCGCCTCATGGCGCTGGACCTGGGGGCCATGGTGGCCGGCGCGAAGTACCGCGGCGAGTTCGAGGAGCGGCTCAAGGCCGTCCTCCAGGAGATCACCGAGGCCGAGGGGCAGGTCGTCACCTTCATCGACGAGCTGCACACCATCGTGGGCGCCGGTGCCACCGGCGACTCGGCGATGGACGCCGGCAACATGATCAAGCCGATGCTGGCCCGCGGTGAGCTGCGCATGGTCGGCGCGACGACGCTGGACGAGTACCGCGAGCACATCGAGAAGGACGCGGCGCTGGAACGCCGGTTCCAGCAGGTCTTCGTGGGCGAGCCCTCGGTGGAGGACACCATCGGCATCCTGCGCGGGCTCAAGGAGCGCTACGAGGTCCACCACGGCGTCCGGATCACCGACGGCGCGATCGTCGCCGCGGCCACCCTGTCGGACCGGTACGTCACGTCCCGGTTCCTGCCGGACAAGGCGATCGACCTGGTCGACGAGGCCGCCAGCCGGCTGCGGATGGAGATCGACAGCCGCCCGGTCGAGGTCGACGAGGTAGAGCGCGCCGTGCGCCGGCTGGAGATCGAGGAGATGGCGCTGTCCAAGGAGGACGACCCGTCCTCGATCGAGCGGCTGGCCGCCCTCCGCGAGGACCTCGCCGACAAGCGCGAGGAGCTCGCCGAGCTGACCGCCCGCTGGCAGCAGGACAAGAGCGCCATCGGCCGGATCCAGGCGATCAAGGAGGAGCTCGAGCGGCTGCGCCTCGAGGCCGAGCGGGCGGAGCGGGACGGTGAGCTCGCGCGGGTCGCCGAGCTGCGCTACGGCCGGCTGCCGCAGCTGGAGAAGTCCCTGGCCGAGGCCGAGGCGTCCGTCGAGACCGGTGACTCCATGCTCAAGGAGGAGGTCGGCCCCGACGACATCGCCGAGGTCGTCCAGGCCTGGACCGGGATCCCGGCCGGCCGGCTGCTCGAGGGCGAGACGCAGAAGCTGCTGCGCATGGACGAGGGCCTCACCGGTCGGGTCGTCGGCCAGCCCGACGCGGTGCGGGCGGTGTCCGACGCCGTCCGCCGGGCGCGCTCCGGGGTCGCCGACCCCGACCGCCCGACCGGTTCGTTCCTGTTCCTCGGCCCCACGGGTGTCGGCAAGACGGAGCTGGCCAAGGCGCTCGCGGAGTTCCTCTTCGACGACGAGCGGGCGATGGTCCGCATCGACATGAGCGAGTACTCCGAGAAGCACTCGGTGGCGCGCCTCGTCGGGGCGCCCCCCGGCTACGTCGGCTACGAGGCCGGCGGACAGCTCACCGAGGCGGTGCGGCGCCGTCCGTACACCGTGGTCCTGCTCGACGAGGTCGAGAAGGCGCACCCGGACGTCTTCGACGTGCTCCTGCAGGTGCTCGACGACGGCCGGCTCACCGACGGCCAGGGCCGGACGGTGGACTTCCGGAACACCATCCTGATCCTCACCTCGAACCTCGGGTCGCAGATCATCGCCGACCAGTCGGTGCCCGAGGACCGGCGCAGGGACGCCGTCCTGGAGGTGGTCCGGTCGCACTTCAAGCCGGAGTTCCTCAACCGGCTCGACGACGTCGTCGTGTTCCGGGCGCTCGGCACCGACGAGCTGGCCGGGATTGTCGACATCCAGGTCGGGGTGCTGGCCCGCCGGCTGGCCGCCCGCCGGCTCACGCTGCGGGTGACCGACGCCGCGCGGGAGTGGCTGGCGCTCAACGGGTTCGACCCCGTCTACGGCGCGCGGCCGCTGCGCCGGCTGGTGCAGTCGGCGATCGGCGACCAGCTGGCGAAGGCGCTGCTGTCGGGCGAGATCCGGGACGGCGACGAGGTCGTCGTCGACTGGCGGTCCGACGTCGCCGGGCAGGCCGACGCCGGGCTCAGCGTCGCCCGCGGCTGACCTCGCGCGCCGCCGCGTCCGATCGGGTGCACCCGCGCGCCCGGCTGGTCCTCGGTCCCCGTCGTCGTCCATGATCGCGGCGAACGACGGGGACCGAGGAGCGGAGGCGCGATGACGGCGGGTCAGGGCGACCAGCAGGGGCAGCCGGACGGCCGGCCGCAGGGCCAGGACGAGCAGCCGCAGGCCCAGGGTGGGCAGCCGTCCGGCTGGCCGCCGGCGCCCCAGCAGGGCCAGCCGCCGTACGGCCAGCAGCCGCCGCACGGCCAGCAGCCCCCGTACGGTCAGGCTCCGCCCTACGGGCAGCCCCCGTACGGCCAGCACCCCTATGGCCAGCTGCCCTACGGGCAGCAGCCGTACGGGTACGCGCCCGCGCCGTCCGCCCCCGGCTGGGGTCCCGATGCCCCGACACCGATGGAGCGCCCGCTGACCGTGCGCGCGGGCATCGGCGCCTTCATGGCCTCCCTCGTCCTCAGCGCGATCGCGTCGGTCGCCATGCTGCTCAACTGGGACGAGGTCCTGGACTGGACCCTCGCGCAGTCCGGCGCCGGGATCGACGACCCGGAGCTGGAGGGCTTCGACGTCGAGGCCATGTCCGAGCTGATCCTGCAGGTCAGTCTGGCGTTCTCGGTCCTCTTCCTCCTGCTGCAGCTGCTGGTGCTCTGGTTCGCCTGGCAGGGCCGCAACTGGGCCCGGATCATCCTCTGGGTGCTGGGTGGCCTGACCCTGCTGACGGCGCCGTTCAACACGATGTCCACCGGCCCGTTCCCGTTCGTCACCGCGCTGACCTGGTTCCAGGTCGTCCTGGTCGCCGTCGGCGTGGTGCTGCTGGCGCTCAAGCCCTCCAACGACTGGTACCGCTTCCGCAAGTGGCAGCGGGCCACCGGCCAGCGCTGACCGCCGGCGCGGGCCCGCGCCGGCCCCTCGTCAGCCGCGGGCCGGCGCGAGCCACTCCCGCGTGGGCTGCGCGAGCAGGCTGGTCGCAGCGGCGATCGACAGCACCAGGAGCAGCAGCGAGATCACCGTGATCCCGCCGGCGGTGACCATCGTGGAGAGCACCAGCAGGCCCAGCACCGCGGCAGCCGCCACCCCGGTCCAGCGACCCCACGACCGGCGGCTCCCCAGGGCCCACGCCGAGACCGCGAAGACCAGGCCGAGCACGGCGGGCGCGGCCGTGTTGACGATCACGTACTGCTCCGCCTCGGCCCGGGTGAGGCCGGCTTCCGTGAGCACCTCCAGGAGGCCGTCGCGGCCGAGCCACGTGATCACCACGTAGAGCAGGAGCAGGACCGCCAGCGTGGCGAGCAGGGCGACCGCGACCCGCGCCGACACCGGCATCTGCGGGCTGGCGTCGCCGGCGGGACGGGGAGAGGGTGAGGCCGGCACCGGCTCAGCCTGGCAGACCGGCGGGCGGCCCCCGGGACGGCGTCGGTGGCCGGGAGAAATCCCGGCCGGGATGAATCCGGATCGTCGTCGGCCCGGGAAGTCCAGTCGTCACCGTCACCGGGCACGGCCGGCGTACCACCCGAGCGCGACACCGCCGTCGCTCGGACACACGACAGGAGCACCACCATGAAGCGCAGCCTCACCCGCGGCATCCTGCTCGCCGCCGTCTCCACCCTCGCCATCACGACGAGCGCCTGCGGCGCGGAGGAAGGCACCGGGACCACCGGTGAGGTCGCCCTGGGCGAGGCCACGACCCCCGCGGTCCCGGAGGCCGTCGAGACCAGCCCGGTGCCGACGTCGGACGAGCCGTTCGGCGAGGGCTGTGCCGCGGTCCCGACCGAGGGCGAGGGCAGCGTCGAGGGGATGGCCGACGACCCGGTCGCCACTGCGGCGAGCAACAACCCGGCGCTGTCGACGCTCGCGCAGGCGGTCCAGGCCGCCGAACTGGTCGACACCCTCAACACGACCGAGGACATCACCGTGCTGGCTCCGGCCGACCCGGCGTTCGAGGCCGTGCCGGCCGACGCGCTGAACGAACTGCTGGCCGACACCCCGCAGCTGACCGCGGTGCTCACCCACCACGTGATCCCCGGCCGTCTGGCGCCCGACGAGCTGGCCGGCACGCACACCACGCTGAACAACGACGAGGTCACCATCGAGGGCTCCGGCGAGGACTTCACGATCGGCGCCGACGGCACCCTCCTCGGCCAGATGGAGGCCTCGGTGATCTGCGGGAACGTGCAGACCGCCAACGCCACCGTCTACATCATCGACCAGGTGCTCGCCCCCACCTCCTGAGGACGGGTGCTCGCCCGGGTGCGTCCGCGCAGCGACGTGCCCCGTCCCCGCGCCTCAGTAGGGTCGGCTGCATGACGGCTGCCCCGACCCTGCCCGATCGCGACCGGCTGCTCCAGCTGATCGTCGACCTCGCCGTGGTGCACGGGAAGGTCACGCTCTCCTCGGGCAAGGAGGCCGACTGGTACATCGACATGCGCCGGCTGACGCTGCACCACGAGGGCGCACCGCTGGTCGGCCGCGTGATGCGCCAGCTCACCGGCGACCTGCGCTACGACGTCGTCGGCGGGCTGACCCTGGGCGCCGACCCGGTCGCCGCGGCCATGCTGCACGCCGCGGCGGCGGGCGAGGGCTTCCTCGACGCGTGCGTCGTGCGGAAGGCCGGCAAGGCGCACGGGCTGCAGCGCCGCATCGAGGGCCCCGACGTCGCCGGCCGGGCGGTGCTCGTGGTCGAGGACGTCTCCACGACCGGCGGCAGCCCGCTCACCGCCGCGCAGGCGCTGCAGGAGGCCGGCGCCGAGGTGGTGGCGGTCGCGGTGATCGTCGACCGGGGTGGGCGCGCGGCGGTGGAGGAGGCCGGGTTCCAGTACCGCGCCGCCTTCACCCTCGCCGACCTCGGCCTCGCCTGACCCGCCGGGATCAGCTTCCCTGATCATCGAGCGTCCTCCCTCACCGTGGGACATGAGGGAGGACGCGCCACGATCAGGGTCCCTGATCGTGGTGACGGCGGAGTCGTACCGTGTGACGGTGACCACAGTGACGACGGCGTGGGTGGCCGAACTGCAGGACGCGCTGGGCGCCGACGGCGTCCTCCTCGACCCCGGCGTCACCTCCTCGTACGCCCGCGACCAGGCCATGCTCGCCCCGGCCGGCACCCCGGCCGCGGTGGTCTTCCCGCGCTGCACGGACGACGTCGTCGCGGTGCTGCGGACGGCGACCCGCCACGGCATCCCCGTGGTGCCGCGCGGCGCCGGCTCCGGCCTGGCCGGGTCCAGCAACGCCGTCGACGGCGCGATCACCGTGGTGATGACCCGGATGGACGCCGTCCTGGAGGTCTCCCCGGCCGACCGGCTCGCCGTCGTCCAGCCGGGCGTGGTCAACAAGCAGCTGCGCGACGCCGTCGCCGGGGCCGGGCTGTTCTACCCACCGGACCCCTCCAGCTACGACTGGTGCACGATCGGCGGCAACCTCTCCACGAACTCCGGTGGCCTGTGCTGCGTGAAGTACGGGGTCACCACCGACTACGTGCTCGGCCTGGAGGTCGTGCTCGCCGACGGGCGCGTGTTGCGCACCGGCCGGCGCACGGTCAAGGGCGTGGCCGGCTACGACCTGGCCCGGCTGTTCGTGGGCTCGGAGGGGACGCTCGGGATCATCACCGAGGCGACCCTCGCGCTCCGCCCGGCCCCGAAGGAGCCGGTGACCCTCGTCGCCACCTTCGCCACGACGGCGCAGACCGGTCAGGTGGTCGAGCGCGTCGTGACCGCGGGGCTGGTACCCAGCCTGCTGGAGGTCATGGACAACACCTGCATCCGCGCGGTCGACGACCTGCTGAAGGCCGACCTCGACCGCTCGGCGCACGCGCTGCTGGTGGCGCAGTCCGACACCGGGGGAGCGGCCGCCGCCGCGGAGATCGCGGTCCTCGCCGGGCTCTGCCGGGAGGCCGGGGCCGAGTTCGTGCACACGACCGAGGACCAGGCCGAGGGCGACCTGCTGCTGGCCGCCCGGCGGATGGCCCTGCCCGCGCTGGAGCGGCTGGGCAGCACGCTGATCGACGACGTCGCCGTCCCGCGGTCCCGGATCGCCGCGTTCCTCGACGGCTGCGACGCCATCGCCGCGGCGCGCGGGCTGGTCATCGGCGTCGTCGGCCACGCCGGTGACGGCAACATGCACCCCACCGTCGTGTTCGACCCCACCGACGACGGCCAGCGAGCGCGGGCCTTCGGCGCGTTCGACGACATCCTCGAGCTCGGGCTGGCCCTCGGCGGCACGATCACCGGCGAGCACGGCGTGGGGAACCTGAAGGTGGACTGGCTGGAGCGGGAGATCGGCCCGGTGGCGCTGGACGTGCACCGCTCGATCAAGTCCGCCCTCGACCCCGGCGGCCTGCTCAACCCCGGCAAGGTCTTCCGCGCCGGGACGGCGGCCGGGCCCGGGTTCCGCTCCCGATGAGCTGCCGCCCGTCGCCCCCGGATGCCAGGCTGGACCCATGAGCACCGAGCGACTGGTCGTCATCGGCGGCGACGCGGCGGGGATGTCGGCGGCGGCCCAGGCCCGCCGGCTGCGGACGGCCGACGACCTGGAGATCGTCGTGCTGGAGCAGGGCGACGTCGTCTCCTACTCCGCCTGCGGCATCCCGTACTGGGTCGGTGGGCAGGTCGAGGACCGGGACGACCTGATCGCTCGGACGCCGGTGGAGTTCGCCGCCCGGGACATCACCGTGCACACCGGCACCCGGGCGACGGAGATCGACGCCGGCGCCGGGAAGGTGGTCACCGACACCGGCGAGCGGATCGGCTACGACCGGCTGCTGGTGGCGACCGGGGGGCGCCCGAACCGGCCGCCGATCCCCGGCCTGGACGCCCCGGGTGTCTTCGGCGTCCACCGGCTCGACGACGGCGCCGCGATCCGCGCCGCGCTGGACGCCGGGCCGCGCCGGGCGCTGGTCCTGGGCGGCGGCTACATCGGGCTGGAGATGGCCGAGGCCCTGCAGCGGCGCGGGCTGGAGGTCACCGTCGTCCTCGCCGACCCGCTGCCGATGCAGCTGCTCGACGCCGACATGGCCGAACGGGTGTGCGCCGGCATGGGCGCCATGGGCATGGAGATGCACCCCGACCAGGCGGTGCGGGAGATCCTGGTCGACGAGTCCGGCCGCGCCCGCGGCGTGCGCACCGACGCCGGCAGCTACGACGCCGACCTGATCGTGCTCGGCCTCGGCATGGGCCCGGAGGTGGGGCTGGCCGAGCGCGCCGGGATCCGGCTGGGCACCACCGGCGCCATCGCCGTCGACCGCACGCAGCGCACCCGCTCGCACCCGGAGATCTACGCCGCCGGCGACTGCTCGCAGACCTTCCACCGGGTCACCGGCGAGGCCACCCACATCGCGCTGGGCACCCACGCGAACAAGCAGGGCCGGGTGGCCGGCTCGGTCATCGGCGGCCGGGCGGCCCGCTTCGCCGGTGTCCTGGGCACGGCCCTGACCAAGGTGGGCGACCTGGAGATCGGCCGCACCGGGCTGTGCACCACCGAGGCCGAGCAGGCCGGGTTCGACTACCGCACCGACACGATCGAGGCGACGACGAAGGCCGGCTACTACCCCGGCGCCGAGGAGATCGCGATCAAGCTGCTGAGCGAGGCCGGGTCGGGGCGGCTGCTCGGCGCCCAGATCGTCGGTGGCCCCGGTTCCGGCAAGCGGATCGACGTGCTGGCCGCCGCCATCTGGGCGGGGATGACCGCCGAGGACCTCGCCGGCTCCGACCTGTCCTACGCGCCGCCGTTCTCCCCGACCTACGACCCCGTGGTCGTCGCCGCGCGGGTGGTCAGCCGGATCGAGCAGGGCTGAGCCGCCACCACCGGCCGGCCCCGGTGTCGCCCGGTCGGGCTCCGCTGCCGCCCACGCTGTCGCAGGCGGGGGGCGCAGCGCGATACTGATCACCGACGTCCGCACGTACAGCGCAGTACAGCCGTTCCCGACGGAGGAGTGCCCGCATGCCCATCGCCAGCCCCGAGGTCTACGCCGACATGATCAGCCGGGCCAAGGAGGGCGGTTTCGCCTACCCGGCGATCAACTGCACCTCCTCCGAGACGATCAACGCGGCGCTGCGCGGCTTCGCCGACGCCGGCAGTGACGGGATCATCCAGTTCTCCACCGGGGGTGCGGAGTTCGGCTCCGGCACCGGGGTGAAGGACATGGTCACCGGCGCGGTGGCCCTGGCCGAGTTCGCGCACGTGGTGGCCGAGAAGTACCCGGTCAACGTCGCGCTGCACACCGACCACTGCCCCAAGGACAAGCTGGACTCCTACGTCCGCCCGCTGATCGCGCTGTCGAAGGACCGGGTGGACGCCGGCCAGGCGCCGCTGTTCCAGTCGCACATGTGGGACGGGTCGGCGATCGAGCTCACCGAGAACCTCGACATCGCCGAGGAGCTCATGGAGAAGGCCGCGGCGGCCAAGATCGTGCTCGAGCTGGAGATCGGCATCGTCGGCGGCGAGGAGGACGGCGTCGTCGCCGAGATCAACGAGAAGCTCTACACCGCCGACGGCGACTTCCTGCGCACCGCCCAGCAGCTGGGCCTGGGCGAGCGGGGCGTCTACCTGCTGGCCGCCACCTTCGGCAACGTGCACGGCGTCTACAAGCCCGGCAACGTGAAGTTGCGCCCCGACGTGCTGCAGCGCGGCCAGGCCCTCGTGGCCAAGGAGTTCGACCTGGGCGAGGGCGCCAAGCCGTTCAACCTGGTCTTCCACGGCGGCTCGGGCTCCGCGCCCGAGGAGATCCGCGAGGCGCTCTCCTACGGCGTGGTGAAGATGAACGTCGACACCGACACCCAGTACGCCTTCACCCGCCCGATCGCCGGCCACATGTTCAGCAACTACGACGGCGTGCTGAAGATCGACGGCGAGGTCGGCAACAAGAAGGCCTACGACCCGCGCGGCTACCTCAAGGCGGCCGAGACCGGCATGGCCGCCCGGATCGTCGAGGCCTGCGAGCACCTGCTCTCGGCCGGTCAGTCGCAGGGGGCGTGAGCATGAGCCACTCCCACCACAACCTGCTGGGCGAGCCGCCCGCGACGCTGCTGCCGCCGACCCCGGAGGCCGACGCCGAGCTGGCGCAGGGCGCGACGGCCGCCGAGACCGTCGCCCACCACCCCACGGTGAGCGCCCTGTGGGCCACGCTGGCCGAGGCGGCGCTGACCCGTCCCGAGCGCCAGCTGACCGACACCATCGAGGCCTACGCCTACGCCCGCACCGGCTACCACCGCGGGCTGGACTCGCTGCGCCGCAACGGGTGGAAGGGCTTCGGCCCGGTGCCGTGGTCGCACGAGCCCAACCGCGGCTTCCTGCGGTGCGTGCAGGCCCTGGCGACGGCCGCCGAGGCGATCGGGGAGCACGGAGAGCACGAGCGCTGCATCCAGCTGCTGCGCGACTGCGATCCGACGCTGGCGCCCTGACGGTCACAACGGGTGACAGGCGATCAGGTTGCCTGCCACCGGTTCACCCGTGAGCAGGCCTTCTTCCGGTCGGGGTTTGAGAATCGCTGCGGTTGTCCACCACGGAGAGTGCACGGCGTCGTCCCGGCGCCCTAGAGAGGGGACTCTCTGATGGCCACCCTGTTGTGGATCCTCGCCGTCGTCCTTGTGGTCGCCGGCGTCGTCGCGATCGTCCGCAAGGAGATCGTCTGGGGGATCGTCCTGATCGTGCTCGGTCTGCTGGTCGGCCCCGGCGGAGTCAGTATCTTCACCTGACCGATCACCCGGGCTCGGCGGCCGCCTCAGCGGTCGCCGAGCTCCGGGTGCAGCGAGGTCAGCGCGTCGGTCAGGGTGGTGAGCTGCTCACCACCGGCCATCAGCGCGGTGAGCACGTCGGCGTCGACGTCCTCGCGCGTGAGGTTCCCCGCCACCTGGCCGTGCGCCAGCAGCAGGAACCGGTCGCCGATGAGGTGCGCGTACCGCGGGTTGTTGGTGACGACGACGACCGCGAGCCCCTGGCTCCGGGCGGCGAGGATCGCCTGCCCGAACAGCGTCTGCCGGGCGACCGTCATGGGAGTCACCGGCTCGTCGATGACCAGCATGCGGGCACCGAAGTGCAGGGCCCGGGCGACGGCGAGGCTCTGCCGCTCCCCGGCGCGCAGCCTGCTGGCGGGCTGGTCCGGGTCCAGGCCGGTGATCCCGACCCGGGCCATCGCCCGCACCGTCGTCTCGCGGGCTCCGGTCACGTCGAGCCGGCGCAGCGGCCAGATCCCTCGAGTGGGCTCCGCGCCGAGGAAGAAGTTCCGCCAGATCGACAGCAGCGGGGCGACGGCGAGGTCCTCCCACACCGTGGCGATGCCGGCTTCGCGGGCCTGGCGGGCGGAGCGGAACCGCACCGGGGAACCGTCCACCCGGAGCTCGCCCTCGTCGTGCCGGCGCAGCCCGGACAGGACCGACACCAGCGTCGACTTGCCCGAGCCGTTCTCCCCCAGCACACAGGTGATCTGGCCGGGCAGCAGTGTCGCGTGCACGCGGCTGAGCGCCGGCACGTTGCCGTGGCGCACCGTGAGGTCGCGCAGCTCCACGACGGGGCAGGGGCCGGTCTCGCCGTCGGCTGGCAGGGCGGTGCTCACGACCGGGGCCTCGCCTTGAGCCGGCGATGCACCTCGCCGTTGGCGAGCAGGGCCACCAGGAGGAGCACTCCCAGCAGCGCCGAGAACCAGCGGGTGTCCCAGTCGGCGAGCGTGATGCCCTGCCGCGCGACCGCGTAGAGCAGGGCGCCGACGGCGGCACCGATCGCGGAGCCGTAGCCGCCGGTGAGCAGGCAGCCGCCGATGACCGCGATCACGATGAAGTCGATACCGCTGAGGATCCCCACGGTGCCGCCCGCCTGCACGCTGCCCAGCCGCACGAGCGTGAAGGTGCCCAGCAGCCAGCCCGCCGTCGCGGTGAGGCAGAAGAGGGCCACGGTGGTCCGCCGGACCGGCACGCCGAGCTCCCGCGCGGCCTGGCGGGCGCCGCCGCTGGCGAAGACCGCGTTGCCGAACTTGGTGCGCCACAGGGCCCAGGTGGCCAGCGCCGTCAGGCCCAGCCACCACAGGATGGCGACGCTGAACCGGCCGTTGCCAACCTCCACGGTGGCGTCGAACATGGCGCTCGCCGACGACCAGCCGGGCGTCCGGTCCAGGCCGCTGACCCGGGTGGACCCCGCGACCGCCTGCGCGCCGGCCTGCGAGGTGCCCTGGAGGATCAGGAACGTCGCCAGCGTGACGAGGAAGCTCGGCAGGCCGGTGTTGACGACCAGCACGCCGTTGACCACCCCGACCGCCAGTGCGGCGAGCAGCGAGACGAGCAGCGCCGGCCAGGTGCCCCAGCCCCCGTAGCCGATCAGCAGCGCGGTGAGGAGCGAGCTGGAGACCGCGAGCGCCCCGACCGACAGGTCGAACTGGCCGGCCACCAGCAGCAGCGCGACGGCGACGCCGCCGATCCCCAGCAGGGCGGCGGTGTCGAGGACCGTGGCCAGCCCGAACGGGGTCAGCAGGTCCGGCACCTGCAGGGCGAAGAAGACGACGACGAGCACGAGCCCGACGACGGCGGGCAGGCTCGGCCGGGCCAGCGCACGTCCCAGCACCCGGCGTCCGAGCGGCAGCGGGGCGGGGCGGTGGCCGAAGGTGGACAGGCGGTCGCTGGTCACCGGCGGGGCTCCCCGGTGGGGATGCAGGACGTCGGCAGCGGGTCCTCCTCGGCGAGCGGGGTGCCCCCAGTGTCCACGACGCCGCCAGCCACCCGCACGGGCCCGCGCCGAGCGTGCGGGTCGCGGGGACGAGGACGGTCCGCTCAGGGCTGCAGCCGCCAGCGCACCCGCATGTCGGCGTACCACGTCCAGCGGCTGACCGGCCGCAGGTACGGCACGCCGTCGCGCACGATCCGCGCCGGGTCCGACGCCGTCTGCAGAGCGCGGCCGCTGGTGTGCCGGGTCGGCCGCAACGGCAGGGTCATCACCGTCACGCCGATGGTGTCGACGGCCGACCAGTCGGGCCGGACGTCGATCCGGGTGATCTCGCCGTCGGCGACCTTGATCTCGTCGTGGTGGGCCTGCAGCCCCAGCCGGCGGGACAGCGACCGCCGCCCGCCGCCGGCCGCTTCGATGCGGCCGTGGTGCAGCAGCACGCCACCGTGGTCGTCACGGACCAGGGTCAGGTCCCGCGGCGCGCCGGTGCCGATCCCGAGGTCGCGGGCGAGGGCGGCCGACGCCTTGTCCCGGGCCGGCTCCCACGCCACCGGCACCTCCGCGTTCCGCCCGGACTTCACCAGGGCCGCGAGCACGGCGTTCAGGCCGGCGACCGGGCCGCGCACCACCAGCGCATCGGCGGTGGCGACGGGCTCCAGCAGGGCGGCGCGGGGCGCTTCGGTGGGGTCCAGGCGGCGGAGGTCCAGCTCGACCGACGGCATGCCGATACCCTGCCACCTGCCGGCCGGGATCGACCCGGGTGTCGATGGACAGGAGAACCAGGAGCCGATGCCCGCTGTCGTGCTGATCGGTGCCCAGTGGGGCGACGAAGGCAAGGGCAAGGCCACCGACCTGCTCGGCGGCCGCGTCCCCTACGTCGTCCGCTACCAGGGTGGCAACAACGCCGGGCACACCGTCATCACGCCCGACGGGGAGAAGTACGCCCTGCACCTGATCCCCTCGGGGATCCTGACGCCGGGCTGCACGCCGGTCATCGGCAACGGCGTCGTGATCGACCCCGAGGTGCTGATCAGGGAGCTCGCCGGACTGGAGGAGCGGGGGGTGGACACCTCGCGACTGGTCATCTCCTCCGACGCGCACTTGATCATGCCGCACCACCGTGCCCTCGACAAGGTCACCGAGCGGTTCCTGGGCAAGCGCAAGATCGGCACCACCGGCCGCGGGATCGGCCCCGCCTACGGCGACAAGGTCGCCCGCGCGGGCGTCCGGGTGCAGGACCTCCTCGACCTGTCCATCCTCCGCCAGAAGCTCGAGGGCACGCTCCAGGAGAAGAACCAGATCCTGGTCAAGGTCTACAACCGGAAGGCCATCGACGTCGACGAGGTCGTCGAGGAGTACACGGCGTACGCCGAGGCGCTCCGGCACCGCATCGTCGACACCCGGCTGCTGCTGGGCAAGGCCCTCGACGCCGGGGAGTGGGTGCTGCTCGAGGGCTCGCAGGGCACCCTGCTCGACGTCGACCACGGCACCTATCCGTTCGTGACGTCGTCCAACCCGACCGCCGGCGGCGCCGCCGTGGGGGCCGGGGTGGGTCCGACCCGGATCGAGCGGGTCGTCGGCATCCTCAAGGCCTACACGACCCGCGTCGGCTCCGGCCCGTTCCCGACCGAGCTGCACGACCAGTGGGGCGAGTACCTGCGCAAGCAGGGCGGCGAGGTCGGTGTGACGACCGGCCGCGACCGGCGGTGCGGCTGGTTCGACGCCGTCGTCGCCCGGTACGCCAGCCGGGTCAACGGCATCACCGACTACTTCCTCACCAAGCTCGACGTGCTCTCCGGGCTGGACACCGTGCCGATCTGCGTGGCCTACGAGGTCGACGGCGTCCGGCACGAGGAGATGCCCATGACGCAGACCGACTTCCACCACGCGAAGCCGGTCTACGAGGAGATGCCGGGCTGGTTCGAGGACATCCGGCACTGCCGGACCTTCGACGAGCTGCCGGCGAACGCGCAGGCCTACGTGCGCCGGCTCGAGGAGCTCTCCGGTGCGCGGATCAGCGTGATCGGCGTCGGTCCCGGCCGCGAGGAGAACGTGGTCCTCCACGACCTGATCGGCTGATCTCCGTCACTGCCGTCTTCCGGACGGCACCGCGGCCGGGCGCCGTCCCCCGGCTGGTCTGACCCGTCCGGCTCAGACCAGCTGTGCGGTGACGGCCGTCCGGGCCCGGACGGCGTGGTCGGGGGAGTCGGTGATCAGCCCGTCGACGCCCAGGGCCAGCAGCTGCAGGGCGTCGCCGACCGCGTCGCCGTGGGCGTCGGGGGCGTCGCCGCGGCGCAGGTGCTCGGGGAGGAAGGCGTTCTCCGCCCGCAGCGTCCAGCAGAACACCGCCAGCTCGGCCGCGTGCGCCTGCTGCACGAGGTGCGGCGTGCCGGTGAGCAAGTGGTCGTCGGCGCTGGCCAGGACCCGCTCCCGGCTCGGGGCCACCGCCTGCGCGTACGTGGAGATCTCGCGGAGTCCGGACGGTGACACCAGGACGTCGGACGCGGGGGCGTCACCGACCAGCTGGGCCATCTGGGGGCCGTCCTCGCCGAGGCGGGTGCGCAGTTCGCGGAGCACCGACGCGTCGAACGACTGGATCACGACCGTGCCGTCGGCCGTGTCGGCGCCCAGCCGGCGCAGATCGTCGGCCACGAGCTCGCCCATCGGCAGGCCCAGCGAGGTCGCCCACTCCGGGTGCTTGAGCTCGGCCAGGACGCGGACGGGGCGCTCGGCGGTCGAGCGGCAGCGGGCCAGCTCGATCACCTCGGCGAGCGTGAGGATGCCGAACCGGCCGTCGTAGGCGGTGTTCAGCGGGCGCAGCGAGGGCATCCGCTCGACCGAGCGCAGGGCGCGCAGCTCCGCGTAGGTGAAGTCCTCGGTGAACCAGCCGGTGCAGAGCTCGCCGTCGACGACCTTGCTGGTGCGGCGGTCGGCGAACTCGGGGTGCTCGGCCACGTCGGTGGAGAGCGAGAGCTCGTTCTCGTGCCGGACGACGAGCACCCCGTCCCCGGTGACGACGACGTCGGGCTCGATGAGATCGGCGCCGAGGTCGATGGCCAGCTCGAAGCTGGCCCGCGTGTGCTCCGGCCGGTAGGCCGGGGCGCCGCGGTGTCCGATGACGACAGGGCGGGGAAGACGTGTCACTGGCCGATTCGCCAGCGACTCGGTCGCGCGCATGACTCCCACAACACATGAATCGGATGAATCAGGGGGGAACTGGAGGGGACGGATTGCGCACAATCGAGCAGCCGTTGCGCTGACCAGCGGTCTTCAGAACCGTATGTGACGCACATCTTACGATGCGTGTGTGGCTGGTGGGATGAAGCCGGTGTGTGCCGGGCACCCGCAGGAGTTCCGGCACCTGCCCGGAGGCCGCCGCCCACGCCTCCCCCGCCGACCCGCAGCACGCAGTCGGTAGGGTCGCCGCTCGTGCGCGTGCTGGTGATCGGCTCCGGTGCCCGGGAGCACGCCCTGTGCGTGGCTCTGCAGTCCGACCCAGCGGTGAGCGCGCTCGCCTGCGCCCCCGGCAACGCCGGGACGCGCACGCTGGCCGACGCCCTCCCGGTGGACGCGGCCGACCCGGTGGCCGTCGCCTCCGCCGCCCGCGAGTGGCGGGCCGACCTCGTCGTCGTCGGCCCGGAGGTCCCGTTGGTCGCCGGCGCTGCCGACGCCGTCCGCGAGGCCGGCATCGCGTGCTTCGGCCCGTCGGCGCAGGCCGCCCGGTTGGAGGGCAGCAAGTCCTTCGCCAAGCACGTCATGACCGCCGCCGGCGTCCCGACTGCGCGGTCCTGGGCCGTGGGCGGCCCGGCCGAGCTGGAGACCGCCCTCGACGAGGTGGCCGCCCTCACGGGGGGCGCGCCCTACGTGGTCAAGGACGACGGCCTGGCCGCCGGCAAGGGCGTCGTCGTGACGTCCGACCGTGCGGCGGCGGCGGATCACGGCCGCCGGGTGCTCGACGCCGGCGGGTCGGTGCTGATCGAGGAGTACCTGGACGGGCCGGAGGTGTCGCTGTTCGCCGTCACCGACGGCGCGACGGTGCTGCCCCTCGTGCCCGCCCAGGACGCGAAGCGGCGCGACGACGGCGACGCCGGCCCGAACACCGGCGGCATGGGCGCCTACGCGCCTCTCCCGTGGGCGCCTCCCGGCCTGGTCGAGGACGTGCTGGCCACCGTGCTGCAGCCGACCGTCGACGAGATGGCCCGCCGCGGGGAGCCGTTCGCCGGGCTGCTCTACGCCGGCCTGGCGCTCACCTCCCGCGGCGTGCGGGTGGTCGAGTTCAACGCCCGCTTCGGCGACCCCGAGACCCAGGTCGTGCTGCCGCTCCTGGAGACGCCCCTGGGCGGGCTGCTGCACGCCGCCGCCACGGGCACGCTCGCCGACCACCCGCCGCTGCGCTGGCGCGACGGCGCCGCCGTCACCGTCGTCGTCGCGGCCGCGGGCTACCCGGAGGCACCGCGCACCGGTGACCCGGTGACCGGGGCGGACGCCGACGGCGTGCTGCACGCCGGCACGGTGCTCGCCGCCGACGGCACCGTGCTGTCCGCCGGGGGGCGGGTGCTCGCGGTGACCGCGACCGGGAGCGACCTCGCCGCTGCCCGGCAGGCCGCCTACGAGCGGGTCGCCGGGGTGCGCCTGGCCGACGCGCACTGGCGCACCGACATCGCGCTGGCCGCCGTCGAGGGCCGGATCACCCCGTGACCACCCCCCGCGCCGAGGACGCCGACGAGATCTGGACCCGCGCCTGCGATCCCTCCGTCCCCGTCGGGCACCCCGGTGACGCCGCGCTGGCGGCGGTGCTGCTCTGCCACGGCATGGCCATGAACGGCGGCCTGCTCTCCGCCGTCGAGGGGCTGGAGCCCGACCAGCGGGCCCGGGCGGTGGCCGGCTTCCGCCTGCTCGGCCTGGACGCGGCCGCGCAGGCCGTCGAGGACGTCGCCCGGGCGACGGCCGACCTCCCCGAGGGTGACCTCGAGGCCGCAGAGGGGCTCGAGGCCGAGGCGGACCGGCGCTACGACGAGGCGCTGCCCGAGGGGGACGAGACGATCGACCGAGCGTTCCGGGCCCACCTCGACCGCCACCCGGAGGCCTACGCACCCCTGGACGGCTGAGGCTCCCGCGCAGTCATCAGCCGGTGCCGACCACCGGCCGGGCGCGTTCCGGCCTGGGCTCGGGCGGCCGCGGCCCCTCGTGGCGGCGGCTGAGGTAGGTGCCGGCGACGTTGGCGCAGGCCACCGTCGGAACGGCGATCAGCGCCCCGAAGATGCCGCCGACCAGCAGCCCCGCGGCGATGGCGAGCACGACCGCCAGCGGGTGCACGTGCACCGCGCGCCCGAGCAGCAGCGGCTGGAGGACGTGCCCCTCCAGCTGCATGACCGCGACGACGATCGCCAGGGCGATCAGCGCCTTGATCGGGCCGGCGGCGACCAGCGCGACGAGCACCGCGACCGAGCCGGCCAGGAACGAGCCGATGATCGGGATGAACGCGCCGAGGAACACCAGCGCGGCCAGCGGGATGACCAGCGGCACGCCGAGAACCGCCAGGCCGATGCCGATGCCGATCGCGTCGACGAGGGCGACGGCCACGGTGGCGCGCACGTAGGAGATGAGCGTCCGCCACGAGCGGCGGGCCGCCTCGTCGACGTAGGCCCGCGACTCGCGCGGGAAGAGGCCGACCAGCCACAGCCAGATCGACCGGCCGTCCTTCAGGAAGAAGAAGAGGGTGAACAGCGCCAGGACGATGCCGGTAAAGACCTCGCCGACCGTCGTGGCGGTGCTGATGGCCCCGGTGGCGAGCTCCTGCTCGTTGCTGACCAGGAACTCCTGGGCCTGGCCGACCGCGTCCTCGAGCTGGTTCGCCGTGATCGGGAAGCTGCGGACGACGAAGCTCTCGACCCGTTCCAGCCCCTCGCTCACCTGGCTGGCGAGGTCGGTGAACCCCGCGAGCACCCGGTTCACCACCAGCGTGATGATCCCCGCGACGACGCCGAGGCCGACGACGAGCATCGTGAAGGCGGCCAGGGGGCGCGGCCAGCCGTGCCGCACCAGCGAGGCGGCGCCCGGCTGCAGCAGCGCCGCGAGCAGCAGCGCGACGATGACCGGCACCACGACGACCGCCACGTGCGCCATCGCGTAGAGGAGTGCGTACAGGCCGGCCAGCACCACCAGCAGCCGCCACGACCACGCGGCCGCCGTGCGCAGCGCCGTCGGCACGCCGTCCTCGATGCGTCCGCGCCGCTGCGGCGCGAGCAGGGTACGGGTGCGTTCACCGGGCCGTGGCGGGCGCCCGCCCTCCGGTGGGCCGCTGACCCCGCTGGGCCCGAGCGGCCCGTCCAGATCGGGCGCGCCCGGCTCGGGGCTGCCCAGCGGGGGCCGCGCGCCGTCGCCGTCCGCCGCGGCGGTGGCCCCGTGGCCGCCGGGCGCGGTCGTGGGCGCGCCGTCCACCTCGGGGAGGACGACGTCGTCGTACGCCTCCGGCCAGGCGTGCGGGTCGTGCTCGCGGGCGGCGCGGATGCGCTCCCGCGCCCGTGCGGCGAGGACGTTGGCGCGGCGCAGCATCGTGCACCTCCGGCGGGGCAGTGGGGGCCGCGATGATCATCGCAGCCCCACGGGGTGGGCGCCGTCGGCCCTGCGGGAGGATGTGCCCGTGGTGCGACGAGCTGAGCAGTGGCAGGCGGTACCCGGATGATCGAGCGCTACACGCTCCCCGAGATGGGCCGGGTCTGGAGCGACCAGCACAAGTACGAACTGTGGTGCCGGGTGGAGACCCTCGTGCTCGAGGCGCACGCGAACGCCGGCCGGGTGCCCGCCGACGTCGTGGAGCCGGTGCGCAACGCGCCGCCGCCCACCCCGGAGCGGGTGGCCGAGATCGAGGAGACGACGCAGCACGACGTCATCGCCTTCCTCACCGCGTGGGCCGACAACACCGAGCCCCGGTCGGCCGCGGCGTACGTGCACCACGGGATGACGTCGTCGGACCTGCTGGACACCGCGCTGGCCGTCCAGCTCACCGACGCCACCGACGTCCTGCTGGCCAAGGCCGACCGGCTCGTGGCCGCGCTGCGCGACCACGGGCTGGCGCACAGGGACACGATCAAGGTCGGCCGCACGCACGGCGTGCACGCCGAGCCGGACGTGTGGGGCCACCGGGTCGCCGACCTCGCCTTCGCCGCGGCCCGCTCCCGGGACCGGCTGCGGGCCGCCCGCGAGCGCGTCGGCGTCGTCGCCATCTCCGGCGCCGTCGGCACGTACTCGCTGATCGACCCGTCGGTGGAGGTGTCGGTCGCCGAGGCCCTGGGGCTGCGGCCGGCCGAGGCCTCGACCCAGGTGGTGCTGCGCGACTCGATCAGCGAGTGGGTCTCGGCGCTGGCGATCATCGCGACCGTCTGCGAGGCGATCGCGCTGGAGGTCCGGCACGGCCAGCGCACCGAGGTGCGGGAGCTGTCGGAGGCGTTCGGGTCGGGCCAGAAGGGCTCGAGCGCGATGCCGCACAAGAAGAACCCCATCCGCTCCGAGCGGATCGCCGGCCTGGCACGCGTCGTCCGGGCGGCGATCGTGCCGGTGATGGAGGGCATCCCGCTGTGGCACGAGCGCGACATCTCGCACTCGTCGACCGAGCGGGTGTTCCTGCCCGACGCCGCGATCACCACCGACTACCTGCTCGACCTGACGGCGGGCCTGGTGGAGAACCTGGTCGTCGACGCCGAGCGCATGCGGGCGAACCTGGAGTCCACGGGCGGGCTGATCTACACCTCGTCGGTGCTGCTGGAGCTGGTGGAGAGCGGGCAGTCCCGCGAGGACGCCTACGCCCTCGTCCAGTCCGCGGCGATGGAGACCTGGAAGACCGGGACGCCGTTCCGGTCGACGCTGCGCGAGCGTGCGGCCGCCTCCGGCGTGACGCTGGACGAGGCCCGGCTGGACGAGATCTGCCGGCCGGAGCGGTACGTGGCCAACCTCGGTCCGCTGTTCGACCGCCTGGCCGCGCTCTCATGAGCCTCGATCTCCCGCTGATCGCCCGCGGCAAGGTGCGGGAGATCTACGACGCCTCCTCCCCGGCCGCCCCCGACCGGCTGCTGCTGGTCGCCTCGGACCGCATCTCGGCCTACGACTGGGTGCTGCCCACGCCGATCCCGGACAAGGGGCGAGTGCTCACCCAGCTGTCGGTGTGGTGGTTCGACCAGCTGACGCCGGTGCTGGACTCCTTCGGGGCGACGCACCACCTGGTGTCGGCGTCGGACGTCCCCGCCTCCGTGGCCGGCCGCGGGATGCTGGTCCGCCGGCTGGAGATGCTGCCGGTGGAGTGCGTCGCGCGCGGTTACCTGTCCGGCTCGGGGACCAAGGAGTACGAGCGGACCGGGTCGATCCGCGACGTCCCGCTGCCCGCCGGGCTGGTCGAGGGCTCGCAGCTGCCCGTGCCGGTGTTCACGCCGTCGACCAAGGCCGAGGTGGGGGAGCACGACGAGGCGATCGACTTCGCCGCCGTCGTCTCCGCCGTGGGTGCCGAGCGGGCGGCGGAACTGCGCGAGCTGACGCTGGCGCTGTACCGGCGCGGTGCGGAGATCGCCCGGGACGCCGGCATCGTGCTGGCCGACACCAAGTTCGAGTTCGGGCTGGCGGGGGAGTCCCTGGTCCTGGGCGACGAGGTGCTCACCCCCGACTCGTCCCGCTTCTGGCCGGCGGACACCTGGTCGCCCGGGGCGGTCCAGCCGTCGTACGACAAGCAGTTCGTCCGCGACTGGCTGACGTCGTCCGGCTGGGATCGCGTCTCCGAGCCGCCGGAGCTGCCGGACGACGTCGTCGCCGCCACCCGCGAGCGCTACGTGACCGCCTACGAGCAGCTCACCGGCCGCCGCTTCGCCTGACGGCCCACGCGCCCGACGTCGTGGAACCAGTCAGCGGACGGTGACCCGGCCGGTGCGCTGGTCGACCGTGATCTCCCCACCCTGGAACCGCTGCCGGATTCCTCCAGAGGAGAGACCCATCCCCTCCATGCCGACGGGATAGCCCAGGCGGCCGTTCTCCCAGCCCTCGCGGGCCCAGGCGTCGCGGATCGCGCCGCTGGTCGCGTGCGCGCCGCTGGCCGGGGACCAGTGGATGGTGCCGCCCTGGAAGCCCTGCCAGCAGCCGCCGCCGCGCAGCCCGCAGGTGGCGTCGGTGGTGGGGTAGCCCAGGCGCCCGTTCTCCCAGCCGGCGCGGGCCCAGGCGCCGCGCATGGCGCCGTCGGTGGCGTGTGCTCCGGTGGTGGGCGACCAGTGGATGGTGCCGCCCTGGAAGTCCTGCCAGCAGCCGCCGCCGCGCAGCCCGCAGACGGCATCGGTGGTCGGGTAGCCCAGGCGCCCGTTCTCCCAACCGGCGCGGGCCCAGGCGCCGCGCATGGCGCCGTCGGTGGCGTGTGCTCCGGTGGCGGGGGACCAGTGGATGGTGCCGCCCTGGAAGCCCTGCCAGCAGCCGCCGCCGCGCAGACCGCAGACGGCGTCGGTGGTCGGGTAGCCCAGGCGGCCGTTCTCCCAACCGGTGCGGGCCCAGGCGTCGCGCATGGCGCCGTCGGTGGCGTGGGCGCCGGTGGCGGGGGACCAGTGGATGGTGCCGCCCTGGAAGCCCTGCCAGCAGCCGCCGCCGCGGAGACCGCAGTTGGCGTCGGTGGTGGGGTAGCCGAGCCGGCCGTTCTTCCACCCCGCACGGGCCCAGGCGTCGCGCATCGCGCCGTCGGTCACGCGCGCGCCCGTGGCAGGGGACCAGTGGATGGTGCCGCCCTGGAAGCCCTGCCAGCAGCCGCCGCCGCGCAGGCCGCAGACGGCGTCGGTGGTGGGGTAGCCCAGCCGGCCGTTCTCCCAGCCGGTGCGGGCCCAGGCGTCGCGGATCATGCCGTCGGTGACGTGCGCTCCGGTGGCAGGGGACCAGTGGATGGTGCCGCCCTGGAAGGCCTGCCAGCAGCCGTCACCGCGCAGGCCGCAGTTGTCCCCGGTGGTGGGGAAGCCCAGGCGACCCGTCGGACCACCCCACGCGGCGTAGGTGTCGTGGGTCTCGGCGGCCACCCCATGGGATCCGGTGACCGCGCTCCAGTACACGCCGCCGTCCTGGAAGGGCTGCGAGAGGCCCCCGGGAAGGACCACCTGATCGCCGACCGGGTAGCCCAGCGGGCCCTCCTCCCAGCCCGCCGCGGCCCAGCCGTCCTCGATGACCTGCAGGACCGCATGGGTCAAGTGCCACCAGCTCCAGATGCTGCCGCCCTCGAAGAGCTGTCCGCAGCCGCCGTCCCGCAACCCGCACTCGAGCTCCATGAGCGGGAAGCCCAGGTCGCCGGAGACGCCGCCGACCGCCGCGTAGGCGGTGGCGAAGTAGTGGAGGACCGCGTACGGGTCACCGCCGTCCTTCTGGACGACGATCCCGTTGACGTGGTCCTGCTGGCGCCCGCCCGGAACGGCGCGCTCCGGCACCGTCACCGACCCCAGATCGCTGCGTGCCGCGCCGCGCTCCATGAAGAACCGCGCGATGGGGGTGAGTGGCGCAGGAGTGGCGCGTACGGGCTCGGACAGGGGGCTGTCGGGGCTGACGTCGTAGTCGTAGCCGTTGGGCGACGGCGCATCGACCAGCTGCACCTGGTAGCTGTACTCGCGCCCGGTCACCAGACCGGACTCCTCGAACCTCGCCTCCCTGGTCGTGGCCACGTGCACGCCGTCCCGGAACACGAGCCAGGGCCCCCACTGGCCGCCGGCTTCCCAGGTCAGCGACACCGCCGTCGGGTCGTCGATGGGGGTCACCGCCAGGGCCGTCGGCGTCAGCCGCTGGCGCTCCCGGTACAGACGCTGGCTGGGACCTTCCCAGCCGCCGCCGTTGACGCCCGCGACCCGGTAGCTGTAGTAGGACTCGTCGAGCAACCCCGAGTCGGTCCAGGTGAGCTCGGACGTCGTGTGCACGAGCCGGTCGTCCCGGTAGATCCGGTACTGGTCAGCGCGCGTGGCCGCGGACCAGGTCAGCGTCGCGGAGCCGGGGGCCGGGATGGTGATCGTGAAGGGGCTGCCAGGCATCGCCGGGTCGAGCCAGAGCGTGGCCCTCACGGTGGCGGTGGCGGTGTTGCCCTGGCCGTCGGAGACGGTGTAGGTGAACGAGTCGGAGCCGGACTCCCCGAAGTACGGCTTGTAGAAGACGGTGCCGTCGCGCAGGTAGGCGTTGCCCTTGGCGGCCGGCGTCACGGCGGTGACGGTGAGTGGGTCTCCGTCCGCGTCGCTGTCGTTCGCCAGCACGGCGACCGGGTAGTCGACGCCCCCGTAGTTCCGGTAGGTGACCGCGTCGTCGACGGCGACCGGCGACTGGTTCACCGGCTCGGCCGAGGCGGGGCTGGCGGAGAGGACCACCAGCGCGGCGGCCACGGCCACCTTCAGCGAACGCACACTCATCTCCTCGGCAGGCACCGGAAACGCCCAGCTCAACGGGGGTTGTGGAACTGGGCGGCTCAGTGTGCACACCGCGCCGTCCTCGAGGGACAAAACGCGCCCAGGTACCCTCGTCGGTGTGTCCCGGGTGGTCGTCGACGTCGTCCTGAAGCCAGAGATCTCCGACCCCCAGGGGCAGGCGGTCCTCGGCGCCCTCGGCCGGCTCGGCCACGACTCCGTCCGGAGCGTCCGCCAGGGCAAGCACTTCGTGCTCGAGGTCGACGGCACCCCCGACGAGGCGGAGCTGAAGCAGATCGCCGAGACGCTGCTGGCCAACCCGGTCATCGAGGACGTCGAACTGCACCTCCCCACCGACTGAGAGAGCGACCGTGCGCATCGGTGTCATCACCTTCCCGGGCTCCCTGGACGACGTCGACGCCGCGCGCGCGGTGCGGCTCGCCGGTGGGGACCCGGTCGCCCTCTGGCACGCCGACCACGACCTGAAGGACGTCGACGCCGTCGTCCTGCCGGGCGGCTTCTCCTACGGCGACTACCTGCGTGCGGGTGCCATCGCCGCGCGCTCCCCGCTGATGCAGGACGTCGTGGCCGCGGCGAACCGCGGCCTCCCGGTGCTCGGCATCTGCAACGGCTTCCAGGTGCTGTGCGAGGCGGGCCTGCTGCCGGGCGCGCTCACCCGCAACAGCCACCTGCACTTCCGCAACCGCGACCAGGTGCTGAGCGTCGAGCGCGCCGACACCGCCTGGACGCAGGACTACACGACCGGCCAGCACATCGTCATCCCGGTGAAGAACGGCGAGGGCCGGTACGTCGCGTCCGACGCCGACCTCGACCGCCTCGAGGCCGAGGACCGGGTGGTGTTCCGCTACGTGGGCGGCAACCCCAACGGGTCCAGCCGTGACATCGCCGGCGTCACCAGCGAGAACGGCCGGGTCGTGGGTCTCATGCCGCACCCGGAGCACGCCGTCGAGGACCTGACCGGGCCGGGCACCGACGGGCTCGGGTTCTTCACCAGCATCCTGAAGGCGGTCGTCAGCGCATGAGTGAGTCGGCAACGGCGGGGCTCTCCGACCTCGACACCGGCCCGGGCCGGCTCGCGAACCGGCTCGACACCGTCGATCTGGCGGCGGGCACGCCCGACGACGCGCAGCCCTACGCCGAGCTCGGGCTCAAGGCCGACGAGTACGCGCGGATCAAGGGCATCCTGGGCCGCCGGCCCACCACCGCCGAGCTGGCCATGTACTCGGTCATGTGGAGCGAGCACTGCTCGTACAAGAGCTCCAAGGTCCACCTGCGCCGGTTCGGCGACCTCCCGCCCAGCGACGCCCTGCTGGTCGGCATCGGCGAGAACGCCGGTGTGGTCGACGTCGGCGACGGCTACGCCGTGACCTTCAAGGTCGAGTCGCACAACCACCCGAGCTACGTCGAGCCCTACCAGGGCGCGGCCACCGGCGTCGGCGGCATCGTCCGCGACATCCTCACCATGGGCGCCCGCCCGATCGCGGTCATGGACTCGCTGCGCTTCGGCCGGGCCGACGCCCCCGACACCGCCCGCGTGCTGCCCGGCGTGGTGGCGGGCGTCGGCGGCTACGGCAACTGCCTGGGCCTGCCCAACATCGGCGGCGAGCTCCTCTTCGACGACTGCTACGCGGGCAACCCGCTGGTCAACGCCCTGTGCGTGGGCGTGATGAAGCACGAGGACGTGCGGCTGGCCAAGGCCGAGGGCGTCGGCAACAAGGTCATCCTGTTCGGCGCGCGCACCGGCGGTGACGGCATCGGCGGGGTCTCGGTCCTGGCGTCCGAGACCTTCGACGCCGAGGGCCCGGCCAAGCGGCCGAGCGTGCAGGTGGGCGACCCGTTCACCGAGAAGCTGCTCATCGAGGCGTGCCTGGAGATCTTCGCCGCGGACCTCGTCACCGGCATCCAGGACCTCGGCGGCGCCGGGCTCTCCTGCGCCACCTCCGAGCTGGCCAGCGCCGGCACCGGCGGCATGCACGTCGACCTCGACACAGTCCCGCTGCGCGACAGCACGCTCACCCCGGCCGAGATCCTGATGAGCGAGTCGCAGGAGCGCATGTGCGCGATCGTCGAGCCGGACAAGGTCGACGCCTTCCTCGCCGTCTGCCGCAAGTGGGACGTGCTGGCCACCGTCATCGGTGAGGTCACCGACGGGGACCGGCTCACCGTCGACTGGCACGGCGAGCGGATCATCGACGTCCCGCCGCGCACCGTCGCCCACGAGGGGCCGGTCTACGAGCGGCCGATGGCCCGCCCCGCCGACCTCGACGCGCTGCGGGCCGACGACGCCGGGGCGCTGGCCCGCCCGGCCACCGGTGCGGAGCTCCAGGCCCACTGGCTGGCCGTCGTCAGCAGCCCGGACGGCGCGGACAAGACCTGGGTCACCGAGCAGTACGACCGCTACGTCCGCGGCAACACCGTGCTCGCCCAGCCCGACGACGCGGGCGTGATCCGCATCGACGAGGAGAGCCACCGCGGCATCGCGCTCTCCCTGGACGGCAACGCCCGGTACGCGCGGCTCGACCCGTACGCCGGTGCGCAGCTGAACCTGGCGGAGGCCTACCGCAACGTCGCCGTGTCCGGCGCGAAGCCGCTGGCCGTCACCAACTGCCTCAACTTCGGCTCCCCCGAGGAGCCCGAGGTGATGTGGCAGTTCGCCGAGGCCGTCCGCGGCCTGGCCGACGCCTGCCGGGAACTGGGCCTGCCGGTCACCGGCGGCAACGTGAGCCTCTACAACCAGACCAGCGACGTCGCGATCAACCCGACGCCGGTGATCGGGGTTCTGGGCGTGCACGACGACGTCCGCACCCGGGTGTCCACCGGCTGGCGGACGGCGGGGGAGACGGTGCTGCTCCTCGGCACGACGGCGGCGGAGTTCGGCGGCTCCGCCTGGGCGAGCGTCGTCCACGGTCACCTCGGCGGGACCCCGCCGCGGGTCGACCTGGCCGCCGAGCGCGCGCTGGGTGACCTCATGGGCGCTCTCGGCCGGGAGGGCCTGATCAGCTCCGCCCACGACCTCGCCGACGGCGGGCTCGCGCAGGCGCTGGCCGAGTCGGCGCTCCGCTACGGCGTCGGCGCCCGGCTGGAGCTGGGTGAGGACCCGTTCACCGCGCTGTTCAGCGAGTCCACCGCCCGCGCGGTCATCACGACGTCGGACCCCGGCGGCGTGAAGACGACGGCGCAGTGGGCCGGTGTGCCGGTCACGGAGCTGGGGACGACGGGCGGTGGCGCGCTGGTCGCCGACGGGCTCCTGGACCTGCCGCTGGACGAGCTCCGGGCGGCGTGGAGCGCCACGCTCCCGGCGCTGTTCGGCCGCCCGGAGGACGCGGTCGGCACCGTTCCGGCGGGCACCGTCCCCACCTCCTGATGCCGGCGGTCGGCCCCATCCCGGCCGAGGAGCTCCGTGCGGTGCTCGAGCCGGTGCGCCCCTGGCTCGAGGGGGAGGCCGAGCAGCCGCCCCGCGCGGTCGTCGGCGCCGCGGTGAAGACGACGGCGCGCTGGCTGGCCCAGCAGGTACCGGGCCGCGCGGTGGAGCTGCGGGTGCCCCCGCACGTCGCCGTCCAGTGCATCGAGGGGCCCCGGCACACCCGAGGCACCCCGCCGAACGTCGTCGAGACCGATGCCGCGACGTGGCTGGGGCTGGCCACCGGGTCGGTCACCTGGGACGAGGCGCTGGCCGGGGGCAGGGTCTCCGCCAGCGGCAACCGCGCCGACCTCTCCGCCCACCTGCCGCTGCGCCCCCTCCGCTGACCGCCGCGGCGTCATGCGCACATGACGCCCCGGAAGACGACGACGGCGGGGACCCCCGGAGGGATCCCCGCCGTCGCGGGTGCGCGGATGCGTCAGCCGAAGAGCGCGCTGGCCGCCACCACGGTGTTGTAGAGCCCGTAGGCCAGCGGGACGCCGACCAGGGCCCAGGCGAACGCGATCAGCCCGACGGGGGTGTGCGTGGTCGGCTGCTCGCCCTGCGTGGACGCGGGAGTGCTCATCGGGTCAGGCTCCGGTCTCCGGTCGTGGATGCGGCGGTGGGGACGTCGGTGGGCTTGGGCTCCCACCACTTCTCGGCGACCGGCTTGATCAGCAGGTTGGCGACGAAGCCGACGGCCAGGAGGCCGACCATGATGAACAGCGCCGGCCGGTAGTCGGCGGCCACCAGCTGACCCGGCGTACCGCGGGCGTCGAGGACGCCGTTGATGATCAGCGGACCGACGACGCCCGCGGCCGCCCACGCGGTCAGCAGCCGGCCGTGGATGGCGCCGACCTGGTAGGTGCCGAAGAGGTCGCGCAGGTAGGCCGGGACGGTCGCGAAGCCACCTCCGTAGAAGGAGATGATGACCGCGGCGAGGACGACGAAGATCCACGTGGCCGTGCTGCCGATGGTGGCCAGCAGGACGTACAGGATCAGGCCGACGCCCAGGTAGACCATGTAGATCGGCTTGCGACCGATGTAGTCCGAGGTCGAGGACCACACGAACCGGCCGGCCATGTTGAACAGCGACAGCAGGCCGACGAAGCCGGCGGCCGCCGCGGCGAGGACCGCGGAGGTCTCACCGGTGCGGAAGAAGTCCTGGATCATCGGCGCGGCCT
The DNA here is from genome assembly GCF_039679125.1 of Blastococcus sp. HT6-4. NCBI lineage: Bacteria > Bacillati > Actinomycetota > Actinomycetes > Geodermatophilales > Geodermatophilaceae > Blastococcus > Blastococcus montanus. The sequence goes on along the minus strand of NZ_CP155551.1, from coordinate 3,986,559 downwards.
GCTCGAGGATGCCGATGCCCGCGGTCACGTTGCAGAACAGCACCGTCCAGAGCAGCCAGAACTGCGGCGTCTTGATGGCGTTGTTCGCGGAGACGTTCTCGGTGGTCACCAGCGACTTGGACTTCACCGTGGCCGGGTCGAACCCGTGGGGGCGCCAGTTGGCGGCGGGCACCCGGATGATGAAGGCGCCGAACATCATGAAGACCAGGTAGATGAGCCCGAGGGTCAGGAACAGGCCCGCGACGGCGTTGCCGCTGGGGACGGTGCCGGCGACGGCGGGGTCGTAGTTCGGGTCGTACCAGTTCATCAGCTGGCGGGACAGCGGCGAGGCGATGAGCGCACCGCCACCGAACCCCATGATCGCCATGCCGGTGGCCAGACCCGGGCGGTCGGGGAACCACTTGATCAGCGTGGAGACCGGCGAGATGTAGCCGATGCCCAGGCCGATGCCGCCGAGGAACCCGTAGCCGAGGTAGAGCAGCCACAGCTGGTTGGTGTAGATGCCGAGCGAGCCGACGAGGAAGCCGCTGACCCAGAAGACGGCCGAGGCGAACATCGCGGCGCGGGGGCCGTTCTTGTCCACCCAGGTGCCGAAGACGGCGGCCGAGAGGCCAAGCATCACGATGGCGATCGAGAAGATGATCCCGATCTGGGTGAGGCCCGTGTCGAAGTGCTCGACGAGGGCCACCTTGTAGACACTGGTCGCGTAGGCCTGGCCGATGCTCAGGTGCACGGCGAGGGCCGCCGGCGGGATCAGCCAGCGGTTGAATCCTGGGCGGGCGATGATCCGCTCGCGCGCCAGGAAGCCGGGAACTGCCACGAGGAACCTCCGGGGACGGGACCGGTACGGCCGGGCGGCACAACCGGGACGCGGCCTGTGACATAGGTCGCGATCTGGTGGCACGCTACGTCCTCGTGCGCTGTCCCGCGCGGGGAACAGGCGGACGTGACCAGCACGTGATCCGACCTCCACAGGACGGAAGCGCCCCTCGCTGCCGCCGTGCTGCCGACCTAGGCTCCGGCGCATGGCATACGAGGTGCGTGGGGTCGTGGCCCGCGGCAAGGGGCAGCCGGTCAGCGTCGAGACGATCGTGGTGCCGGACCCGGGGCCGGGGGAGGCCGTGGTCGACGTGCAGGCCTGCGGGGTCTGCCACACCGACCTGCACTACCGCGAGGGTGGCATCAACGACGACTTCCCGTTCCTGCTCGGTCACGAGGCGGCCGGGGTGGTGTCGGCCGTCGGTGAGGGCGTCACCAACGTCGCCGTCGGCGACTACGTGGTCCTCAACTGGCGGGCGGTGTGCGGCGAGTGCCGCGCCTGCCGCAAGGGTGAGCTGCAGTACTGCTTCAACACCCACAACGCGGCGCAGAAGATGACCCTCACCGACGGCACCGAGCTCTCCCCGGCCCTGGGCATCGGCGCCTTCGCCGAGAAGACCCTGGTCCACTCCGGCCAGTGCACGAAGGTCGACCCCGCCGCGCCCCCGACGTCCGCCGGCCTGCTCGGTTGCGGCGTGATGGCCGGCGTCGGCGCCGCGATCAACACCGGCGGCGTGCAGCGCGGCGAGACCGTGGCCGTGTTCGGCTGCGGCGGCGTCGGTGACGCCGCGATCGCCGGGGCCAAGCTCGCCGGGGCGACGACGATCATCGCCGTCGACATCGAGGACCGGAAGCTCGAGTGGGCGAAGCAGTTCGGCGCCACCCACACGGTGAACTCGAAGGAGACCGACGCCGTCGAGGCGATCAAGGCGCTCACCGGCGGCTTCGGTGTGGACGTCGCGATCGACGCCGTCGGTCACCCGAAGGTGTTCGAGCAGGCCTTCTACGCCCGCGACCTCGCGGGCCGGGTGGTCATGGTCGGCGTCCCGACGCCGGGCATGGAGGTCACCCTGCCGGCGATCGAGATCTTCGGCCGGGGTGGATCGATCAAGTCCTCCTGGTACGGCGACTGCCTGCCCAGCCGCGACTTCCCGATGCTCGTCGACCTCTACCTGCAGGGCCGCTTCGACCTGGACGCCTTCGTTTCCGAGACGATCGGGCTGGGCGACGTCGAGAAGGCGTTCGAGAAGATGCACCACGGCGAGGTGCTGCGCTCCGTGGTGGTGTTCGACAAGTGAGCGGCCCGCGCATCGACAAGGTCGTCGTCCCGGGCGTCTTCTCCCTGGACGGGCAGGACTTCGACGTCGAGAACAACGTGTGGCTCGTCGGGAACGACGACGAGGTGCTGGTGATCGACGCCCCGCACGACCCCGCCCCGATCGTCGAGACGATCGGCGGCCGACGGGTCACCGCGATCGTCCTGACCCACGGCCACAACGACCACATCACCGCCGCGCCCGCCCTGCGCGAGGCCACCGGCGCCCCGATCTGGTTCAACAGCGCCGACCGGATGCTCTGGGACATGACGCACCCGGACACCGCGCCCGACGAGGACCTGCAGGCCGGAACCCGGTTCGACGTCGCCGGCACCCGGCTCGTGGCCCTGCACACGCCGGGCCACTCGCCGGGCAGCACGTGCCTTCACGCGGCGGACCTGCGCACGGTCTTCACCGGCGACACGCTGTTCTGCGGCGGGCCGGGCGCCACCGGCCGCAGTTTCACCGACCACCCGACGATCGTGAACTCGATCCGGGCGCAGCTGCTCAGCCTGCACGGCGACACCGTCGTGAAGACCGGGCACGGCGACGACACGACGATCGCCGCGGAGCTGTCGAACGTCCGCTGAGGCGGTGTCCGTGGCCGGGCCCGGCCCGGTCACCGCCCCGGCGGATCGCCCTGCGTGGGTCGGTCGTGCGACTCCGCGTCCGCGCGCTCGAGCCGCTGGCGGATCGCCGCGACGTTGAGCGCGAGGTCCTCGAGCGCCTCGACGGCGCGCGTCGCGAGGGCGAACGTCAGGTTCTCCCGCTGCTCCTCGGGGCTCGGCTCGGGACGGCGCCGCGCGGCCTCGCGCGTCACGTCCGCCCACGGCTGGTCGTCGCGGCGCGGCTCGTCGAAGAGCTGGCGCAGCATCCGCTGCGCCATGTCGAGGAAGTCGCGCGGATCGGGTCCGTTGCTTGCCATCCCATGTCTCCTGTCGCTCGTCGCGAGCACGTCGTCCGGCGCGGAGCGGCCGGACGGTGAGCGGGTCAGACGTCAACGCATCGCTCCCGGCTTGAGTTCCGTGCCCCGGAATCGACCCCCGAACCGGAGGGACACGCGGCACGGTGACGCGGACCACCGGTGCGGGGGTGGGCAGGCGGCTTGACGCCGGTAGTCTCGTGAGGTGCCTCGCGGTGATGGACGGCTGACGCACGACCTCGATCCCCAGTCCCCCGGACCTCAGGATGCCTGCGGCGTCTTCGGTGTCTGGGCGCCAGGGGAGGAGGTCGCGAAGCTGACCTATTTCGGTCTGTACGCCCTCCAGCACCGCGGTCAGGAGGCGGCGGGCATCGCGGTGTCCGACGGCGTCTCCGTCGTCGTCTACAAGGATCTCGGCCTGGTGAGCCAGGTCTTCGACGAACCGACCCTCGGCAGCCTGCGCGGCCACCTGGCGGTCGGCCACGCCCGGTACTCCACCACGGGGGCCTCCACCTGGGAGAACGCCCAGCCCACGTTCCGCACCACCGAGGCCGGCACCGGCCTGGCGCTGTGCCACAACGGCAACCTGGTGAACACCGCGGAGCTGGCCAGCAGAGCCGCCGACGCCGGGGTGCCGGGTGCCTTCGTGGCCACCAACGACTCCGATCTGGTCACCGCGCTCATCGCGGCCCGCCCCGACCTCTCGGTCGAGGCCGCCGCGATGGAGGTGCTGCCGCAGCTGCGCGGTGCGTTCAGCCTCACCTTCATGGACGAGGACACCCTCTACGCCGCACGCGACCCGCAGGGCGTGCGGCCGCTGGTGCTCGGCCGCCTGGAGCGCGGCTGGGTCGTGGCCAGCGAGACGGCGGCGCTCGACATCGTCGGGGCCTCGGTGGTGCGCGAGGTCGAGCCCGGTGAGCTGATCGCCATCGACGAGAACGGCCTGCGCAGCCAGCACTTCGCCCCCGCCGACCCCAAGGGCTGCGTCTTCGAGTACGTCTACCTCGCCCGCCCCGACACCACGATCTCCGGGCGCGGGGTGCACGCCGCCCGCGTCGAGATCGGCCGGCGGCTGGCCGCCGAGCACCCGGCCGAGGCCGACCTGGTCATCCCGGTCCCCGAGTCCGGCGTCCCGGCCGCGGTCGGGTACGCCGAGGCATCGGGCATCCCCTACGGGCTGGGTCTGGTCAAGAACTCCTACGTCGGCCGCACGTTCATCCAGCCCAGCCAGACCATCCGGCAGCTGGGCATCCGGCTCAAGCTGAACCCCCTGCGCGACGTCATCCGCGGCAAGAGGCTGGTCGTCGTCGACGACTCGATCGTGCGCGGCAACACCCAGCGGGCGCTGATCCGGATGCTGCGCGAGGCGGGGGCGGTGGAGGTGCACGTGCGGATCGCCTCCCCCCCGGTCAAGTGGCCGTGCTTCTACGGGATCGACTTCGCCAGCCGGGCCGAGCTCATCGCCAACGGCCTGGACGTCGACGGCGTCCGCGCCTCGATCAACGCCGACTCGCTGGGCTACGTCTCCGAGCAGGGCCTGATCGCCGCCACCGAGCAGCCGGTCAACCGGCTGTGCACGGCCTGCTTCACCGGTGAGTACCCGATCGACCTCGGCGAGCCCGAGGTGCTCGGCAAGCACGTGCTGGAGGGCATCGGCCAGCGCGCCGTGAGCGGCTGGACCGGGCAGCAGGCCGGCAGCGCGATCGTGCCCGGTGGCGCCGAGGACGCGCTGAGGCGGCCGTGAGCGAGACGTTCACCTACGCCGCCTCCGGTGTCGACATCGACGCCGGTGAGCGCGCCGTCACGCTGATGCGGGCGGCCGTGGAGCGCACCAACCGGCCGGAGGTCGTCGGCGGCCTGGGCGGGTTCGCCGGGCTGTTCGCCCTCGACACGGCGAAGTACCGGAAGCCGTTGCTGGCCTCCTCCACCGACGGGGTCGGGACCAAGATCGCGCTGGCCCGCCAGCTGGACCGGCACGACACCGTGGGCATCGACCTGGTGGCGATGGTCGTGGACGACCTGGTGGCCTGCGGCGCGGAGCCGCTGTTCCTCCAGGACTACGTGGCCTGCGGGAAGGTCGTCCCCGAGCGGATCGCGGCCATCGTCACCGGCATCGCGGCCGGCTGCACCCAGGCCGGGGCGGCGCTCGTGGGCGGGGAGACCGCGGAGCACGGCGACCTCATGGACGCCGACGAGTACGACCTCGCCGCCACGGCGGTGGGTGTGGTGGAGGCCGACGCCGTCCTCGGCCCCGAGCGGGTGCGCGCGGGCGACGTCGTCGTGGCCATGGCGTCGTCGGGCTTCCACTCCAACGGCTACTCGCTGGTGCGCCGCGTGGTCGCGTCGGCGGGGCTGGACCTGACCGGGACCCCGGCGGGGCTGGACCGCCCACTGGGTGACGAGCTGCTGGAGCCCACCCGCATCTACGCGCTCGACTGCCTGGCGCTCGTCGAGCGGCTGGGCGTCGAAGGCGTGCACGCCTACGCGCACATCACCGGCGGCGGGCTGGCCGGCAACACCGCCCGGGTGGTCCCCGACGGGCTTCAGGCGGTCCTGGACCGCGGCACCTGGGCGCTGCCGGCCGCGGTGCGCCTCATGGAGGAGCACGGGGTGCCGCGGGTGGAGTCCGAGCGCGCCTTCAACTGCGGCGTCGGCATGGTCGCCGCCGTCGCCCCGGACCGGGCGGAGGAAGCCGTGACGTTTCTCACGTCCCGCGGGGTGCCCGCCTGGATCGCCGGCAGCGTGCGCGAGCGCCCCGCCGGCGACGCTCCCGCCGCGGAGCTCACCGGCGCCTACCGCTGAGGCGACCCGCGCCACCCCGGCCCGGGGTCGCCTGCGCGTGCGCCCGTAGCACCACGACACCGCTGTCCCGGAGGGCAGCGGTGTCGTGGTGTCAGACGGATCGGGACGTCGAGCCGCGGGTCAGCGGCTGGCCGCCCAGTCGTCGTCCGAGTCGTCGTCCGCCCAGCGGTCGGCGTACTCGTCCTCGTCGTCCTCGTCGTCGTTCGCCGCGCTGGGCGCGGCGTACGGCGACGACGACGAACCGGCCAACTCCCGCTGCAACGCGGTGAGGTCGGTGTTGGGTGAGCTGTACTTGAGCTCACGGGCCACGCGTGTCTGCTTGGCCTTCGCTCGGCCGCGCCCCATCGGCTCGACCCCCTCATTACGGAGTGCGGAGGCCCAGCCAAGCGGCTGATGCGGCCCGCGTGGCGACCCCGACTGAGTGACTATGTCTCGGACAACATTACGACACGGATCGGCGGCGGGCACACGCCCTCCCCCTCCGGGTGGTGCGCGCGCCGCGCCGGGTCAGCGGGGCAGCCGGATCGTGGCCAGTCGGCCGACCGATCGGATCCGCTCCTCGGCCAGCCGCTCGGCCGCCACGGCGGGGGAGATCCCCTCGGCGTCGGCGAGCGCGAACACCCGCAGGGCGACGTCGTGGATGCCCGAGGCCTTGGCCTGAGCACGGGCGAAGGAGAAGCCGTGCCGCTCGTCCTCGACCTGGATCACGCCGCCGGCGTTCACCAGGAAGTCCGGGGCGTAGAGGATCTCCCGGGCGCGGAGCCGCTCGGCCATCTCCGGGGTGGCCAGCTGGTTGTTCGCCCCGCCGCAGACCACCCGCGCGGGCAGGACCGAGACCGTCTCCTCGTCGAGGGCGCCGCCCAGTGCGCACGGCGCGTAGACGTCGTGCGGGGTGCGCACCAGCGCGGCGGTGTCCGGGACGGCGCGCACGGCGGGGTGCCGGGCTCGCAGGCGCTCCACGGCGCCCGGATCCACGTCGGTGACGACGACGTCGGCGCCGTCGTCCACCAGGTGGCCCACCAGCCACGAGCCGACCTTGCCCACACCCGCCACGGCCACCGTGCGCCCGGCGAGCGACGGCGAGCCCCAGCAGTGCTGGGCGGCCGCCCGCATGCCCTGGAAGACGCCGTAGGCGGTCAGCACGGAGGAGTCGCCGCACCCGCCGTAGGCCTCCGACCGGCCGTGCGCGAACCGGGTCTCCCGGGCGACCACGTCGAGGTCGGCGTTGAACGTCCCGACGTCGCACGCGGTGAGGTACCGGCCACCCAGCGACTCGACGAACCGGCCGTATGCGCGCAGCAGCGCCTCGGTCTTGTCAGTGCGTGGGTCGCCGATGATCACGGCCTTCCCGCCGCCGAGGTCCAGTCCGGCGAGGCTGTTCTTGTACGACATGGCGGCCGAGAGTCGCAGCGCGTCGGCGACGGCGGCCTCCTCGCCGGCGTAGGGATAGAACCGCGTGCCCCCCAGCGCCGGCCCCAGGGCCGTGGAGTGGATGGCGATGACCGCCCGCAACCCCGACTCGGGGTCGCTGCAGAACACGACCTGCTCATGACCGGAACCCAGGACGTCCACGCCAGGAGCCTAGATCGCCCGGCGGCCGTCGCCCGGTCGGAGGAGGCTCCCAGCCGCGCCGGCGCCTCCGGCGGACCGGTCGCCGGGGCGGAGGAGCATGATCCTGGGTCGGAACGATGGCGTGGGCCCGGGCCCGCGAGCACAGGAGGACTCTCGATGGCCGCACCCAAGCGACTGCTGGCACTGGCCCTGGCCGGGCCCCTGCTCCTCTCGGCCTGCACCACGGACTCGAGCGAGGACGGCTCCGGCCAGGCCGGCAGCGGGGGTGACGCCGGTGGTGGTGACCTCGCCGTCGCGGTCGTCACGCACGGCTCCGCCGGTGACGCCTTCTGGGATGTAGTCCAGAACGGCGCCGTGGCGGCCGGTGAGGACCTCGGCATCGAGGTCGACTACCAGAGCGACGGCGACCCGCAGCGGCAGGCGCAGCTCATCGAGGCCGCGGTCAACCGCGGCGTGGACGGCCTCGTGGTCTCGATGGCCAACCCCGATGCGCTCCAGGAGTCGATCGAGGCGGCGGTCGGGGCGGGGATCGGCGTGGTCACCATCAACTCCGGCGGTGAGCGGTCGACGGAGTTCGGCGCCATCGGCCACGTCGGCCAGGACGAGCGGATCGCGGGGCTGGGCGCCGGTCGGCGGCTCGCCGAGGAGGGCGCCACCAGCGTGCTGTGCGTGATCCACGAGCCCGGCAACGTGGGCCTCGAGCAGCGTTGCTCCGGCGCGGACGAGGGCTTCGGCGGCTCGTTCGACACGCTCCAGGTCGACATCAACGACCTCACCGGCGCCCAGTCGGCGATCACCTCGCAGCTGCAGGGCACGACGGGCATCGACGCGGTGCTCACGCTCAACTCGGCGGTCGCGGGCGTGGCCGTGGAGGCCGCGGCGGATGCCGGGTCGGACGCGCAGGTGGCCACCTTCGACCTGAACGAGGACGTCATCAGCGGCATCCAGGACGGCGACATCGCCTTCGCCGTCGACCAGCAGCAGTACACGCAGGGCTACCTGCCGGTCGTGATGCTCAAGCTGTACGCCGAGAACCTGAACACGGTCGGCGGGGGGCAGCCGGTGCTGACCGGGCCCGGGATCGTGGACGCGGACAACGTCGACGCGATCGCCGACCTGGCCTCGGCCGGCACCCGCTGAGCACCCGGGAGGCCGCCGCACCGGCGGGTCCGCGGGCCGACGAGCGGCTGAGCCCTCCCGGGCCGCTGCGCCGGCTGCTGGCCCGGCCGGAGCTGGGCGCGCTGGTGGGCGCGGTGGTGGTGTTCGTCTTCTTCGCGGTGCAGTCGCCGGCCTTCCGTTCGCCGAGGGGCATCGCCAACTGGCTGGACCCGGCCTCGACGCTGGGGATCATGGCGGTCGCCGTCGCGCTGCTCATGATCGGTGGGCACTTCGACCTGTCGGCCGGGGTCATGACCGGCACGACGGCGCTCACGGTGGGCATCGTCGCCGTGGAGTTCCGTCAGAACCTGTGGGTGGCCATCGGGATCGCGCTGGTGGTCGCGCTGGCGATCGGTTTCGGCAACGGCTGGCTGGTCACCCGCACCCGGCTGCCCAGCTTCATCGTCACGCTCGGCACGTTCCTGATGCTGCAGGGGCTGAACCTGGGCCTGACCAAGCTGTTCACCGACACGGTCACCGTGGGCGGCATCGACGACGTGCCGGGCTACGCCACCGCCGAGTGGGTGTTCGCCTCGCGCGTGGAGATCCTCGGCGCCGAGATCCGCGTCGCGGTGCTCTGGTGGCTGCTGTTCACGGCGCTGGCCACCTGGGTGCTGCTGCGCACCCGCTTCGGCAACTGGGTGTTCGCCACCGGCGGCGACGAGATGGCCGCCCGCAACGTGGGCGTGCCGGCGCGGCGCACCACGATCGCGCTGTTCATGACGACGGCGGCGGCGGCCTGGTTCGTCGGCACGACGCTCGCCGTGCGCCTGACCTCGGTGCAGGCGAACACCGGCATAGGCCAGGAGCTCATCTACATCGTCGCCGCGGTCATCGGGGGCTGTCTGCTGACCGGCGGGTTCGGGTCGGCGGTCGGTGCGGCGCTGGGCGCGCTGATCTTCGGGATGACGCAGCTCGGCATCCCGTACCTGCGCTGGGACGCCGACTGGTTCTACTTCTTCCTGGGCGCGATGCTGCTGCTCGCCGTGCTGGCCAACCGGCTGGTCCGGCGCTACGCCGAGGCGGCCCGGCGATGACTGCGCCGCGCACGGACCCGGCCCGGCCGCCGCTGCTCGAGCTGCGCGACGTCGGCAAGGACTACGGGTCGGTGATCGCGCTGGACGGCGTGAGCAGCACCGTGCGCGCCGGCGAGGTCACCTGCGTCCTGGGGGACAACGGTGCCGGGAAGTCGACGCTGATCAAGATCCTGGCCGGCGTCCACCGGCCCGACCGCGGGGAGGTGCTCCTCGACGGGCGGCCGGCGGCGTTCGGATCGCCGCGCGAGGCGCTCGACGCCGGCATCGCCACCGTCTACCAGGACCTCGCGATGATCCCGCTCATGTCCATCTGGCGGAACTTCTTCCTCGGCGCGGAACCCACCCGCGGCGTGGGTCCGTTCCGCCGGTTCGACGTCGCCCGGGCCAGGGAGACCACCCGACGGGAGCTGGCGGCCATGGGCATCGACGTCCGGGACCCGGACCAGCCGGTGGGCACGCTCTCCGGCGGGGAGCGGCAGTCGGTGGCGATCGCCCGGGCGGTGCACTTCGGGGCGCGGCTGCTCATCCTGGACGAGCCGACCTCGGCGCTGGGGGTCAAGCAGGCGGGCGTCGTGCTGCGGTACGTCGCCCAGGCGCGGGACCGCGGCGTCGGCGTCGTACTGATCACGCACAACCCGCACCACGCCCACCCGGTGGGCGACCGGTTCCTCGTGCTGAACCGGGGCCGGAGCATGGGCGAGTTCGCCAAGGCCGACATCAGCCGGGACGAGCTGACCCGCCTGATGGCCGGGGGTGCCGAGCTGGAGGCGCTCGGCCACGAACTGGAGCGGCCGGGGAGCTAGCGCGAGGCCGCCCGGAGGGTGCAGGCTGCCATCGGTATCGACATACCGACAGCCACGGAGCGGTCACCGATCGTTCTTGACGCGGCGCGCCACAAGTCCTGCGTGTTGCCTTTGTGACTCCCGGTGACAGTGGGACGGTGCGTGGGCCAGACCGCCTCACCCTCTTCCCCAGGGAGCGAGCACATGCCCCAGCGCCGTCCGACCGGACCGGCCGGCCCGCTATCCGGCCACCGCCGGAACGCGCACGGCCGCCCGGCCCGGTCCCTGCGCACCGTCCTCGTCGGAGCCGTGGTCGGCGCAGCGCTGATCACCACGGCCACCTCCGCCGTCGCCGTCCCCGGCCCGCCGGTCAACCCGAGCGACACCCAGCTCGGGGAGGCGCAGGGCGCCCAGGCCGCCGCCGCGGCCGAGGTCGGGCGCATCGCCGCGCTCGTCGCCGCCTCGGAGTCCGAGCTCGAGCGGGTCGCCCATCAGGCCGAGGCCGCCGGCACCGCCTACCTCGCGGCCGAGGAGGCGCTGCTGCTCGCCCAGCAGGCGGCGGACGTCGCCGCCGCCGAGCTGCGGGCCGCCGCGGACCAGGTCGCCGCCGCGGAGGCGCGGATCGCGCTGTTCTCCCGGGACAGCTACATGAACGGCTCGTCGCTGACCAGCTCGGCCGCCCTCCTCGACTCCGCGGGCCCCGGTGAGCTCATCCAGCGCGCCGCCATCCTCGACTACGTGGCCAGCAACCAGCTCGACGTGCTCGGGGAGCTGGAGGTCGCCCGCATCCGGCAGGCGAACGCCGACTCCACCGCCCGCGCCGCCCGCGACGAGCGGGCGGCGGCGGAGGACGCGGCGGAGGCGGCCAAGGAGGCCGCCGATGCGCAGCTCGCCGCGCAGCAGTCGGCCTACGAGCAGGTCCTCGCGCAGAAGGCAGAGCACGAGCAGCAGCTGCAGGCCGCCCAGATCCGCCTGCTGGAGCTGCAGGGGGCGCGCAACGCCTACCAGCAGTGGGAGGCGCAGAAGCGGGCCGAGGAGGCCGCCGCAGCGGCCGCTGCCGAACGCGCCGCCCGGGAGGCGGCCGAGGCGGCCGCCCGCGCGCGGGAGAACTCCGGTGGCGGCGGCAGCTCCGGTGGCGGCGGCAGCTCCGGTGGCGGCGGCGGCTCCGACGGGGGCGACCGGAATGCGGTGAGCGGGGCCGGCTACGTGCGGCCGACGTCGGGCCGGATCAGCAGCTGCTACGGCTTCCGCTGGGGCGCCCTGCACGGCGGCGTGGACATCGCGGCACCGGTGGGCACCCCGGTCTACGCGGCCACGTCCGGCCGGGTCGTCCGCCACGGGTACGCCAACGGCTTCGGGCTGGCGCTCTACATCCTCGGCGACGACGGGGCCATGACCGTGTACGGCCACGTGAACGAGGAGTTCGTGCGCACCGGGGACCGGGTCACCGTCGGGGAGGTCATCGCCGAGGTCGGCAACCGCGGCCAGTCCACCGGCCCGCACCTGCACTTCGAGGTGCACCCGAACGGCGCCCGGCACAGCGGTCAGGTGGACCCGGTGCCGTGGCTGCGGGCCCGCGGCGTCCCGATGGAGCGCTGCTGATCCGTCCGGACAGGCCTGCGGCCCGCCACCTCGGGGATCGGTGGCGGGCCGCAGCCGCTCGGGGCGCCGGAGCTCAGCTCGTGGGCGTGCTCTCCTCGGTCGTGCCGATGCCGCACTCCTCGGCCAGGTAGGTCTCCACGTTGGCCGAGGCCTGGGTGAGCTCCTGCTCCAGCGGCGCGAGCTGCTGCTCCAGGGTGGCCAGCGCGTTCGGGTCGGTCAGGTCGATGTCCTGCAGCGTCGCGGCGAACTGCTCGACACCGTCGGCGAGGGCGGTCCAGTCGGGGGCGAGCTCGGGGGGCGCCTCGATGGACCGGATCTCCTCCGCCGCGTCGCGGAAGGTCTGCGGCAGGTCGGCGGGGTTGGCGGAGGCGCTCCCGGCGATGCGCTCCTGGATGGTGCTCGCCGCCGTGCAGAACTCCTCGTCGGCGGCGGCTCCGGTCTCGGTCTCGGTCTCCGTCTCCGTGCCGGACCCGCTGGTGGTCTCGGCGGCGGTGGTCTCCTCGGACCCGGTGATGTCCGGTTCGTCGGAGGTGCAGCCGGTGAGCACGGCCAGGGCGGCGGCCGCGGGCAGGATCCCGCAGCGGAGGAGAGATCGGCGCATGGCCGCAGGGTAGTCGCCTGGTGCGCATCGTGGGGGCCGCGCGGCTAGCGTGCGGTCGTGACCGTACCGATCGATCCCCGGGGCTCGTGGCTCCTGCCGCCGCCCGGTGCCCTGCCGAGGACGGCCGACCTGGAGCCCTTGGTCAGCCGCGTGCTGGCCGCCAACCCCTCGCCCATGACGCTCGACGGCACCAACACCTACCTCGTGGGCGCACCGGGCAGCGGGCAGGCGGTCGTCGTGGACCCCGGCCCCGACGAGCCGGCGCACCTGGCGGCGGTCGAGGCCGCGCTGGCCGGCCGCGACGCCCGGTGCGTCGCGGTCCTCGTCACCCACCACCACGGCGACCACGCCGAGGCCGCCCTCCCGTGGGGGACGCGGTTCGGTGCCGTCGTCGCCGCGGCGGCGCCGGCGGTGGCCGGTCCGGGTGGGCGGGTCCTGCAGCCGGGGGAACGGCTGCGCCTGGCCGGGACGGTGATCGACGTCGTTCCCACCCCCGGCCACACGGCCGACCACCTGGCCTTCCGCGTGGAGTCCGGTGCGGTCCTGGTCGGCGACCACGTCCTCGGCCGCGGGACGTCGGTCGTCACCCACCCCGAGGGCGACGTCCTCGCCTACCTGGAGTCGCTCCGGCGGGTGCACGCGCTGGGACCGAGCGCCCTCTACCCCGGCCACGGCCCCGCGCTGACCGAGGATCCGGGCGCGGTGCTGGAGTTCTACCTGGCGCACCGCGCCTACCGGGAGCGGCAGCTGCTCGATGCGCTGGCGGACGGCGCCCGGAGCGTCGACGAGCTGGTCGCGGCCGTCTACGCCCAGGTGCCCCGCGAGCTGTGGCCCGCCGCGGCGCAGTCCACCCGGGCGACGCTGGCCAAGCTGGCCGCCGAGGGGCGCGTCGAGCTGGACGACGACGGTGGGGTGCGCCCGGCGTGAGCGCTCCGCCGATCGTCCGCGCCGCCGACAGCGAACGCGACCAGCGCCGGGCCGCCGCGTCGCTGGCCGCCGCGGGTCTGCGGCCCGGCGAACGGGTCCTGGTCTCCGCGGCCGCCTCGCCCGCGCTGCTGGCGGTCGTCCTGGGCGCGCTGCGCACGGGCATCGTCCCGGTCGTGCTGGATCCGGCGCTGCCGTCGGCCGAGCGCGCCGCCCTGGCCGCGGACGCCGACCCGGCGCTGGACGCCGGCGACGACCCGGCCCGCCTGCTCGGGGAGGCCGAGGCAGAGCTGGCCCCCGTCCCCCTCGCCCGCCCCATGCACTACACGTCGGGCACCACCGGCCGGCGGAAGGGCGTGTGGTCCGGCGTCCTGGCCGAGGACGACGCCGCCGCCCTGGCCCGCGAGGAGATCGACCTGTGGGCGTTCGGCCCGCGGGACCGGCACCTCGTCCTCTCGCCGCTGCACCACAGCGCCCCCCTGCGGTTCGCCGTCCACACCCTGCTGGCCGGTGGCGAGGTCGTGCTGCCGGGCCCGTTCGACGTCGGCCGGGCAGCCCGGACCATCTCCACGCTGCGCCCGACGACGACGTTCTGCGTGCCCACGCACCTGCAGCGGCTCCTCGCGCACGGCGACGTCGACTGGTCGTCGTTCCGGCGGCTGGTGCACGCCGGGGCGCCGTGCCCCGAGCCGCTCAAGCGGGCCGTCCTGGCGGCGCTGCCGGAGGGCAGCGTCTGGGAGTTCTACGGCAGCACGGAGGCCCAGTTCACCGTCTGCTCGCCCGACGACTGGCGGGCGCACCCGGGCAGCGTCGGGCGCGCCCGCCCCGGCCGCCGGCTGGAGGCCGATGAGCGCGGGCAGCTGTGGTGCGCCGTGCCCCGCTGGGCGCGGTTCGAGTACTGGCGGGCACCGGAGAAGACGGCGGCGGCCTGGCGCGGCGACCTGGTCACCGTGGGCGATCTCGGCCGGGTGGACGACGACGGGACGGTGTGGCTGGACGGCCGCCGCGAGGACCTGGTGATCTCCGGTGGGGTCAACGTCTACCCCGCCGAGGTGGAGGCGGTGCTCGACGCCCACTCGGGCGTCGTCGAGAGCGCCGTGTTCGGGGTGCCCGACGCCGACTGGGGTCAGCGGGTGGTCGGGGCCTTCGTGGGCGACGCCGATCCGGTCGAGCTGGCCGGCTGGGCCCGGGAGCGGCTGGCGCCGGCCAAGCGGCCCAAGACGTTGCACGCGGTGGCCGAGCTGCCCCGCACCTCCACCGGCAAGGTGCGGCGGCTGGACCTGCCGGGGGTGCTGGGGCTCCCGGATGGCTGAGCACTGGGACGTCGTCGTCGTCGGCGCCGGGACGGCGGGCTGCCCGCTGGCCGCGCGGCTGGCCGACGCCGGACGGCGGGTGCTCCTGCTGGAGGCCGGCGCCGACCACCGGGAGGCGCCCGCCGAGCTGCGGGACGGCTCGAGCCTGCGGGCCGCGGTGAGCGGGCACCCGGCGAACTGGGACCTGCCCGGTCTGCTCCCCGGCGGACGCCCGATCCGCGTGCCCCGCGGGCGGGTGGTCGGTGGCTCGAGCGCCGTCAACGCGGGCTACTTCGTGCGGCCGACCCCCGACGACGCCGCCGACTGGGCCGCCGCGGGCAACGACCTGTGGTCGTGGGAGAACCTGCTCCCGGCGCTGCGGCGGCTGGAGAGCGACCACGACTTCGGCGACCGCCCCGGGCACGGGGCCGACGGGCCGGTGCCAGTGGTGCGACCGGCCGGGGGGCCGCCGTTGGCCGAGGCCTTCGGCCGCGCGACCGAGGAACTGGGGCTGCCCGCCGAGCAGGACAAGAACGCCGGGGGCGCGCCGGGGTACGGCCCACTGCCGCGCAACGTCGTCGGCGGACGGCGGATCAGCACCGCCGACGCCTACCTGGCCCCGCGTCGCGTGCATCCCGGCCTGACCGTCCGCGGGGGCGTGCAGGTGCTCCGGGTCCTGGTCGAGCGGGGCCGTGCGGTGGGCGTGCGGACGACGGCCGGGGACGTCCGGGCCGACGAGGTCGTGCTCACCGCCGGGGCCGTCGGGTCGGCGCACCTGCTGCTGCTCTCCGGTATCGGCCCCGCGGCCGCACTGGGCGCCGCGGGCATCGAGCTGCTGGTCGACGCCCCGGGTGTGGGGGAGGGGTGCACCGACCACCCGCTGGTCCACGTGCCCTTCTCCGCCGCCGACGGCGCGGGGGCCGCCCCGGGACGGTCGCCGCTGCACGGTGTCCTCCACGTCACCTCGGACGGCGCCGAGGTGCCGGGCGACCTGGAGGTGCTGCCCTGGCTGGCGCCGTTCGCCCAGGTGATGACCGGCCGGCCGGCGCCGGCCGGGGAGCCGGTCGAGATCGGCGTCGGGCTGCAGCGCACCGTGGGGCGGGGGCGGCTGGTCCTGGCCGACGGGGACCCGGCACGGCCGCCGGTGGCCGAGTACCGGCACCTGGCCGAGGAGGCCGACCGACGGCGGATGCGGGAGGGCGTCCGGCTCACCGCCGAGCTGCTGCGCACCGCAGCGCTGGCGTCCGTCGGCACGCCCGCGGGCGGCCTGACCGGCGCCGTCCTGGCCGACGACGCGGCGCTGGACGGCTGGATCACGGCGCGGCTGACCACCGCCGTGCACCTCGCCGGTACCGCGCGCATGGGGCCGGAGAGCGATCCGTCGGCGGTGGTCGACCAGGAGCTGCGCGTGCGCGGCGTCGAGGGGCTGCGCGTGGCCGACACGTCCGTGCTGCCGCGGGTGCCCAGCCGTGGGCCGGCCGCCAGCGCCGTGCTCGTCGGGGAACGTGCCGCGGAGCTCATGGCCGGTCGCTGAGCCGTGACCGGCCCGCGCGGCCACGGCCAGGAGGTCCCGGCGGCGCGCCGTCGCAGCCGCCGGGACCTCCTGGGGTCTGCGGGTCAGCGGACGGCGGGCATCTCGTTGGTGGTCGTGGAGTTCGCCGGCGACCACGCGTCGGGATGCGGGCGGCCGGCGTCGGCGGCCCAGGCCGGCGTGCGGGGACCCGTCTGCGTACCGCGGGTGACCGTCGCCGGGCGGGCACTCAGGCTCACGATCACGGCCAGCAGCACGAGAAGACCGACCAGCACACCGCCGATGACCAGGAGCGTCGAGAGCATGTACTCAGCGTAGGGGGAGGACTGTTCCGTGTCACCGGGACCGGCCGGGCAGATGTCTCTGAAGATCACCGCCGACATGCGCAGACTTCGCTCCGGCGACCGACCCGGCCCACGGTAACGGGCCGCGTTCCGCCTGCATAGCCGGTGCGCCGGAGGGGGTAGGCAGTCGCCGTCGCGGGACCGAGGGGGGCGTCGTGGGGAGTCTGGCCGAGACCGCCGGTCGGCTGGTGGCGGTGCCGATGGGCGCCGTGGCGCGGTGGCGCGGCAGACCCATCCATCCCCGGGGCGCCGTCCTCGACGCGGTGCTGGAGCGGCGCGGCGGCACGCCGCCGTTCGGCGTCCCGTGGCTGGACCAGCAGCGCACCGATCCGGCACTCGTCCGGCTCTCCCGCGGGGCCGGGCTCCCGGCTCCGCTCCCCGACGTGCTGGGCCTGGCGATACGGCTTCCCGCCGAGGGCGGCAGCCACGTGGATCTCCTGCTCTCGACGACCGGCCGGGGGCCGCTGACCCGCCTGGTGCCGGTCCCCCGTGTCGACGGGGCGGCGACCCACAGCTCGATCATGGCCTACCGGTCGGCCGCCGGTCCGGTGCG
This sequence comes from Blastococcus sp. HT6-4, assembly GCF_039679125.1. NCBI lineage: Bacteria > Bacillati > Actinomycetota > Actinomycetes > Geodermatophilales > Geodermatophilaceae > Blastococcus > Blastococcus montanus. The sequence continues at coordinate 3,969,304 of NZ_CP155551.1, read as the reverse complement.
CCTGGCGGCCCTGCCCGAGCGCGCCGAGGTGCCCACCGAACCCGGTGCGGTCGCCGCCGGGGCCGCGGACGGGACGCTCTCCTTCACGCTCGCGGCGGCCGTCGGGCTGGGGGAGTGGCGACCGTTCGCGCGGCTGCGCACCACCGGGCCGCGGGAGCCGCTGGATCCGGCCGTCCGCTTCGACGCGGTGCGCCATGCGCCCCCGGGCCTGTCGGCCGACGGTCCGATGGCCCGCTTCCGGGAGCCCGCCTATGCCGCCGCACGCCTGCTCGGACATCCGCGGAACCGGTGACAGGATGGACGCGCCACCTCACCCGATGGAGTTGATCACCGGTTGGGGCGGGCAGCCATGGGGTAGGACGGACCGGACCGGCTCGAGACCCGCGGCCAGGTCCTGAGGACGTCGAGCGGCACCGTCGTGCTGTCGCAGGACTCGACCGCACGAGGAGACGCACCACCGCGTGAGCCACGCAGAGACCCGGCACCCAGGGCTGCCCACGATGCCGTGGGCCGGTCTGCGGGTGCTCTCGATCCCGGGCGCCGACCCCTACGTCACCGCCGTCCTCCCGGACGGCGTGATGCCGGTGGGGCGTGCGAGCGAGCCGAGCCCGTGGCTGGACGTCGCTCACCTGGCCGCGCAGGCCGGCGACGTCGACGTGGTGCACCTGCACGTCGGCCACGCCGACCTCGCCACCGCGGAGCTGGAGGTCTGGACCGAGGAGCTGCAGCGGCTGGGCATCCCGCTCGTGGTCACGGTCCACCAGCTGAGCGACCCGCACCAGGCCCTGGCCTCCCGGTCCGACGCGCACCTGGCCGCGGTGCTGGCGACCGCCGAGGTGGTGCTGACCCTCACCCCCGGCGCGGCCGACGAGATCGCCGGGAGGTACGGGCGGACGGCGATCGTCGTCGCCCATCCTTCGATCGTCACCCCCGATCCCGACCTGGGCGCCGAGCGCGGCCTCGTGGGGGTGTTGCTGGGCCCGCCGTCCCCGGCCGTTCCCGATCCCACCGGGCTGGTGCGGGCGGCGCTGTCGGGCGCGGTGTCGGGCGGCGGCCGGCTGCGCGTCCTCGTCGACGAGACGACGGTGCCGGTCCCGGCCGTCACCGAGCTGGCCGACGCCGGTGAGTTCGAACTGGTGCGCTACCGCGCCGCTGACCGGGCGGCCCAGCTGCAGCAGCTGCACGTGGCCGTCGTGGCCGAGCGGTGCGGCAGCCACTCCCGCGACCTGGAGATCTGCCGCGACGTCGGTACCGGTGTGGTGGCGCCCAGCTGCGGCTGGTTCGGCGACCAGTGGTCGGAGGTCGTGCTCTACGGGCACGACCGGTGCGGGGGCCTGGACGGGGTCTCGCTCGCCGCGGCGATCGGCGCGGCGCTCACCCGGCCCATGCCGCGACCGGCGGACCGGGCATGGCGGCTCGAGCAGCGGGCCGCGGTGCAGCAGGTGCACGCCGACGTCTACGCGCAGGTCGCCGCCGACCGCGGCTGGGCCTGAGGAACGCGAACGGGCCCGGCGGATGCCGGGCCCGATCCAGAGAGTGTGGGCAGGGGCGGGGTCGAACCGCCGACCTCTCGCTTTTCAGGCGAGCGCTCGTACCGACTGAGCTACCTGCCCCTCCCGGGTGTCTCCACCCGGGGAAGCGACCCTGACGGGACTCGAACCCGCGACCTCCGCCGTGACAGGGCGGCGCGCTAACCAACTGCGCTACAGGGCCTTGCTGATCGTGCGTGCCCCCAACGGGGTTCGAACCCGTGCTACCGCCTTGAAAGGGCGGCGTCCTGGACCGCTAGACGATGGGGGCTCGTGTTCGCCGGGGGCAGCGAGAACAATACATGCCCGCCGCGCCTCCTCCGACGGGGGGTCCCCCGGGTGCGAGGGTGTCCCCGTGCGAACTGGCTCCGCGGTGGTCGTCCCCGCTCTCGTGACGTCGCTGCTCCTCCTCTCCGGCTGCGCGGCTCAGGGTGGGGACGGTTCCGGCGCGGGCGTCGAGCAGGCGTCGGGGTCCTCCGTGCCGCAGGCGCCCTCCGACGGCGACACCGGGGCCGAGACCGCCGATCCGTCCGCCGACGCCCGCGTCACCGTGCGCGACGTGCGCCTCGGCGGGCACGAGGGCCACGACCGGCTGGTCTTCGAGACCGGTGGCACCGGCGTGCCCGGCTGGGACGTCCGGTACGTCGACGAGGCGTCGGCCCCCGGCAGCGGCCGGCCGGTGGAGGTGGCCGGGAACGCCGTCCTGCAGGTGCGGATCACCGGTGCCGGCTACCCCTTCGACACGGGTGTCGAGGAGTACGCGGGCGGGCCGCTGACGGGCACGGGCACCGGGGCCGTCGAGGAGGTCGTCTTCGGGGCGACGTACGAGGGCACGACGACGGCGTTCGTCGGGACCGGGACGCAGGCGCCGTTCCGCGTCTACCTGCTGGAGGACCCGGCCCGGGTGGTCGTCGAGGTCACCCACGAGGGCTGAACGAGAGCGGCCGGTGGGCCGTCCCCGGCCGGGCTCACGGTTAGCCCAGCGTCGCCGTCAGCTGGACGGAGTCCCCGGTGACGCTGGAGCAGGAGACCTGCAGCGGACCTGCGCTGAGGCTCTCGCCCTCACCGCAGGACACGCTGGTCCCGCCGACGGTGAGCGAGGCGCGGCCGTCCTCCGTGCCCCCGAACGAGACCGTGGTGCCGAAGATGTCGGCCTCGGCTCCCGCGTCGGACAGGGTCACCGTGCACGACGAGGTCGAGCAGGAGACGTTCTCGGAGGAGAGGCTGCACCCGGCGAGGGAGGCCAGCGACAGGCCTGCGGCGAGCAGTCCCCCGGCGAGCCGGTGGGTGCGGGTCGTCGACGACATGCCGTCACCCTAGGAGGACGGGGTCATCCCGGCGGGGAGGCCGGGTCGACCGCGCCGTCGACGGTGCCGGGGCCCGGGGTCCCGGGCGTCGCGGCACCGCCCTCGGCGGGAGCGACCGCCGCTTCGCTGCCGCCCGCGTCGGCCGACACGAGGACACGCTGCACGGTCACCTCCGTGGACCCGAGCCCGCCCAGGGTGATCTCGTCGTAGGCCTGCAACGCCCCGGTCGACGGGTCGAAGTAGAGCACGGTGCACGTGAGGGGCTCGGGGTACTCGCCCTCCAGTGCGCGCAGCCCGGCGCCGCCGGTGGAGCCCTGCACCATCAGCAGCGTGTCGTCGGACAGCCGCTCGATCTTCCGCTCGTGGGTGTGCCCGGCGAGCACCAACGGGGCGAGGCCGTCCAGGGGAGCGGCCTGCTTCGGGTCGTGCACGAGCGCGACCGCCGGCGGCTCCGGCAGCGTCCGGACGAAGTCCGCCAGTTCCTCGCCGGACGCCTCCAGGAGGTCGGGCGAGGCGTCGTCGTCGCCGGTGCTCTTGTCGGGCGTGAAGCGGGGATCGGGGGTGCCGACGACGCGGATGCCCGCGACGGTGACCGCGGAGTCGTCGAGCACCGTGACGTTGGGCTGGGCGGCGAGGATGGCGGCGGTCACCGCCGAGTCGTGGTTGCCGCGGATGTAGACGTAGGGGACGTCGATGTCGCCCACCGCGGTGATCAGGCGGTTCTCCGGCTCACTGCCCCAGTCGGTGAGGTCGCCGGTGTCGAGGACGCCGTCGACGTCGAACTTCTCGACCACCTGGCGGACGAGGTCGAAGCCGGACGGGTTGAGGTGGATGTCGGAGACGTGCAGCAGCGCCACCGAGTCGATCCCACCCGTCGGCGCGGGCAGGGCGGCCAGCGTCGAGTACAGGGTGCCCACGTTGGCCACCAGGTCCTCCAGCGAGGCCCGGTAGGCGTCGAACCGGGCGATGATGTCCTCGGCGCTGCCGATCAGGCTGTTGGCGTTCACGAGCAGGCCCGTGTACGTGGGCTGGGACAGCGCCTCCGGGCGCCAGGTGGCGGCTCCGAGGGCGCCCGTGGTGGCCAGCAGGACCGTGGTGAGCCCCGCGGCGATCAGGGGTTCCCGACGGCGGCGCAGCACCGCCCACGAGGTGAGCGCCGCGCCGCCGAGCGCGACCAGCACGGTCACCCACACCAGCCGGACGACGGCGGACCTCAGGTCCTCGGTCACCTGGTCGACGACGCCGGCCAGCCGCACGGGGTCGGTGGCGAGGAGCTCGACCCGCTCCCGGTCGACCCGCTCCAGGGAGATGTCCAGCCGGAGCGGGCCGTCGTAGACGTCGACGGCGAGCGATCCCAGCGGTGGGACGGCGACCTCGGCGCCGCCCGCCGCAGGGCGGAAGGCGAGGGTGGCGTCGAACGGCCCGATCGGCGCCGAGACGCGGGCGAGGAGCAGGACGGCCACGAGCGCGCCGCCGAGCGCGAGGGCGAGGCGGGCGGCCCACCGCCCCGCCAGTCGGGTGCGACCCGGCCACGGGGAGGTCGGCGTGCTGGGCTCGCTCATCGCGACGAGGCTAGCGACAACCGGTGAGGAGCCGGGGATGGGCGCGTCGGGCGAGCCCCTACGCCGTCGCCGGCGCCGGGCGGAAGATCCAGCGCAGCGCCAGGAACCGCATGAGGCCGATGACGGCGGTGACCGTCACGACGGTCGCGATCTGCAGACCCGCGTGGGTGCCGTCGGTGACGGCGTGGAGCCAGCCCAGGGCGCTGCTCGTGGCCAGCAGACCGACGACCGTGACGCCGCCGGCCTCCCACTGCGCGGTGAACCAGTGCACCCGCTCGTCGGCGTGGAAGGTCAGCCGGCGGTGCAGTTCGTTGGCCAGCACCGTGGAGACCGCCGTCGCCACCAGGTGTGCGGTCAGGTAGCCGCGCCAGCCGCCCAGCGCGACGAACAGCAGCGCGTAGACGACGGTGGTGACTCCCCCGACGAGGACGAACCGCACGAACTGCGCCGTCGTGTCGTCCCGGCGCAGGCGAGCGGCGATGCCCGGCTCGCGCTCCTGCGGCCACTGCGCCGTCGTCCGCGGCAGGTCGCCGACGGACTCGGCCGCGTGGTGGCGGCGGAGCAGGGACGGGCAGGTCACGGGGGTCCTTCGTGGGGCGGGTGAGCGGGAAGTGGTGAGCGGGGTCAAGGCTCCTCCTCGGCAATGCCCTTGTCACCCCTGACCATGCCGGGGCGACCTGTGGCTCACCCGTGTCCTTCCTCACGGTCACCTGTGCATCGCACGGCAGGGTTCCCGCTGGTTCCCCGTGCAGGCGGGGCATCGTGCCGGGGACACCGGGGTAGGGGGCGCCCATGAGTCTCATGGGGTTCCTGGACCGCATCGCGGACGTGTCGGCGTTCGACAAGGCGATCGAGCCCGCGCGGCGTGCCGTCCAGGGCATGCCCAGCGCGGTCAAGGACGTGCTGCACGGGACGTGGCTGGGGCACCCGCTGCACCCGGTGCTGGTGCAGGTTCCCGTGGGGAGCTGGGTGTCCGCCGGCCTGCTCGACGCGATCCCGCCGCTGCGGCCGGCGGCGACGGCGCTGATCGGCACCGGTGTGGTCGTCGCCGTCCCGGCCGCGCTGTCCGGGGCGGCCGACTGGTCGGAGCAGGGCTCCGGGGTCCGCCGGCTGGGGGCGCTGCACGCGCTGATGAACACCGCGGCCCTCGGGCTCTACGTCGGCTCGCTGGTCGCCCGGGCGCAGGGCCGCGGCACGCTCGGGCGGGTGCTGGCCTACGGCGGTCTGAGCGTCGCCGGCGGGTCCGCGGCGATCGGCGGCCACATGTCCTACGCGCAGTCCTCCGGTGCCTCGCACGCCGCGACGGCGGTGCGTGCCCTGTCGACGGACTGGATCGACCTCGGGCCGCTGGACGACCTGCCGGAGGGCCGGCCGACGATGCGCACCGGGAAGGGCAGCAGCATGTCGGTGCCGCTGGCCGTGGTCCGTCGCGGGGCGCGGGTCGACGTGTTCGTGGGCGCCTGCTCGCACCTGTCGGGTCCGCTCGACGAAGGAGTGGTCGAGACGGTGCGCGGCAGCGAGTGCCTGGTGTGCCCGTGGCACGGGTCCGCGTTCGACCTCGACGACGGCCAGCCGCGGCGCGGCCCGGCGGCCAACCCGCAGGAGAAGCTGGTGATCCGCATGGAGGCCGGCCGGGTGAAGGCCCGGGTGCCCAGCCGCCATCGCTGACCGCCCGGGGCCGGGTCGCGGTCGAGCTGCGCCGGGCGCTCACCGACCTGGTCGCGCGGGTGTGCGAGCGCGGGGGCTGAGGACCGCCCGCGGGGGCCGGAGGTGTCGGGTGCCGGAGGTGCGGGGCGCAGGAGGTGCGGGGCGCCGGGTGCCGGGAAAGTAGCCGGCCCGGCCGCCCGGGGGGAACGGGTCAGCCGGGCCGGGGTCGTACCCGCCGGCGCGTGGGCGCAGACGGACGGTTCGGCGGTCAGGACTGCGGTGTCGCGCCCCGACCGGTGTGGTGATGACCGTACGTAACCGGAGCCGTCCCCGGCGATCCCCTGAACGGGTGGTCCGCGGCCGGCCCCGGTGACCCGCCGCACACGAGGTGTAGGTGCGGGGGCCCGGCGGGCACCGGGGGAGGATGTTCTTCCTCTTCTCCAGCCGGTTGGGCTGCCTGGGCTCCCTGCTGATCTCGGCCGTGCTGACGCTGATCCTGCTGATGGTCCTGAACGTGATCTGACGCCCGGGTGACCGGTCCGTGCGGGGCCGGTCACCCGGGCGTCAGGGAAGCGGTGGCCCCCTGCGTACGGCCGGGTGGCTGCGGATCAGCCGTTGAGCTCGAGGGTCTGCATCGTGTCGGTGCGGACCTGCGCGAGCAGCGCCGGTTCCGCGTTCAGCGAGTGGCCGTAGGACGGGATGGCCTGCTGCAGCAGCGGGCGCCAGGCGTCGATGCGCTGCGGGAAGCAGCGCTCGAGCAGGGTGAGCATCGCGGACACGGCGGTCGAGGCGCCGGGGGAGGCGCCGAGGAGGCCGGCGATGCTGCCGTCGCCCCCGACGATGAGCTCGGTGCCGAACTGCAGGACGCCCTTGCCGCTCTTCGGGTCCTGCTTGATGACCTGGACCCGCTGGCCGGCGGTGACCATGTCCCAGTCGTCCTGCTCGGCGGTGGGCACGAAGCCCTCCAGCGTGCGGTGCCGGGCCGAGCGCGACTGGAGCAGCTCGCCCACCAGGTACTTGGTCAGCGCCATCTCGGTGCGGGCGACGCCCAGCATCGAGCCCAGGTTGTTGGGCTTGACGCTCTTGGGCAGGTCGAACATCGACCCGGCCTTGAGGAACTTGGGCGAGAAGCCGGCGTAGGGGCCGAACATCAGGGAGTGGTCGCCGTCGATGAGGCGGAGGTCGAGGTGCGGGACCGACATGGGCGGGGCGCCGACGGCGGCCTGCCCGTAGACCTTGGCCTGGTGTCGGGCCACCAGTTCGGGCGACCGCGTGCGCAGGAACATGCCGCTGACGGGGAACCCGCCGAAGCCGCGGATCTCCGGGATGCCGGCCTTCTGCAGGAGCGGCAGGGCGCCGCCACCGGCGCCGACGAAGACGAACCGGGTGCGCAGGGTCAGGCGCTCTCCGGAGACGGTGTCGCGCACGGTCACCTTCCAGCGCCCGTCGGTCTCCTTCTCCAGGCCCTCAACCCGCTGGTTCACGTGGACGTCGACCCCGTGGCCGGCGACGTCGTCGAGCATGAGGCGGGTGAGGGCGCCGAAGTTGACGTCGGTGCCGGCGACGGAGCGGGTGGCGGCGACGATCTGCTCGGGGTCGCGGCCCTCCATCATCAGCGGCAGCCACTCGGCCATCACGGCCGGGCTGTCGGTGTACTCGAGCCCCTCGAACACGGGCTGGGCGGCGAGCGCGGCGTGCCGGTTGCGCATGTACCGGCGCCCGTTCTCGCCCGTGACGAAGCTCAGGTGGGGGACCGGGGTGATGAAGTCCTTCGGGGACCCGGTCAGGCCGCCGCGCACGAGGTGCGACCAGAACTGCCGGGAGACCTGGAACTGCTCGTTGATCGTGACGGCCTTGGTCGGGTCGACCTGGCCGTCAGGGCCCGCGGGCGTGTAGTTGAGCTCGCAGAGGGCGGCGTGCCCGGTGCCGGCGTTGTTCCAGGGGCCGGAGCTCTCGCCGGCGACGGCGCTGCCCGACTCGAAAACGGCGACGCTCCACTCGGGGGCGACGACGCGCAGCAGCTCCGCCAGGGTGGCGCTCATGATGCCGCCCCCGACGAGTACGACGTCGGGGTTCGCGCTGTCGGGAACGCTGCGCTCGGAAGTCACGTCTGCCTCTCTGGCTGTGCTCAGCGAGGCACTGCGGCGCTCGCGCTTTGCTTTCGATCGTCGGCCGAAAGTGGCCGGTACGTGCGACCGCGGGCTTGTGAACTCGATCACCGCGTGGTCGGGAGAACCGGTGTCAAGGCTATGACCGGCGCGATCGGCCTGCTGATGCGGTACCGGTGTGGGCACCTTCACCCCTGCCGGGTGAGCGCCGGCCGGTCGCGAACTCAGCGCTGGTCGCGGCGCAGCGGATGGTCGTGGGGGATCTCGACCAGAGCGATCCGGACCCCGTCGGGATCCTCGATCCACATCTCGACCAGCCCCCATGGCTCGAGCCGGGGCGGCTGGACGACGGTCACGCCAGCCGCCGCGAGCCGATGGTGCTCGGCGACGACGTCCCGGACCTGCAGCCACAGCGCCAGCCCCTCGGGGCTCTGCTCCGCCTGACCGGACACCTCGAGCAGTCCGTTCCCGAGGAAGAAGACGACCCCCGGATGCTCCGCCGGGCCGAACTCGCGGTACACCGCCAGCCCGAGGACGTCGCGGTAGAACGACTGCGACCGTCGCGGATCCGACGGTCGCAGGAGGGTGCGGCTGCTCAGGACGTCCATTGCGCCATCCTCGTCCAGCCGGACACGTTGCAGTGCGGACCTCACGAGTGCTCTTCCGGTGACATCGGAGCGAACGGTCCCGGGCCGGGCATCCCCGTCACCGTGCTGGTCGCCGCGGCGGCTGCCCGGCCGCCCGCCGCGGACCCGCGTCCATCGGGTGGGCGCAGTGCCCGGCGGTAGCCTGGCACCGGGGTCGCGAGGCGGCCGTAGGCCTCGTGCGTCGTCGCGTGGATCTCCGGAGGGTTTCCTGCACCCACCGGGCCTCTAGCTCAACTGGCAGAGCAGCGGACTTTTAATCCGCGGGTTGTGGGTTCGATCCCCACGGGGCCCACCCGGTCGGCGTTCTCGGCGTCGGTCATGTCGTACCGCGCAGCTAGCGTGCAGGCATGGCGGAGCTGGTGCTGTTCCACCACGCGCAGGGGCTCACGGCCGGGTGCGTGGCCTTCGCCGACGAGCTGCGGGCGGCGGGGCACGTGGTGCACACCCCCGACCTGTACGACGGCCGCACGTTCGGCTCCCTCGACGACGGCATGGCCCACGTGCAGGCGGTCGGGTTCGACACCGTCGTCGAGCGTGCCCGGGCCGCCGTCGAGGGCCTTCCGGAACGCCTCGTCTACGCGGGGTTCTCCCTCGGGGTGCTGCCGGCGCAGTTGTTCGCCCAGACCCGGCCGGGCGCGGCCGCAGCGGTGCTGATGCACGCCGCCGTCCCCTTGGGGGAGCTCGGGGACACCTGGCCCCACGGCGTCCCGGTGCAGATCCACACGATGGACGCCGATGAACGGGGGGACGTCGACGTCGCCTGGGCCCTCGCCGCGCGGATCGACGGCGCGGAGTTGTTCCTCTACCCCGGCGACCGGCACCTGTTCACCGACCGGAGCCTGCCCGACCACGACGCGGTGGCCGCGGCGCTGGTGCGGGAGCGCGTGCTCGGATTCCTGGCCGCAGCCGGCTGACGACACGCCGGCGCGCCGCCGGCCGGGCGGAGTGACCGGCCGCCGGATCGGCCGTTCCACGCTCGGAACCGGCCGCCTTGTCGACAGGTCGTCGCCGTGGAAGACGGGTCGTCCGACCCCCGGGAAGCCCTCCGCAACGAATGGGACACGGGCCGGTTCCCGAGGCCGTCCGGGCGGCCGTCCCGCAGCTCGTCCGGACCTAGCCTTCGGGTCGTCCGCGGCGCTTCCCCAGCCGCGGAGCAGCACCTGCGAGGAGTACCTGTGCACGCGACCGCGGTTCCCGTCCACCATCCCTCCACCCACCTCGACGACGAGCTCGACGGCGACGGTCTGGCCCTGCTGCTCGACCTGATGGCTGACGAACCCGTCGCACCGCCGCGGCCGGCCGGGCCCCCGAGCCCGCCGTGGACCACGCGCGTGCAGGAGCTGTCGCGGTGGGCGTCGTCCTGGGGTGCGGGACCGCAGGGGGCCTGGCGTGCCTGGTGAGCTGGTGGCGGTCGTGGCCCCGATGCTGGGCTGCCTCGGGCTGATCGCGCTGATCGTCGTCCTGGGTGCCAGCTCCACGGCGCGCTACGAGTTCGAGCGCAACCACGTGCCGGCGCGGCAGCTCCACGAGGCCCCGCCGGAGCGGACGGAGGCACCGATGGGTGCGGCCGGCCGGCCGGCCGGTGGTGGCGAGGGCCGGGAGCGCTCCGCCCCCGAGCGGACGGCCGTGGGCCTGGCCACCCACCCGGCCGGGCGCCGGCTCGCCGACGGCCCGGCGGCCACGGCCTGGTGGCTGGTCGACGAGCTGGAGGGGACGGCGCTGGCGGGCCCGTTCGCCGACTCGCTCGAGGCCGACTGGGCGGCCGTGTCCGGCAGTGGGCTGGACAGCGCGCGTGCCGTCTACGGCGTGCGCCGTCCCGACGGTTCCGTGGTCCGGCGGCAGTCGCCGCAGGAGCGCAGCTGGCTGGCCGAGCTCGGGCACCAGCTGGACCGGCTCCCCGAGGACTGGGACCCGTACGTCTCCGACGACGACGACGCGCTGACCACGCTGGCGGTCGAGGTGACCGCGGCGGTGCTCGAGGCAGGCCTGGCGCTGCACGACTGCGACGGGCCGGACGGCGCCGGCGGGGTCTGCCTGACGCCGCATCCGGCCGGCCTGGGCGTCGTCGTCACCTGGCGTCAGCACGACCGGATGAGCCTGCAGCAGGTGCGGGGCGCGGCGGCCGACGCCGCGGTGCAGCGGACCATGACCACCGCCGTCGTCACGGTGCTGCGGCAGCTGGGCTTCCCGGTCGAGGAGGTGGGATCCACCGGAGCCCACCTGGTGACCACGTCGCCCCGATGAGCGCGGGCGGGAGCCGGAGGCCGCCGTCGCCGGTGGCGGGGCGCCGCCGGGCGCCGGCCGCGGCGCCGGCCGTGCGTCAGGGCCGGAGTGCGGGGGCGCTCGACGCGGGTGGCACCACGAGGGTGGGGCGGCCGCGCAACCTCGCCGGCAGACGGCGGGCGGCCGGCGAGATCGCCGCCGGGGTCGAGCGGGTGGGGCGGTCGGGCATGTCGGGCACGGTTCCCTTCGGGGCTGGAGTCCCGCCGAGCATCGCGGCCGGGTCTGACATTCCCCGGGCGGACGGCTGTGAACTCCCTGACCACCCGTCCCCGGAGCGACCGACCCGAAGGGGGTGGGTGGCTTCCTCAAGGCGTGCCCGGCGATGCCGATACGGAATCGTGCGAATCATCCGGGCAGCGGGCCACGGCCGGCGGCGCGGTGCACCGCTGTGGCGGTACCTGACCGCCCTCGTGCTGCTCCCGCTCATCGGTGTGGTCGTCCTCGCGGCCGCCGCCGCCCAGGCGCGGGCAGCGGAGGCGGCGGGCGCCGAACGGGCCGAGCAGGCCGTGCGGACGCTCGCCCTGCTGGACGCGGCACGGAGCGCGGTCGAGCAGGAGATGATGCCCGTCCTGTCGCTGCGGGTGATCGAGAACCCGGCGGCCGCGGCCGCCCTCGGGCTGCCGGACTTCCTGCTGCAGGCCCAGCGGAAGACCGCGTTCGCCGAGGCCCAGCGCGCCCGGGAGGTCACCGACCTGGCGCTGGCCATGGTGCCCGCCGGTTCGGTGGGCGAGGACGCGGCCGAGCGTGCCGCCGAGGACCTCGCGGTCCTGCGTGCCGGCAGCGACGCCGGCGCGCTCGACGTCGAAGGCGTCTACATGGAGTTCCTGACCGTCTCCAACGACCTGATGCACGCGGAGATCGCGGCCGCCGCGGCCGCGACCTCGCAGGGGATCCCGGGTGCGACCCTGCGGGCCATCCGCGACGTGCAGACCATCGCGCAGCTGGCGCAGAGCGCGAGCCGGCAGCTGCCGCTGTTCCTCGGCTCGCTCCTCGGGGGCGGCGGCGACGAGCTGATCGGCTCGCGCACGGCCTGGCAGACGGTCTGGCTGGACTACCTCGACGTGCGGCGCCAGATGCAGACCCTCTCCCAGGAGTCGCTGCGGGTCGCGTGGGACGAGGTCCGCACGTCCTCCGTGGTGTCCCGGGTGGAAGGGGCGATGGCCGGAGGGCTCTCCGGCAACCCCGTCCGCCACCTGCCGATCACCGAGCTGGCCTCCCTGCTGCTCGGGGGGCAGGAGCGCAACGCCATGCTCACCGGCCTGGTGGAGACGGCTGCCGGCGAGGCCCAGGCCCTCGCGGCCGCCGACCGGGAGCGCGCCAACGACAGCCTGCAGCTCGTCCTCGTGCTCGGTGGCGGCCTCCTCGCCGGCTCGCTGCTCGGGGCGGTCCTGCTGGGACGCAGCGTCGCCCGGGCCCTGCGGCTGCTCGCCGGCCAGGCCACGGAGATCAGCCAGGGCTCCCTGGTCGAGGTCGAGGTCGCCGGCCCCCGTGAGGTGCGCACCGTCTCGGCCGCCCTGGGCGCCGCCGTCGCCGGGCTGCGCCGGATCCAGGCCCAGGCCCAGGCCGTGGCCCGCGGCGACCTGGACGACGCGCTGCTCGACCAGCCCCTTCCCGGCCCGCTGGGCGAGGTCGTCCACGCCTCGGTCAAGCAGATCGTCCACTCGGTGCGCCAGCGCGAGGAGCTGCAGTTCGCCCTCGCCCACCAGGCGACCCACGACCCGCTCACCGAACTGCCCAACCGCGCCCAGGCGGTCACGCTCGTGACCTCCGCCCTGCACCGCGGCCGGCGGGCCGGCGAGATGACCGGGCTCCTGTTCGTCGACCTCGACGCGTTCAAGGCCGTCAACGACGCCCACGGCCACGCCGTGGGCGACGAGGTCCTCCGGGAGGTCTCCCGGCGGCTGCGCGACGCCGTGCGGCCCGGGGACGTCGTGTGCCGCCTCGGGGGCGACGAGTTCGTCGTGCTCGTCGAACCGGTGCACAGCGAGCACGACCTGCTCCAGCTCGCCGACCGGCTGATCGCCTCGGTCAGCGAACCGATCACGCTCGGTGGAAACACCGCCGTGCGCGTCGGCGCCAGCGTCGGCGTGGCCGTCAGCCGGGACGGCGGCACCGATGCCGACGTCCTGTTCGCCGAGGCCGACACCGCCGCGTACCGGGCCAAGGCACACGGCCGCGGCCGGGCGGAGATCTTCGACGAGGCACTGCGGGCCCAGCTCAGCCGGCGGACCGAGCTCGAGGCCGCCATCCTGCACGGCCTGGCGAACGGGGAGATGGAGCTGCACTACCAGCCGGTCGTCGACGTGGCGCGCGGCCGGCTGGCGGGCTACGAGGCCCTGATCCGCTGGGAGCGCCCGGGCGTGGGCATGGTCCCGCCGGACGAGTTCATCCCGGTGGCGGAGGGCTCCCGCCTCATCGGCGACGTCGACCGCTGGGTGCTGCGGGAGGCGACCCGCCAGCTCGCCGAGTGGCGGGCCGGCTGCCCGGCGGTGCCCGGCCGGCCCGAGGCCACCGTGGCGGTGAACATCTCCGGGCGGCACCTCGCCGACCGGCGGATCGTCGCCGACGTCGCCGATGCGCTGGAAGCCTCCGGGTTGCCGGCCCGGCTGCTCGTCCTCGAGGTCACCGAGACCGTGCTCGTGGACGACCCCGTCGCCTTCGACCACCTCACCGAGCTGCGGGCCATGGGCGTCGCCATCGCCATCGACGACTTCGGGACCGGCTACACCTCCATCGGGCAGTTGCGGAACATGCCCGTGGACACGCTCAAGATCGACCGGAGCTTCGTCGCCTCGGCCGAGCCCGCCCACCGCGAGCTGGTCGCGCTGATGATCCGGGCGGCGCACACGTTCGGGCTCACCGTCGTCGCCGAGGGCGTGGAGGAGCCCGCCCAGCTGGCCCGCCTCAAGGAGCAGGCCTGCGACCAGGCGCAGGGCTACCTGATCCACCGGCCGATGCGGGCCGCCGAGGCCGGTGCGCTGCTGCGCACGGGGGCGAGGGCAGGTGCGAGCTGACCGGCCCGACGACCGGTCGGGCGGCGGCGACCCCACGGCCGGGTGATCACCGATGCCCTCGGCCGTCGGGCTGGGGCAGACTCCCCGGCGTGAACGACCGTCGCGCCTTCCGGCCACGCCCCGGCCGGAGGCCGTCGCCACGCTCCCGGACGGGAGGCGAGGGTGGCTGACGCCGGAACCACGGCACCGGACGGCGCGGGGCGGACGATCCCGCGGGTCGGGTACGACACGGTCCTGGTGCCCGGCGAGACGTGCTGGCGGATCGAGCGGGCGGACCGGTACGCGATCTTCGTCGACGCCGCCGACTACTTCGCCGTCCTCAAGCAGGCGGTCCTGCGCGCGGAGCGCCGGGTGCTGTTCATCGGCTGGGACTTCGAGCCCCGGATCCGGATGGATCCCCGCACGCCCGGCCGGGCGCGGGACGACCGGCTGGTCCGGGTGCTCGAGGCGGCCGTGCGGGCCAACCCCGACCTGGAGATCGGGGTCCTCCAGTGGGGGATGGGGATGCTGGAGTCGCTGCGGCGCGGGGTGCTCCCCGTTCCGCTGCTCCGCCGCCGGACGCACGAGCGGCTCAGGTTCGCCGTCGACCACCACCATCCGCTGGGCGCCGCGCACCACCAGAAGATCGTCGTCATCGACGACTGCCTCGCCTTCGCCGGCGGCATCGACGTCACGGCCGACCGGTGGGACACCTCCGACCACCTCGACTGGCACCGGCACCGGCACCGGCCGCACTCGCCCCGCCCGACCGGCCCCTGGCACGACGTGACGAGCCTGGTCTCCGGCCCCGCCGCACGGGCGCTGGGTGATCTGGCGCGCGCCCGGTGGGAGAGCGGCACCGGCCGGCGACTGGACCCGGTCGAGGGGGCCGAACCGTGCTGGCCCCCGGAGGTGGAGCCGCTGCTGACCGACGTCGACGTCGCGATCTCGCGCACCCGCCCGCGGCACGGCGGCGACGACCTGGTGCACGAGGTCGAGCTGCTGTGGCTGGCCGCGATCGCGGCCGCCCGGGAGACCGTCTACATCGAGGCCCAGTACTTCGCCAACCGTCGGATCGCGGAGGCGATCGCCGAGCGGCTGGGCGAGGCCGACGGCCCGGAGTTCGTCCTCGTGACCCCGGAGTCGGCGGAGGGATGGCTCGAGGAGAAGGCCATGGGCGCCGCCCGCGCCCGGTTGCTCGCGATGGTCCGGCAGGCCGACGTCCACGACCGCTTCCGGATGTACGTGCCGGTGACCGAAGGCGGCCGGCCGGTGTACGTGCACGCGAAGGTGCTGCTGGTCGACGACCGGCTGATGCGGATCGGCAGCTCGAACCTGAACAACCGCTCCATGGGCCTGGACACCGAGTGCGACCTCACCGTCGAGGCGCGTCCGGACGACCCCGGCCGCGCCGGGCTCGCCGGGGTCGTCGTCCGGATGCGCCACCGTCTGCTCGGCGAGCACCTCGGGGTCGAACCCGCCGCGGTGGCCGCCGCGGTCGGGGCATCCGGTGGGTCGCTCGTCCGCGCGGTCGACAGCCTGCGCACCACGACCGGCCGGTCGCTGCGGCCGTTCGAGCCGCCGCCCCAGCACGTGGTCGACCGCGCGCTGGCCGCGACCGAGCTGCTCGACGCCGAACGCACCCCCGACCGCTGGAGCCGGGTCCGGCGGACGTTCACCCCGGGCCGGGGCCGCCCCGGGGGATGAGCGGCGCCGATGGGCGCTCACCGAGCCGCAGGCGGCAGGGTGTGCCACCATCCGCCCGGTGGATGCGGACAACGAACGTCGTGAACAGGGCAACGGGCTGAAGCGCCCGGTCTTCTACGGCTCGGTCGCCGGCGTCCTGCTCGTCGCCCTCTGGGCGATGTCCAGCCCGGTCTCCGCCGCCGGCACCATCGGCTCGCTGGTGGGCTGGACGTCGGAGTGGTTCGGCTGGTTCTACATCGCCTTCGCCACCGCCGTGCTCGTCTTCGTGCTGGCCATCGCGTTCTCCCGGTACGGGCGGGTGAAGCTCGGCCCCGAGCACTCCGCCCCGGAGTACAGCACCTTCGCCTGGGCGTCGATGCTCTTCGCCGCCGGGATCGGCACCGACCTGATGTTCTTCGCCGTCGCCGAGCCGGTGACGCAGTACCTCGCCCCGCCGGTCGGGGAGGGGGAGACGGTCGAGGCGGCCCGCGAGGCCACGGTGTGGACGCTGTTCCACTACGGCGTCAACGGCTGGGGCATGTACGCGCTGATGGGGATGGCGCTGGCCTACTTCGCCTACCGCATGAACATGCCGCTGGCCATCCGCTCGGTGCTCTACCCGATCTTCGGCCGGCGCGTGCACGGCCCGTTGGGCGACGGGGTGGACATCGCGGCCGTGCTCGGGACGATCTTCGGCGTCGCCACCTCGCTCGGCATCGGCGTCGTGCAGCTGAACTACGGGCTCTTCGTGCTGTTCGGCATCCCCGAGGGGCGGGCCGCGCAGCTCGGCCTGATCGCGCTCGCCGTGGGCGTGGCCACGGTCTCCGCGGTGAGCGGGGTGGACCGGGGGATCAAGCGGCTCTCGCAGCTGAACGTCGTCCTCGCCCTGGGCCTGGCCGGCTTCGTCCTCGTCACCGGCAACACCGCTTTCCTGCTCAACGCGCTGGTGCTCAACGTCGGCGACTTCGTGAGCAGCTTCCCCGGGCTGACCATGCAGACCTTCGCCTACGACCGGCCGGACGAGTGGCTCAACGGCTGGACGCTGTTCTTCTGGGCGTGGTGGATCGCCTGGGCCTCCTTCGTCGGGCTCTTCCTCGCCCGGATCTCACGGGGACGGACGATCCGGCAGTTCGTCGCGGGCACGCTGCTCCTGCCGTTCAGCTACATCCTCATGTGGGTGTCGATCTTCGGGAACAGCGCCATCGACCGCATCCGGCAGGGGGACGCGGCGTTCGGCGAGACGGCGATGAACACCCCGGAGCGGGGCTTCTACACGCTGCTCGCGGAGTACCCGGCCTTCCTGTTCGTCGCCGCGATCGCGACGTTCGTCGGTCTGCTGTTCTACGTGACGTCGGCCGACTCGGGCGCGCTGGTGATGGCGAACCTCTCCTCGCGGCTGGCTCGGCCGCAGGACGACGCGTCCGCCGGGGTGCGGATCGTCTGGGCGTTCGCCACCGGCGTCCTGACCGCGGCGATGCTCGTGGTCGGTGGCGTGCCGGCGCTGCAGAACGCGACCATCATCATGGGGCTGCCGTTCGGCTTCGTGATGGTGCTGGTGATGGTCGGCCTGTACCGGGCACTGCGGAACGAGGCCGACCGGGCCGCCGGCCGGCACGGTGTCCTGCCCTCCCGCCGGCCCCGTGCCCGGCGGCGGGCGCGGTTGCGACGCCGCCGCGCGCCGGTCCCCAGCGGCCGGGAGCGGGCCGCCCAGTACCTCTCCGAGACCGCCCGGCCGGCCCTGGGCGACGCGGCGGCCGAGCTGCGGGCCCGCAACCTCGCGTCCGATGCCCGCTGGGTCGTGGACGACTCCGGGAGCCGCTCCGTGGAGCTGACGGCGGAGGTCGACGGCGGCGCCCCCTTCCGCTACCGGATCCAGCCCGGTCAGGCGTCCCGCCCGTGGGCGGACGCGCCGGACTCGCGGCTCGACGTCCGCCTCGGCGCCGGGGACCGGGAGTCCGAGGAGGCCGGCTACGACGTCATGAACTACACCCACGCCCAGCTGATCGACGACGTCCTGCAGAAGTTCGAGCGGCACCTGGAGACCCGGACGCGCGCCGGCTGAGCCACCGGGTCAGGCGTCGAGGAAGTCCTCGATCACCGGGGCCAGCTCCTCGGCCTCGGTGATCAGCGCGATGTGCCCGCCCCGGTAGACGTGCAGCTGGGCGCGGGGGATCAGCCGGGCCATGACGCGTGCGTTCACCACCGGGATGATCGGGTCGTCGTCGCCGGCGATGACCAGCGTCGGCTGCCGGATCAGCCGGAGGAACGGCAGGCTGCTCCAGCCGGTGCTCGCCGCCAGCTGGTAGTAGTAGCCGCGCCGGGGCCCGACCCGCGTGTGCGAGTGCAGCGCCTGCGCGGCCCGCTCCGGGTCGGTGCGCATCGTGCCGCCGTAGATCAGCCCGGCGATCTCCCGGGCGTACGCCGGGTCACGGTGCCGGCGCGGGGTGAGCATCCGCGCCAGCACCCGCGGGTGCGCCGGCACCATCAGCGTCCCGGTCCCCGTCGCGGCCAGCACCAGCCGCCGGCAGCGCCGCCGGTGCTGCACGGCGAACTGCTGGGCCAGCCCGCCGCCCCAGGACAGGCCGAGGACGTCGACCGGCTGGTCGTAGCCGAGCCGGGTGAGCACCCCGGTCACCACCGGGGTCAGCGTGGACAGCACGTAGGGGACGACGGGGCGTGGCGACCCACCCACGCCGGGCACGTCGAAGCGGATCACCGTCCGCCGGGCGTCGAGGGCGTCCACGAACGGCTGCAGCACCTCCAGGCTGGCGCCGATGCCGTTCATCAGCAGCAGCGGGGGCACCGCGTCGTCGGTACCCGGCCGCACCGCCACCCGCAGCGTGCGGCCGCCGACGGTCAGGCTGCGCACGACCTCCGGGCTACTTGTCGAAGACATACGTCCCCGGGGCGTCGGCCAGCGGCTCGAGACCGTTGCCCCCCAGCTGCTGGGGGGCGGGGATCTCCTCGCCCGACCGCTCGCCGAGCCACGCCACGTAGTCGGGCCACCAGGAGCCCTGCACCGTCTCGGCCTGCCGCAGCCACTCCTGCGGGTCTGGCGGGGTGGAGGACGCCACCTGGAACGTCGACTTCGGATTGCCCGGCGGGTTGACCAGCGAGGCGATGTGCCCGCTGGTCGAGAGCACGAACCGGCTCTCGCCCCCGACGAGCTGGGTCGTCCGGTAGCAGGCCTGCCACGGGCAGAGGTGGTCGGCGATGCCCGCGGTGACGTAGGAGTCGACGGTGACCGCCGAGAGGTCCACCGGCGAGCCGAGCATGCCGGCCCGGCCCGGTTCGGTCAGCGCGTTGCCCAGCGCCACCTCGATGAAGTCGCGGTGCAGGGCCGCGCTCATCCGGGTCGTGTCGGCGTTCCAGAAGAGGATGTCGAAGTTCGGCGGCGGCTTGCCCTGCAGGTAGTTGTTGACCCAGTAGTTCCAGATCAGGTCGTTGGGGCGCAGCCAGGCGAACACCTCGGCCAGCTGGGCGCCGTCGAGGTAGCCCTTCCGCCGCGAGCGCTCGATGGCGGCCTGGACGGCCTCGGGGTCCATGAGCGCGGACATGGTGCCGGCGCGTTCCCAGTCGAGGACGGTGACGGCGTAGCTGGCCGAGCGGACGCGGTCCTGCCGTCCGGTGGCGGCCAGGTGCGCCAGCACCATCGCGGTGATGATCCCGCCGGAGCAGAAGGCCTGGACGCTCGCCTGCTCCTGGCCGGTGATCCGCTCGACGGCGTCCATCGCGTCCAGCACCGCCTGGCCGTAGGTGTCCAGGCCCCAGTCGGCGTGCCGCTCGTCGGGGTTGCGCCACACGATCATGAACACCTGCTGGCCGCCGGCCACGTAGTGCTCCACGATGCTGCGGCCGGGTGCGAGGTCGGTGATGTAGTACTTGTTGATCGTCGGCGGCACGATCACCAGCGGCACCGACCGGACGGTCTCCGTCGTGGGCCGGTACTGGATGAGCTCGAAGACGTCGGTGCGGAAGACCACGGCCCCCGGGGTGACCGCCAGGTCCTCGCCGACGGTGAACGCGTCCGGCTCCACCATCGACGGCACCCGCGGCGGGCTCGTCAGGTCGGAGAGCATGCGCCGCAGGCCCTTGAGGGCGCTGGCCCCGCCGGTGTCGATCACCGCCTTCAGGGACAGCGGGTTGAGGACCGGGACGTTGCTGGGGGCCAGCGCGTCGACGAGGTTCGTGGCGGTGAAGCGGATCCGCTCGTCGTCCTGCCAGTCGAGGTCGGCGTCCTCGATCAGCTCCCAGGCCACCCGCGCCGTCGCCAGGTGCGCCTGCATGGTGCGCTTGAGCAGCGGGTTGCCGCTCCAGGCGGGGTCGGCGAACCGCTTGTCCTTCTTGCCCGGTGCCAGCTCGGAGCGGCCGAGCGCGACCTTCCCGAGCTCCCGGGCCAGCTCACCGCCGCGGCGGGCGACCGTGTCGGGCCGGCGGGCCAGCGCGGCGCCGAACCGCAACGCGGTCCCCGCCGGCGGCACCAGCCGGCGCAGCGGCCCGGAGGCGGCGTCGACGAGCACCATGTCCAGGCCCGTCGCCGCCTCCACCGCCTCCTCGGGGGCGCCGGCGGCGGGCGCGCTGTCGGGGCGCCCGGGCGGGGGAGCCGACGCCGTCCGGGCCGGTTCGGTCGCAGGCTGGGCCATCGCGGTTCTCCTTCGGCGCGCTGCCCCGGGACGCGGCGGCGCCGTCTCCCGAGACGCGGTTGTGACCTGTCCCACTCAACCACAGGGCACCGGCCCCGGCAGGCCGTGCGGGCCGATGGCTCAGACGATGGCGCTGGCGCCGGTCACGCCCCGGCCGACGATCAGCGTGTTCACCTCGCGGGTGCCCTCGTAGGAGTAGATGGCCTCGGCGTCGGCGACGTAGCGGCCCACGTGGTTCTCCAGCAGGATGCCGTTGCCGCCCATGAGCTCGCGGGCCCAGCCGACGGTCTCGCGCATCCGCATGGTGCAGAAGGCCTTGGCCAGCGACGCCTGCTCGTCGGTCATCGTCCCTGCGCCCTGCAGCTGCGACAGGCGGGCGCACATCGCCACCGAGGAGGTGATGTTGCCGAGCATGCGCACCAGCAGGTCCTGCACGAGCTGGAACTCCACGATCGGCTGGCCGAACTGCTCCCGCCCCAGGGCGTAGCGCAGGGCGTGCTCGTAGGCCCCGCGGGAGCAGCCCACGGCCGACCAGGCGACGCCGGCGCGGGTCATCCGCAGCACGTCGGCGGTCTCGCGGAAGCTGTGCGCCTCCTGCAGCCGGTTCTCCTCGGGCACCCGGACGCCCGCGAGGGTGATGTGCGCGTTCTGCACCACGCGCAGCGCGATCTTGTCCTCGAGGTTCACGGTGGTGAAGCCCGGTGTCCCCGCTTCGACGACGAAGCCGAGCACCCGCTCGGTGTCGACGTCCCGGGCCCAGATGATGGTCAGGTCGGCGAAGCTGGCGTTGCCGATCCACTTCTTCTCGCCGTCGAGCACCCAGGAGTCGCCGTCCCGCCGGCACGTCGTCTGCAGGCCGCGGGCCACGTCGGAGCCGTGCTCGGGCTCGGTGAGCCCGAACGCGCCGATCAGCTCCATGCGGGCCATGGCCGGCAGCCAGCGCTCCTTCTGCTCCTCGGAGCCGCAGAGGTAGATCGACCCCATGGCCAGGCCGCCGTGGACGCCCATGAACGTGGAGATCGAGGGGTCGCCCTTGGACAGCTCCATGGAGATCATCCCGTCGAGCAGCGGCGAGCGGCCCCGGCAGCCGTACCCCTGGATCGAGGTGCCGGCGATGCCCAGCTCGGCCATGGCCGGGATGAGCTGGTGCGGGAACTCCGCTCGCGTCCAGTACTCGTTGATGATCGGTTCGACCTGCTCGTCCATGAACCCGCGCACCCGGTGCAGCAGCGCCCGGTCGTCGTCGTCGAGCAGGGCCTCGAGGTCGTAGAAGTCCGACGTGATCGTCGACCGGTCGCTCATCGCGGTGCTGCCTCCTCGGCGGGGAACTGTGCGGGGCACCTACCCGTGGGGTCCCCGCGCAACCGGGGTCGGGGCGGCCCCCGGGCATGGGCGGGCGGCGGATCGGGCAGGAGGTCGCCCACCCGTGACCCCCGGAGGCTCCCGTGACCCGATCCATCGCCGACCAGACCATCGCGGAGCTCGGCGGGCACGCCAGCGTGCTCGTCCACCAGCGCCGCGACCACGCCGAGCTCGAGCGCCTGCTGCACGAGCTCGGCACCACCACCGGCACCGCCCAGGAGGAGGTGCTGACGCGCCTGGACAGGCTGGTCTTCAGCCACGCGTTCGCCGAGGAGGTGGTGCTGTGGCCGGTGCTCCGTCGCGTCCTGCCCGACGGCGACCAGCTCACCCGCCAGGTCGAGGAGGAGCACCAGGAGGTCAACGAGCTGGTCAGCGCCCTCGAGCGGGACGGGCTCGACGACCCGCGCCGTCCCGAGCGGCTGGCTCGGCTCGCCGAGGTGCTCCGGGAGGACGCGCGCGACGAGGAGGACGTGCTGTTCCCCCGGCTGCAGGAGCGGCTCACCCCCGGGGAGCTCCGCGCGCTGGGCCGCCGCTGGGCGATCGTGCGCCGCGTGTCCCCGACGCGGCCGCACCCCACCGTCTCCCGCCGGCCACCGGGCAACGCCCTCTCGGGCCTGCCGTTGACGCTCGTCGACCGCACCCGCGACGTCGTCGACGCGGGCGTCCGCCGCGTGCCGGACCGGTTCGCCCCGGTCGGCCGGGCGGTGAGCCAGGGCCTGGCCGCCGTCGCCGGCGTCGTCGAGCGGGTGCCGCTCGCCCGCCGGGGCGATGGGCCGCCGACCAGCCGCTGACGAGAACGGCCCCCTCCCGGATCGGGAGGGGGCCGTGCTGCGTGCAGTCCGCGCTTACGTCGTCTGCTGGTCCTTCGGCTCGTCGCGGGCGTCGAGCTGGATCTCCTTGTCGGCCCGCGGGACGCCGTCCTTCAGCTCCTTGCTCCGCTCCATCTCGGCGTCGAACTCGATGCCGAAGAGCAGGGCGAGGTTGATCAGCCAGAACCAGATCAGGAAGATCACCACGCCGGCGAGCGCGCCGTAGGTGGCGTTGTAGTTGCCGAAGTTGGCCACGTAGAACGCGAACAGCGCCGAGGCGACGACCGCGACCACGATGGCCACGGCGGCGCCGGGGCTGATGAACTTGAACCCGCGCAGCTTCACGTTCGGGGTCGAGTAGTAGAGCACGGCGATCATCAGCGCCAGGACGACGAGGATGACCGGCCACTTGGCCCAGGTCCAGACGGTCAGGGCGGTGTCGCCCAGGCCGATCGCCTGGGCGACCGCGTCGACCACCGGCCCGCTGAGCACGAGCATGGCGACGATCAGCGCCGCGAACAGGATGCCGACCAGGGTGATCAGCAGCTGCAGCGGCTTCAGCTTCAAGAACTTGCGGCCTTCGGGCGTCTCGTAGACGACGTTCGCCGCGCGGGTGAACGCCCCGACGTAGCCGGACGCGGTCCACAGCGCACCGATGAGACCGAGCACGAGGGCGAAGCCGGCCGCGCTGTTGTTGCCCGCGATGTCCTCGATGACCGGGTTGAGGGTCTCCGCCGCGGACTGGGGCACCACCGCGGTCAGCGCGTCGGTGAGCTGCTGCGGGGTGGTGAAGATGCCCGCGATGGCCGCCAGGGCGGTGAGCGCGGGGAAGAGGGCCAGCACGCCGTAGTACGTCAGCGAGGCGGCCCAGTCGGTCATGCCGTCTTCGCTGAACTCCTTGGCGGCGCGCTTGACCGTCGCGCCCGTTCCGGTGCCGGTGTCGGCGCCGGTCGGGGCGTAGTCGGCCCGTGTTCCGTTGACGACGTCGTCGTCGGGTGCGGGGTCGGTCGCGGCACGGTTGCCGTGGAAGCGGGTGTCCGCCGCGGTGCGGCTGGACGAGCCGGTGGGTCGGGCCATGGAGAGTCCTCCGGACATGGGGTGCGGTCGCATCCCCCGATGCCCCGCACGGATCGGTTCCATGCCGAGTGCCGCGGCGTGTCGCCCGAATGCGTCAGCGGATGCCCGAGACCGGTGACCACTCCCCGGCGCCGGCGGTGGCCTGTTCCACGTCGGTCAGCGGGTCGGGACCCCGCCGGGCAGCCCGTCGCCGGTCGCCGAACATCGCCAGGAGCGCCACGGCCACGACGATCGCGGTGGAGACCACCCCGATGAGCGCCACCAGGGTGAAGGCGACGGCCCGCGGCAAGCCGGTGGCCGGGTCGATGCTCCCGGCGATCAGGGTGACGGCGAGGGTGCTGCCCAGCGCCTGGCCGACCGAGCGGGCGATCGAGTTCACCGCGTTCGCGACCCCGGTCTCCTCCTCGTGCACCGCGTCGACGACCAGGGCGGGGAGCGCGGCGTAGGCGACGGTGACGGACAACTGGGTGAGGATGCCGGCGACGATCACCAGCCACGGCTCCCCGCGCAGCCCGGCCAGCACGCCGAACCCGGCGACCCCGGACAGCGCCCCGGCGGCCAGGGTGGGCAGGGCGCCGAACCGGCCGACGACCCGGCCGGCGAACGGCGCCACGACGATGCCGACGACGCCGCCGGGCAGCAGGTAGACCACCGCCGCCTCCAGCACGCTGGCCCCGAAGCCGTACCCGGTGATCTCCGGCGGCGCCTGCACGTACTGCAGGACGGCGAGGAACGAGGCGAACAGGGCGATGCCGGTCATGAGCCCGGCCACGTTCGGCACGACGGTGCGCCGGTCGGCGAGCATGGCGGGGCGGACGAGCGGCTGTGCGGTGCGCCGTTGCAGCACCACCCAGCCGGCGAGCACCACCACGGCTCCGGCCAGGCAGCCGAGGGTGGCCGGGGACGCCCACCCCCAGCGGTGGCCCTGCGAGACCGGCAGCAGCAGGAGCACCAGGCCGGCCCCGAGCACGATCGCGCCCCACCAGTCGACCGTGCCGCTCCCGGTGACCGGACGGGCCGGCAGCAGCCACGCGGTGAGCGCCAGGGACAGCAGTGCGACGGCGAGCCCGATCCAGAAGGGGTGCCGGTAGTCGCCGCCGTTCCCGGTGAGCAGCCCGGTCGCCACGAGTCCGGCCACCCCGCCGACGGCGAGGGTGCTGCTGACGATCGACATCGCCACGCTGAGCCGCGCCTCGGGCAGCTCGCGGCGCAGCACGCTGATCGACAGGGGGAACAGGCCGTAGGAGGCGCCCTGCAGCACGCGGGCGACGAGCAGCAGCGGCAGCGACGTCGTCACGATCGCCAGCAGGGTGCCGAGCGAGACGACCACGAGGATGCCGAGGATGACGGGCCGCTCGCCCCGGAGGTCGCCGAGCCGGCCGAGCACGGGGGTGAGGACGGCCGCGGCGAGCAGGTTCGCGGTGAGCACCCACCCGGCGGCGGCGGCCGAGACGTCGAGCTGGTCCTCGATCCGGCCCAGCGCGGGGACGACCAGGCTCTGCAGGAGCGACAGCGTCGTCACGCCGAGCGACAGCGCGAGGATCAGCGCCCCGGGACGGGTTCCGGCCCGGGCTGCCGTGGCGGCTGTGGGGTCGGACACCCGCTGATCAGACCACGAGCCCCGGACACCCCGGGACGGCGCGGCCCCGGGCAGCCGTTCTTGTGTTCCGCCTCACACCCCGTCAGGTGAAGTGCCGGATCGGACGATTGAGACGGCGTGGAACGGGGGAAGAGTGGCTCGACGACGTGCCGCCAGCCCCTGACCCGGCGGCGATACCCGGAGTACTGAGGAGAGCGATCTGATGATGTTGTGGGCGGCCGTGACCCTGCTGGGCTTCCTGGTCCTGACGGCCCTGGTCATTGCCATGGGCACGCAGTCCACCGCTCGGTACGAGCAGGAGAAGCGGGCGGCGACCCGCGCCTCGAGCGGCCGGCAGAACGCCTCCGAGGCCGTCCGGGCCTGAGCCCCGCAGCACCCCAGCACGCGACGGCGCCCCGTCCTCCGCACGGAGGGCGGGGCGCCGTGCTGTGCGGCCTCGGCCGACGATCCCTCCCGGGCAGGGAGGGCCTCGCTCAGAGACAGGCGTCCCGGGTGTCGAGGACGGTGCGGTCCAGCGACTCCAGCAGGTCGAACTGGGCGCGGGTGCGGGGGAGCTCCCAGCGCCAGAAGTAGCGGGCCGCGGCGCGCTTGCCCTCGTGGAAGTCGGTGCTGCCGTTCTCGGCCGCCAGCGCCTGCTCCAGCCAGAGCCAGCCGACGACGAGGTGCCCGGCGGCCTCCAGGTAGACGTGCGAGTTGGCCAGGGTGACGTCCGGGTCCCCGGCCCCCCACAGGGTCGCGGTGACCGATGCCATGCGAGCGACGGCGGCGTCGAGGTCGGCGGCGAACCCGGCCCACTGGGTGCCGGCGGCGCGGGCCGTCGTCGCCGTGATCGTCTCGCCGAGCAGGGCCAGCCCGGCGCCGTCCCGCATGACCACCTTGCGGCCGAGCAGGTCCAGCGACTGGATGCCCTGGGTGCCCTCGTGGATCGGGTTCAGCCGGTTGTCCCGGTAGAACTGCTCGACCGGGTAGTCGCGGGTGTAGCCGTAGCCGCCGTGCACCTGGATCGCCAGGTCGTCGGCGACCGGGCCCCACTGGGACGGCCACGCCTTGGCGATCGGCGTGAGCATCTCCAGCAGCAGGTGGGCGCGGGCCCGCTCCTCCTCGGTCTCGGCGGTCTGCTCCTCGTCCACGAGGCGGGCGCAGTACAGACCGAGGGCCATGCCGCCCTCGACGTAGGACTTGGCGGCCAGCAGCATCCGGCGGACGTCGGTGTGCTCGATGATCGGCACCATCGGCGAGGCGGGGTCCTTGCCCGCGGGCGGGCGGCCCTGGGTGCGGGTGCGCGCGTACTCCAGTGCGTGCAGGTAACCGGTGTAGCCGAGGACGGTCGCGCCCACGCCGACGCCGATCCGCGCCTCGTTCATCATGGTGAACATGTAGGTCAGGCCGCGGTGCGGCTCGCCCACGAGGTAGCCCACCGCGCCCGCCTGCCCGCCCGGGGTGTGCACGCCCTCGCCGAAGTTCAGCAGGGTGTTCGTCGTCCCGCGATAGCCCATCTTGTGGTTGAGCCCGGCGAGGACGACGTCGTTGCGCTCGCCGAGCGAACCGTCCTCGTTCACCAGGAACTTCGGCACGATGAACAGCGAGATGCCCTTCACGCCGGGCGGGCCGCCGGGGATCTTGGCCAGGACCAGGTGGACGATGTTCTCGGTCAGCTCGTGGTCGCCGCCGGAGATCCACATCTTGTTGCCGCTCAGCCGGTAGGTGCCGTCGTCCTGCGGCACCGCCTTGGTGGTGATGTCGGCCAGCGACGAGCCGGCCTGCGGCTCGGACAGGGCCATGGTGCCGAACCAGCGGCCCTCGATCTCCGGCGCCACGTAGGTGTCGATCTGCTCGCGGCTGCCGTGCGTGAGCAGCAGGCGGGCGTTGGCCATGGTCAGGAACGGGTAGGCCGAGGTGCCCACGTTGGCCGCCTTGAACCAGGCGAACACCGCCTGGCCGACGACGTGCGGCAGCTGCATGCCGCCGAACTCCTCGTCGAACTCGCCGGCCATCAGGCCCGCCTCGGCGAACACCTTCAGCGCCCGGGCGACCTCGGGGATCATCTCCACCTTGCCGTCGACCATCCGCGGCTCGTTCTCGTCGGCCGTGCGGTTGTGCGGCGCGAAGTGCTCGGTGGCGATCTGCTCCGCGAGGTCGAGCACCGCGTCGAACGTCTCGCGCGAGTGCTCGGCGAACCGCGACCGCTTGGTCAGCGACTCGGCGTCGAGCCACTCGTGCAGCAGGAAGTCCAGGTCACGGCGGGACAGGATCAGCGACGACGGCACGAGGTCTCCAGCGCGGGTGCTTCGGCGGGTGCGAACCACCTCACACTAGGCCGGTTCCCCGACGGCCTGGCAGGGGTAGGTCCCGACCCCGCCGTCGACCGAGGAGCACGCGTGGAACTACGAGCCATCGCCAGCCGTGCGGGGAGCGCCCTGCTGGGCACGCTGCAGCACGTCCGCCTGCCGGGGGTGGGCCAGGCGTCGGTCACCGACGACCCGGCCACCGCAGCCCGGCGCTGGCGCGCGGTCACCGTGCTCCGGTCCCCGGACCGTGTCGGGACCCCCGAGGCGCCGCCGCCTCCGCTGGACCGGTTCGGCGACCGCGTCGAGGTGCGTGTCGGGGCGGCCCCTGGCGAGAAGGGCACCGAGCTCGCGGCGCGGTTCCGCGGGACGCCGTCGGACGAGGAGATCGGTGAGCTGCGCGCCGCGCTGCGGGAGGCCAAGCAGCGGCTCGAGACCGGTGAGGTCCTCCGGGTCGACCCGCAGCCGCACGGCCACCGCGAGCCGACGCCGCAGGGTGCCGCGCTCGCGGGGATGACGGAGCGGGCGGACGAGGAGGGCGTGCTGTGAAGGCGGCGACCTGGACCGGGGTGGACGAGGTGTCGGTGGAGGACGTCCCCGAACCGCGGATCCTCAACGACCACGACGTGATCCTGGAGATCCGGCAGAGCGTCACCTGCGGCACCGACCTGCACCTGCTCGGCGGGTACATCCCGTTCATGCGGGCCGGTGACGTCCTGGGCCACGAGTTCATCGGCGACGTCGCCGAGGTCGGCAAGGCCGTGAAGCACCGGAAGGTCGGCGACCGCGTCGTCGTCGCGCCGTTCGCCGCCTGCGGCAACTGCTGGTACTGCCGGCAGGAGCTCTTCTCGCTGTGCGACAACGGCAACCCGGACCCGGGGATCACCGAGGGGCTGTGGGGTCAGAGCCCCGGTGGCTGCTTCGGCTACTCGCACGCCATGGGGGGCTACGCCGGCAGCCACGCCGAGTACATGCGGGTGCCCTATGCCGACGTCGGCACCTTCGTCGTGCCCGAGGGCGTCTCGGACACCCGTGCACTGTTCGCCTCCGACGCCGCCTCGACCGGGTGGATGGGCGCGCACCTCGGGGGCACCCGGCCCGGTGACGTCGTCGCGGTCTGGGGCGCCGGCGGGGTGGGCCAGATGGCCGCGCGCGCAGCGATGCTGCTGGGCGCCGCGCAGGTGGTCGTCATCGACCGGATCCCCGAGCGCCTGGCGCAGGTGCGCGATCACGTGGGCGCCGAGGCGGTGGACTACACGGCCACCGACGTCGTCGCGGAGCTTCGCGAGCGCACCGGCGGGCGGGGCCCGGACGTCTGCATCGAGGCCGTCGGGATGGAGGCGCACGCCCCCGGTGCGCCCGGGATCTACGACCAGGTCAAGCAGCAGCTGCGGCTGCAGACCGACCGGCCGACGGCGGTGCGCGAGGCGATCATGGCTTGCCGCAAGGGCGGGAGCGTGTTCACCCTCGGGGTGTTCGCCGCGATGGTGGACAAGTTCCCGCTCGGGGCGGCGATGAACAAGGGGCTGACGCTGCGCGGCGCGCAGGTCCACGCCCAGCGCTACATCCCGGAGTTGCTCGAGCGCATGCAGCGCGACGAGCTGGTCACCGAGCACCTGGCCACGCACGTCATGCCGCTCGCCGAGGCCCCCCGCGGCTACCGGATGTTCAAGGAGAAGGAGGACGGCTGCGTGCGCGCGGTCTTCCAGCCCTGAGGGCGGGAGACACCCGATGCCCGCTGCGGGTGTCCGGCCAGTGAATGCGATCGCTGCCCTGCGCTTCGGCGGCGTTTCACGGCGTTGACCTGCGGTTTCGGGTTGTCGGCAGAGATCGATCCCGGTAGTCTTCGTACGTGCGTTCGACGGCTGCGGGTGATGCGCTGGATCGGTTGACGGCCGCGCTGGACGACCTGGCGGCCGAGGACCTGTCCGGTCGGTTCGGCTCACAGCTGCTCGACCGGCTGCGGCCGCTGCTGACCGCGCAGAACCGGCTGGCGGCGGAGGTCACCCGCACGGTGCGGGAGTGCGAGGTCACCTCCGCCGCCGAGCACGACGGGCAGAAGGCGATGACCTCCTGGCTGCGCGGGCACGCCCGGCTGTCCCCCGCGGCGGCGTCGCGGATGGTGCGCTCCGGACGGGCGCTCGCCGAGCTGCCGGCGGTGGCCGAGGCCGCCGCCGTGGGCGCGATCACCGCCGAGCAGGTCGCGGTGATCGCCCCGGTCGCCGCACCGCGGAACGTGGCGGCCGCGCAGGCGCAGGACGTGGAGCTGGCCGGGGTCGACGCGACGTTGGCCGAGGTGGCCGCGGCCCGCCCGCTGGACGAACTGCGCCAGGTGGTGCAGCACTACCTGGCCCGGCTCGACCCCGACGGCCCCGAACCCGATCCGACCGAGGGCCGGTCGCTGGTGGTGGTCCGGCACGCCGACGGCAGCATTACCGGCCGGTTCGACCTGGATGCCGTCGGCGGTGAGAAGTTCCAGGCCGCGGTGGAGTCGATCGTGCAGGCATCCCGCCCGGCCGGGGACACGCGCACCCGCGCCCAGCAGTCCGCCGACGCCCTGGTCCAGCTGTGCGACAACCAGCTCGCCTCGGGCGCCCTGCCGGTTCTGCGCACCCACAAGCCGCACGTCATCGTCCGGATCGACCTCACCGACCTGGTCGACCCCGCCACCGGACCGGGCGCGGCCACCACCGGGTTCGGGGCGACGATCTCCGCCGCCCGCGCCCGGTGGCTGGCGTGTGACGGCAACGTCTCCCGGATCGTCATCGGCCCCGACGGCGAGCTCCTGGACCTGGGCCGCCGGCACCGGGTGGTCCCGCCGGCCCTGCGCCGCGCGGTGGAGTACCGCGACCGGGGATGCGTGTTCGCCGGCTGCGACGCCCCCGCCTCCTGGTGCGACGTCCACCACCTCGTGCACTGGGCCGACGGCGGAGAGACCTCGCTGGAGAACTCAGGGCTGCTGTGCGAACGCCACCACACCAAGGTCCACCACGGCTTCCGGATCGAACGAGATACCAGCGGCCGATGGCACGCCTACCGGCCCGACGGCACCGAGATCCTCATCCTCCCCCGCCTCACCGCAGAACCCGAACGCTCACGCACGAGTCGACCTCGTCAGGCCCGGTCGGCCGCTGGCCTGAGCTCAGGCGCACGACGGCCCCTCCGGGTGCCGGGAGGGGCCGTCGGTGTGCCGCCGAGGGGCGTCCCCGGGGTGGGTGATCAGCGGGGCGCGTCGGGGCGGTCGCCCGGCTGGCCCACCGGCGGGGGCACGGAGGTCGGGGCCGCGGCGCCGACGGCCTCGGTCGCCTCCTCGGCCGGGTCGTCCGGGTCGCTCGTCGCCGTCCCGGCCGCCGCGCCCTGCCGGGCCTGGATGCCGGACTTGTCGCTCAGCGCCAGCTCCGGCAGGAACAGGAAGACGAAGAACCCGATCGCCACGACGCCGGCGGCGATGAGGAACACCAGGTCGATCGAGTTCGAGAAGCCGACCTTGAACGGCTCGGCCAGGGCGGCGGGTAGCTCCTGGATGAAAGAGGTGTCGTCGAGGATGTCACCGCTGCCGGCGCCCAGCTGCTGGAACTGCGGCGCCAGCTCCGGGTTCGCCCGCACCGTCTCCTGGACGGCGTCCCCGATGTCCTGGGGCAGCCGGGTGAACAGGATCGACAGGAAGGCCGCCGTCCCGATCGTGCCGCCCATCTGGCGGAAGAAGGTCACCGACGAGGTGGCCACGCCCATCTCCCGGGGGGAGACGGCGTTCTGGACGGCGAGGATCACCGGCTGGAAGTTGAACCCGAGCCCCAGGCCCAGCAGGACCATGAACGGCATCAGCACCAGGATGGAGGTGTCGGCGCCGACGAGGAAGGACAGCGACAGCAGCGCGACCACCATCAGGGCGATGCCGACCAGCGGGAACACCTTGTACCTGCCGGTCTTCGAGATGGCGATGCCCGAGCTCAGCGCCCCGACCATGATGCCGCCCACGAGCGGGATCATCTGCAGGCCGGCGACCGTGGCGCTGGAGCCCTGCACGATCTGCAGGTACTGCGGGAGCAGCAGCAGGCCGCCGAACATGCCGGCGCCCATGACCGCGCTGCCGATGCCGCTGACGGCGAAGCTGCGGTTGCGGAACAGCCGCAGCGGCAGCAGCGCGTCGTCGCGGTACGCCCGCTCCGCCAGCACGAACAGCACGAAGCCGATGGCGCCGATGACGTAGCAGGTGAGGGCGCCCGACGATGCCCAGCCCCACGTGCGGCCCTGCTCGGCCACGACCAGCAGTGGGACGAGGAAGGCGATCAGCGCCAGGGCGCCGGGCCAGTCGATCCGGTGCTCTCGGCGCTCGTGCGGGAGGTGCAGCACCCGCCACACGGCGGCGAAGGCGAGCACGCCGAGCGGCACGTTGATCCAGAAGATCCAGCGCCAGCCGTCCACGCCGAGGATCGAGTCGTGGCCGGCGAAGAAGCCCCCGATGACCGGGCCGAGCACGCTCGAGGTGCCGAAGACGGCCATGAAGTAGCCCTGGTACCGCGACCGCTGCCGCGGCGGGACGATGTCCCCGATGATCGCCAGCGCGAGCGACATCAGGCCCCCGGCACCGATGCCCTGGACCGCCCGGTAGGCGGCCAGCTGGTACATCGAGTCGGCGAGGCCGCACAGCGCCGAGCCGACCACGAAGACGAGGATCGCGAACAGGTAGAACGGCCGTCGTCCGTAGATGTCGGAGAGCTTCCCGTACAGCGGGGTGGAGATCGTGGAGGTGATCAGGAAGGCCGTCGTCGCCCAGGCCTGGAGGTCGTAGCCCTGCAGGTCGTCGGCGATCGTCCGGATCGCCGTCGCCACCACGGTCTGGTCCAGCGCGGCCAGGAACATCGCGACCATGAGCCCGGCCAGGATCGTGACGATCTGCCGGTGGGTGAAGCTGCCGCCGGCATCCGGGGCGGCGGCCGCGGCGCGGGCGTCCCGGCGGACGGCCGCGGTGGTGCGGGTGGACTGGCTCATCGGTTCTCTCTCGGCTGGTCGGTGGTCGTTCGCGTGGGGGCGGGCTCCGCGGCGGTTCCGGGCAGGCCGGCCGCGATGTCGTCGACGAGTCGCCCGAAGAGGGTGGTGAGCGTGGCGAGGTCGGTCGGGTCCCAGTCGGCGGTCACCTGCTCGAGGTGGGCCGTCCGCTCGGCGCGCAGCGAGTCCAGCGCCGCGTGGCCGGCCTCGGTGACGACCAGGCGGCTGGCGCGGCCGTCGGTCTCGTCGGCCACCCGGCGGACCAGGCCCTCGTCCACGAGGGCGGCGACGTGCCGGCTGACCGTGGAGGGGTCGGCGTGCACGAGCTCGGCGAGTGCGCTCTGCCGGAGCGGACCCTGCCGGGCCAGTGGGAAGAGCAGCACCAGGGCGGCGCGGTCCCGCGAGTCCGGGCCGGCGAGCTGGGCTTTCAGGGCGTGCACCACCCGCATGAACCGGGGGAGCTGCTCCGAGAGCGCAGCCACGGCGGCGAGCCGATCGGCGCCGGAGGCCGCGTCCGGGGACGAGGGCGACATGGGACTCCAAGGACGGTGGAAACAGGTGCACACTACAACCCGTTGTGCAGTGCAAGCAACCAGTTGCACCGTGCACGGATGGTGATTCGAGGCACCTGGCCCGCGTCGCCGCCCGGCAGTGCGATCCTGGGTGGTGGCCCCTGGTCGTCCCCGGTGGGGCGACCCGTCGGTACCCCTGTCGACCCGAGAGGAACGCGAGCCCGCCCGTGAGTGCCCCGCCAGACGCCGTCCGGGCGCGCGACGACCTCCGGGATCGCCTTCCGGACCTCACCCTGGCCGACGAGCACCGGCTGCGCCGCCGCCTGGACGGGTTGCGGAAGACGCGCGACCCGCAGGCCCGTGCGCGGCAGCGGGAGCGGATCGAGGCCGACGTCGCCGCCGCCGAGGAGCGGATCGCGCGCCGCCGCGCCGCCGTCCCGGCGATCAGCTATCCCGAGGACCTGCCGGTCAGCGGGCGACGGGACGACATCGCCGCGGCGCTGCGCGACGCCCAGGTCGTCGTCGTGGCCGGCGAGACCGGGTCGGGCAAGACGACCCAGCTGCCCAAGATCGCCCTCGAGCTCGGGCGGGGCGTGCGCGGGCGGATCGGGCACACCCAGCCGCGCCGCATCGCCGCCCGGAGCGTCGCGGAGCGGATCGCCGAGGAGCTGGGCACGCCGCTGGGCGAGGCCGTCGGCTACAAGATGCGGTTCAACGACCAGGTGTCGGACTCGACGCTGGTCAAGCTGATGACCGACGGCGTGCTGCTCGCCGAGATCGCGCACGACCGGCTGCTCCGCCAGTACGACACGATCATCCTCGACGAGGCCCACGAGCGGAGCCTCAACATCGACTTCCTGCTGGGCTACCTGGCCCAGCTGCTGCCGAAGCGGCCCGACCTCAAGCTGGTCATCACCTCGGCGACGATCGACGTCGAGCGGGTGGCCGCACACTTCTCCGGCGCCCCGGTGGTCGAGGTCAGCGGCCGCACCTATCCGGTCGAGGTCCGCTACCGACCGGTCGTGGACTCCGACGACGAGGACGCCGACCCCGACCGCGACCAGGTCAGCGCGATCCTCGACGCCGTCGACGAACTGGTGGCCGAGGGCCCGGGCGACGTCCTGGTCTTCCTCGCGGGCGAGCGGGAGATCCGCGACACCCAGGACGCCCTGGCCGAGCGCGCGATGCCGGGCACGGAGGTCGTCCCGCTGTACTCGCGGCTGTCGGCCGCCGACCAGCACAAGGTCTTCGCGCCGCACGCCGGACGGCGGGTCGTGCTCTCGACCAACGTGGCCGAGACGTCACTGACGGTTCCGGGGATCCGCTACGTGATCGACCCGGGCACCGCCCGCATCTCCCGGTACAGCCATCGGACCAAGGTCCAGCGGCTGCCCATCGAGCCGGTGAGCCAGGCCTCGGCCCGCCAGCGCTCCGGCCGGTGCGGCCGGCTCGGCCCGGGCATCGCGATCCGGCTGTACACCGAGGCCGACTTCGACAGCCGGCCGGAGTTCACCGACCCGGAGATCCTGCGCACCAACCTGGCCTCGGTGCTGCTCCAGATGGCCGCCCTGGACCTGGGCGCCGTCGAGGACTTTCCGTTCGTGGATCCCCCCGACCGCCGCGCCGTCGCCGACGGCCTGGCGCTGCTGGAGGAGCTGCACGCCCTGGACGAGCACGGGAAGCTCACCGAGACCGGCCGGGCGCTGGCCGCGCTGCCGCTGGACCCCCGGATGGCGCGGATGGTGGTCGAGGCCGACAAGCGGGGCGTGCTCGACGAGGTCCTCGTCATCGCCGCGGGCCTGACCATCCAGGACCCGCGCGAGCGGCCGACCGAGCACCAGCAGGCCGCGGACCAGATGCACGCCCGGTTCGCCGACGAGAACTCCGACTTCCTGGCCCTGCTCAACCTGTGGCGGTACCTCGGCGAGCAGGCCGACGCGTTGAGCGGCAACCAGTTCCGCCGCACGGTCAAGCGGGAGTTCCTGCACTACCTGCGCATCCGGGAGTGGCAGGACCTGCACGGGCAGCTCCGCGGCACCGCCCGGCGGCTCGGCATGACGGTCGGCGAGCCGGCCGCCGAGCCGGACGAGCGGGGCATCCACGCCGCCCTGCTGGCCGGGCTGCTCTCCCACGTCGGGCTCCAGGTCGAGCAGGCGAAGGGGGACAAGCGCCCCGGCCGCGAGTACCTGGGCACCCGGAACACCCGCTTCGTGATCGCTCCCGGTACCCCGCTCGCGAAGAAACCGCCGCGCTGGGTGGTGGCCGCCGAGCTGGTCGAGACCAGCCGGCTGTTCGCCCGCACCGTCGCACGGATCGATCCCGAGACCGTGGAGAAGCTCGCCGAGCACCTGGTCAAGCGGCAGTACTCCGAGCCCCGGTGGGACGCCAAGCGCGGCTCCGTCGTCGCCACCGAGCGGGTCACGCTCTACGGGCTGCCGCTCGTCGTCGGCCGGCGGGTGCAGTACGGCTCGATCGACCCGGTCGTCTCCCGGGAGCTGTTCATCCGGCACGCGCTGGTGCAGGGGGAGTGGACCACCCATCACCGCTTCTGGGCCGAGAACCAGCGGGCCATCGAGCAGGTGGCGGCGCTGGAGGAGCGTGCCCGGCGGCGGGACATCGCCGTCGACGACGAGACGCTGTTCGAGCTCTACGACGCGCGCATCCCCGCCGACGTCGTCTCCACCCGGCACTTCGACCGCTGGTGGAAGCAGGCCCGGCACCGACAGCCGGAGCTGCTCACCTTCACCCCGGAGATGCTGACCAACGCCGCCGTCGCGGCCGAGGTCCGCCCCGACGACTACCCCGACGAGGTGCGCCTGACCCAGGGGCTCACCCTGCCGCTGTCCTACGCCTTCGCGCCCGGCGCGGCCGAGGACGGCGTGACGGTCGACGTGCCGCTCGGCGTCCTCGACAGCGTCGCGCAGCGGACCTCCGGGGAGTCCCTGGCCTTCACGGTGCCCGGCCTGCGGGAGGAGCTGGTGACCGCGCTGCTGCGCACGCTCCCCAAGCAGCTGCGCCGGGCCCTGGTCCCGATCCCGGACCGGGTCCGGGCCGTGCTGCCGAACGTCGACCCCGGGGAGCCGTTGCTGCCAGCCCTGGAGCGGGAGCTCCGGCGGGCGGCGGCCGTGGTCGTCCCGCCCGACGCCTGGCAGCCGGACCAGGTGCCCGACCACCTGCGCGCCACGTTCCGGGTGCTCGACGACCAGCACCGGCCGCTGGCCACCGGCAAGGACCTCGCGGCGCTGAAGGCGCAGGTCGCCCCCCAGGCGCGGGCCAGCCTGGCGCGGGCCGCGTCCGAGCTGGAACGCACCGGTCTGACCACCTGGGACGTCGGCACGCTGCCGCGGACGGTGGAGGTGCGCCGCGGATCGCACGTGGTGACCGCGTACCCGGCGCTGGTGGACGAGGGCGCGACCGTCGGCGTCCGCGTGGTGCCGACCGAGGCCGAGGCCACCCGGCTGTCCTGGCGCGGGGCGCGGCGGCTGCTGGTGCTGGTCGCGGGTTCGCCGGTCAAGCAGGTGGTCAAGGGGCTCCGGCCGGCCACCCGGCTGGCCCTGCAGTTCAACCCCGACGGGGAGATCCCCGACCTCGTCGCCGACTGCGTGGACGCCGCCGCCGACGAGCTGATCGCCGCCGCCGGTGGCCCGCCGCACGATCAGGCGGCCTTCGACGCGCTCGTGGCGGCGGCGAAGGGGCAGCTGCTCCACCTGACCACCGACACCGTGGGCCGGGTCGAGGCGGTGCTCACGCAGGCGCGGGAGACGGCGGTGGCGATCGGCGCCGCGCCGGCCCGCCGGGTGCCGGAGGCGGCCGTCGCCGACCTGCGCCGGCAGATGACCGGGCTCCTGCACCGCGGCTTCGTGGCCGCCACCGGACGCAGGCGGCTGCCCGACGTCGTGCGCTACCTCACGGCCATGTCCCGTCGGCTGGAGAAGCTCCCGGCCAACGCCGCCCGGGACGAGCTGGGGATGCAGCAGGTCGCCGCGGTGACGGCCGAGTTCGAGCAGCTTCGGCGGCAGGTGCCACCGACCGGAGCGCCCGACGACCCGGTCACGCGGATCCGCTGGATGGTCGAGGAGCTGCGGGTCGGGTTGTTCGCCCAGGGCGTCGGCACGCCGCGCCCGGTCTCGGAGCAGCGCATCTACAAGGCGATCGACGCGCTGCTGCCCTGAGCACGTCGTGCGCTCGACCGCCCGGGGGAGGTCAGGCGGTCGGGTCGTCGCGGGACTCGCGGAGGAGAGCGGAGATGCGCTGGCGGGTGACGCCGAACAGGGCGGCGATCCGGTTGATGCTCACCTCCTCGCGTCGCAGCGCCGCCGCCTCCTCCCGGCGCCAGTCGTGTCCTGCGCCGGCGAGTGCGGACAGCACCGACGAGACGCTCTCCACGACCAGGGGGCGGGCCTCCTCGGTCACCAGATCCAGCCAGGGGCGGCCCGCTCGGCGGTCGGCCAGGAGCTGCTCGGCCCGGGCCTGAGCCCGCTGCAGCTCGTCGACGCTCGCGCCGAGACAGGTGATCAGCTGCTCGAGCGCCTGGAGCGTCACGTCGTCGGCGGAATGGTCGGACGCGCGCATGGTCCTCTCCTGGGCGGGGCGGGCAGCCGCGCGCGACGGCGCGACCGGCACGAGCATCGCCGCAACACACCTGGGGTGCAATAGGGGTTGCGCATGTGCCGTCGTCGGTAGATAGTTGCCCGCAACTTATCCGCGTGCAGGGCTCTGGCCGCTGCTGCGGCACGGGGGCACCGCTTCCACCGCCGGCAGAAACGGACACCAGCATGTCGACCCTCACCGCGAGCACGGACCTGCCGCCGGTCGCCGCCAGCGTGCCGGGGGCCCGTCGCCTGGTGGGTGTGCTGCTCCAGGCGTGGGGGGCCCGGCAGGACCACGGCGAAGCGGCGCTGCTGGTCACCGAACTGGTCGCCAACGTCGTGGACCACGTGGGCGGGAGCGACTGCCTGACCCTGGAGGCCACGCTCTCCGACGACTGGCTGCGGCTGGCCGTCGTCGACTGCTCGCCCCGCCGCCCGGTCGTCCAGCAGTTCTCCGCCGACCGGCCGCGCGGCCGCGGGATGCTCATGGTCGAGGCGCTGGCCGACCGGTGGGGCTGCGAGGACCACCGCGACGGCAAGCGGGTCTGGTTCGAGCTCCGGCCGCCCCGGCTGTGACCCACCGGCTGGTTTGCCACGGTCCCCGATCGGGGACCGGCGAGGAGGAAGCCAGCCGAAGGAAGGGACTGCGCGATGAGCGAGCCGAACACCCATGCTGCCGGTGAGAACGTCTCCGACGAGGAGATGATCGAGACCGTCGCGGGCCAGACCGACAGCGCCTCGGAGAACGCCGACGTCGCGGGCAAGGACTGGGACGGCGACCCGGGCGCCGCGCCGGCGCCGACCGACCAGGCCTGAGACCCCGCATCTCCGCACCGCCCCCGCCCCGCTCCGGGACGGGGGCGGTGCCGCGTCGGGGTGGGCGCTGACAGACTGCGGTGATGAGCGCCACACCAGCGACGCGACCGGCCCCGGTGACCGGTCCGCTGGGGCCGCTGACCCGGCCCGCCCGGACAGCGGCGCGCTGGGCCGTCCGGCACGGTCTGCCGGCGGTCTACCTCTCCCGCAGCGCCCGCCGGGGCGACCCGATCGGCCGCCTGATGCGCGACCCCGCCCTGCGTGAGCAGCCCTACGGGCTGTACGAGCAGGTCCGTGCCCGTGGGCCGTTGTCGGCCAGCAGCCTCGGCCTGGTGACGACGTCGCACGCCGTCGCCCAGCAGGTGCTGCGCAGCGACCGGTTCGGCGTCGGTTGGGATCGTTCGGGTGCGCCCCGGACGATCCGCTGGGCGCTGAGGTTCGGCGACGACCCGGCGGCGGCCGGGGTCGCCGAGCCGCCGTCCATGCTGGTCGTCGACCCGCCGGACCACACCCGCTTCCGCCGGCTGGTCAGCCGCGCCTTCACGCCACGGGCGACGGCGGCGTTCGAACCGACGATCCGGCGCACCGCCGAGCGCCTGCTGGACGACCTGGCGCGCCGGGCCGGGACCGTCGACCTGGTCGAGGCCTACGCCGCCCAGCTCCCGGTCCTGGTGATCGCCGATCTGCTGGGCGTCCCCGTCGCCCGCCGGGAGGACTTCCTGCGCTGGGGCGCAGCGGCGGCGGCCACGCTGGACCCCGGCCTGCCGCTGCGCCGCTACCTCGTCGCGGAGCGAGCGCTGCGGGACATGCACGAGTTCCTCGGCGACCACTTCGCGCGGCTGCGGCGGGACCCCGGCGAGGACCTGGTCAGCCGGCTGGTCACGCTGCCGCCGGAGGAGGCCCTCACCGACCGGGAGCTGCACGCCACCGTGCTGCTGCTCCTCGGCGCCGGGTTCGAGACGACGGTCAACCTGCTCGGCAACGCCGTCGTGCTGCTCGACGCCCACCGTGGGCAGTGGGACGCGCTGCGCGCCGAGCCGGCCGGCTGGGAGGCCGCGGTGGAGGAGGTGCTCCGCCTCGACAGCCCCGTGCAGCTCACCGGCCGGTCGGCCCGTGCGGAGGTCGAGCTGGGCGGGCGCACCGTCGCCGCCGGCACCCGGGTCACGCTCCTGTTGGGCGCGGCCAACCGGGACCCCGAGGTCTTCCCCGACCCGCAGCGCTTCGACATCACCCGGGCCAACGCCCGCGAGCACCTGGCCTTCTCCGGCGGCATCCACTACTGCCTGGGTGCGGGGCTGGCCCGGCTCGAGG
This sequence comes from Blastococcus sp. HT6-4, assembly GCF_039679125.1. Classification (NCBI taxonomy): domain Bacteria; kingdom Bacillati; phylum Actinomycetota; class Actinomycetes; order Geodermatophilales; family Geodermatophilaceae; genus Blastococcus; species Blastococcus montanus. Next base: position 3,929,549 of record NZ_CP155551.1, on the reverse strand, counting down.
GCGCCATCGGTCTGCAGGCGCTGAGCGAGCGCTTCCCCGGCCTGCGGGTGGCCGGCCGGCCGGTGCGCCGGAACCTGCAGACCCTCCGTGGCTTCGAGGTGCTGCCGGTGGTCCTGCGCTAGCTGCCCGGGACCAGCATCCCGGCGCCGACCGTGGCGTTGGTCGCCTCGTCGACGAGGATGAACCGGCCGGTCACCCGGTTGCGGGAGTACTCGTCGACGAACAGCGGCTGGGTGGTGCGCAGCCGCACCCGGCCGATGTCGTTGAGGCCGAGCTCGCCGATCTCCGGCTCGCGGTGCAGCGTGTTGACGTCGAGCCGGTACTGCACGTCCTTCACCACCGCCCGCACGCTGCGGGTCGTGTGCTTGACGGCCAGACGCTGGCGCGGGCGCAGCGGCTCGTCGGTCATCCAGCACACCAGCGCGTCGAGGTCCTGGACCACGTGCGGGGCGTTCGCCGGCCGGCAGATCAGGTCGCCGCGGGAGACGTCGAGATCGTCGGCGAGCCGCACGGTCACCGACATCGGGGCGAAGGCCTCGTCCACCGGGCCGCGCGGGCCGTCGATGCCGGCGATCGTCGTCGTCAGCCCGCTGGGCAGCACCTGCACCTCGTCCCCCGGCCGCAGCACCCCGCTGGCGACCGTCCCGGCGTAGCCCCGGTAGTCGTGGTGCGCGTCGGACTGCGGGCGGATCACGTACTGCACCGGGAAGCGGACGTCGACGAGGTTGCGGTCGCTGGCGACGTGCACGTGCTCGAGGTGGTGCAGCAGCGAGGAGCCCTGGTACCAGGGGGTGTGCTCGGACCGGCGGACGACGTTGTCGCCGTGCAGCGCCGAGATCGGGACGACGGTGAGGTCGGGGACCTCGAGCTTGGCGGCGAAGGCGGTGAACTCGTCGCGGATGGACTCGTAGACGTCCTCCGACCAGTCGACGAGGTCCATCTTGTTGACCGCGACGACCAGGTGTGGCACCCGCAGCAGCGAGGCGAGGAACGCGTGCCGGCGGCTCTGCTCGACCATGCCCTTGCGGGCGTCGACCAGCACGATCGCCAGGTCGGCGGTGGAGGCGCCGGTGACCATGTTCCGCGTGTACTGAACGTGGCCGGGGGTGTCGGCCAGGATGAACGTGCGCCGGGGGGTGGCGAAGTACCGGTAGGCGACGTCGATGGTGATGCCCTGTTCGCGCTCGGCGCGCAGCCCGTCGGTGAGCAGCGCCAGGTTCACGTAGTCGCCACCGGCGCTGGCCCGCTCGACCGCCTCGTACTGGTCCTCGAACACGGCCTTGCTGTCGTAGAGCAGCCGGCCGATGAGGGTGCTCTTGCCGTCGTCGACCGACCCGGCGGTGGCGATCCGCAGGATGTCCTTGCGCGCCGTCGCGATCTCGGCGGCCGCCTCCGCGGCGGGGGAGTGGACGTCGATCGGGGTGTGGGCGGCGGTGTCCGCGCTGTCGACGGGGGTCATCGGGAGTTCTCCTGGCAGGCGACGGCGGGAGGGCGGACGCTGGAACCCGACCCCCCGGAGAGGACCGCATGTTCGTGCTGGTCGCGGCGGTGCCCGCGCTGATGGTGGTCGTCGTGGGCTACGTCGTGGGCTTCGCGGCCACCGAGTGGCTCTGCACGCTGGTGGCCGGTGAACCCGCCGGCACGCCGGAGGTGGCGGGCTGGATCACCGGCCTGGTGCTGCTCGCCGTGGTGGCTCGCGTGCTGGTGGCCCTGTGGCGCCGCCGTCGGAAGGCGGGCGGGCATCAGAAGTAGCCCTCCTTCTTCCGGTCCTCCATGGCGGCGTCGCTCACCTTGTCGTCGCCCCGCGTCGCCCCGCGCTCGGTCATCCGGGTCACCGCGATCTCGGCGATGACCTCGTGGACCGTCGTCGCGGTGGACGGCACGGCCGCGGTCAGGTTGGCGTCCCCGACGGTGCGGTAGCGGACGCTCTCCCGGCGGACCTGCTCGCCGTCGCGGGGCCGGATGAACTCGTTGACCGCGTAGAGCATGCCCTGGCGCTCCACGACCTCGCGCTCCTGCGCGAGGTACAGCTCCGGGATCGCGATCTGCTCGTGGGCGATGTACTGCCAGATGTCGAGCTCGGTCCAGTTCGACAGCGGGAAGACCCGGATCGACTCGCCGAGATGGATGCGGCCGTTGTAGAGGTCCCAGAGCTCGGGGCGCTGGTTCTTCGGGTCCCACTGGCCGAACTCGTCGCGGAAGGAGAAGACTCGCTCCTTCGCGCGGGCCTTGTCCTCGTCGCGGCGGGCGCCGCCGAACAGCGCGGTGAAACCGTGCTCCTCCACCGCGTCGAGCAGCACCGGCGTCTGGATCCGGTTGCGCGAGCCGTTGGGCTCCTCCTTGACCGTGCCCGCGGCGATCGCGTCGGGCACGGAGGCGACGACCAGCTGCACGCCGAGCTCGGCCACCCGCTTGTCGCGGAACTCCAGCACCTCGGGGAAGTTCAGCCCGGTGTCCACGTGCATGACGGGGAACGGGATGCGGGCCGGGGCGAACGCCTTCCGGGCCAGCTCGAGCATCACGATGGAGTCCTTGCCGCCGGAGAACAGCAGCACCGGCCGCTCGAGCTCGGCGACCACCTCACGGAGGACGTGGATGGACTCGGCCTCCAGCGTCTCCAGCTGGCTCAGCCGGTAGTCGGGGGTCGTCACGCGCGGAAGCTCCAGGGACTCGGGACCGGTTCGACGTGCACAAACCCGATCGGCATGGTGGGGATTCCCGTCCAGTGTCCGCTATCGCGCGGCGCCGGCCGCAGCCAGCACCCGGTCGGCCAGCTCCGGGCGGCTGACGACGAGGTCCGGGAGCGAGGGATCGGGCCGGTTGTAGACCAGTGGGGAGCCGTCGAGCCGGCAGGTCACCAGCCCCGCGGCGCGGGCGATCGCCACCGGCGCGGCGGAGTCCCACTGGTACATGCCGCCGGAGTGCACGTAGGCGTCGACCTCCCCGCGGACGACGGCCAGCGTCTTGTACCCGGCCGAGCCCAGCGGGACCAGCCGGCCACCGAGCGCGGCGGCCACCGCCTCGGCCTCGGCCGGCGGGCGGGTCCGGCTGACGGCGATCCGGACCGGTCCGTCCGGGCGGGCGGGCAGTGCGGGCGCCGGGTCGGTGACGTGCACCTCGCCCAGCGCCGGCAGGGCGACGGCGGCGGCCGACAGCTCCCCCCGGACCCACAGCGCCACGTGCACGGCCCAGTCGGCGCGCTCGGGGTCCCCGTACTCCCGGGTGCCGTCGAGCGGGTCGACGATCCAGACCCGGTCGGCCGACAACCGCCGGGCGTCGTCGGTGGCCTCCTCGCTGAAGACGGCGTCACCGGACCGCTCGGCCGCGAGCACGCCGGCGATCGCGCGCTGACCGGCCGCGTCCCCGACGTCGCCCAACTGCCGGCCGGACAGCCCCGACGAGCGGAGCGGCAGCAGCGCCTCGGCCGCCGCCCGGGCGGCGAGTGCGGCGACCTCGACGTCGGTGCGCACGGCGTTCAGCCCCGCTCGACGGCGTTGGCGTCGCCGGCGTTGCCCGGCGGGCGGTGCGTGCCGGAGACGTCGGTGACCGAGCCGAAGTAGGCCGCCAGCTTTTCCGGCCGCGGCATGACGAACACCCCCCGAGCCTCGACGAGCGGCCGGTCCGGCGCGTCGTCGAGCGCGATCGAGCCGGCGATGACCGACTTGCGGCCCACCGTCTCCTCGACCCAGCCGCGGAAGCGCAGCGGCCGACCGAGCGGCACCGGCCCCCGGTAGTCCAGCTCCAGGTGCGCGGTCATGCCCCACAGCCCGTTGACGGCGGCGGTGTCCCCGAGCACCTGGTCCATGAACAGCGCGCTCATGCCGCCGTGCAGGAAGGTCGGCGGGCCCTCGTAGGCCGCCCCGAGGGTGGCCACGGCGGAGACGACGCCGTCCTCGCGGACGAAGCGCAGCGGCGGTGCGATGCCGCTGGCCGAACCGCTCACCGGGTTGAACACCCGGCGGCCACGCGCGCGGTCGTCCAGGGGTGGCAGCTGGGTCAGCGGCCGGCGCGGCCCCTCGATCCGCTCGGCGGCGGACCGCACCAGCTCGGCGGCGGAGGCCACCTCGGCAGCCCCGGCGGTGGTGGTCGCCGAGAGCTCGATCAGCTCGCGCAGCGCCGCAGCGAGGTCCTCGGCCGCGGCCAGCAGCCCGGCGTCAGGGGCCCCGCCGTCGAGGCCGCCGTCGTTCGTCGTCACCGCGGGATCGTCCCAGGGCCGCTCAGCGCGGCCGCGCGGCACCCCCGGCCGGGCCGCCGTCCGGGCCGCCGCGGGGCAGGCGGACGGTGACGGTCACACCCGCGCCCGGTGCGGTGCGCAGATCGGCGGAGCCACCGTGGGCCGCGGCGAGCGAGGAGACGATCGACAGGCCGAGGCCGGTCCCGCCCGCGGCGCGGGTACGGGAGGCGTCCGCGCGGTAGAACCGCTCGAACGCCCGCGCCGCGTCCTCGGCGGCCATGCCCGGGCCGTCGTCGGCCACGCGCAGCAGCAGCACGTCGTCGTGGGCCGGGTCCTGCGCCACCGAGACCTGCACCCGGGTGCCCGGCGGCGTGTGCGTGAGGGCGTTGGTCACCAGGTTGCCCACCACCTGGCGCAGCCGGCTCTCGTCCCCGCGGACCACCGGCGCGTCGGTGAGCGACTCGTCGAGGTGCAGCGCGATGGGCCGGTCGGGCTGCACCGCCCGCGCGTCGTGCACGGCGTCGCCGGCGACCGCTGCCAGGTCCACCGGCGCCGTCGCCAGCGGTCGCTGCTGGTCCATGCGGGCCAGCAGCAGCAGGTCCTCGACCAGTAGGCCCATCCGGCCGCCCTCGGCCTCGATCCGCTGCATCAGCCGGGCGACGTCCTCCTCGGAGCGAGCGGCGCCCTGGCGGTACAGCTCGGCGAAGCCCCGGATCGACGTCAGCGGCGTGCGCAGCTCGTGGCTGGCGTCGGCGACGAAGCGGCGCATCCGCTGCTCGGAACCCCGCGCCTGCTCCTCCGACGCCTGCTGGGCGCGGAAGGCGCTCTCGATCCGGGCGAGCATCCCGTTGAGCGCCGTCGACAGCCGCCCCACCTCGGTGCGCTCGTCACCCTCCGGCACGCGCTGGGAGAGGTCGCCCGCGGCGATGGCCGCGGCGGTGCGCTCCACCTCGGCCAGCGGCCGCAGCGAGTTGCGGACGAGCAGGTAGCCGGCGGCGCCGAGGAGCGTCAGGACGATGAGCCCCACGACGAGCTCGATCGCGACCAGGCGGCCGATGGCGGCCTCGTCGCCGCCCCCGTCGCTGCCGACGACGACCGTCCACCCCGCGGGGAGCTCCTCCGCCGCCACACGCCAGGTGGTCCGGCCGCTGGAATCCACGGTGGTGGGGCCGGCGCCGCCACGGAGGCCGTCGACGACGGACGGCGTCAGCTCGGGCAGGCCGAGGCCGCGCCGGTCCGGTCCGGCGAGGACGACCGGGGCGTCGTCGCCGGGCGCCAGGCACGCGACGTAGGTCCGGTTCGGCTGCGGCCTGGGTGGTGGGTCCATGCAGGCATCGAGGAGCCCGGGCGCGTCGTCGTAGTAGCGCGCCTCCGCGACGAGCTCGGCGTCGCGCTGGTCCTGCAGGTAGTCCTTGAGCAGGGACGTCGCCGCGAACCCGGTCGCGGCCAGGGCGACGGCCACCAGGGCCACCAGCAGAGCGACCAGGGTGACCCGCAGCGGGACGCGGCTGCGTCGTGCCCGGCTCACGTACCGCGCGGCAGCCGGAGGGTGTAGCCGACCCCGCGGATGGTCTGGAGCAGGCGGGGCTCGGTGGTGTCGATCTTCCGGCGCAGGTAGGAGATGTAGGACTCCACGACGTTGGCCTCACCGTTGAAGTCGTAGTTCCACACGTGGTCGAGGATCTGCGCCTTCGACAGCACCCGCCCGGCGTTGGCCATGAGGTAGCGCAGCAGCTTGAACTCGGTGGGGGAGAGGCTGATGACCTCCCCGGCCTTGATGACCTCGTGGGTCTCCTCGTCGAGCTCGATGTCGGCGAAGGTCAGCCGCGGCGCCTCGGCGGCGCGCTGCGCACCGCTGGTGCGCCGCAGCACCGCCCGGATGCGGGCGACGACCTCGTCCAGGCTGAACGGCTTGGTCACGTAGTCGTCGCCACCGAGGGTCAGCCCCGAGATCTTGTCCTCCGGCGCGTCCCGGGCGGTCAGGAACAGCACCGGGGTGTGCCGGCCCGTCTCGCGCAGGCGCCGGACGACGCCGAAGCCGTCGAGCCCGGGCATCATCACGTCGAGCACCAGCAGGTCGGGGTGGAACGAGGCGGCCATCGACAGGGCCTGCTGGCCGTCGGCGGCCGTGGCCACCTCGAACCCGGCGTAGCGCAGGCTCGCGGAGAGCAGTTCGCGGATGTTCGGCTCGTCGTCCACCACGAGCAGGCGGGCCTCCGGGGCCGTGCGCCCGGTGGGCTGGTTCCCGGACACTGCTCCTCCGGTCGCGTGTGCCGATGCGGTGGTCATGCCCCGAGGATCGGGGGTCCGGCTGCGGTGGGACTGGACGCTACCTGTGAAGCACCTGGGAGCGCTGCGTCTGCGCCGACGCCGGTCATCGCCACCGCCCCGGCCCCATCGGCATAGGAAGCTATGCCTGTGGTTCCGACCCGGAATCCATAGGCATAGCTTCCTATGCCTGGAGCGGAGCGGTCAGCCGGCGGGGGCCATGGAGCGGCCGCGGCGCCAGTAGCCGATCGCGTGGTGCTGCGCGCGGCCGAGACCCCAGCGCCCGCGCAGGTCCGCGCGGATCGCCCGGACGGCCGCGGACTCGGCGCCCACCCAGGCGAACACGTCGTCGCCCGGCGGCCGATCGAGGCCGGCGACGGCATCGGTCAGCAGGGTGCTCTCCCCGGGAGCGGTCGCCCCGCGGTGCAGCCAGTGCACGGCGACCCCGGCGGGCGCGGGGAGCGGCTGCTCCTCCTCCGGGCCGGCCACCTCCAGGAAGGCGACCCCCGTCGTGTCCGGTGCCGCGGCGGCGAGGATGCGGCTCACGGCCGGCAGCGCGGTCTCGTCGGCGACGAGCAGCAGCCACCGGGCCGGTCGCTCGGCCAGCGAGGCGGCACCGGCGATCCCGAGCAGCGCGCCCGGCCGCGCCGCGGCGGCCCAGGCGGCGGCCGGGCCGTCGCCGTGCAGGACGAAGTCGATGTCCACCTCGCCCGCGGCCGGGTCCTGCCGGCGTGCGGTGTAGCTGCGCAGCGCGATGCCGTGGCTCCCCTCGGGCCACACGATCCGGCCGTCCCGCTGGATCCGCGGCCAGCGCGGGTCCGGGTCGTCCACCCGCGGCACGAGCAGGTTCACGGTGGGCCCGGCCGCGGCCACGACGGCGGCGTCCCCGGACAGGGTCACCCGGCGCACCGAGGGGGTCACGTCGGTGACCGCGACGACCGTGAGGACGTCGACCGGTCGCAGGCCGTCGGTGAAGACGGCGCCGTCGGGAGAGGTCACGTCGGCCCAGCCTAGGTGTGCCCGCGGTCGCGGCCGACCGATGTGTGCCCGGGGGTCGCCGGGGGCACGGCAGAACAGCACCGTCCGCGAGCCGGGGAGAGGCGATGTCCGACCTGAAGAAGGGTGACCACGTCACCTGGAACAGCCACGGGAGCACGACCGAGGGCACGGTGGAACGGAAGATCACCTCCGACACCGAGGCATCCGGCCGCACCGTGCGCGCCAGTGAGGACGACCCGCAGTACGAGGTCCGCAGCGACAAGAGCGGGCGCACCGCGGTGCACAAGCCGAGCGCGCTCGACGAGGCCTGACCCCTCGCGGACGATCCACGGCCCGGCGGTGCCGGGCCCGAACACCAGGAGGCACACGTGACCGAGTCCCCAGGCGAATTCGCCGGCTCGCGCAGCACCAAGCACAACCCGCGGCTCGACGAGGAGCTCGAGCACGAGACGCAGGGGATGATGAAGGCCGAGCGGGCCACCCGGGCGCACGAGTGGCGCGAGGTCGAGCCGGTCGCCGAGGGCGACCCCGACGTCGACGCCGACCCGGCCGGCACCCTCGTCGGCGGCACGCCGGTGGGGATGACCGACGACGCCGTCGTCGCCCGCGCGGAGCTGGCGCGCTGGCTGACCCGTGAGCCCTTCCCCGGCAGCCGCGACGACCTCGTCGAGGCGGCGCGGGACAGCCGGGCGCCCGACGCCGTCGTGGCAGAGCTGCAGCGGCTCCCCGAGGGTGAGACGTTCGAGCGGATCGGCGACGTCGCGCGGGCCCTCGGCTACCCGACGGAGACCGGGCCGGGCCCGGGCGCATAGCCCCGGCGCCGCGGTCGACCCGACCGCGTCCGAGGCGGAGGGCGCCGGCTCAGGAGCCGGCGCCCTCCGCTTCTCTCTCCCGCGCCTCGCCGTCCGCGATCTCCTCCGCGCCGCGCCGGCGGAACAGCTTCGAGCCGGGGAAGCCCTTCACGATCTGACGCATGTCCTGGACCGTGTCGACCAGGTCGTGGACGTCGGTGCCGACGCTCTCGAGGCCCTCCAGCACGGGGAGGATGTCCTCGTCCAGGTGCGTGACCAGCTGGGGCAGCCGGTCGATGAGCGTGATAAGCGCGTCGACCTCGGACGCGTCGAAGGTGGCGGCCAGTCGGCGGATCGCCGGGGCGAGGGCGGTCAGGGCCGGCTCGTAGTCGGTGACGATCGGCTCGATCCGCCCCACCAGCCCCTCCGTCCGGCCGACGATGCCCTCGGCACGAGCGGTGGTGCCCCGGGCCTGCTCGACCGCCTCGTCGGCCTTGGCGCGGGTGTGGCCCATGGCGTCGATGGCGTCGTCGGCTTTGGCGCGGGTGTGGCCCATGGCGTCGATGGCGTCGTCGGCTTTGGCGCGGGTGTGGCCCATGGCGTCGATGGCGTCGTCGGCTTTGGCGCGGGTGTGGCCCATGGCGTCGATGGCGTCGTCGGCTTTGGCGCGGGTGTGGCCCATGGCGTCGATGGCGTCGTCGGCTTTGGCGCGGGTGTGGCCCATGGCGTCGATGGCGTCGTCGGCTTTGGCGCGGGTGTGGCCCATGGCGTCGATGGCGTCGTCGGCTTTGGCGCGGGTGAGGCCCACGGCGTCGACGGCCTCGTCCGCGGCGATCCGGGTCCGGCCGACGGCGACGATCGCCTCGTCCGCGGCGATCCGGGTCCGGCCGACGGCGACGATCGCCTCGTCGGCGGCGATCCGGGTGGCATCCAGACCGGTGATCGCCACGTCCGCCCGGTCGACGATCTCCTCCGCCCGGTCGACCAGCTTCGACACGCGGCCCAGCAGCCCTTCCAGCTGCCCGAGCGCGCCGGCCACACGCGGAACGAGGGCGAGGACCTCGCTCATGCCGTCGCGCACACCTCCCACCAGGGCCGCGACGTCGGAGGGGCCGGGGACGGAAGGCAGGCGCACCGCGGAAACGCTACGCACTCCGCCCGTGGGCCACCATTCGATTGCCTGCGTCACGACCGGTCGTTGCCGCGCGTCGGCGTGGCGGACGGCCGGCCGCCCGTATCGTGGGACGACGGGACACGGACGTGCGGACGACGAGAAGGTGTCGACACCTGTGGGTGATCAGCCGACGAGGGACGGCGCGGGCGACCGCGACCTCCCCGGCCGCACCCGTCGCGGGCGCGCGGGCGGCGGCGGGGGCGCCGAGCCGGTGACCGTCGAGCAGCTGATCGCCCGGCAGGGGAGCGCGGTGGGCAGCCGACGCGCCGCCCGCCGTGGCGAGGCCACCCCGTCGGTGGCACCACGCGCCGGCCGGGGTGCCACCGCCGCCTCCGCCGCCTCCGCCGGCTCCCCCGCGCCCGCCGCTGCACCCGGCGATGCACCCGCCGTCCGAGCGGGGCTGCCGCCGGTGCCGGCCGCACGGCCGGTCGCGCGTCCCCAGGAGTCCGGCGCTGCCCGACCCGGGGTCCCGCCGGTGCCCGCCGCGCAACCGGGCCCGCCGCAGGTGCAGCCGGGGCTGCCGCCGGTGCCCACTCCCGGGCCGGCCGCGTGGGCTCCGGAGGAGCGGCCCTCGCGACGCAGCGGCCCCGTCCCGCCCCTGCCGGGTCTGGCACCGCCACCGCCGCCGGCGGGTTCCCGCCGTCGTCGGCCGTCCGTCGACCGTCCGCCGCGGAGTCCCGGGCGGCGACGGCTGGTGCGGGCGGGGATCGCCCTGGCAGGGATCGTCGGCGTGATCGTCCTGTACCACCTGGGCCTGTACTTCTACGTCGACCAGCGCATCGACCGCGTCGAGGCACTGGCCCTCGACGGGCCCGAGGTGCTGGCCCCTCGACTGCAGGACGGCTCGGAGACCTACCTCGTCGTGAGCAACGGGATCCCCGGCCAGACCGGTACGGCCTCCGTGGCCACGCAGGTGGTCTCGTTGTCGGCCGACCGCGAGCGCGCCGTGCTGGTGAGCATCCCGCCCACCGCGCTGGTGGACACACCGGCCTGCCGCACCTCGGACGGCGAGCTGCGCAACCCGGTCACTGAGGCGTTCGCGAGCTCGCTGCTGGACGGCGGGCCGGCATGCGCCGTCCGAGCGGTCCAGCAGCTCTCCGGGCTGCGGATCGACCACTACCTCGGCGTCGACCTCGCCGGCGTGCCGGGCATGGTGGAGGCCCTCGGTGGCGTCCCGGTCTGCGTGGTGCCCTCCGACGCGGTCGCCGCCGCGGCCGTCCCCCCGCCGGCCGGCCCCTCCGAGCTGTCGGCGGACGACGCCTCCGGCTTCCTGGAGCCGGGGGACGCGGGTGCTGACGTGGCCGGTGCGGCCGTCGCGGAGCGGGCCCAGCGTCTGCTCACCTCCACGCTGCGGACGGCGATGTCGGCCGACACGCTGCTCGACCCGGTGCGCCTGGCACGCTTCCTCACCCGCGCCTCCGACGCCCTCACCCTGGACGCGCAGACCACCCTGGGTGACCTGCGCGTGGTCGCCGGCGCGCTGGGCGACCTGTCCGGGGACGCCGTCCAGCGGGCCGGGCTGCCGGTGGCCCAGGTCGGCTACGTGCCGGCCGGCACCGACCAGGCGTACGTGGTGCTGGACCGCGCCGCCACGCGCGCGGTGTTCGACGAGGTCATCGACGGCACACGGCTCCCGGCCGAGGTGCTCGAGGCGCAACGGGCCGCGCAGACCGCTCCGCCCGAGGTCGCCGTGGAACCGGCGCCGGAGGCCCCGGCCGGCCCCGAGCCGCTCACCGCCGCCCCCGCGGAGATCACCGTGGACGTCCTCAACGGCACGGCGACGACGGGCCTCGCCGCGACGGTGGCCGATGCTCTCCGCGGCCAGGGCTTCACCGTGGGCGCGGTCGGCAACGAGCTCGGCACGGTCACCCAGAGCGTCGTACGGCACGGCCCCGCGGCGCTCGAGCAGGCCCGCACCGTGGCGGCCGCGGTCCCGGGTGCGGTCGTCGAGCAGAGTGACTCCATCGGGCCGTCGGCGGTGCAGCTGGTGATCGGCCCGGGCTACTCCTCGGTCGTCCCGGTGGAGATCGGCGGGCCGGCGCCCGCGCAGCTGCAGACCGAGGCGACGGCCGTGGCGCCCGAGCCGGCAGCGGCCGAGCCGGTCAGCTGCGCCTGATCCAGCCGCCCGGAGAGCCGGTCCGCGGCTGAGACAAGGCCCCGGAACGAGCAGGACCCCGCCCCTGGTGGGGGCGGGGTCCTGGCCGGGCGGGTGCGGCGACTCAGCCGAAGCGACCGGAGATGTAGTCCTCGGTGGCCTTCTGGTCGGGATTGCTGAAGATCTTCTCCGTCGGGTTGAACTCGATCAGCCGCCCCGGCTGCCCGACGCCGTTGAGGTTGAAGAACCCGGTCTGCTCGCTCACGCGAGCGGCCTGCTGCATGTTGTGCGTGACGATGACGATGGTGAACCGCTCCTTGAGCTCCGTCATCAGGTCCTCGATGGCGAGCGTGGAGATGGGGTCCAGCGCCGAGCAGGGCTCGTCCATCAGCAGGACGTCGGGCTCGACGGCGATGGCGCGGGCGATGCAGAGCCGCTGCTGCTGACCGCCGGACAGCCCCGAGCCGGGCCGGTCGAGCCGGTCCTTGACCTCTTCCCACAGGTTGGCCCCGCGCAGCGAGCGCTCGACGAGCTCGTCGGTGTCCGACTTGCTCATCCGCTTGGCGTTCAGGCGCATACCGGCCGCGACGTTGTCGTAGATGGACATCGTCGGGAACGGATTGGGCCGCTGGAAGACCATGCCGATCTGCCGGCGGACGGTCACCGGGTCGGTGTCGGAGCCGTAGAGGTCCTGGCCGTCCATGACGACCTTGCCCTCCACCCGCGCGCCGGGGATGACCTCGTGCATGCGGTTGAGCGTGCGCAGGAACGTCGACTTGCCGCAGCCCGACGGCCCGATCAGCGCCGTGATGCTGCGTGGCTCGATCGAGACGTTGACGCCTTGCACGGCGAGGAACTTGCCGTAGTAGATGTCGAGGTCCGACACCTCGATGCGCTTGGCCACGGGTGGTCCCTTCCTGGGTGGATGACGCTCAGCGACTGGTCTTGGGGGCGAAGAAGCGGCTGATCAGGCGGGCGACCACGTTGAGGCCCATGACCAGCATGACGAGGACCAGGGCTGCCGTCCAGGCCCGGTCGATCGCGTACTCGGGGGGCACACCCGGCTGGGTCAGCTGGTAGTAGGCGTAGACCGGCAGCGTGGCCATGCGGCCGTCGAACGGATCGAAGTTGGTGGCGTTGGTGATGCCGACGGTCACCAGGAGCGGAGCGGTCTCGCCGATCACGCGGGCGATGGCCAGCGTGATGCCGGTCCCGAGGCCGGCGATCGCCGTGGGGATGACGACCTTGAGGATCGTGCGCCACTTCGGCACGCCGAGGGCGTAGGCGGCCTCGCGCAGCTCGTTGGGCACGAGCTTCAGGACCTCTTCGGCGGAGCGGACCACCACCGGGATCATCAGCACCGACAGCGCCACGGCGCCCATGATGCCGAGCCGGATACCCGGGCCGAAGAAGATCACGAAGAGGGCGTAGGCGAAGAGGCCGGCGACGATCGAGGGGATGCCGGTCATCACGTCGACGAAGAAGGTGATCGACCGCTTGAGCTTGCCGGTGCCGTACTCGACCAGGTAGATGGCGGTCATCAGGCCGATCGGCACGGAGATCAACGTCGTCAGGGCGGTGATGATCAGGGTGCCCATGATCGCGTGGTAGGCGCCGCCGCCCTCACCGATCACGCCGAGGAGCGAGGAGCCGAAGAACTCGCCGTCGAACCGCTCGGCGCCGCGGCGGATGACCTCGTAGGCGAGGGACACCAGCGGCACCATGGCGATCCCGAACGCCGACACGACCAGGCAGGTGACGAGCCGGTCCACGGCCCGTCGCCGGCCCTCGACGACGCGCGAGGCCACGTAGAGCAGGACGGTGCCCAGGACGACGGTGTAGATGACCAGCAGGACGATGTTCGAACCGGTCAGGGCGCCCAGGAGAGCCGCCAGCGCGAGCGCTGCGCCGAACGCGGCCCAGGGGGCCCAGCGGGGCAGCCGGCCGGCACCTCGCCGCTCGGGGGGTGCGCTCGGGGAACCGGTCCCGGTCTCGCGCTGCTGGATCGACGTGCTCATCAGTTGGCTCCGGAGAAGTCGGCCCGGCGGTTGACGATCCAGCGGGCGAGCATGTTGACCAGGAGCGTGATCAGGAACAGCACCAGGCCGCTGGCGATCAGCGTGTTCACGTCCAGCCCGGTGGACTCCGGGAACTGCAGCGCGATGTTGGCCGCGATGGTCTGCGGGTTGGCGCTGGAGATCAGCGCGAAGGTGATCCCGGCGGCCGAGCCGGAGAGGATGATGGCGACCGCCATGGTCTCGCCCAGTGCGCGTCCCAGGCCGAGCATGGCGCCACCGATGACGCCGCTCTTGCCGTAGGGGATGACCGCCATCTTGATCATCTCCCAGCGGGTGGCGCCCAGGGCGAGCGCGGCCTCCGTGTGCAGCGTGGGCACCTGGGTGAAGACCTCGCGGGAGATGGCGCTGACGATCGGCAGGATCATGACCGCCAGCACCAGCCCGATGGTGAGCATCGTCCGGCCCGTGGCCGAGACCGGGCCGGCGAACAGCGGGATGAAGCCGAGGTTCTCCTCGAGCCAGCGGTAGAAGGGGACCAGCCGCGGCGCGAGCCAGAAGATGCCCCAGAACCCGTAGACGATGCTCGGGATCGCGGCGAGGAGGTCGACGACGTAGCCGAGGGCCTGGGCCAGCCGGCGCGGCGCGTAGTGGGTGATGAACAGCGCGATGCCCACCGCCAGCGGCGTGGCCACCAGCAGGGCGATCGCGGCGGACAGCAGCGTGCCGAAGATCAGCGGCCAGATGTAGGAGACCAGCCCGCCCTCGCCCGGGAGCTCCTCGGCCGGCGCGGTCAGCGCCGGGAAGGACTCGGCGAGGAGGAAGAGCGTCACCCCGGCGAGGATGACGAGGATCAGGATCCCGGCGCCCTTGGCGCTGCCGGCGAAGATCCGGTCGCCTGGCCGGCGTACGGCCCGGGGAGCCGTCGGTTCCTGCGGGGGACTGGTGACTGTCACCGCTGCTCCGTCTGCTGCGCGTCGGTAGGTGCCCGTCGGGGCTCGGTGCCCGCGTGCGGCGGGCGGCGTAACGGCCCGGAGCGTCTCAGACGCTCCGGGCCGTTACTGATGATGGTGCCGGATCACCCAGCGGTGATCGCGTCGACCGCCGACCGGTTCTGCTCCCGCAGGCCGTCCGAGATCGGTGCCGAGCCGGCGGCCTCGGCCGCGGCCTGCTGGCCCTCCTCGCTGATCACGTAGCCCATGAAGTCCTTGACCAGGTCCGCGGTCTCCTGGTCGTCGTACTCGATGCAGCCGATGTGGTAGCTGACCAGCACGATCGGGTAGTTGCCCGACTCGGTCGTGTCGCGGGCGAGCTCGATGGCGAAGTCGTACTCGCCCCGGCCCTCGATCGGGTCGGAGTTCTCGACGACGGCGGCGGCCGCCTCGGCCGACGGCGCGACGTACTCCTCGCCCACGCCGATGCTCGCCACGCCGAGGTCGCCGGCCTGGCTCAGGTCGGCGTAGCCGATGGTCCCGTCGCCGGCCCCGACCGCGCTGACCACGCCCGAGGTGCCCTGGGCGGCCTCGCCGCCGGGCACCGGCCAGACGCCGTCCGGCTCGTGCGGCCACGCCTCGCCGGCCGCCGCGGCCAGGTACTCGGTGAAGTTCTCGGTGGTGCCGGAGTCGTCCGCGCGGTTGACCGGGGTGATGGCCAGGTCGGGCAGCGTGGCGCCCGGGTTGTCGGCGGCGATCGCCGGGTCGTTCCAGTTGGTGATCTCCTGGTTGAAGATCCCGGCGAGGGTCTCGGGGGAGAGGTTCAGCTCGTCGACGCCCTCGAGGTTGTAGACGACCGCGATCGGGGCGATGTAGTTGACCAGCTCGAAGATCCCCGAGGTGCCGCAGCGCTCCTCGGCCTGGGCGAGCTCCTCCTCGTCCAGCGCGGCGTCCGAGCCCGCGAAGTCCGTGCCGCCGGCGAGGAACTGCTCCCGGCCGCCGCCCGAGCCGACCGGGTCGTAGTTGACCGTCACGTCGGGCTGGACGCTGTTGTACCCCGCGGTCCAGCCCTGCATGGCCGCCTGCTGGCTGCTGGCGCCGGCCCCGACGAGCGTGCCGCTGAGCGACTCCTCGCTGCTGCTGACGTTGCCGCCCACGGCGTTCTCGGACTCGTTGGACGCACCACAGGCGGCGAGCGCGAGGGTGCTGGCGAGCGCCACGGAGAGCGTGGTGGCGCGCGTCTTGGTGCTGAGCTTCAACTCAGGGCCTCTCGAGATTCGCCCGGACCCGTTCCGGGCAGCGTTGGACCGACGGGAGCGACGCTAGGGAGCGCAGGTGGCGTGCTCCCCGTACCGAGGTGAACGGTCGATGAACGGGCGTTGAGGATCTTGATGACCATGCGTGCCGCGGGTCACGATCCGGGCAGGAGCGCCCTTCGGGCCTCAGTCCCCGGCGGGCTCGCGCCGCCAGGCGACGTCCACCGCGAACCGCCGGAACCCGCGCCCCTCGTAGAGCCCGACGGCCGCGGTGTTGTCCTCCTCGACGTAGAGCAGCACCTCCCCGAGGCCCCGCCCGCGCAGGTGCGCCAGCCCCAGGTCGGTGAGCGCGCGCCCCAGCCGCAGCCCCTGGGCCCCCGGATCCACGCCCAGCACGTAGATCTCGCCGACCGCGTCCTCGGCGGCGTCGCCCGGCGGGTGCACCTTCGTCCAGTGGAAGCCCAGCAGCTCGCCGTCCGCGTGGGGATCCCCGCGCCAGGCCATGAGGAAGCCCTCGGGGTCGAACCAGGGCTCGGCCTCCCGCAGCTCCAGGTCCTCCCGGGTCATCCGGCCCTGCTCCGGGTGCCAGGCGAACGCGCGGGCGTTGACCCGCAACCACGCCTCCTCGTCCCGTCCGCGGCGGAACGGCAGCACCCGCACGTCCTCGGGCAGCGCGGGGTTCGGGTCGACCGCGGCGGCAGTCAGGTCCGGCAGGCGCATCTGCAGCAGCACCCGGGCCCGGGTGAAGCCGTGCGGGGCCAGCAGCTCGGCCGAGCCCGGCAGGTCCCCGTGGGCCCAGATGCTCAGCGGCCGCTCGGCGGTCAGATCGAGGAGCTGCCGCAGCAGCGCCGTCCCGTGGCCCCGGCGCCGGTGGGCGGGGTGCACGACCAGCTCGGCGGTGCCGTCGTCGATCCGGGCGTAGCCGGCCAGGGCGCCGTCGCCGGTGCGGACGACGAGGTCGCGTCCGCCGGGCGAGCGGTGCTGCAGGCGGAGCTCGGCCTCCTCGGAGACCGGGCGCACCCCGTCGGCGGCGGTGGCGGCGCGCAGCAGCGCGAGGACCTCGGCGACGTCGGGATCGTTGCTCACCGGGCCATCAGACCAGTTCGGCGTCGGTCTCCGCCCGGGCGGCCTTGGCGGTCGCGTCGGCCACCTGCTGGTCGAGCTTGTAGCCCACGTTGCGCACCGTGCCGATGAGCGCCTCGTGCTCGGTGCCCAGCTTGGCCCGCAGCCGGCGCACGTGGACGTCGACGGTGCGGGTGCCGCCGAAGTAGTCGTAGCCCCAGATCTCCTGGAGCAGCTGGGCCCGCGAGAAGACCCGGCCCGGGTGCTGGGCCAGGTACTTCAGCAGCTCGAACTCCTTGTAGGTGAGATCGAGCGGGCGGCCGCGCAGCTTCGCCGAGTAGCTGTGCTCGTCGATGACCAGCTCGCCGGCCTGGGTGACGCCGCCGTCGGCGCCGTCGGCGGGCGTCGCGGCCGCCAGCCGGCGCGCGGTGGCCCACTTGAGCCGGGCGTCGACCTCGGCGGGGCCGGCGGTGTCGAGCAGCACGTCGTCGACCCCCCAGTCCGCCGAGAGCGCGACCAGGCCCCCCTCGGAGAGGACGGCGACCAGGGCCGCGGCCACGCCGGTGGAGGAGAGCAGGCCGCAGAGGGTGCGGGCCCGGATCAGATCGTGGCGGGCGTCGACGAGGACCACGTCCCCGGAGTCGCCGTCCAGGAGGCTGGAGAGCTCCGGGGCCATCACGCGCACCTGGTGGCCGAGCAGCCCGAGCGCGGGCAGCACCTCGGTCGTGGCCTGCCGCGCCGCGGTCATGAGCACGAGTCGCATGTCGTCTCCCTCAGGGGTCCGGGGCCGGCGGGGCACCGGCCGGACCTACGACAACGCTGTCGAGGTGAGCTCGCAGGATAGCGGAGGTGCTGGTCGACCAGGCGGATCTCGTCGGCGCACGGTCGGTCGAGGGGTGCGGTGGTCCCCGTTCCGGCGACGGTCCGCTCGTCGAGCGGACCGGAGGCCGGGCTTCTGAGAGCATCGGTCCGTGAGTTCCCCCGCCGTCCTCCCCTCGACGCCGGCCCGGGCGCACCACCTCCCGGCCGCCGGGCTCTCGGTCGTCGCGGCCGGGCTGCTGGCGGGGCTGCCGCCGGCGCTGGGCGAGGTGGGGACGCTGGCCGCCGTCCTGGTGCTGCAGCTGGCGCTGGTGCTCTCCTGGGTGCTCGCCGCCGGGATGCAGGGGTTCGCCGCCTCCCTGGCCGTGGGCACGGCCGCCGCCGTCGCGGCCGACCTCGCGCTGCTGCTCCCGGAGCGGCCGCACCTGGGTGGGCTGCTGGCCGTGCTGGGCGTCGGATTCCTGGGCGCCGTGCTGCAGCAGATGCTGCGCACGCCGCGGCACGCCCTGGTCGACTCGCTCGCCGGGTCGGCCGTGCTGCTCACCGCGGTCGGCGCCCTCGCCGCGTTCCTGCTCCTCGGCCGCCTGGCCGAGGAGCGCCTGGTGGTCGCGGCGCTGGTCACCGGCGCCGCCCTCCTGGTCGGCCACCTCACCGACCAGGTGCTGCCCCGGCCGCGGCTGGCTGTCGGCGTGCCCCGCGGCCTCACGGGGGCGGTGCTCGCCGTCCTGGCCGGGGCGGCGACCGCCTGGGCCGCCCGGGACGTCGCCGACCTCGGCGCACTGCGGGCGCTGGCGGCGGGCGCGGTCGTCGCCGGGGTCGTCGCGCTGGTGGCCGTCGCCGGCAGCTATCTCGCCGTCGAGACGGCCATGGGCGGCGCGGCGGAGACGCTGTCCCCCTGGGCGACGAGCACCGTCCAGGTGGTGCTGCCGCTCGCCGCCGGCGCGCCTGTCGCCCTCGGCCTCCTGACCGTCCTGTGAAGGCCGTCCTGTGAAGGCCCTCGCCGTCGTCCTGCTCGTGCTCCTCGGCCTCGGGGTGCTGGCCGACCGGGTCGCCATGGCCATCGCCGAGGGGCAGGTGGCCCGGCAGCTGGCCGCGCAGAGCGCGCTGGCGGGCCCGCCGGATGTGGACATCCGCGGCTTCCCGTTCCTCACCCAGGCGGTCGGCGGCCGGTACGAGGACGTCCGCATCTCGCTGGACGCCGAGACGCTGGGCCGGCGCGAGGGCACGCAGGCCGAGGTCGCGCTCACCGGGGTGTGGGTGCCGCTGTCGGCGGTGCTCTCCGGCCAGGTGCAGGAGGTGCCGGTCGAGCGGATCGACGGCACGGCGACGCTGTCCTACGCCCTGCTCTCGGACGAGCTCGGTGGTGACACCGTGCTGCGGCGCGAGGGCGACGGGCTGCGGATCACCCGCACCGTCGAGCTGCTCGGCCGCTCGGTGCCGCTCACCGCCGCCGGGACGGTGGCCCTCGACGGCGACGAGCTGGTCATCGACGTCGAGCGGGCCTCAGGCGCGGGGCTACCGGTGCCCGACGAGCTCGTGGAGCGGGCGAACGACCTGCTCGACCTCCGTTACCCGATCGAGTTGCCCTTCGGCCTGCGCCTGCTCGAGGTGCAGCCGGCCGAGGACGGGGTGGACGTCCGGGTGGAGGCCGTGGACACCGTGCTCGCGGCGGAATAGCCCGCCCGGCCGGGTGGGTTGTGCCGCGGGTGGACCGGACCGTGGGTGTGGGCGGAACCGCCGCGGTGCTCGAGCGGCTGGGCGTGCGCCCGGCCGATGCGGAGCTCACGGTCGTCCAGTTCTCGACCGCCTTCTGCGCCCCCTGCCGCGTGACCCGGGCCCGGCTCGCCCAGCTGCAGGCCACCCGTCCCGGACTGGCCGTGGTCCAGGTCGACGCGGAGAGCCATCTCGACGAGGTGCGCGCACTCGACGTCCGGCGCACGCCCACGCTGTTCTACCTCGACCGCGCCGGCCGGGTGCTCGGTCGCAGCAGCGGCGCGCCGGTGCCGGCGGAGCTGACGGCTCTGGTAGACGCGCATGCGGGGGACCGGTGGTGATCGGATACCCTCGCGTCGTGGGCATCCTGCTGACCTCGCGCCGCACGGTCGACCTGTGCCGCGTCGGCAGCTGCCTGTGTCCGCCCCTCTGAGGGCGGCACCGCGCCGTCCAGACGCGCTCTCCGCGCCGTCGGGATGCCCCTTTCTCCCGTGACTTCCGCGGTCTGAGCGATCCGCGTCGTCCCTGCACCACCAGACCGACCGACCGCACACCGATCATCCGGAGGAACACCACCCATGAGCCGTAACGACGTACTCGTCTCGGTGGACTGGGTCCAGGAGCACCTGGGCCAGCCCGGCATCGTCCTCGTCGAGGTCGACGAGGACACCAGCGCCTACGACGGCGGCCACATCGAGGGCGCCGTCAAGCTGGACTGGAAGAAGGACCTGCAGGACCCGCTGCGCCGCGACTTCCTCGACAAGAGCGCCTTCGAGGAGCTCATGTCGGCCAAGGGCATCGGCAACGACGACACCGTCGTCCTCTACGGCGGCAACAACAACTGGTTCGCCGCCTACGCCTACTGGTACTTCAAGATCTACGGCCACTCCGACGTGAAGCTCATGGACGGCGGCCGGAAGAAGTGGGAGCTGGACGGCCGTCCGCTGTCCAAGGACGCCGTCGAGCGCCCGGCCACGCAGTACAAGGCCGGCGAGCCCGACCTGTCGATCCGTGCGTTCCGCGACGAGGTCGTGGCCTCCATCGGCAGCAAGAACATCGTCGACGTCCGCTCGCCCGACGAGTTCTCCGGCAAGATCCTCGCCCCCGCGCACCTGCCGCAGGAGCAGTCGCAGAAGGCCGGCCACGTCCCCACGGCGATCAACATCCCGTGGAGCAAGGCGGCCAACGAGGACGGCACCTTCAAGTCCGACCAGCAGCTCGCGGCGCTCTACGCCGAGCAGGGTTACGACGAGAGCAAGCCGACCATCGCCTACTGCCGCATCGGCGAGCGCTCGAGCCACACCTGGTTCGTGCTGCGCGAGCTGCTCGGCAAGACCGACGTCAAGAACTACGACGGCAGCTGGGTCGAGTACGGCTCGCTCGTCGGCGTCCCGATCGAGAAGTGAGCTGACATGTGCGCAGCGCCCGAGCAGGGCGGTTCCCTCGCCGGGATCGACTTGAACACCCAGACGGTCATCCAGGGCCAGGTGTGGCACGACGGGGCTCCGGTGGCCGGCGCCTACGTCCGGCTGCTCGACTCGACCGACGAGTTCACCGCCGAGGTGGTCACCAGCCCCGAGGGTGAGTTCCGCTTCTTCGCCGCGCCGGGCCCGTGGAAGCTGCGCTCGCTGGCCGCGGTCGGCAAGGGCGAGCGGGTCCTGTCGGCCGAGGTCGGGCTGAACGAGACCACCGTCGTCATCGATTGAGAAGCTGCCCTCCTCACGGGGGGCCGAACGACCGACAGCGCCCGTCCCGGTCCTCCGGGGCGGGCGCTGTCGTGCGCCGTCAGCCCATCCCGGGCGGCAGCCGGTTGGGTCCGGCCTCCGGCGGCCGCGGGCGGTCCTCGGGGAAGGTGCGCACGGCCACGATCGCGACGTCGTCGGCGCCCGCCTCGGGCAGCAGCCGGGCGAGCACCGTGTCCAGCAGCTCCTCCAGCGGCGTGCCGCCGAGGTCCCGCAGCGCGTCCTGCAGCCGTTCGAAGCCCTGGTCGAGATCGATGTCGCGGCGCTCGACCAGGCCGTCGGTGACCAGCAGGAGGGTGTACCCGTCGGGCAGGTCGACGGCGTGGTCGGTGCGCGGGGCGTCGGGGTCGATGCCCAGCATCAGCTCCGGCGGGGTGGTGAGCAGCGTGCTCGTGCCGTCGGGCGCCAGCAGGATCGGTGGCAGGTGGCCGGCGTTGCTCCAGCGGAGGAGGCGGCTGACGGCGTCCGGCGCGTCGGGGTGGCGCTCGATCCGGGCGAGGACGCCGGTGGCCATGGTCGAGACCGCGAGCCCCCGGGCGGCGTGCTCGACGCGGGTGAGCGTGGCCGCGGGCCCCTCCTCGTCGTCGTAGGCGAGGGCGCGCAGGAGCCCCCGGACCTGGCCCATCGCCGCGGCCGCGCGGCTGTCGTGGCCGATGACGTCGCCGATGACGAGCATGGTCGCCCCGTCGGGCTGGAGGAAGGCGTCGTACCAGTCGCCGCCCACGTGCGCCTCGTGCGCGGCCGGGCGGTAGCGGACGGCGATCTGCAGGTGGTCGGGCTCCGGCGGCGGGGTGAGCAGCGACTGCTGCAGCCGGTCCGACAGCGCCCGTTCGGCCGCGGCGCGGGCGGCGAGCGCCTCGAGCTCGGCCGCCTGCCGCTGGGCGGCCCGCCGGTCGGTGAGGTCGCGGAACGAGACGACGACGCCGGTGAACGCGCCCTCCTCCACCGTCGGCACGACGACCATCTCCACCGGGATCGCCGTGCCGTCGCTGCGCCAGAACGTCTCGTCGTCGGCGAACACGGTGCGACCGGTCCGGAGGGCCCGCCAGACCGGGCACTCCTCGCGTGGGTAGGGCGAGCCGTCCGGGCGCCGGGCGTGGATCAGCGCGTGCTGGTCGCAGCCCAGCTGGTCCTCGGGCCGGTACCCGGTGAGCCGCGCGGCGGCGGGGTTGAGGAACTCCACCCGGCCGTCGATGTCGAGCCCGTAGATGCCGTCGGCCACGTTGGCCAGCACCCGCTCGGAGATGGCGAGCGCGCGGGTGAGCTTGGCCTCCGTCTCGCGGAGAACCTCCAGGTCGCGGGCCCGGGCGGTGGCGATCTGGCGCAGCGTGGACGCCTCCATGCCCGCCGCGCGCGCCTCGGCGGTGACCCGCTCGGTCTGCAGCCGATCGGTGATGTCCAGACCGGTGACCAGGAGGAACTCCTGCTGCTCACCTTCGCGGACGAGCTGCATGGTGAGGTCGGCGGTGCGCCGCGTGCCGTCGGCGCGGAAGAAGCTGGTGACCGCGCGGACCGGTTCACCGCCGGCGGCCACCTTCAGGCACCACTCGCGGATCGTGGCGCCCACGTCCGGGTCACCGGCCCACCAGCCGGCCTCCCAGAAGGGGCGGCCCAGGTGTCGGCGGCGGTCGAAGCCGCGGCCCTCGATGGCCAGGCGGTTGGCGGTGAGCAGCGTCCCGGCGGTGTCGCAGACCGCGGCGAACATGAACGAGGACTCGTGCAGCACCGAGAACCACGAGGGGGTGCCCGGTAGCGCCTCGTCGTCCGGGGTCGGCGTCGCGCCCCGGCCGGCCTCGGCCTTCTCGATGACTGCTCCTCCTCGCTGCTGCCCGCCGGCGGCGGTCCCCCGTCCAGCCTGCCGCACAACTCCCGGGCAGACCAGCGGCTCGCCCTGTCGGCCGCGCCGCGCCGGCTCCCCGCCCGGGTGGACCCGGCGGCGCCGCTACAGGCCGAGGAGGGCGGCCAGGTCGGTCATCGCCCGGTCGAAGTACCGGTCGCCGTCCTGCACGGAGCCTACGAAGTGCCCGAACAGCTCGAAGCTGATGGTCCCGAAGAGCGAGGACCACGCGAGCAGGGCGCGTACGCGCACCGCCTCGTCCAGCGCCGGGTGCTCGCCGCCCAGGACGGCCAGCGCGCCGTCGCTGATCAGGGAGGGGTCCCGCTCCCCGGACGTCTCCGGCAGCTGCCCGCTCCGGGCGGCGTCGCCGAGGATCCGGCCGAGGACGACGCCTACGCGCGACGCCGCCGGCACGGTGTCCTCCGGTGCCTCGTAGCCCGGCACGGGGGAGCCGTACAGGAGGGTGTACTCGTGCGGATGGTCACGGGCCCAGGCCCGGACCGCGCGGCAGACGGCGACCCAGCGGGCCCGGGGCGGCGCGGACGGGGTGTCGGCCGCCTCCGCGGCGGCGCCGAGGTCGTCGTAGCCGTCGATGATCAGCCGGGTCAGCAGGTCGTCCCGGCTCGGGACGTAGCGGTAGACCGCGGACGACGCCATGCCCAGTTCGCGGGCCACGGCGCGCAGCGAGAGGGCGGCCGCCCCCACCTCGGCGAGCTGGCGCCGGGCCGCGTCGGCGATCTCCGTCGTGAGTTCGGCACGGACGCGCTCGCGGGCGGAAGGCATGCCGGGAGTGTGCCGTGGTGAGAGCGCTGCACGCAACTGTGAGCAGTGCTCTTGACAGGCGCCGGCCCGACCGAGAGCATCCGTCTCGCACGAGAGCACCGCTCACATCAGCGACCCGGGGAGCACCCATGGCACTGCACGTCGTCGTCGGCAAGGGGCCGGTGGGCCTGACCACCGCACGGCAGCTGCGCGATCGAGGACACGAGGTGCGGGTGGTCTCCCGCAGCGGCGGCGCCTCCGGGGACGGGATCGAGCACCACCGGGCCGACGCGGCGGACCCGGCAGCGCTGGCCTCGGCGACGCGAGGAGCCGCGGCGGTCTACAACGCCGTCAACCCCGCCTACCACCGCTGGGCCACCGACTGGCCCCCGGTCGCCGCCGCGCTGCTCGCGGCGACGGAGCGTGCCGGGGCCGTGCTGGTCACGATGTCCAACCTCTACGGGTACGGGCGCCCCGACGGGCCCATGTCGCCGGACAGCCCCCTGGCCGCCGCCGACACCAAGGGGCGCGTGCGGGCGCGGATGTGGGCCGACGCGCGGGCCGCGCACGAGGCCGGCCGGGTGCGGGTCACCGAGGCGCGGGCCGCGGACTTCATCGGCCCGCAGGTGCCGCCGGGGAACTCCCACCTCGGCCGGCAGCTGGCCACCCTGCGCCGCGGCCGCACCGCCTGGGTCGTCGGCGACCCCGACGCGCCGCGCAGCTGGGCCTACCTCCCCGACGTGGCCACCACGCTGGTCACCCTGGGCACCGACGAGCGGGCGCTGGGACAGGCCTGGCACGTCCCCAGCAGCAGGCCGCGGTCGCAGCGGGAGGCGCTGGGCGACCTGGCCGCGGCCATGTCGGCACCGGCACCCACGGTGCGCGGCATCCCGTGGCCGGTGCTGCGGGCGATCGGTCTCGCGGTCCCGGTCATGCGGGAGGTGGTCGCCGTCCGGCACCAGTTCGACCAGGAGTACGTGATCGACGCCGCGGCCACGACCGCCACCTTCGGCATCGCCCCGACGCCGTGGACCGAGGTGGTGGCCGCGACGGCCGGGACCGCCCCGGTGGCCGGCTGAGGCCGGCCGGCGGCGCCGTCACTACGGTGGTCGCCATGCTCTCCGCCTGGGTCCTGATCACCCTGACGGCGCTGTCGGCCGGCGGGCTCGGCTACGGCGCCGTCCGGCTGTCCCGCCGCCCGAAGGCGGCCCGGCGATGACCGGGCCGACCGAGCTGCCGGTGCCCGACACCGCCGACGTGCGCAGCGGGCCGGAGGTCTCCGAGGAGATCCTGTCGGTCCTGCCCCTGCTCGGGGAGTGGCACGGGGAGGGCGTCCTGAGCGGTGCCGTGGCCGGTTCCGACCAGGATCTCCGGTTCGGTCAGTGGATCCGGTTCGGCCACGACGGCCGGGGGTTCCTCGCCTACGAGTCCCGGACCTGGCGGCTCACCGACGACGGGAGGATCGCGGGCCCCGACGTGCGGGAGTCGGGCTTCTGGCGACCCCGTGGGAACGACGACGTCGAACTGCTGGTCGCCAGCCCCGACGGGCTGGTGGAGATCTACGTGGGCACCGCGCGGACGACGACCAGCTGGGAGCTGACCAGCGACGTGCTGGCCCGCACCCCCGACGCGCCGGAGGTCACCCGGGCGGTGCGGCTGTACGGCATCGTCGAGGGTGCGCTGATGTACGCCATCGACCGCGCCGGTGCGGACGAGCCGCTGCGCCCGACGATGTCGGCCCGGCTCGAGCGCATCCGGTGACGGCTCCGGCCACCACCCCGCGGCAGGTCGCCGACCGCTACGTCGACGCGGTCTGCGACCTGGACCCGATCGTCGCGACCTCGCTGGGCACCCGCCGGGGCGACGACCGGCTCCCCGACACGAGCCCGGCCGGGCTCGAGGCCGAGGCGGCCCTCGCCCGGGCCACGCTGGCCGAGCTGGACCGGGTGCTGGCCTCTCCGTCGGTGGCCGACGACCCGGTGGAGCGCCGCTGCGCCCGGCTGCTGCGGGAGCGGCTGGGCGCCGAGCTCGCATCGCACGATGCCGGCGAGGGCTTCCGCTCGCTGAACAACCTGTTCACCCCGCTGCACTCGGTGCGGCAGGTCTTCCTGCTGATGCCCTCGGTCACCGAGGAGGACTGGTCCGTCCTCGCCCGCCGGCTGGCCCGCGTGCCCGAGGCCTACCGCGGTTACCGGGAGACCCTCGCGGAGGGAGCCCGCCGCGGGCTCCTGGTGGCCCCCCGCCAGGTGGACACCGTCGTCGGCCAGCTGGACGCGTGGCTGGCCGGCCGGTTCTTCAGCGGGCTGGCGGCCGCCGGCCCCGAGGGGCTGCGGGCCGAGCTGGACACCGCCGCCCGCGCCGCGGACGGCGCCGTCGCCGAGATCCGCGACTTCCTCCGCGACGAGTACGCGCCGCGCGCCGAGGGCACCCCGGACGCCGTCGGCCGCGAGCGGTACGCGGTCGCGGCCCGGCGGTGGACGGGCTCGGATCTCGGCACCGGGCAGGGGCTCGAGGAGGCCTACGCGTGGGGCTGGGCCGAGCACCGCCGGATCCTCGCGGAGCAGCGCGCCGAGGCGGAGCGGGTGCGCCCGGGGGCGACGCCGCTGGAGGCGATGCGCTGGCTGTCGCTCCACGGCCCGGCGGTCGACGGCGTCGAGGCGATCCGCGAGCGGCTCCAGGCGATGATGGACGGCGCGATCACCGCGCTGGACGGCACGCACTTCGACCTGGCCGAGCCCGTGAAGCGGGTCGAGGCGATGATCGCCCCGGCCGGCAGCGCGGCGGCGCCGTACTACACGCGGCCGGCCCAGGACTTCTCCCGGCCCGGCCGCACCTGGCTGCCCACCCTCGGGCGCACCCGCTTCCCGCTCTGGGACCTGGTCTCGATCTGGTACCACGAGGGCGTTCCGGGGCATCACCTGCAGCTGGCCCAGTGGGCGCTGGTCTCGGGCCGCCTGTCGGCCTACCAGACGTCGCTGGGCTCGGTCGGCGCGAACGTCGAGGGCTGGGCGCTCTACGCGGAGCGGCTGATGGACGAGCTCGGCTACTTCGCCGACCCGGGGGAGCGGCTCGGCTACCTCGATGCCCAGCAGCTGCGGTCGATCCGGGTGGTCGTCGACATCGGGATGCACCTGCGGCTCCCGGTCCCCGACGACGCCGAGGGCGTCCTCGCCGACCACCGCGGGCAGCCCTGGACGCCGTCGCTGGCCCGGGCGTTCCTCGCCGACCACTCCGGCGCCGAGGTCGCCTTCCTCGACAGCGAGCTGGTGCGCTACCTCGGCATGCCGGGGCAGGCGATCAGCTACAAGCTCGGTGAGCGGGCGTGGCGGGAGGGCCGGGAAGCGGCGCAGCGGGCCCGCGGTGCGGAGTTCGACCTCAAGGCCTGGCACATGGCCGCGCTCTCCCAGGGCTCGCTGGGGCTCGACGACCTCGCCACGGAGCTCGCCCGGCTGTGACCGGGACCTGACCCGTCGGGCTCGGGCGTCAGCCCGGCGCGGAGGTCGGCGCGGGGTCGGCCGTGTCGTCCGCCGGCTCCCCGGTGTCCGGTGTCGGCGACAGGTCGGCGGGGAGGTCCGTGTCGGCCTCGCACGCGGCGAGGTCCGCCCGCAACCGGGTCTCCAGCGGCTGCAGGCGCCGGATCGACTGGTCCACGCCCGCGATGTCCAGGTCGGCGGCCGAGCTGCCCAGTCCCTCGATGACGTCGACGAGGTCCTGGGTCTCGTTGACCACGCGCAGGCACGCCTCGTTGACGGTGATCTCCGCGGACGCTCCCGGTGACGGGGTCGGGGCCGCCCCGGGCGACTCCTCGGCGGAGTCCGGCGGCGCCTCCGCCGCGGCGGCGGGGAGGGGAGGATCCTCCCGGAGCAGCCCCAGCGTCACCGCGCCGACGATCATGCCCAGGACGAACGCCGGCGCCGCGAGCCACCAGGTCCAGGCGCTCCGGACGGTGGTCCCCTCGTGGACGCCCGAGGCCCCCGACGCACCGGCCGTCGGCTCGGCTCGGTCCTCGGGCATCGGGCTCCTCTCGCCGGGCGATCCGTCGCGCGCCGTCCTACCCTTCTCCCACCACCGGTATTCGGAGTGCCGAGCACAGGCTTGGAGGCCGTGTTGGCTGCACGGTCGTCGGCGCGGTCAGCGCTCAGGGCGCCGGCGAGCGCCGCGTCCGCGGCCGGGCGCGCCTTCCGGTCGGCGGTGGTGGCCGGGCGGTGGCTCGTCATCGCTGCCTGGCTGGCCGCCGCCGTCGCCGCCGTCCTCCTGCCCACTCCGTCGGGCGGCGGGGGGAGCAACAACTTCGGCAGTCTCCTGCCGCCCAGCAGCGAGGCCGCGCAGGTGCAGCAGCGGTCGATCGAGAAGTTCAGCGTGCCGGTCCTGTCCCAGACGGCGGTGGTCGTCCACGACCCGGGCGGGCTCAGCGCGCTCACCCGGGCCGACATCGCGCTGTGGGCACTGCAGCACACCCAGGAGTTCCTGCGGGGCGAGGCGCCGACGGGGCGCGGGAACATCATCGCCGCCGTCCCCCTGCCGACCTCGACGCCGGAGACGGCGGTCACCTACCTCTACACGACCGGCGGCACGTCACTGGCCGACAGCACCGCGCTGGCCCGCCAGTACGCGGCCCACTTCCGCAACCAGGCCGGCGTCGACGCCTACGTCACGGGGATCACCCCGGCGCGGGTGCAGCAGGCCTACCACCTCGAGTCGCGGCTGCACCTTTTCGAGGTCGCCACGCTCGTGCTCATCGCGGTGGTCGTCGCCCTGACGTTCCGCTCGGCGGTCGCCCCGCTCGTGGTGCTGCTCGCGGCGGGGATCGGCTACCTGGTCGCCACCCATCTGCTCGCCCGGGCGGCCGCGGCCCTCGGGTTCGCGCTGCCCGACCAGCTCCAGCCGCTCACCGCCGCCCTGCTCATCGGGGTCGTCACCGACTACTGCGTCCTCTTCTTCTCCGGCATGCGCCGGCACCTGGACGCCGGTCTCCCGTCGCACGAGGCGGCCCGGCGCGCGGTCACCACCGACGGCCCGATCATCGCGGTCGCCGGGATCACGGTCGCGGCGGGGACGGCGGCCCTCCTGGTGGCCGACTTCGAGCTGTTCCGGGCGTTCGGGCCGGCGCTCTCGCTCACCGTCGTCGTCGGGGTCGTCGTCTCGCTCACGCTCGTGCCGGCGATGATGGCGGTGCTGGGGCCGCGGTTGTTCTTCCCCTCGGGGGTCGCCCGCGGGCACGCGCTCGACCGCCGGGCCGGCCGCGGCGCCCGGTGGCTCGCGCGCTCGGCCTCCTCCCGCCGGGGCGCGTGGGTGGCCCTCCTGGTGGGGGTCGGCATCCTCCTGCCGGCGGCGCTGCCCGTGACGGGCCTGCGGCTGGACCTGTCGTTCAGCTCGGGACTGCCCTCGGGCGACCCGGTGCGGCAAGGGGCCGAGGTCCTCGACGACGCGGGGGTGCGCGGCGTGGTCGCGCCCACCGAGCTGCTCGTGGAGGGCCCCGACGTCGCCGACCAGCGGGCGGCCCTGGAGCGCTTCCAGCAGCTGCTGAACCGGCAGCCGGGGGTGGCGGAGGTGCTGGGGGCGGCCCAGAGCCCGCTGGCGGAGGAGTACGGGATCGTCTTCTCCGCCGACGGCGACGCGGCGCGGTTCGTGGTCATCTTCGACAGCGATCCGCTCGCCGCGACCGCGATCAGCGACCTCCGCCGGCTGGAGGACCGGCTGCCGGGGCTGCTCGAGCAGGCCGGGGTCGACGGCGCGACGGTGGGCGTCGCCGGGCAGACGGCGGTCGCCTCCGAGCTGGCGCTGATCACGCAGGAGAACCTCTGGCGCACCATGATCGCCGTGTTGATCGTGGAGTTCGTGATCCTCGCGTTCTACCTGCGGGCGGTCCTCGCCCCGCTGTTCCTGCTGGCCGCGAGCGCGCTGGGGGTCGCCGCCTCACTGGGCGTGGCCGTCCTGGTGTTCCAGGATCTCCTGGAGGACCCCGGGCTGACGTTCTACGTGCCGTTCACCACCGCCGTGCTGCTGCTCGCGCTCGGATCGG
This sequence comes from Blastococcus sp. HT6-4, assembly GCF_039679125.1. Taxonomy (NCBI): domain Bacteria; kingdom Bacillati; phylum Actinomycetota; class Actinomycetes; order Geodermatophilales; family Geodermatophilaceae; genus Blastococcus; species Blastococcus montanus. Next base: position 3,899,888 of record NZ_CP155551.1, on the reverse strand, counting down.
ACTACAACGTCTTCGCGGTGGGCTCCATCTGGGACGAGGCGGGCCGGCGACCCCTGCGCGAGGCGATCGCCGTCGCCATGCCCGCCACGTCGCGGGCCATCAGCGCGGCCGGGGTGATCCTCGCCGCGACCTTCGCCATGGTGGCGATCATCCCGCTGGACAGCTTCCGGCAGGTGGCCTTCATCATGGCGCTCGGCCTGCTGATCGACACCTTCCTCATCCGGCCGGTGCTCACGCCGGCGATCCTCACCCTGCTCGGGCGGGCGGCGGGGTGGCCGAGCCGGCGGATCCGGATCTCAGAGCAGCCGATCGGGGCGGCCGAGCAGAACGCGCTCCTGGAGCAGCGGGAGGACGACGCCCGCGAGGAGCCGGTTCTCGCCGGGGCCGGTGCGCCGGGCACGTGACGGGAGGCGAGGGCATGGGCACGCGAGCGGGCCGGCGGGTGCTGGGGCTCGCGCTCGGGCTGCTGCTGGGCGCCGCGGCGCTGCTCTGGGCGGCCGGCGCGCGTCCCTCCCGGGGGACCGGGGCAGGGGGCGGACGTCCCGCGGTCGAGCCCGCCGACCACAGCACCCGGTCGCTGGCTTCCGCGCCGGCGCGTCCGCCCGCTCCTGCCCCGGCCGCCGCCACCGCCGGGCGTGCGGACACCGGACGGCCGGCGGACCCGGTGGCCGGGCCGGCCGACCCGGGGACGGGGGGCCAGGGGCGCCCCGGCCCGGCCGAGCCCGGGGGGCGGCGCAGGAGACGGGGGCCGGAGACGCGGACGGTGGTCCTCGCGCTCGGCGTGCTGCTGACCACCGCGGCACTGCTCTGGGCCGCCGACCTGCTGGCGCGTCGCGCCGCGGAAGGGCTGGTCGCCCAGGCGCTGCAGGAGCAGACCGGGACGTTCGAGCGGCCCACCGTGCAGGTGCGCGGAGCGTTCTTCCTGCCCCAGGTCCTCCGCGGCCGCTACGAGGAGGTCGACATCGCGATGGAGGGGCTGGTGTCCGGCCCCCTGCGGATCGACTCCGTCCGGGCCGAGCTGGACGACGTCTACCTCTCCTTCCACGACCTGCTCCACGGCGAGACCGACGAGGTCGTCATCCGGTACACCGAGGCCGAGGCGCTGCTGACCTATGACGACCTCAACGAGTACCTCGACCTCACCGGCCGCCCGCTCACCCTGGCCGAGGCCGACGACGGGGAGCTGATGGTCAACGGCTCGGTCGACGTGCTGGGCGCCACCCTGGAGGCCTCCGCGGACGCCGACATCGGGTCGGAGGACGGCGAGCTGGTGGTGCAGCCGACCCGGTTCGGCGGCATCGAGGGCCTGGACCGGGTCAGCGAACTGCTGCTGGACCAGCGGTTCACCTTCCGCGTGCCGCTGGACCCGCTGCCGTTCGCCCAGCGGGTCACCGACATCGGCCTGGTCGACGCCGGCGTGGTCGTCGACGTGGCCGGCGAGTGGGTCGTCCTCGACCCGTGAGGGCCGGTATCAGCGCGGTGGGACCTCGTTGACCGGGTCGTCGGCGTGCCCGACGCGGTCGGCGGGGTCGGCGGGGAGGGCCTCCAGGCCGGGCGTGTCCAGCAGGTCGTCGATGCAGGCCCGGCTGCCGGCCACGTAGGTGCACATCAGGTCGATGTCGGTGGCTACGGACCACGCCCGGTCGGCCGGCCACCAGAGGTTGGCGCTCTGCTCGGACGGCTCGGGGGCGAGGTTGCGGACGGCGTCCTCCACCCGGCCGCGGACCAGGACGACGTCGCGTGCCCGCGGCAGCGGCAGCCGGGGGGTGTCCCGGAGATCGGCGGCGTCGTACCCGGAGCCGGCCCACCGCCCGAAGAAGCACCGCTCCGGGGTGGCGGTGTGCCGGGCGAGCACGGTGGCCATGCGCGCGGCGAGCGTGCCGGGCAGATGGCCCTCGGCGGGGATGCCGTCCCAGGTGGGGGGCTGGCTGTCCTCGTGCAGGTACTCCCAGCCGCGGGTGACCGCCGGCCACTGCATGCGCGGGTGGTGGACGGTGCCGTTGAGTCGCGCGACCTCGGCCCAGGGGATCTCCACGTCGTCGTCGCCGTCGTACCGATAGGCGGGGTGGAGGACCCGCGCGTAGGCGGGGAAGACCGGTGGCACGAGCGACCCCACGGTGCTCCAGTGCGACCGGCCCACGGCGTCGGCGAGCCAGGTGCCGGCGGAGACGTCGTGCTCGATCGGCAAGCCGCCGAGCTGCACGCGGACCTCCCCTGGACAACGGACAACCCCCGGGCCGCTCCGCGGCGCCCAGCCCCCGGTCGGGGGGAGCAGCACGCGGGCCGACTGGACAACTGTCGGCAGCCCGGGGGTCGGGTGACTGTCCGGTTCTCGCTCGCCGCCGTGCGACGGACGGGCGAAGAGTGCCGTCGTTCGGATTCCACTCCGAACGGGCGGCCCATCTGGACGGCGGCTAGCGGACAGCCACCTCACGAGTCCTGTAGCTAAGCAAAGTTACGGACCACCTCCTCTCTCGTGTGCCACGACGGTACGACCACCGGAACGGGCCGGGCAAGCGGATTGCTCAGCTCTCAGCGAACGCGCTGGTCGCGGACCCTGACCGGCGTGTCGGCCCCGCTCAGCTGCCGCTGCCGGGCCCGAGGGTGCGTCCCGGCGGACGGGTGCCTTCCCAGTCCGGGTCGTGCTCGGCCTCGTCGTCGACCGTCTCGTAGTGGGGCGGGGGAGCGGCGTCGGGGTCGGTGTTGTCGACCTCCACGTCGGCCAGGGTCCGTCCCGGCGGCAGGGTGCCGTCCCAGTCGGGGTCGTGCTCCGCCCGGTCGTCGACGGTGTCCCAGGCGTCGGGGATGCCGTCGTGGTCGACGTCGGAGATCTCCGCCGCGTACATCTGCTTGTAACGGCGGTTCCGCAGCCGCAGGATGACCGCGGCGAGCACCGCGGCGAGCAGCGTCCCGAACAGGATGCCCACCTTCGCGTGCTCGTAGCTCTCGGTCTCGGCGCCGTAGGCCAGCTCGGTGATGAGCAGCGAGACCGTGAAGCCCATGCCGCCGAGCAGGGACAGCCCCACGACGTCGGGCCACCCCAGGTTCTCGTCGAGCTGGGCGCGGGTGAACCGGGAGACCAGCCACGTGGCACCGGTGATCCCGATCGCCTTGCCGGCCACCAGGCCGACCATGATGCCGATGGCGATGCTGTCGCCGAGGGACTCGCCCAGGCCGGAGAGGCCGCCGACGGCCACGCCCGCGGAGAAGAAGGCGAACACCGGGACGGCGACGCCGGCCGACAGGGGCCGGATGCGGTGCTCGAAGTGCTCGGCGAGCCCCGGCCCGGCCTCCGGCCCGCCGGCCGCCTGGCTGCGGACGACCGGCACGGTGAAGGCCAGCAGCACGCCGGCGACCGTCGCGTGCACGCCGGACTCGTGCATCAGGACCCAGGTGACCGCCGCCAGGGGCAGCAGCAGCCACCACGAGCGGATCCGCTTCTGCACGAGGAAGCCGAAGATCGCCAGCGGCACCAGGGACAGCAGCAGCGCCGGGACGACGAGCTCGGCGGTGTAGAAGATCGCGATGACGACGATGGCCAGGAGGTCGTCGACGACGGCGAGGGTGAGCAGGAACGTGCGCAGCGCGCTGGGCAGGTGGGTGCTGATCACCGCGAGGACGGCGAGCGCGAAGGCGATGTCGGTGGCCGCCGGGATGGCCCAGCCGCGCAGCGCGTTGTCGGCTCCCCCCAGGTTGAGCAGCACGAAGAACACGGCGGGCACCGCCATCCCGCCGACGGCGGCGGCGATCGGCAGCGCCGCGCGGCGCGGGTCACGGAGGTCGCCGGCCACGAACTCCCGCTTGAGCTCCAGGCCGGCGACGAAGAAGAAGATCGCCAGCAGGCCGTCGGCGGCCCACGTGCCCAGCGTCAGGTCCAGGTGCAGGGCGGCCGGCCCGACGCGGGTGTCGCGCAGGGCCTCGTAGGTCTCCCCCCAGGGGGAGTTCGCCCAGATCAGCGCGATCGCCGCGCCGATCAGCAGCAGGGCACCACCGACGGTCTCCTTGCGGAGGACGGAGGTGACCCGCTGCGCTTCGGCCCAGGAGCCGCGACCGAGGAGGCGGGTGGAGGGGGGAGAGGTCACAGAACGGCTCCGGCGATAGGGGACGGCGAAAGGACTGCCGACCAGACTTCCCGGCGCACCTGGTGATCACGCTACCTGGCGAGAAGTTCCCTGACCCGCCCGGACAGCCCGGCGTCCCCGCGGCGGACCCCGTCGATCGTGTGCACCGGCGCGGCTCCGCGCACGCCGGAGAGCAGCCAGACGGCGTCGGCGGCGTGCAGGTCGTCCACCGTGCCCGGCCGCACCCGTGTCGGCCAGCCGTCCCGCTCGGCGGCGGCGAACAGCCGGGCCTGGGTGGTGCCGGGCAGGATGCCGGTCTCCTGGGGCGGCGTGTGCAGGGCGCCGCCGGCCGCCCACACCACCGTCGAGGTCGGGCCCTCCAGCAGCTGTCCCTCCAGGCTGGTGAGGACGACGTCGTCGGCGCCCAGGTCGTGCGCGTGCCGCTGGGCGGCCATGTTCACCGCGTACGACAGCGTCTTCGCCCCGCCGAGCAGCCACGGCGCCTGCTCGCGGAAGTCGGCCGGGACGCCCAGGCCGAGCGTGACGACGGAGATCCCCGCGCTGCGCTGGCGCAGCACCTCGGCGGGAACGGGGGCGAGCAGGGCCAGCGCCGTGGGTGGCGCCCCCTGCCCGAGCCCGCGGGTGAGGAGCAGCCGGCAGACGCCCTCGACGCCGGCGGGCCAGTCGGCCAGGACCGTGGCGACCAGCGCCCGCCAGACGCCGTCCCCGGGATCGGTCAGCGCCAGCCGGTCGGCGGAGCGGGCCAGCCGGGCCAGGTGCGCCCCGAGGTGTGGTGTGCCCCCGTCGACGACGGCCACGGACTCGAAGACGCCGTCACCGCGGGCGAGGCCCAGGTCGAAGGCCGTCACCACCGGCTGCTCCGCGGGGACGGCCGTCACCGCGCCGTCCCGCCAGGTCGCGACCCTGCGCTGCTCCGTCACGGGTCCCAGCCTGCCGCACCCCCGGCATAGGCTGCCGCCATGGGCCCGGACGACGTCGCCGCGCCGCTGGCCGAACAGCTGCGGGCCCGCGGCCTGCGGCTGACCCCGCAACGCGCGCGGGTGCTGGCGGCGGTGGGGGCGCTCGCACACGCGACACCGGAGGCGATCGGCGCGCGGCTGCGGGAGGAGGCGGGGCCGGGCGGGAGTGCGCCCGACACCTCGACCGTCTACCGCACCCTGGAGCTGCTGGAACGGCTCGGCCTGGTCTGGCACACCCACCTGGGGCGCGGCGCGCCGGTCTACCACGCCGCCGAGCGGCCGCACCTGCACGTCGTCTGCGCCTCCTGCGGGGAGATCGCGTCGGCCGCGCCGGACCTCCTGGACCAGGCGGCGGAACGTCTGGCGGCCGAGCTGGGTTTCACCGTGGACGTCGGGCACGTGGCGCTCTCGGGCACGTGCCGCGCCTGCCGAGAACGCGCCGGAACGGAGCCCTCATGACCACCCCCTCGCCCCTGCTCGCCCGTCCCGGGGCGGTGCCCGTGGAGGTCGCCCCGGACGAGTCCCGCGCCGAGGCCGTCCGCACCGTCGCCGCCCACTACGGGGACCCCCTGCGCGAGCAGCGGGTCCTGGCGGAGGGCGCCGGGCTCGTCGACCGCAGCGACCGGGACGTGCTCGCGGTGCCGGGCGCCGATCGCCTCTCGTGGCTGCACAGCATCACCAGCCAGCACGTCGAGCGCCTCCCCGACGGCGCCGGCAGCGAGGCGCTGGTGCTCAGCCCGCACGGGCACGTCGAGCACCACCTCGTCGTCGCCGAGCTGGCGGGCACCACGTGGGCCGACGTCGAGCCGGGCACCGGCGCGGCGCTGCAGGCCTACCTCGAGCGGATGCGGTTCATGCTGCGGGTGGAGCCGCAGTTGGTCACCGCCGAGTGGGCGGTGCTCTCCGTCGTCGGGCCGCGCGGCCCCGAGGTGCTCGCCGCGGCCGGGCTGCCGGTGCCGGATGCGAGTTACGAGGTCCGGCCGGCCGGGGCCGGCTGGGTGCGGCGGATGCCCCCGGTCGGGGACGGCGGGGCCGTGGTGTTCGACCTGCTCGTGCCGCGCGCCGAGCTGGACGCCGTGGCGGACCGGCTGCTCGCCGCCGGGGCCACCCCGAGCGGCATCGCGGCCTACGAGGCGCTGCGGGTCGAGGCCCGGCGTCCGCGGTTCGGCGTGGACAGCGACCACCGCACCATTCCGAACGAGCTGGAGTGGCTGAGCACCGCCGTCCACCTGGAGAAGGGCTGCTACCGCGGCCAGGAGACGGTGGCCCGCGTGCACAACCTCGGCCGCCCGCCCCGCCGGCTCGTGCTGCTGCACCTCGACGGCGTCAGCGAGGACCTGCCGGCCCCCGGTGAGCCGGTGCTCGCCGGGAGCCGGACGGTCGGCCGGGTCGGCACCGTGGTCCGCCACCACGAGCTGGGCGTGGTCGCGCTGGCGCTGGTGAAGCAGTCCGTGGCGCAGGGCGCCGGGCTCGCGGTCGGCGGGTCGACCGCGGCCGTCGACCCCGACGACGCCCCGCCGGCGCTCGACGACACCCAGGCGGCGACGCGCGACCGCGTCCGGGCCGTCCGGTCTGGGACGATCGCGCCGTGACCGCGCCGCACCGCCCCGCCGGCGCCCGCCGATGACCCTCGCCGATGCCCGCGTGCCGGGTGTCCCGATCCTGGAGGCCGCCCCGTGAGTTCCCCGACGCCCCCCGCCGGCGGCGCCGCCGTCGACGCGCTGCTGGACCCGTCGTTCCTCGAGGACGCGGTGCGGCAGCCGATGAGCGACGTCCGGCGGCTGCGCCGGCAGGCGGAGCAGGAGGAGGTCAACCTCTCCTACACCCGCCGGCTGCTCCAGGGCCGGCTGGACATCGTGCGCCGGGAGCTGCAGCGGCGGGCCGAGCACGACGGGCGGTCGCTGGTCGACCTCCTGCCCGAGATCCTCGCCGAGAAGGGCCGCGGGCCTGCGCACGGCCTGGGGCGTCACCAGACGGTGCAGCCGGCGAGCCCGGAGGACTACGAGGCCTGGGTGAACTCGCTGACTCCCGGCGCCGACCTGTCGGCCATCACCGATCTGTCCGACGAGTCGCTGGAGTCGGCGGCGCGGGCGCTGGCCGCGGCCGAGACGGGCCTGTCGGAGCGCCGCCGCGGGGTGCAGCAGGTGATGGACGGGCTGGCGGCCGAGCTGGGCCGCCGGTACCGCGACGGCGAGGCCGACGTCGCCGCGCTGCTGGCCGACGAGGGACGGCACTGAACGCCCTGGGGGCGACCGCGGGCTGGCCGGACAACCCGGTCCTCGTCGAGGTCCACCGCTCCGGGTTCCTGGAGTCGGTGCACCGGGGTGCGCTCGTGGTGCTCGGCGCCGACGGCGGCCTGCGGTTCGCCGCCGGCGACGTCACCCGGCCGGTCCTGCCGCGTTCGGCCAACAAGCCGGTGCAGGCGACGGCGATGCTGGCCGCCGGGTGGGAGCCGCGCTCGGGCGAGGAGCTGGCGATCGGCGCCGGGTCGCACACCGGCGAGGACGGACACCGGGAGCTGGCCGCGGGGATGCTCGCGGCGGTCGGCCTCGGGCCCGGCGACCTGGGCTGCCCGCCGGCCCTGCCCCAGCACGAGACGACGAAGGCGGGCTGGCTGGCGGCCGGCCGGTCCCCGGACCCCCTCGCCATGAACTGCTCCGGCAAGCACGCGGCGATGCTCTCGGCGTGCGTCGCGGCGGGCTGGCCGACCGCGGGGTACCTCGACCGCGGGCACCCGCTGCAGCAGGCGATCGAGGTGCGGCTGGGCGAGGCGGCCGGGGAACCCGTGGCGGCGGTCGTGGTGGACGGCTGCGGGGCTCCGCAGCACGCCCTGTCGCTCACCGGGCTGGCCCGCGGTGTGCTGTCCCTCGTCGAGGCGCCCGGCGGGTCGCGGGAACGGGCGGTCGCGGATGCGATGCGGGCGCACCCGTGGTTCGTGGCGGGGACCGGCCGCGAGGACACCGACCTGATGCGGGCGGTGCCGCGGCTGCTGGTCAAGGGCGGCGCCGACGGGGTGCACGTGGCGGCGCTGCCGGGCGCCGGGGCGGTGGCCCTGAAGCTCGACGACGGCGGGGACCGCGGCCGCACGCCGGCGCTCGGGGCGGGCCTGCGGCGGCTCGGGGTGCCGGCGGAGGTGCTTGCTCCGTGGGCGCGGCCGGCGGTCCAGGGTGGGAACGGCGTCGTCGGCGAGGTCCGGGAAGCGGCGGAGCTGAACGCCTGAGCTGGGCGTCGGTGACTGTGAGGCTGTTCACGTCCGGTGCTAACTCCTCCGCTTGCAGGAGCTAGCACTCCGGACTACCGTGGGACAGGTGCAGACCCCCGGTGAGTTCGTCCGCGACCAGGTGACCTCGGTCCGCGAGACGGTGGACCGGGTCGCCGGCAGCGTGGCCGACTCGGTCGGCGAGTCGCCGGGCGTCTCGGCGGTGGGCTCCTCGGTGGGTGACTTCATCCGTGAGCAGCGCAGTGCCGCGCGAGTCTCCCTGCGCGAGCTGGCCCGCACCGCAGGGGTCAGCAATCCCTACCTGTCCCAGGTGGAGCGGGGCCTCCGCAAGCCCTCGGCGGAGATCCTCGCGGCGATCGCCCGGGGCCTGAAGATCTCGGCCGAGACGCTCTACGAGCAGGCGGGGATCCTCGACCGGCGTCCCGGGAACCCGGACACCGTGGCGGCGATCCGTTCCGACGATGAGCTGTCCGAGCGGCACAAGGCCGTCCTGCTCGAGCTCTACGAGACCTACGTCCGGGAGCACCGGGCGTCCTCCGCGGCTGCCAGCTAGCTCCCCCCATTTCCTCCCAAGGAGTCGACATGAGCACCACCCAGATCGTGAAGCAGTACGGCGAGTTCGCCGTGACCGCCGCCCGGCCCGCCGTGCTCGCCGCCATCGGCGCCGGTGACCTGGCCGTCGAGCGCGCCCGGACCGTGTTCGGCCAGTTCCGTACCCAGGCCGCCTCCTCGGTGCTGGCGCTGCCCGGCGAGGCCCAGGTCCAGGCCGACCTGGCCGTGAAGGAGGCCCGCACCCGGGCCACCGAGGCCGCCGGCACCGCCCGCACGACGGCGCAGCAGGTGGCCGGGGCCGTCCGCCCCGAGACGCTGCTCAGCACCGTCACCGGGCTGGTCGGCACCGCGCGGACCCAGGCCTCCACCACGGTGGAGACGCTGGCCGGGCGTGGCGCCGAGGTGCTCGAGGACCTGCGCCGCCAGCCGAGCGTCCGGCGGATCGGCCGCCGCACCGAGCAGGTCGTGGAGACCGTCGAGGGCAGCCTCGAGGACGCGATCGACGAGGCCGCCGAGGCCGTGTCCGAGGCGTCGGACGAGGTCACCTCGGTCGCGCAGAAGACCGCGGCCAAGGCCGGCAAGGCCGCCGCGAAGGCCGAGGAGGCCGTGCACGAGACGGCCGAGTCGACCAAGTCGGCCGTCGCCGAGACCACCGAGCCGGCCGCCGAGGCCCCCAAGCGGAAGGCGCCCGCGAAGAAGAGCAGCGCCGCCACCTCGAAGGCTCCGGCCGCGTCCGCCCGGGTCACCCGCGCGCGTACCGCCCGCCGGAGCGACCCGACCGCCGTGCCCGCCAAGAAGAACTGACCCCACGGCGTCCGACCAGGGCCCCGGAGCTGCCACCAGCGCTCCGGGGCCCTGTGCCGTCCGGGCCCTCCTTCGGGCGAGTCGGCAGCCGGAGGGGGCCGCGGTGGCCGCGGGCGCGGGTAGGCTCGGCCCATGGGCGTGTTCGACGGGTGGCTGATGCTGCTCCTGTACTGGGCGTCCCTGGCGCTGACCGCCTGGGCGTTCATCGACGCCCTGATCCGGCCGGCCTCCGGGTACGTCGCCGCCGGGAAGCTCAGCAAGCCCGGCTGGGCGGCGATCACCGGGCTCGCGCTGCTGATCATCTTCTGGCAGAAGACCCCGATGTCGCTGCTCGGCCTGCCCGCGGTGATCGCGGCGATCGTCTACCTGGTCGACGTCCGTCCCGCGGTCGGTGGCCTGCAGCGCGGCAACAGCAACTGGTAGGTCTTCGCACCGGCTGAGCGCACCGGTCGGGCTCAGCGGCCGAAGACGCCGGCAGGTGGCTCCGGTGACGGCGCCGCGTCGACGTCGCGCACCGGCTGGGCGCTGCCGGTGAAGCGGTCGAGGTCCTCGCCGTCGACCACGCGCGACGGCATCGGGTCGCGCGCGCAGGCGCGGCTGAGCTCGGCCAGCGGCAGCTCGACGTCGGAGGCGACCGCGACCAGGTTGCCGAACCGGCGGCCGCGCAGCGTCCCCGGCTCGGCGAGCAGGCAGACGTGGCGGAAGGCCGTGCGCAAGGTGGCGACCTGGCCGCGTGCGAAGCGCAGCGGCGGACCGTCGGCGACGTTGGCCACGTAGACGCCCCCGGGGCGCAGCACCCGGGCGGCCTCGGCGGCGAACTCGGCGCTGGTGAGGTGCGCCGGCGTGCGGGCACCGGCGAAGACGTCGGTGACGACGACGTCGGCGGCGGCCGTGTGCAGGGTGGCGAGCGCCTCGCGCGCATCGGCCGCGCGCACCCGGATCCGGGCGTGGCGGGGGAGCGGCAGGTGCTCGCGGACCAGGTCGGTGAGCGGCTGGTCGATCTCGACGACCCGCTGGCGGGACCCGGGCCTGGTGTGCGCGACGTAGCGGGGCAGGGTCAGCGCGCCCCCGCCCAGGTGCACGATGTCGAGGGCGGCACCGGGCTGCCCGGCCAGGTCGAGCACGTGGCCCATCCGGCGGACGTACTCGAACTCCAGGTGCGCCGGGTCGTCGAGGTCGACGTGCGACTGCGGGGTGCCGTCCACCATCAGCACCCAGGAGCCGTCCCGGTCGGCGTCGGCGAGCAGCTCGGCCGTGCCGCCGGCGACGGCGACGGGCCCCGGCGGGATCCTCACGCGCGGACCGGGGCGACCGCCGGCCAGCGCACCGTCACCTCGCCGTGCCGCCACCGCCGGCTCGACCCCACCAGCGGCCAGCCCTGCTCGCCCAGCGCCTCGACCGCCGCCGTCCAGCGCTGCCGAGGGCCGAACGCCGACATGCCCGCCGCGGCGGCCCAGCCGGCGTCGAAGGCGCGCAGGAACTCGTGCACCGGCTGACCCGGGACGTTGTGGTGGATCAGCGCCTTGGGCAGGCGCTCGGCGAGGTCCGACGGCGTCGCGATGTCGGAGACCCGGGTGGCGAGCGTGAGGGTGAGCGGGCCGTCGGCGTCCAGCGCCACCCAGGCCGAGCGGCGGCCCCACTCGTCGCAGGTGCCCTCGACGATCAGGCCCCCGGGCGCGAGCGCGCCGCGCATCGTGTCCCAGGCCCTGGCTGCCGACTCCTCGTCGTACTGGCGCAGCACGTTGAACGCCCGCACCAGCACCGGGCGCAGGCAGGCCAGCTCGAACCCGCCCACCCGGAAGTCGACCCGCGGCGGGTCGCGGTCGGCTGCCACGGCCCGCACCCGCTCCGGATCGATCTCCAGCCCGACGACCTCCAGGCGGTCCACCTCGGGGCCGAGGCGCTCCACCAGTTCCAGGGTGGTGACGGCCGAGGAGCCGTAGCCCAGGTCCACGACCAGCGGGCGCGCGGAGTCGCGCAGCCGGGGCACCTGGGTGGCCAGGAGCCAGCGGTCGACCCGGCGCAACCGGTTGGCGTTCGTGGTGCCCCGGGTGGGCAGCCCCAGGGCCCGGGCCCGTCCGGCGGCCAGCCGGGGCGCCTTCCGCTGCGGCTGACCGGGCAGGGAGGCCCGGCGCTTGTGCTCGTTGCCCGGCTCGCCCACGGGGTCCCAGGTTAGTCCCGGCTACCGTCGACCCCGTGCAGGTGCGAACCGACGTCCGGCTGGCGGAGCTGACGACCCTCGCCGTCGGCGGCCCGGTCGAGCGGCTGATCGAGGCCGAGACCGCCGACGAGCTGGTCGCCGCGGTCCGCGAGGCCGATGAGTCCGGCCGGCCGCTGCTGCTGATCGGCGGTGGCTCCAACCTGATCGCGCCCGACGCGGGGTGGCCCGGCGACGTCGTCGCCGTCCGGACCCGCGGCATCGAGCGCGACGGCGACCGGCTGACGGTGCAGGCGGGGGAGGACTGGGACGCGCTGGTCGCCCACACGGTCGCGCACCGGCTGGCCGGGATCGAGGCGCTGTCCGGCATCCCCGGCTCCACGGGCGCCACGCCGGTGCAGAACGTCGGCGCGTACGGCCAGGAGGTGGCCCAGACCATCACCGCCGTCCGCGTGTACGACCGCGCCGAGAAGACCGACCGCACGCTGACGCCCGCCGAGTGCGGCTTCGCCTACCGCGACAGCCGGCTCAAGCGGGAGCCCGGGCGGTTCGTCGTCCTCGACGTGACCTTCGCTCTCGACCCCGGCGACCTCTCCCGGCCGGTCGGCTACGCCGAGCTCGCCCGCAGCCTCGGCATCGCGGTCGGGCAGACCGCACCGCTGGCCGACGTCCGCGACGCGGTGCTCGCGCTGCGCCGCGGCAAGGGCATGGTGTGGGACCCGGCCGACCCCGACAGCCGCAGCGCCGGGTCGTTCTTCACCAACCCGATCGTGCCCGCCGGGCAGGCCGTCGACGGGTGCCCCGGCTGGCCGGCCGGTGACGGGCACGTCAAGCTCAGCGCCGCCTGGCTGGTGCAGCACGCCGGCTTCGGCCGCGGCACCCGCGACGGGTACGTCGGGACGTCGTCACGGCACAGCCTCGCCCTCACGACCGAGGACGGCGCGACCGCCGCCGAACTGCTGGCCTTCGCCGACCGCGTCGTCGCGACCGTCCGGGAGAAGTTCGGCGTCACGCTCGAGCGCGAGCCGACCGCCGTCCGGCCGTGATCACCTCCTCCGCTGGTAGGCCGCCAGCGCCGCCAGCGCGAAGAACGCCCCACCGACGAGGAACCACGGATTCCACAGGAACAGCGACCACCGTCGCTGGTCGGCCGCGATGGCGGTGTTGCCGTCCAGTGCGCCGCTGAGCAGCAGGACCTCGATCACCAGGCCCCGGAGCAGGAGGAGCGGCCCCACGGCCGCACCGAGGACGACCACGGCCGGCCGAGGCGGCGGTTCCGTCCTCGCCAGCACCATCCCGAGCCCGGCCGCGACGAGCAGGAGGACGGCGACGCCCCAGAGGCCTCCGAGGACGAACCACGCCGGCCGCTGCTCGGCCAGGTCCCGGCCGGCCGACCCGGCCAGCCCGAAGGACCCACCCAGCGCCCAGAACACGTGCAGCGCGGCGAAGAGCGTCGCCCAGGCCGCTGCCGCACGGGCCCATCCCGGCCAGCGCAACGGACGCCGGTGGTCCGCGCCGGTGCGGTGACCGGTCACTCCTCCCGTGCGACCTTGTGCTGGGCGGCCTGCGCGCGGGGGCGCACCACCAGCAGATCCACGTTCACGTGGTGCGGCCGGGTGAGCGTCCAGGCGATGCAGTCGGCGACGTCCTCGGCGACCAGCGGCTCGCGGACCCCGCGGTAGACGGCGTCGGCCCTGGCCTGGTCACCGGTCCGGTTCAGCGAGAACTCCTCGGTCCGCACCATCCCGGGCGCGATCTCGATGACCCGGACCGGCTCGCCGCACAGCTCCAGCCGGAGCGTCTCGGCCAGCGTGTGCACCCCGTGCTTGGCCGCGGTGTACGACGCCCCGCCCTCGTAGGAGATCAACCCGGCCGTCGACCCGACGAAGAGCACGTCACCCGCGCCGGAGGCCCGCAGCGCCGGCAGCAGCGCCTTGGTCAGCCGCACCGTGCCCAGCACGTTCACCTCGTAGGTGCGCGCCCACGAATCCAGGTCGGCGTCGGCCACCGCCGCCGTGTCGAAGGCGCCACCGGCGTTGTTCACCAGGACGTCGACCCGGTCGAGGGCGCCGGCGAACGCGGACACCGAGCCGGGGTCGGTGACGTCCAGGTGGAGCGCGCGGGCCCCGATCGACTCCGCGAGCGCAGCCAGCCGGTCGGTGCGACGGGCCCCGACGACGACGTCGAACCCCTCGGCCGCCAGCCGCCGGGTGGTGGCGGCCCCGATCCCGCTCGAGGCCCCCGTGACGACGGCGGTGCGGCCGCTCCCGGGCAGTGCGCGGTACCCCGACGGGGTCGTGGGTGAGGAACCTGACATGTGCCCATCCTGGCGCTGATGCAGGATGGGGGACCGACAGGGGTGCCGTGCGGCCCCGACCCGGCAGGCGCAGAGCGGAGGTCCCACGTGTCCGCTCGCCGCTACCCCGGCTCCCGCGTGCCGTCCCGGGTGGCCACCCTCTCGGTGCACACGAGCCCGCTCGACCAGCCCGGTGCAGGCGACGCCGGGGGCATGAACGTCTACATCGTCGAGGTCTCCCGCCGGCTGGCCGCGCGCGGCATCGAGGTGGACGTCTTCACCCGTGCCACCTCCAGCGACCTCCCGCCCGTGGTCGAGATGAGCCCGGGCGTCACCGTGCGGCACGTCAGCGCCGGCCCCTTCGAGGGCCTCGGCAAGGAGGAGCTGCCCGCCCAGCTGTGCGCGTTCACGGCCGCCGTGCTCCGCGAGGAGGCGCAGCACGAGCCCGGTTACTACGACGTCGTCCACTCGCACTACTGGCTGTCGGGGCAGGTGGGCTGGCTGGCGCGGGACCGGTGGAGCGTGCCGCTGATCCACACCGCGCACACCCTCGCCAAGGTGAAGAACGAGGCGCTCGCCGCCGGCGACCGGCCCGAGCCCCGCTCCCGCGTCATCGGCGAGGAGCAGGTGGTCGCCGAGGCCGACCGGCTGATCGCGAACACCGACGAGGAGGCCCGCCAGCTGGTGCGCCTGTACGGCGCCGATCCGGCGCGCACCCTCGTCGTCCCGCCGGGTGTGGACCTCGACCGGTTCACCCCCGGCAACCGGGCGGCGGCTCGCCGCGCGGTCGGGGTGGCCGAGGACGCCGTCGTCCTGCTCTTCGTCGGTCGCATCCAGCCGCTCAAGGCCCCCGACGTGCTGCTCGGCACGGCCGCGCGGATGCTCGCCGCCGATCCGGCCCTCCGGCGCCGGCTGCAGGTGCACGTCGTCGGCGCGCCCAGTGGCTCCGGGCTCGCTGCGCCGCGCCAGCTCGAGCAGCTGGCCGTCTCCCTCGGCATCGCGGACCTGGTGCGGTTCCACCCGCCGCAGCCCCCCGAGCGGCTCGCCGACTTCTACCGCGCGGCCGACGTCACCGTCGTCCCCAGCCACAACGAGTCCTTCGGTCTCGTGGCGCTGGAATCGCAGGCCTGCGGCACCCCCGTCGTCGCCGCCGCGGTGGGCGGCCTCCCCACAGCGGTCCGCGACGGCGTCTCCGGGGTCCTCGTCGACGGCCACGACCCGGTCGACTACGCGGCCGCCGTGCGGGCCGTCCTCGCCCGCCGTGAGCTGCTGGCCGCCGGCGCCCGGCGCCACGCCGCCCGCTTCTCCTGGGACCGCACGGCCGACGCCCTCGTGGCGGCCTACGCCGCGGCGGCGGCGGAGATGGCCGTGATCGCGCCGCCGGCGCGGCGCGGCGGGCCGCTGCGGGCGCTGCCAGGGATGGGGGTGGCCCGGTGAGCCGTCCGGCCGGCGGGAGGGGCGCGGCGGAGCTCGACGCCGTCATCGAGCAGGTGCTGCGCGACGGCGAACTGGTCCACGAGCACCCCGCGCCAGGGACGTGGCTGGTCGACCTGCCCGGCACCAAGAAGCTCAAGACCGTCTGCGGGCTGATCGTCGGGGAGCACTCGCTCCGGGTGGAGGCCTTCGTCTGCCGCCAGCCCGACGAGAACCGCGAGCAGCTGTGGACCTACCTCCTGCAGCACAACGCGCGCATGTACGGCGTCAGCTACTCGATCGACGCGGTCGGCGACGTCTACCTCACGGGCCGGCTGCCGCACGCCGCCGTCACCCCCGACGAGCTCGACCGCATCCTCGGCGCGGTGCTCAGCTACGCCGACGACCACTTCAACACGATGCTGGAGATCGGCTTCGGCACGTCGATCCGCCGGGAGTGGGAGTGGCGGGTCAAGCGCGGGGAGTCGCTGCGCAACCTCGAGGCCTTCGCCGCGTTCGCGGACCCCACCCGCCGTCACTCCGACGGCGAGGCGTGACGGCGACCGACAAGTCGCAGCCGGGCGCGGTCGTGCCCGGCGAGGCGCTGCCCACCGGTTACGCGCGGCGGTGGTGGGTGCTCGCCACGATGACGGTCTGCCTGCTCGTGGTGATCATGGGCAACACGATCCTCAACGTCGCGCTCCCGACGCTGCAGCGGGAGCTGGACGCCAGCCAGGGCGAACTGCAGTGGGTCGTCGACGCCTACATCCTCGTGTTCGCCGGCCTGCTGTTCACCTGGGGCGTCATCGGCGACCGGATCGGCCGCCGGCGGGTGCTGCTCATCGGGCTGGGCGTCTTCGCGGTGGGGTCGGTGTTCGCCGCGCTGAGCGACAGCCCCCTGGAGCTCATCGCCTGGCGGGCGGTGATGGGCATCGGCGGGGCGGCGGTCCAGCCGACGACGCTCGCGGTCATCACCAACGTCTTCCCGCCCCGCGAGCGCGGGCGCGCCATCGGCGTCTGGGCGGGGACGGCGGGGATCGCGGTCGCGGGTGGCCCGCTGGCCGGTGGTGCGGTGCTCGAGCACTTCTGGTGGGGGGCGGTCTTCCTCGTCGGCGTCCCCGTGGCGGTGCTCGGGATCGTCGCGGTGCTCGCCTTCGTCCCGGAGTCGAGGGACCCCTCCCCGGGACGGCTCGACCTGCCGGGTGTGCTGCTGTCCATCGTCGCGCTCGCCGGCCTCGTCTACGGCATCATCCACGGCGGTGGCGGCGCAGGGTGGACGACGCCGGGCGTGCTCGTGCCGCTGCTCGGCGGCCTGGTCCTGCTGGCGCTCTTCGTCTGGCTGCAGCGGCGGTCGGCCCACCCGGCGCTGGACGTCTCGCTGTTCCGCAACCCGGCCTTCTCCGCCGCCGCCGCGGCACTGGGCCTGAACTTCTTCGCGCTCCTCGGCGCCACGTTCTACCTGGTGTTCTACCTGCAGGGCGTGCGCGGCTACTCGCCCCTGCAGAGCGGCGCGGCGCTGATCCCCGTCGCGCTCGGCATGGCGCTCATGGCGCCCCGGAGCTCCGGGCTGGCCGAACGGTTCGGGGCCAAGGCCGTCTGCGCGACCGGCTTCCTGCTCATCACCCTGTCGTTCCTCGGGGTGCAGCTCCTCGACCTCACGTCACCGGTCTGGCTGCTGCTGGCGGTGCTGTCGGTGCAGGGCCTGGGCATGGGGGCGGTCATGGCGCCCGCCACCGAGTCGATCATGTCCGTCGTGCCCCGGGACAAGGCGGGCGCGGGCGCGGCTGTGAACAACTCGGTGCGCCAGGTGGGCGGGGCGCTCGGCGTCGCCATCCTGGGGTCGCTGCTGGCCGCCTCCTACGCGGCCTACCTCCGCCCGGTGGTCGACGACCTGCCTCCCGCGGCGCGCGCGGAGGCGAGCGAGTCGATCATCGGCACCCTGGAAGCGGTCCGCCGGGTGCAGGCCGAGGGTGAACCCGAGGCGACCCGCGCGGCCGCAGGAGTGGTGCAGCCGGCTCGCGAGGCCTTCATCTCGGCCATGCACGTGACCGCCGTCGGGACGGCGGCCGCCAGCCTGGTGGCCGCCGTCGTCGTGCTCATCTGGCTGCCGGGCCGGCGGCCGGAGGTGCCGTCGGTCACTCGCTGACTCGATAGGGCAACGGACAGTTGACGATCGCCGGTCCGTTGCCCAGGCTGGCGCGCGACGCAGGCGGGGCTCCCCGCGCCGATCCGGAGGGAGCCTCCCGTGCCCGAGTACGTCGACAGCGCGAGCGCGCGGCGGCGCGACCCGTTCGCGCCCCTGCTGCACAACCCGCTCGCCGCCATGCTGCGCCAGCACCTCAGCACCGATCGGGCCACCCACGCGGTCCCCACCGCCGGGGCGCCGCTGCCGGTCACCACCTACGCCGACGGCCGGGCGCGGATCAACCTCGGCACCGGCAACTACCTCGGGCTGGCCGGCGACCCGCGGGTGATCGAGGCCGCGGAAGCCGCGCTGCACCGGTACGGCACGAGCGCCTCGGGCAGCCGGGTGCTCAACGGCACCTCGGCCCTGCACCTCGCGCTGGAGGAGGAGCTGGCCGACCACTACGGGACCGAGGCCGCCGTCCTCACCTCGTCCGGGGTCAACGCGAACCTGGCGCTGCTCTCGGCGGCCTGCGGGCCGGACGACGTCCTGCTGGTCGACGCCCACGTGCACGCCAGCCTGCATGCGGCCGCCGCGGCCAGCCGCGGCACGGTGGTGCGCTGGCGGCACAACGACCTCGGCTCGCTGGAGGCGCGCCTCGCCGCCCTCGACCCCCGCGCGGGCGGGATCGTCGTCGTCGACGGCGTCTACTCGATGACCGGGGAGCTGGCGCCGCTGGCCGGGATCGTCGCGCTCTGCGAGCGGTACGGGGTGCGTCTGGTCGTCGACGAGGCCCACGGCCTGGGCGTCCTCGGGGCGACCGGGCGGGGCGCCGCCGAGCAGGTGGGCGTCCTCGACCGGGTCGACGCGGTGACCGTCGCCCTCAGCAAGTCACTGGCCAGCGTCGGCGGGGCGGTGCTGACCTCGCGCGCGGTCGCCGACGGCATCCGCGCGGGCGCCATGCCCTACGTGTTCAGCGCCGCCAACGACCCGGCGTCGGTCGCCGCCGCGCTCACCGCCCTGCGGATCCTGCGCGCCGAGCCCGAGCGGCTGCTCCGGCTCCAGCACAACGGCGAGCTGCTGCGCCGCGAGCTGGCGGCTGCCGGAGCCGACCCGGTGCCGGGGCGCGGGGCCGTCCTGGCCGTCCCGACGGGCAGCGAGGACGTCACCGCGGCCGCGTGGCGGGCCAGCTTCGACGCCGGCGTCTACACCAATGCCGTGGCCTACCCGGCGGTCCCGCGCGGCAAGGGCGTGCTGCGCCTGACGGTGATGGCGACGCACACCGACGAGCAGCTGCGCGAGGCCGCGCAGGTCGTGGCGGCCGCGGTCCGGGCCACCCGGGACGGGGATCGCGAGCTCGCCTTCGCCTGACGGCACGGGTCGGGCTCGCGGACGCTGTCCGACGGCGCTGCTGCCCGTACCGGTGGCGTCGGGCAGGATGATCGCCGTGACGACCTCCCCGGGAACGCTGGTGCTGCTCCGCCACGGCGAGAGCGAGTGGAACAAGGCCAATCTCTTCACCGGCTGGGTGGATGTACCGCTCACGGACAAGGGGCGTGAGGAGGCGGCGCGCGGCGGGCGGCTCATGGCCGAGCACGGACTGCTGCCCGACGTCTCGCACACCTCCCTGCTCCGCCGGGCGATCATGACCGCCGAGCTGGCGCTGCACGAGGCCGACCGGCAGTGGATCCCGGTGAAGCGCTCCTGGCGGCTCAACGAGCGGCACTACGGCGCGCTGCAGGGCAAGGACAAGGCCGCGACGCTCGCCGAGTACGGCGAGGAGCAGTTCATGACCTGGCGCCGCTCCTACGACACGCCCCCGCCGCCGATCAAGCCGGGCAGCGAGTACTCGCAGGACGGCGACGCCCGCTACTCCTTCCTGCCGCCGGAGGCGCGGCCGGCGACCGAGTGCCTCGCCGACGTCGTCGTGCGGATGCTCCCCTACTGGTACGACGCGATCGTGCCGGACCTGCGCCTGGGGCAGACCGTCCTGGTCGCCGCGCACGGCAACAGCCTGCGCGCCCTGGTGAAGCACCTCGACGGCATGGGCGCCGACGAGGTCGTCGGGCTGAACATCCCGACGGGTGTCCCGCTGCGCTACGACCTCGACGCCGACCTGCGCCCGGTGAAGCCGGGCGGGGAGTACCTCGACCCCGACGCGGCCGCAGCCGCCATCGAGGCCGTCAAGAACCAGGGCAAGAAGTAGCAGCTCGATCGCGCCGAGTGGGCCCCGGAGGGGTCCGCGCAGGTGCGATGCAGCGGCTCACCGCGGCCGGGGGACGGCACCTGGCCGCGGTCGTCGTCCGGAGGACGACAGTGTGACGGCCGCCCTGCGTGGCCCCGCGACGAGCGGGGCCCGGAGGGTACCCGAGGAGCGGGTGGGGACGGGCTCGGCTCAGCAGGGGAACGGCACCTGGCCGCGGTGTCGCCCGGAGGGTGACGGTGTCAGAGCCGTGACGTCGCCGTCCGGCGGACGACGACGTCACGGCTTCAGGCCGCGTAGCGCTCGCCGGTGACCAGGTAGACGACGCGACGGGCGACGCTGACGGCGTGGTCGGCGAACCGCTCGTAGTAGCGGCCGAGCAGCGTGATGTCGATCGCCGTCTCGACGCCGTGCGGCCACTCCTCCGACAGCAGCTGCCGGAACAGGCCGCGGTGGATCCGGTCCATGGCGTCGTCGTCGGTCTCGAGCTCACGAGCGGCGTCGAGGTCGCGCTTGGCGATCACCGTCGCCGCCTTGGTGATGAGCAGCTCGGCGACCTGACCGGCCTCGAGGAACGCGGGGCGGACGTCCTGCGGCACGGCGTGGTCGGGGAACCGCATCCGGGCGACCTTCGCGATGTGCTCGGCGAGGTCACCCATGCGCTCGAGGTCGCTGACGATCCGCATCGCGGTGGTGATGATGCGCAGGTCGAAGGCGACCGGCTGCTGCCGGGCCAGGAGGGTGAAGCAGCGCTGTTCGATGCTCTCCCGGGTGGCGTCGATCTCCTCGTCGCCGGCGATCACCAGGTCGGCCAGGGCGACGTCGGCGTCGAGCAACGCGGTCGTCGCGGTACCCATCGCCGACCCCACCGAGTTGGCCATGGCCACCAGGCAGTCGTTGATGTCGTCGAGCTCCTCGCGGTAGCTGTCCCGCACGGTCGTCCTCTCGTCGTGATCCTCGGCCGACAGTAGGCGTGCCCGGGGCTGGCCCGGCCGCCGCCCGGTGAACGACTGCCCACGCTGTGGTGAACAGTGGCTCGTTCGAGCGGTGAACCTCTTCCGGATCGCTGTTCACTGGTGTTCCCGGACCTAGCATCGTGAGCGTGAGTCCACTGGTCGCCCTGGTGGTCGGCCTCCTCCTGGGTGGGGTGGTGGCCGCCACGGTCATTCTCCGCTCCCGTTCCGATTTTGGGCAGTCCTCCGACGGGGCGGCCGTCCCGCTGCCCGAGGCGGCTCTGGCCCGGCGGCTGTTCGACCTCATGGACCCGGCGATCGTGGTGGTCGACGCCGACGACGCGGTGATCCTGGCCAACCCGGCGGCCCGGGCGCTCGGCATCGTGCGGGGGACCCGACTGCTCGTCCCGGAGCTGCTCGCGCTCTCGCGCGCGGCCCGGACCGGCGGCAGTCGCCGTGG
This sequence comes from Blastococcus sp. HT6-4, assembly GCF_039679125.1. Classification (NCBI taxonomy): domain Bacteria; kingdom Bacillati; phylum Actinomycetota; class Actinomycetes; order Geodermatophilales; family Geodermatophilaceae; genus Blastococcus; species Blastococcus montanus. The sequence continues at coordinate 3,878,663 of NZ_CP155551.1, read as the reverse complement.
GGACGTCCGCCTGCCCGGCGACCTCGTCGGTTCCGGTCCCCGCCTGGTCGGGGTCCACGGCGTCCGGCTCGACAGCGGCACGGCGCGCCCGGCCGGACCGGTCGCGCTGGTGCTGCAGGACGTCACCGAGGCCCGGCGGGTCGAGGCGGTCCGCCGGGACTTCGTCGCGAACGTCGGCCACGAGCTGAAGACGCCGGTGGGTGCGCTGGCCCTGCTGGCCGAGGCCATCGAGGGCGCCGCCGACGACCCGGAGGCGGTGCAGCGGTTCGCGGCCCGGATCGCCCACGAGGCCGACCGGCTCGCCCGGCTGGTGCGCGAGCTGATCGACCTGTCGCGGCTCCAGGGCGGTGAGCCCCTGCCGGACCTGGTGCCGGTGGACGTGGACCGGGTGCTGGCCGAGGCGGTCGACCGGACGCGCACCGCGGCCCGGGCCCGGGAGCTCGACATCGTCGTGGGCGGGCAGCCCGGGCTGGTGGTGCGCGGGGTGGAGAGCCAGTTGGTCACCGCCGTGACGAACCTGCTGGCCAACGCGGTGGCCTACAGCACCGGCAAGAGCCGGGTGGCCGTCGCGGCCCGCGCCCGTTCGGGCTTCGCCGAGATCGCCGTGACCGACAGCGGCATCGGCATCCCGCGCGCGGACCGGCACCGGGTGTTCGAGCGGTTCTACCGCGTGGACCAGTCCCGGGCCAGCAGTACCGGTGGCACCGGCCTCGGGCTGGCCATCGTCAAGCACGTCGCGAGCAACCACGGTGGCTCGGTGACCGTGTGGAGCGAGGAGGGGCTGGGGTCGACCTTCACCCTGCGCATCCCGCTCGCCGGCCCTGCCGATCATCCGGCGGCCGGAACTCCTGTCGTCGCCACCCCCCTGAGTCTGGAGAACGAGCGTTCATGAGCCGTGTGCTGGTCGTCGAGGACGAGGAGTCCTTCTCCGACGCGTTGTCCTACATGCTGCGGCGGGAGGGCTTCGACACCGTCGTGGCCGCCAACGGCCCCGACGCGCTGGCCGAGTACGACCGCGACGGGGCCGACATCGTGCTCCTCGACCTGATGCTGCCCGGACTGCCGGGCACGGAGGTGTGCCGGGCGCTCCGGGCCCGGGGCAACGTCCCGATCATCATGCTCACCGCGAAGGACTCCGAGATCGACAAGGTCGTCGGCCTGGAGCTGGGAGCCGACGACTACGTCACGAAGCCCTACTCGGCGCGTGAGCTCGTCGCCCGCATCCGTGCGGTGCTGCGGCGGCGCGGCGAGGCGGCCGAGGCGGCATCCTCGGACGGCGTGCTCGTGGCGGGGCCGGTCCGGATGGACGTGGAGCGGCACGTGGTCGCGGTGGACGGCGAGCAGGTGTCGCTCCCGCTCAAGGAGTTCGACCTGCTGGAGTTCCTGCTCCGCAACGCCGGCCGGGTGCTCACCCGGGCGCAGCTGATCGACCGTGTCTGGGGCTCGGACTACGTCGGCGACACGAAGACCCTCGACGTCCACGTGAAGCGGCTGCGCGCGAAGGTGGAGCCCGACCCCGCGAACCCGAAGTACCTGCTGACGGTGCGGGGTCTGGGCTACAAGCTCGAGGCGTAGGGCCTGACGACAGCCACGGGAGCATCGCAGCGAGGAACGAGCGAGGAGCGGACCGGGGCGCGGAGTCGGGCTCAGGGGTAGGGCCTGACGGCAGCCGTCAGTCGTTCTTGAGCTCGTCGATCTTCTTCGAGGCGTCGGCCTTCGAGAGATCCTCGGGGACCTCCTCGTCGGTGCCCCGGGCGAGGGTCTCGAGATAGCTCTTCTGCGCGCCGGTGGCCGGCTCGTCGCCGGTGACCCAGGTGTCGGGGTCCTTCTCGGTGGTCTGGTCCGCGGAGTTGGCTTCGCTCATGTGTTCGATGCTAGGCGTGAGCCAGGTGCTTCGCCTCCCGAGCGGGAGTTGTCGCCCGGGCCTCCCGGACGGCGTCCCAGCGGCGACCGGTGCGGTAGACGTGCACCCCCTGGCAGGCCGGGCACTCCACGTGCAGGGCGATGTGCGTCGGGTGGTTGGTGGCCGACCGGATCCGCCGGTCGGCGACCAGCTCGTCGGACCGGGTCACGGGGCAGGTGATCAGCAGCATGTGGCGAGCCTGCGCCGGACGGGTCGCCGGGACGAGTGGCCGGACCGACCGTCACCGCATCTTTTCTGCCATAGTGTGCCCATGACCGGCAGCGAGCGTCCCGTCGTGGTCAGCGTCGTCGTCGCCGACGGCCAGATCGGCAGCTTCGGCCTCGGCGTCGCCGCCGAGGTGTTCGGCTACGACCGCCGCCACCTCGGGCTGCCGCGGTTCGACTTCGCGCTGGTCACCGAGCGGCCGGGGGTGCTGCGCACCGACACCGGCATCCCGGTCACCGTGGAGCACGGGCTGGACCGCCTCGACCGCTCCGACATCGTGCTGATCACCGCCTGGGAGCTGTTCGACGAGGCGCCGGCCGGGCCGCTGCTCGACGCGCTGCGGGCGGCCCATGCCAGGGGCGCGGTCCTGGTCAGCCACTGCACGGGCGCGTTCGTGCTCGCCGAGACCGGGCTGCTGGACGGCAAGCGGGTCACGACCCACTGGAAGTACGCCGGCGAGCTGGCCGCGCGGTACCCGGCGCTCGACGTGGACCCGGCGGTGCTCTACGTCGACAACGGCAGCATCATCACCGGGGCCGGCACCGCCGCCGGCGTGGACGCCCTGTTGCACCTGCTCCGCCGGGAGTGGGGCGCGGCGGCGGCGAACGCGCTCGCCCGCGAGATGGTCGTCCCGCCGCACCGCGACGGCGGCCAGGCGCAGTTCATCGACGCCCCGGTGCCGGCCTGCCAGGACGACCTGCTGGGCGTGGCCCTGGCCTGGGCGGCCGCCCATCTCGGCGAGGACATTAGCGTCGACGACCTCGCCCGCCGTGCCCTCATGAGCTCGCGCACCTTCGCCCGCCGGTTCAAGGCGACCACCGGCACGACACCGCACGCCTGGCTGCTGGGCCAGCGGCTGGCCGCAGCGGAGGAACTGCTGGAGAACAGCGACGCCCCGGTCGAGGAGATCGCCAGACTGGTCGGTTTCGGCACCGCGGCCGGTCTCCGGGAGCAGTTCGGCCGGCGGCGCGGGGTGTCCCCGCGGGCCTACCGGCAGACCTTCCGGGCCGGCGGTCGTTCAGACGCCGGGACGACGCCGGTGCACCTCGACGGGCACCGGCCCCCGGCGGGCCGGGAGCTCCGGGCTGGCGGGATGGGGGGCGACCAGCCCCTGGTCGAGGCGGGCCTCGGTCAGCCGGCGTAGCTCGGCGTAGGCCGGGGCGCCGAGGAGCGCGGTCAGCTCCGCGGCGTAGGTGAGCACGAGCGGCTCGGGGGAGACGTGCGCCGTGGGCGAGCCGGTGCACCACCAGTGCAGGTCGTGACCCCCGGGCCCCCAGCCCCGCCGGTCGAACTCCCCGACGGTCGACATCAGCACCTGGGTGCCGTCGGGCCGGTCGACGTGCTCCTGCTCCCGCCGCACCGGCAGCTGCCAGCAGACGTCCGGCTTGGTCGTGAGGGGGTGCAGGCCGGTGCGCACGGCCATGCCGTGCAGGGCGCAGCCGCTGCCGCCGGCGAAGCCGGGCCGGTTGAGGAACACGCACGCCCCGTCGACGACCCGGGTGCGCAGCGACCGCACGGCCTCGGCGCCGTCGGTGGGGGCGTCCTCGGCGTCGTCCTCCTCGGTCCACGCGCCGCGCCCGGCGGGCGCGAGCTGCCAGTCCTCGTCGGTCAGCTCCGCGACCGCGGCGGTCACGCGCGCCAGGTCGTCCTCGTCGGTGAAGAACGCCCCGTGGCTGCAGCAGCCGTCGTCGGGGCGGCCTTCGACGACGCCGGCGCACCCCCGCCCGAAGACACAGGTCCAGGCCGAGGTCAGCCAGGTGAGATCGGCCCGCACCACGTGCCCGGGATCGGCGGGATCGGGGAACTCCACCCACTCCCGGGCGAAGTCCGCGCCGACCTCCTCGGGGGGCTCGTTCCGCACCGGCCCAGCCTAGGCCGACGGTGACCGGCAGAATCGGCCCCATGCGCCTCGGGGTACTGGACGTCGGATCGAACACGGTGCACCTGCTGGTCGTGGACGCGCACCGCGGGGCGCACCCCACCCCGATGCACGACGACAAGTCGGTGCTGCGCCTGGCCGAGCACGTCGGGCCCGACGACGTCCTCTCCAAGGCGGGGGAGAAGGCGTTGCTGCGCGCGGTGCAGAACGCCTGCGAGCAGGCCGAGAGGCAGAACTGCGACGAGTTCATGGCCCTGGTCACCTCCGCGATCCGCGAGGCGGCCAACGGGCTCGAGGTGCTCGACCGGATCCGCGTGCGCACCGGCGTCGACATGCAGGTGCTCAGCGGGGAGGACGAGGCGCGGCTGACCTTCCTCGCCGTCCGGCGCTGGTTCGGCTGGAGCGCCGGCCGGCTGCTGGTGCTCGACATCGGCGGCGGATCGCTGGAGCTGGCCGCCGGCATCGACGAGGACCCCGACGTCGCGCTGTCGCTCCCGCTGGGCGCCGGTCGCATGACCCGGCGCTACCTCCCCGCGGCCCGTGCCGGCGGGCGCCCCGACCTGGCGGCGCTCGACGCGCTCGCCGGGCACGCCGACGACCTGCTCGCGCCGGCTGCCGAGAAGATCGCCGCGGTCGGCCCCCCGGACCTGGTGGTCGCCACCAGCAAGACCTTCCGGACCCTCGCCCGGCTCGCCGGCGCCGCGCCGTCGTCGGCGGGGCTGCGGACGCCGCGGGAGCTGACCGCGACGGGCCTCGGTCAGCTGGTGGGCTTCGTGTCGCGGATCGAGTCCGACGCGCTGGCCGAACTGCCGGGCGTCTCGCCCGATCGTGCGCACCAGGTTCCCGCGGGAGCGGTTGTCGCTGCCGCAACTCTGCGTGCGCTCGACGTACGGTGCGTGCGGATCTGCCCGTGGGCCCTGCGCGAAGGTGTCATCCTGCGCAGGCTGGACTCGTTGGGAGGGGCGTGATGGCCGAACCGGACTGGAACCCGGACACCGGGGGGCGCTCGCTGGCCGAGATCCTCCGTGAGGCCGGCATCGAGTCCGCGGCCCGCACCGCCCGCCGCCGCCGTGTCGACGACGACGACACCGGCATCCGGCAGCGCCGCGCCGACGACACCGCCGCCTCCGAGCGGGCCGGGTACGGCCGGCGGCGAAGTGACCAGCAGGCGTCCGACCCGGCGCCCGCCCGCGCGCCCCGGTCACCCAGGCGCCCCGCCGCGGCCGACCCGGTCACGGCCGCCATCCCGGGCCTGCGGCCGGACCGCAAGCCCGGGGTCCCGCAGCTCTCGCAGCCGGTGCCCTCGCTGCGGCGCCCGGACGACACGGCCGCCGGAGCGCAGCGGGTCACCGCACGCGCGGCCGGGAGCACCGCCGCCGACGACCGCGCCGGGAACCCCTCGACGGGCCCGATCCCGGTGGTCCGGGCCGGGGACGTCGACGCCGACAGCACGCCGCGCGAGAGCGCACTGGCCTGGTTGCGCTTCGCGGGCGAGCTGGCGATCGCGCTGGCGGCCGGGGTGGGGATCTACTTCGCGGCCACCGTGATCTGGGAGATCGTCCCGTACCTGGCGGTCCTCCTGGCGCCGCTCGCCGTCACCGGCCTGGTGGGCGGGGTCAACCTGTGGCGCCAGCGGCAGGGTGCCGAGCCGGTCGGCGCGCGGATGCTCGCCGTCCTCGTGTTCGCCGGCACCCTGCTCACCATCGCCCCGGCGGCCGGGCTGCTCGCCGCCTCCTGACCGGCCGGAGCGGTCAGGCGTCGGCGGTCTCCTCATCCCGTGACGCGGCGAACTCCTCGACGATCGCGGCGCCGAACGCGTCGAGGTCGTCGGGCTTGCGGCTGGTGATCAGCGTCCCGTCGACGACGACCTCCTCGTCCACCCAGTCGGCGCCGGCGTTGCGCAGATCGGTCTGCAGCGAGGGCCACGACGTCATGCGGCGACCGCGGACGACGCCGGCCTCGATCAGGACCCAGGGGGCGTGGCAGATCGCGGCCACCGGCTTGCCGGCGTCGAAGAACGCCTTCACGAAGGTCACCGCGTCGGCGTCGGCGCGGACGAAGTCGCCGTTGATCACGCCGCCGGGCAGCACCAGCGCCGCGTAGTCGTCCGGATCGGCCGATCCCAGGTCGGTGTCGACCGTGCGGCGCTCCCCCTTGTCGATGTGCTCGTAGGCGGTGATGGTCCCCGTGCTGAACGACACCAGCTCCGGTTCGGCGCCGGCGTCCTCGAGGGCCTGCCAGGGCCGGTCCAGCTCGACCTGCTCCACACCGTCGGTGGCCAGCACGGCCACCCTCATCCCGTTCAGTTCTCCTGCCATGTGGGCGGCGCTACCCGGCCCCCGGAGCGGGCACACGCCCGCGCACTACGGTTTCGGGCGTGCCCGTCCGTCCGCGCTCCCGTCGGCTGCCCGGCCGGCCCGCGCGCCCGGGGTCCGGAGCGGAGGACGCCGTCCGGACCGCCGGGGGACGCGTGGGGAGCTGCTCCTCGTGCGCTGCCTGAGCGTCCTGATGGCCGGTGGCGGGGTGCCCGCCGGCACGGCCGTCGATCCACGACAGATCGCCATCACCGGTGCGCGCCCGGCCTGGAACGGCCGGACGCCCGACAGCTGGGAGCACGTCATGCCCTGGGGAGAACCGACCGAGGACCAGCACCGCGTGCTGGCCGCCGGCCACGCCGTCCGTCTGCCGGCGCCCGTCGAGGGGAGCCCGTCGTGACCGCGACCGGCCGCCGCGGGCTGGCGATCATCGGCGGCGGGAAGATCGGCGAGGCGCTGCTGTCGGGGCTGGTGCGGCGCGGGGGAGCCGACGGCATCCTGGTGGTCGAACGGAGCCCGGAACGTGCCGCGCAGCTGACCGAGCGCTACGGGGTGCCGACGGTGGGGCTGGCCGACGCGGCCGCCCGGGCCCGCGTCCTGCTCCTCGCGGTCAAGCCTCAGGACATCGACACGCTCCTCGGGCTCGTGGCCGGGCACGTGGACCACGGCCACCTCGTGGTCTCGGTGGCCGCCGGGGTGCCGACGGCACGGATCGAGGCGGCCCTGCCGGCGGGCGTCCCGGTGGTCCGGGTCATGCCGAACACCCCGGCGCTGGTGGACGAGGGGATGAGCGTGCTCTCCGCCGGCGCGCACGCGGGGGACGAGGACCTGGACGAGGCCGAGGCACTGCTGGCGGCCGTGGGTCAGGTGCGCCGGGTGCCCGAGTCGCAGCAGGACGCGGTGACTGCGCTGTCGGGCAGCGGCCCGGCGTACTTCTTCTTCCTGGTCGAGGCCATGGTCGACGCGGGCATCCTGCTCGGCCTGCCGCGGGCGCTGGCCGCCGACCTCATCGTGCAGACGGCGCTCGGCGCGGCGGTCATGATGCGCGACTCGGGTGAGCACCCGGTCCAGCTCCGCGAGGCCGTCACCAGTCCCGGCGGGACGACGATCGCCGCCGTCCGGGAGCTGGAGCGGCACGGGGTGCGTGCGGCCCTGATCGCCGCCATCGAGGCGGCGCACGCCCGCTCGGTGGAGCTGGGCCGCGACACGTCCTGACGTCGACGTCCGGGCGCGACGTCGTCCGCGCGGAGCGGGGTCGACCTGTCGACACCGGGCGGTCCCGGTCGTCGACAGGTCGACGGCCACTGAGCGTCAAGGGTCGAACACGGTAGTGCACCCAGGGGCGAATGTGGTCGACGCTGCGTCACTATTTGCTCACCGTGTCGCTACACGCGCCGGAACGGGTGTGCACCGTGTTGCATAGGTGTAGTTCTGCCTAGGACGGACCGGTCCGCCTGTTCGTTTCAACCATCGCTTCAGCCCCGTGCGTCCCCTTACTCTCAGTACCAGCGCGTGCGTGTTCAGTTGCCGGTGGGGAAGCCGGCGCCACGACACGAGCTAGGTACCGGAGACGAAGACATGACCATGCCCCAGCGCCACGCTGCCGCCACCGTCGTCCGTCCGGGGATGCCCATGCCCCGTCAGATGGGTCGCCCGATGAACGCCGCCGCGATGGCCCGCCCGGTGCCGGCTCAGCACCCCGCCGCCATGCCCATCGGCCGCCCGGCCGTCCCGGCCCCTCGCGCCGCCGTCGCCTTCCTGACCGTCGCCGAGGTCGCCTCGATGATGCGCGTCTCCAAGATGACCGTGTACCGCCTCGTGCACGCCGGCGAGCTCGCCGCCGTGCGCGTCGGCCGGTCCTTCCGCGTGCCGGAGCGCGCCGTCCAGGACTACCTGCGAGACGCCTACACCGACATCGCGTGACGACAGCGTCGGGAGCATCGCAGCGAGGAACGAGCGAGGAGCGGACCGGCGCGCGGAGTCGCGCCGGAGGCATCGCCTGAGCCCGCTCCCGTCCCGGTACCGGCCGCCCGCGGCAGCATCGCCGCGGGGCGGCTCGGGTACGCTCGGTCGCCGAGCGGCACCGGGGGCGACCCGCTGTCGCATTCGAGCTGATCAGAGTAGTGACGACGTCGGGAGCACCACGTGGGTTCGGTCATCAAGAAGCGGCGCAAGCGGATGGCGAAGAAGAAGCACCGCAAGCTGCTGAAGAAGACGCGCGTTCAGCGTCGCAACAAGAAGTGAGCTGACGCTCGTGCCGCCCGCGGTCGTCCTCGTCACCGGTGTGAGCCGGTGGCTGGGTGGCGCGCTGGCGGCCGAGCTCGCAGCAGACCCGAGCATCCAGCGGGTCATCGGCGTGGACACCGTCCCGCCGTCGCCGGCGATGCTGCGCCGGCTCGGTCGCACCGAGTTCGTGCGCGCCGACATTCGCAACCCGTTGATAGGCAAGGTCATCGCCGCGGCGTCGGTCGACACCGTCGTGCACATGAACATCAGTTCGACCCCCGCCGGGTCCGGTGGGCGGGTGCCGATGAAGGAGCTCAACGTCATCGGCACCATGCAGCTGCTGGCGGCCTGCCAGCGGGCGTCGTCGGTGCGCCGGTTCGTCCTCAAGTCGACCAGCGCCGTCTACGGCGCCTCGTCCCGCGATCCCGCGGTCTTCAGCGAGGCGATGCAGGCGCGGCAGGTGCCGTCCGGCGGGTTCGCGAAGGACAGCGTCGACATCGAGGGCTACGTGCGTTCGTTCGGCCGCCGCCGTCCCGACGTGGACGTCGCGGTCCTGCGCTTCACGAACTTCATCGGTCCGCGGATCGACTCGCTGCTCACCGGGTTCCTGCGCATGCCGGTGGTCCCGACCGCCCTGGGATACGACGCCCGCGTGCAGCTCCTGCACGAGGACGACGCCCTCGCGGTCCTCACCCGCGCCACCACCGGCGACTTCGTCGGCACGGTCAACGTGGGGGGTCAGGGCACCCTGCTGCTGTCCCAGGCCATCCGCCGGCTCGGCCGGATCGAGGTGCCGCTGCCCTCGCCGACGCTCGGCTCGATCGGCCGGCTCTCGCGCCGGTTCGGCTTCGTCGACTACTCCCCGGAGCAGATGCGGTTCCTCAACTTCGGCCGGGTCGTGGACACCACGGTCCTGCGCACGGAGTTCGGCTACACCCCCCGGTACTCGACGGCCGCGGCGCTGGCCGACTACGCCCGTACCGTCTCGCCGGTGGTCGCTCCGGAAGCGGTGCATTCCGTCACCGGCGGATTGCGCTCCCTGCTCGGCCACGTCGGCGGCACCGCCACGGCGGTCGAGCGCTGGCTGCGGCCGGCTCCGCCGGTCCCGGGTCTCCGGGCGGTGCGCGATGCCTGAGGCGCGCGTGATCCCGCTGCGGCCGGACGACGACGACCAGTTCGTGCCGCCCCCGCCGGCGCCGGGCTGGGAGGACCAGCTCGCCGGAGGGCTCCAGTTCCTGCAGCGGCGGCTCACCGGTGAGTACGACACCGACGAGTTCGGGTTCGACCCGGACCTCGCCGACCACGTCCTGCTGCCGGCGCTCCGCCCGCTGTTCCAGAAGTGGTTCCGCGTGGAGACCGTCGGCCTGGAGAACGTGCCGGCCGACAGGGGCGCGCTCGTCGTCGCGAACCACTCCGGCACGATCCCCGTCGACGCGCTGATGACGACCGTCGCGCTGCACGACGAGCACCCCGCGGCCCGGCGCTTCCGCCTGCTCGGCGCCGACCTCGTGTTCGAGCTCCCGGTCGTCGGCGCGCTGGCCCGCAAGTTCGGCGCCACGCTCGCCTGCAACGAGGACGCCGAGCGGCTGCTCACCGAGGGCGAGCTGGTCGGCGTCTTCCCGGAGGGCTTCAAGGGCATCGGCAAGCCGTTCCGCGAGCGGTACACCCTGCAGCGGTTCGGCCGCGGCGGCTTCGTCTCGGCGGCCTTGCGGACCGGGGCACCGATCATCCCGTGCGCGATCGTGGGCGCCGAGGAGATCTACCCGATGGTCGGGAACGCGAAGACGGCCGCGCGGCTGCTCGGCCTGCCCTACTTCCCGGTCACGCCGACGTTCCCGCTGCTGGGCCCGCTCGGCCTGGTGCCGCTGCCGTCGAAGTGGCTCATCGCCTTCGGGGAGCCGATCGAGACGGCGTCCTACGGCCCGGCCGCCGCCGAGGACCCGATGCTGGTCTTCAACCTCACCGATCAGGTGCGTGAGACCATCCAGCACTCGCTCTACCAGCTGCTCCTGCGCCGGAAGAGCGTCTTCGGCGCCTGAAGCGCCTGCAGCGTCAGCCCCGGTTCGGCGACCGGGACGATCGGTTCGGTGGTCCACCAGGGCAGTTTGTTGCGCCGCCGCAGGGCCAGCGCGCCGCCCACGAGACCGCCGGACAGCGCGGCCGCGGCGATCGTGGGGACGCCGATCCGTGCCGCTTTCCGTCCGGTGCGGTAGTCGCGGATGGTCCAGCCGCGGGCCCGTGCCGCCGCCCGCAGCTCGGTGTCGGGGTTGACCGCGACCGCCGTCCCGGTGAGGGAGAGCATCGGCAGGTCGTTGGCCGAATCGCTGTAGGCGGTGCAGCGAGAGAGGTCGAGCCCTTCCCGCTCGGCGAGGGCGAGCACCGCCTCGGCCTTGGCCGGGCCGTGCATGAGCTCACCGACCAGCCGGCCGGTGTACCGGCCGTCGACGACCTCGGCGACGGTCCCCAGGGCGCCGGTCAGACCCAGCCGCCGGGCGATGATCGACGCGAGCTCCACGGGGGTGGCCGTCACCAGCCACACCCGCTGGCCGGCGTCGAGGTGCTGCTGCGCCAGCACCCGAGTGCCCGACCAGATCCGGTCGGCCATCAGCTCGTCGTAGATCTCCTCGCCGGCCTCCATGATCTCGCTGACCTCGCGGCCGGCGACGAACGCCAGGGCGTTCTCCCGGATGGTGATCATGTCGTCGGCGCTCTCGTTGCCGGCGATCCGGAACTTCGCCTGCTGCCAGACGAAGCGCGCGAGATCCCGGCTGGAGAAGTACTCCCGCGCGGCCAGCCCGCGAGCGAACCAGAACAGGGACGCGCCCATCATCATGGTGTTGTCGACGTCGAAGAACGCCGCCCCGGTGAGGTCGGGACGGACCATCGCCGGTGCCGCGACATCTGCCGCCGCGGCCGACGCCGCCCCGGCGACGTGCGCGCGCGTCTCCTCGTCGAGACGCCCCCCGGACCGTGCGGCCCGGCGGCCGGGCACCGGCAGTCGCGGCACGGGACCTCCCTGGCTGGCTCCGCCCCGAGCGTCAGGGTCGGTGCACGGAACCCTAACCGGTTCCGGGTGGCGGTCGAGGTCCCGGTCAGCAGTCGCCGATGGTGGCCAGCGGCGGCAGGCAGAGCCTCAGCGGCCCGGGCGCCGGGACGTCCACCACCGGTGGCACGGGCGGCGTCCCGGTGCCGCGGCCGGGAACCGACACCTCCGGCACCGCCCACGGCGCGGGTCCACCGGTGAGGGGCGGTGCGCCGGAGCCGGGGGAATCGCTGGGGGCACCGCCCGGTGCGCGGCCCGGCGCGCCGCCCGGCGCACCGGCCGGAGGAGGGCCTTCGGTGGTCGGTGGCGCCGACGGGCTCTGCGGCGCCGCCGGGGGCGGGCCGTCGGTTCCCGGTGAGGGGACGGCGGGCACCGGGGGCTCCTCGGGCGCGGGGGACGGCGCGGCGTCCCCGGGGCAGTCGCCGGGCACCGGGCCCAGCCGGTCGGCGCCGATGACGACCGGGCCGGACCGGCAGCCCAGCGCCGCGCTCAGCCCGTCGGTGCGGACGGTGACCTGGTCCAGGAGGGTCGCCGAGTCGTCCGACGCCGGCCGGGCACCCATCGGCAGGTTCGCCCCGAGCGCGCGGAGCCGTCCCGACTGCGTGGCCGCCCAGTTCAGCAGCTCGTCCAGGGCCCCGGCGTCGCGCGCCTGGACCGCCCGCTCCGTGAGCCAGGCGGCGCCCTCCAGGGTGTGCCGGTCCATCGCCCGCAGGGTGGCCAGGGCCAGGCCGGCGTCACCGCCGGGGTCCAGCCGCTCGAGCTCGGCGAGCCGCGTGCGCGCCAGCTCCAGCAGGGTCTGCCCGCGGCTCTCACCGGCGAGCGCCAGCTGCGTCTGCTCGGTGCCGCGCTTGAGGTCGTAGAGCGGGTCGCCGGGCTGGGCGCCCGCCGCGACGGCGACGAGCGCGGCCAGCCCGGTCACGCCGACGGCGGCGCCGGCCAGCCCGGCGGTGAGCCGGGTGCGCCAGCGCGAGGGCGGGCGGTCGGCCGCCCGGGCGGCGAGCAGCCGGTCCCGCAGCGGGCGGTGAGCGGGCGCCGGACCGCGCACCGCGGTCATCGCGACCAGGCGAGCCCGGGCCCGGGCCCGGTACTGCGGGTCCGGGGCGGTGTCGAGCTGCCCCGAGAGAGCCCGGAGGCGGTGGGCGACCGCCTCCTCGCGGTCCTGCAGCACCGTGGGACCGGGTGGGGGTGCGCCGTCGTCGTGCTGGTTCACCGGCGACCTCCCGTCCTGACATCGTTCCGGCGGCCGCTCCCGCCGCGGGCCCGCTCCGATCCGGCCGACGGGCGGCGGAACGGGTCGGTGACGCGGATGCCCCGGCCCGGGCTCATCGCAGCCCGTGGGGCAGAAGGCTCGCCAGCCGCCGGACCGCCCGGTGCTGGAGCGCCTTGATGGCGCCGTCCTTCTTGCCCATGATCTCGGCAGTCTCCGAGACCGACAGACCGTGCAGGAAGCGCAGCACGATGCACTCCTGTTGCTCGCTCCCCAGCTGTCGCACGCACGCCAGCAGTTGCTCGTTCGTCAGGTGCTGGAGCACCGCGTCCTCGGGCCCGTCGGTGGCCCGGTCGGCGTCGCGCATGTCGGCGATGGTGACCTCGAGGCGGAAGCGGCTGCTCTTGACCTGGTCGCGGATGATGTTGCGGGCGATCGTGATCAGCCAGGCACCGACGTCGCGGCCCTGGAAGGACAGCGAGTCGATCCGCCGCAGAGCGCGCACGAAGGTCTCGCTGGTGATGTCCTCGGCCGTCGCCCGGTCACCGACCCGGTGGTAGGCGTAGCGGTGCACCAGCGTCACGTAGTGGTCGTAGAGCCGGCCGAACGCCTCCGCGTCGCCGGCCTGCGACCGCCCGACCAGGTGCCAGACGTCGACGTTCCCGGAGGCGGCGGCCCCGGCCTCGGCCGCGGCGAGCTCAGCGGCCACCCCGGCGGGCAGCTCCGCCGTCGCTGCGGAGCCGGCGTGCGCTGCCCCGGCGCTCCGACCGAGGCCGGCGTCGGCGGACAGCGCCTCCGTGCTCGCGCGCGGGAACGGCGTGGGGCGTGCCCCGGGCCGGTAGTGCGGAACCGCCCCGGCGGGCAGCTCGGCGTCCAGCGGCTGCGGCATGCGGGCGATCGACCTCCTCGTCGGCCCGCTGTCCTGGACCGTCCTGGTTCCCGGGGCGCGCCGGAACGGCGCACGCGGGCTGCGGCGCAGGCGCCATGGTGACAACATCGCCCCAGCTCGTCCACGGCAGCTTGCCCTGGCGCGCCCGTCACCGCGCGCCGACGGCCGGTTGCCTGCCGCACCGACGACAGGAGATGCCCGTGTCCGAGGCAGGCACGTCGCTCGCCGCGCTCGTGCGCGCGGCGGCGCAGCGCGATCCCGACGCCCCGGCGGTGGTGGCCGGCGACCGGCGGCTGACCTGGGGCCGGCTGGACGAGCTGGCCGACCGGGTGGCCGCGGGGTACGCCGCCCGCGGCCTGGCTCCGGGGGACCGGGTCGCCGTCCAGCTGCCGAACGGGATCGACTGGCTGCGCGCCGTCGTCGGGGCCCTGCGCGCCGGGCTGGTCGTGGTCCCGGTCAACACCGCCTACACCGATCCCGAGCTCGAGCACGTGCTCACCGACTCCGGCGCGGCGCTCCTGGTGGCCGCCGGGGACCGGGGCTCGCCGGCCGAGGTGCCCGTCTGCCCCGGCCCGCCCGAGGCGGAAGACCCGGCCGCCGGGGTCGCCGACGACCCCGACGCGCTCGCCTTCCTCTGCTACACCAGCGGGACGACGGGGCGGCCGCGCGGCGCGATGCTCACCTCCGGCGCGCTGCGCGCCAACCAGGAGCAGTGCCTGGCGATGGCGTCGCCGCCGGTGCGCACCGACGACCGGGTGCTGCTGGTACTGCCGTTGTTCCACGTCTACGGCCTCAACGCCGGCTTCGGCCTGGCGGCCGCCACCGGAGCCTGCACCGTCCTGCAGGAGAGCTTCGACCCCCGGGCGTCGCTGACGGTCATGGCCGAGGAAGAGGTCACCGCGGTGCCGGGCGCACCGCCGATGTACCAGGCATGGCTCGCCGCCTGCAGCGACGCCGAGCTGCGGCGGGGGTTCGCCGCCGTGCGGGTCGCCTCCGCCGGAGCGGCGCCGCTCCCCGAGGACGTCTGGACGGCGATGCGCGAGCGCGCCGGGGTCACCGTGTGGGAGGGCTACGGGCTGACCGAGGCCGCGCCGGTGGTCGCCAGCACCCTGGCCACGGGGCGCGCCAAGCCCGCCTGCATCGGCGGCCCCGTGCCCGGCCTGGAGCTGGTGCTGCGGGACACGGCGACGAGCGGGCTGCCGCCCGCCGACCAGCCGGCCGCGGACGAGGCCACCGCACCCGACGGATCCGCCGACCCGGCCGACCCGCACGCCACCTCGGCCTCCGACGACTCCGACGACGAGGGCCCGGGGGAGATCTGGGTGCGCGGTCCGAACCTGTTCGCCGGCTACTGGCCCGACGGCGCCGACGGGCCGGACGCCGAGGGCTGGATCGGCACCGGCGACCTCGCCTACCGCGACGCGGACGGGGATCTGCACCTGGTCGACCGGCGCAGCGACCTCATCCTCGTCAGCGGCTTCAACGTCTACCCGGCCGAGGTGGAGCGGGTGCTCGACCAGCACCCCGCGATCGTGGAGAGCGCGGTGATCGGTGTCCCCCACCCCCGCACCGGCGCTTCCGTGCGGGCCGTCGTCGTCGCGGCGCCGGGGGAGCAGCCGGCGGTGGAGGAGCTGCAGGCCCATGCGGCGGAGTCGCTGGCCCGCTACAAGGTGCCGACGTCGGTGCAGTTCCTCCCGTCGCTGCCGCACTCGCTCACCGGCAAGGTCAGCCGGGCGCGGCTGCGCGAGCTCGGGCTCACGGGCGCCGAGCCGGCGGCGGTGGCCGCGGGCGCGGAGGAGGCCGCCGGTGAGTGAGCCGCGGCTGCAGCTGCTGGGGCGCGAGGGCTGCCACCTCTGCCTGACCGCGGCCGAGCAGCTCGTCCCGATCGCCGCCGAGGCCGGTGTCGACGTCCACGAGGTCGACGTCGACACCGACCCGGAGCTGCAGGCCGAGTACGGCGACCGGGTCCCGGTGCTGCTGCTCGACGGCCGCGAGCACTCCTACTTCACCCTCGACGTGCCCCGGCTGCGCCGCGACCTGGGCCTTCGCTGATCCCTCCGGGGGCCGCGGGCCCCCCGTCCGGGTGGCTCCCGGAGGGCGGTTACGGTGGTCTCTGCCACAACCGGCCGGAATCGGCCAGGTCAGGGGGCCCCTGCCCCCTCGGCAACTTTGTTCCTGCGTTCACAAGCGGTTACCGTGGCGGACGCGAGCACGTGCTGCTCGCGTGTCCCGATGTCGCAGTTCCCGCCCCCGGCGCCCGCCGGGTCTCCCGGGTGCGACCGCTGTGGAGAGCCCGTGATCCAGCCGCGGCCCCGGACCATCCCGGAGGCCACCGTCGCACGTCTGGCCGTGTACCTGCGGGTGCTGACCAGCTTCGCCGACGGCGGCCGGACCACCGTCTCCTCCGGGGACCTCGCCTCCGCCGCGGGGGTCAACCCGGCCGGCCTGCGCAAGGACCTGTCCCACCTGGGCTCCTGCGGCGTGCGCGGGGTCGGCTACGACGTCCGTGCCCTGCGCGAGCGGATCGCCCGCGTGCTCGGCGCCGAGCAGTCGCGGGCCTGCGTGCTCGTCGGCATCGGGAACCTCGGCACGGCGCTCGCCGACTACGCGGGTTTCGGGAGCCGGGGCTTCCGGTTCGTCGGTCTCTTCGACGCCGCGCCGGCCCGCGTCGGCCAGCGCATCGGGGGGCTGACGGTGCAGTCCCTGGCCGAACTGGAAGCCACCGTTCCGGCGCGGGAGGCCTCCATCGGGGTCATCGCGACGCCGGCCGACGTGGCCCAGCCGGTCTGCGACCGGCTGATCGCGGCCGGGGTGAGGAGCATCTTGAACTTCGCACCTGTGACGCTGGCGGCGCCCGCGGGCGTCGACGTCCGCCAGGTCGACCTGTCCGTCGAGCTGCAGGTGCTGGCCTTCCTGGGCCAGCAGCGCGCCGTGCCCGCGGGGGAGGAGTCGGCGTGAGTCTGCTGGCGGTGGGCGTGAGCCACCAGACCGCACCCGTCGCGCTGCTCGAGCAGTTCGCGATGGCTGCCGACGACCGCGTGAAGGCGCTGCACGAACTGGTCGAGAGCGACCACGTCAGCGAGGCCCTCGTGCTGGCGACCTGCAACCGGGTCGAGGTGTTCGCCGAGGTCGAGCGCTTCCACGGCGGCGTCACCGACGTCAGCCGGGTGCTCGCCCGCCAGGCCGGGGCCACGGTGGAGGAGCTCTCCCCGTACGTCACGGTGCACTACGAGGACCAGGCCGTCGCCCACCTGTTCACCGTCGCCGCCGGGCTGGACTCGATGGTCGTCGGCGAGACCCAGGTGCTCGGCCAGCTGCGCGCGGCGTACGCGCTGGCCCGGGAGGAGGGCACCGTCGGCCGCGCGCTGCACCCCGTGGCCCAGCGCGCGCTACGGGTGGGCAAGCGGGTGCACTCCGAGACCGGCATCGACCGGGCCGGCGCCTCGCTCGTCTCGGTCGCGCTCGACCGCACCGAGGCGCGCATCGGCGACCTCGCCGGCCGCCCGGTGCTGGTGGTCGGCGCGGGCTCGATGGGTGCGCTGGCCGCCACCACGCTGGCCCGTCGCGGCGCCGACGTCGTCGTCAGCAGCCGCACCGAGGGCTCGGCCCGCCGGCTCGCCGAGGCCGTCGCCGGCCGGCCGGCCCCCATGGACCACCTGCCCGAGGAGCTGGCCGCCGCCGACGTCCTGCTGACCTGCACGGGCGCGACCGGCCTGGTGGTGACCACCGACGTCGTCTCGGCGGCGATGGCCGGCCGCGGGAACCGGCCGCTGGTCGTCGTCGACCTGGCGCTGCCCCGGGACGTGGACCCGGGGGTCGCGGCCCTGCCGGGCGTCCACGTCGTCGACCTGGCCCTCCTGCAGGGGGAGCGGAGGGACGGCGCTCCCGGAGGACCCGTCGCCGCCGACGACATCAGCACCGCGCGCGCCATGATCGAGGCCGAGACCGCGCTGCTGCGCGCCGAGCGCCAGGCCGCCGCGGTCGGGCCCACCGTCTCCGCGCTGCGCAGCCAGGCGGCGGAGGTCGTCGACGCCGAGCTGCTGCGACTGGCCGGGCGGCTGCCCGATCTCGACGCCCGGGCACGCGCGGAGATCGCGCGCACGGTGCGCCGCGTCGTCGACAAGCTGCTGCACGAGCCGACCGTGCGGGTCAAGGAGCTGGCCGCCACGCCCGGGGAGACCGACTACGCCGGGGCGCTGCGGGCCCTGTTCGGCCTCGGCATCGACGCCGACGTCACGCCCGGTGCGGGCCGGCTGGCCGATGCCGTCACCGTCGACCCCGAGCGTCCGGGAGGCTCCGCGTGACCGCCACCGACCTGCAGCCGGCGGCCGCCGTCACCGCGGGCGGCGGCGTGCCGCTGCGCCTCGGCACCCGCGCCAGCGAGCTGGCCCGCACCCAGTCGCAGACCATCGCCGACGCACTCACCGCCGCGACCGGCGTACCGGTCGAGCTGGTGTTCATCAGCACCGAGGGTGACCGCTCGTCGGCCGCGATCGCCCAGCTGGGGGGCACCGGCGTGTTCGTCACCGCCATCCGCCGGGCCCTCCTGGCCGGGGAGGTCGACCTGGCGGTGCACAGCTACAAGGACCTCCCCACCGCGCCGGAGCCCGGGCTGAGCCTCGCGGCGGTCCCGGGTCGCGAGGACCCGCGGGACGCCCTGGTGGCGCGGGACGGGCTGACGCTCGGCGAGCTGCCGGCCGGATCCCGGATCGGTACCGGCGCCCCCCGGCGGGTCGCCCAGCTGCGGGCGCTCGGCCTGGGCCTGGAGATCGTGCCGATCCGGGGCAACGTCGACACCCGGCTCGGCCGCGTGGCCGGCGCCGGCACGGGCCCCGGTGACCTGGACGCCGTCGTGCTGGCCCGCGCCGGGCTCAGCCGGATCGGCCGCCTGGAGCGGATCACCGAGACCCTCGATCCGCTGCAGGTGCTGCCCGCGCCCGCCCAGGGCGCCCTGGCGGTGGAGTGCCGGACCAGCGACGCCCGGACACGGGAGCTGCTGGGCCGGCTGGAGGACGCCTCGACCCGCGCCTGCGTGGTGGCCGAGCGGGCCACGCTGGCCACGCTCGAGGCCGGCTGCAGCGCGCCGGTCGCCGCCTACGCGGAGGTCGCCGAGGGCGAGACCGGCCCGGAGCTCTACCTCCGGGCCTCGGTGACCGCGCTCGACGGCAGCGATGCCGTCCGCGGCTCCACCACCGGGCCGCTGGCCGACGCCGCCGCGCTCGGCCGCACGCTCGCCGCCGAGCTGCTCGACCGCGGCGCGGCCGCGCTCATGGCGGCCGGCGAGTGAGCTCCCGACCCCCACAGACCCCCCCAACGGCCCGGTACCGGGCCATGACAGAAGCCCGGGACCCCCGGGCCAGGATCAGGAGCACGCGATGACGCGCTTCCGCAAGACCGCAGGCCAGTCCGGCCGGGTCGTGTTCGTCGGCGCCGGCCCCGGTGACCCCGGCATGCTCACCGCCCGGGCGACCGCGGCGCTGGCCGAGGCGGCGGTGGTCCTCGTCGACCCCGACGTCCCGCCCGCCGTCCAGGACGCCGTCCGCGAGGCCAACCCCGAGACGGAGCTGACGCCGGTCTCCGGCGAGCCGGCCGACATCGCCAAGGGCGCGGTCGCGAGCGCCAAGAACGGGTCGGTCGTGGTCCGGCTCGTCACCGGCGATCCGTACACCTCCGACGACGTGGTCAAGGAGGTGTTCGCCGTCGGCCGCACCTCGGTGCCCTTCGACGTCGTGCCCGGCGTGGCCACCGCGACCGCCGTCCCCGCCTTCGCCGGTGTGGCCATGGGCAGCACCGCGCTCACCGCGGACCTGCGCAGCGGGGTGGACGTCGCCTCCCTGGCCGCCGCGACCGCCGGCGCCGGCGGCACGCTGGTGCTGCAGGGCACGGCCGACCAGCTCCCCGACGCGGCCGTGCGGCTGGTCGAGGGCGGGCTCTCCGGCAGCACCCCGGTCGTGGTCACCACCGGCGGATCGGGCACCGGCCAGAAGAGCATCGTCACCAAGCTGTCGGCCGTCGCGGAGAAGACCGCCGGGCTCGACCCGCTCAGCGGCGCGGTCGTGGCCACCGTCGGCGCCGCCGTCGACAAGCGCGCCCGGACGTCGTGGTGGGAGAGCCGCCCGCTGTTCGGCTGGCGGGTGCTGGTGCCGCGCACGAAGGACCAGGCCGGCGAGATGAGCGACCGGCTGCGGGCCTACGGCGCGGTGCCGGTCGAGGTGCCGACGATCGCCGTCGAGCCGCCGCGCAGCCCCGCGCAGATGGACCGCGCCATCAAGGGCCTGGTCACCGGCCGCTACGGCTGGATCGTGTTCACCTCGGTGAACGCGGTGAAGGCCGTGCGCGAGAAGTTCGTGGAGCTCGGCCTCGACGCCCGCGCCTTCGCCGGGGTGAAGGTCGCCTGCGTCGGGGAGCAGACCGCCGAGGCCGTCCGCGACTTCGGCATCCAGCCGGAGCTGGTGCCGACCGGCGAGCAGTCCAGCCAGGGACTGCTGGCCGACTTCCCGCCCTACGACGACGTGTTCGACCCGATCGACCGCGTCCTCCTGCCGCGCGCCGACATCGCGACCGAGACCCTGGCTGCCGGCCTGGTCGAGCGGGGCTGGGAGATCGACGACGTCACCGCCTACCGGACGGTGCGCGCCGCGCCGCCGGCCGCATCGGTGCGCGAGGCGATCAAGGGCGGTGGCTTCGACGCCGTCTGCTTCACCTCGTCGAGCACGGTCCGCAACCTGGTCGGCATCGCCGGCAAGCCGCACGCCAAGACCGTCGTCGCGGTGATCGGCCCGGCGACGGCGGCCAGCGCCCAGGAGTTCGGCCTGCGCGTCGACGTCCAGCCGGAGACCGCCGCGGTCGCCCCGCTGGTGGACGCGCTGGCCGAGTACGCGCTGTCGCTGCGCGAGGCGGAGGACGGCGAGGGCAGGTGAGCGACGCCCACCGGGGCGGTGCGAACCCGGGCTTCGCGCGCGGGCGCCGGCTGCGCTCGACGCCCGCGCTGCGGCGGCTGACCGCGCAGACCCGGCTGGCCCCGGCCGACCTGGTGCTGCCGGTCTTCGTCAAGCAGGGCATCGACTCGCCGGTCCCGATCGGCTCGATGCCCGGCGTCGTCCAGCACACGCCCGACTCGCTGCGGAAGGCGGCGCAGGAGGCGGCCGAGGCCGGCATCGGCGGGCTGATGCTCTTCGGCATCCCCGCGGACAAGGACCCGGTCGGCTCCCAGGCCGACGCCGCCGACGGGGTCGTCAACGTGGCGCTGCAGCAGCTCCGGTCGGACCTGGGCGACGAGCTGGTGCTCATGGCCGACCTGTGCCTGTGCGAGTACACCGACCACGGGCACTGCGGCGTCGTCACGCCCGCGGGCGTCGTGGACAACGACCCGACGCTGGACCGGTACGCGGCGGTGGCGATCGCGCAGGCCCAGGCCGGCGCCCACCTCGTCGCGCCGAGCGGGATGATGGACGGCCAGGTCGCGGCGATCCGCGCCGGGCTGGACAGCGCCGCGTTCACCGAGGTGCCGATCCTGGCCTACGCCGCCAAGTACGCCTCGGGCTTCTACGGGCCGTTCCGCGAGGCGGCCGAGGGCGCCCCGCAGTTCGGCGACCGGTCGACCTACCAGATGGACCCGCCGAACGCCGACGAGGCGCTGCGCGAGGTCCGGCAGGACCTCGCCGAGGGCGCGGACGCCGTCATGGTCAAGCCCGCGCTGCCCTACCTCGACATCGTGGCCCGGGTGGCCGACGCGGTCGACGTGCCGGTGAGCGCCTACCAGGTCAGCGGCGAGTACGCGATGGTCGAGGCGGCCGCGGCCAACGGCTGGATCGACCGCGAGCGGGCGATCCTGGAGACGCTGATCGCCATCCGCCGCGCCGGGGCGGGCCAGGTGCTCACCTACTGGGCGGTCGAGGCCGCGCGCCTGGTCTCGCGCTGACCCCGGTGGACCCGTACGTCGAGCCCGGGGGCTCCTGGCGGCCGTTCTGGACGGTCGTCGGGGTCCTCGGTCTCCTCCTCGTCGCGGACCTGGCGCTGCCGGGCCCGGACGTGCCGCCGCTGCTCCGGGGCCTCGCACTCGTCGTCGTCCCCGGCGTCGTGGCGGTGGGCTGTCTCTCGGCGCGGCGGGTCTGGACGGTGCGGGTGGACGGGCAGGGCCCCGACGCGGCGCTCACCGTCGGGCGCGAGCGGGTGCCGCTGGCCGACGTCGACACCGCCCATCTGCGGTCGGGCGACTCGGGCGTGGACGCCGGGGCCCCCGTCCTCGGCGGAGCCGGGTCGCTGCCCCGCGGCCGCACGGGTCTGCCGCTGCGGCTCGCCGACGGCCGGACGGTCCTGGTGCCGACGAGGGACCCCGCGGCGCTGCGGGCCGCGCTCCTGGCCGGTGTGCGCGATGCCTCCGGCCGCGGCACGGGATCAGAGGGGACACTGGGACCGTGACCTCGCTGGACAGCTCGCCCTACACCTACGAGGCCCCGGTGTCGGCCGGCCTCTTCGCCCGTGGACAGGAGGTCACCCCCGGCGGGGTGAACAGCCCGGTCCGTGCGTTCCAGGCCGTCGGTGGCACGCCGCGTTTCATGGTCGAGGGCTCCGGCCCGTGGATCACCGACGCCGACGGGCGCCGCTACGTCGACCTGGTCAGCTCCTGGGGGCCGATGATCCTCGGGCACGCCCACCCCGACGTCGTCGACGCGGTCGGCACCGCCGCCCGCCGGGGGCTCTCCTTCGGCGCCCCCACCGAGGGCGAGCTGGAGCTGGCGGAGGAGATCCGGCGCCGGGTCGCGCCGGTGGAGCGGGTCCGGCTGGTCAACTCCGGCACCGAGGCGGTGCTCTCCGCCGTCCGCCTGGCGCGCGGGGCCACGGGCCGCCCGCTGCTGGTCAAGTTCGCCGGCTGCTACCACGGCCACGTCGACGCGCTGCTGGCCTCCGCCGGCTCGGGCGTGGCCACCCTGGGGCTCCCGGACACCCCCGGCGTCACCACCGGCGCGGCCGCCGACACGATCGTGCTGCCCTACAACGACGTCGCCGCCGTCGAGGCCGTCTTCGCCGAGCGCGGCCCGCAGATCGCCGCGGTCGTCAGCGAGGCCGCCCCCGGCAACATGGGCGTGGTGCCCCCGCTGGACGGGTTCAACACCGAGCTGCGCCGGATCACCGCCGCGTACGGTGCGCTGCTGGTCCTCGACGAGGTGATGACCGGGTTCCGCGTCTCGGCCTCGGGCTGGTACGGCCTGGACCCCGTCGACGCCGACCTGTTCACCTTCGGCAAGGTCATGGGCGGTGGCCTGCCGGCCGCGGCGTTCGGCGGCCGGGCGGACCTGATGGACCACCTCGCGCCGAGCGGCCCGGTCTACCAGGCCGGAACGCTCTCCGGGAACCCGGTCGCGGTGGCCGCGGGGCTGGCCACGCTGCGCAACTGCACCGAC
Organism: Blastococcus sp. HT6-4; assembly: GCF_039679125.1. Lineage (NCBI taxonomy): Bacteria > Bacillati > Actinomycetota > Actinomycetes > Geodermatophilales > Geodermatophilaceae > Blastococcus > Blastococcus montanus. Next base: position 3,855,572 of record NZ_CP155551.1, on the reverse strand, counting down.
GAGGTCTACGCCCACTGCGACGAGGTCTCCGCCGTGCTCCGCGGAGCGGCCAGCGCGGCCCTGTTCTCCGCCGGCGTGCCGCACCGGGTGCAGCAGGCCGGCAACATGTTCTCGATCTTCTTCGTGCCCGACGAGCGACAGGTGCGCGACTACGCCGACGCCCGCACCCAGGACGTCGCCCGCTACACCGCGTTCTTCCACGCGCTGCTCGCCCGGGGCGTGTACCTGCCCCCGTCGGCGTTCGAGGCCTGGTTCGTCAACGCCCAGCTCTCCGGCGAGGCGCTGGAGCGGGTGCTCGATGCGCTGCCGGCCGCGGCCCGCGCCGCCGCCGAGGTCGAGACCCACCGCACCGGCGCGCTGGACAGCGAGCGGTCCTCGTGAGCGAGCTCACCGTCGTCCACCTGCTCCGGCACGGCGAGGTGCACAACCCCGGGCGCGTGCTCTACGGCCGGCTGCCGGGGTTCCGGCTGTCCACCGCGGGCGAGGACATGGCCCGTCGCGCCGCGGACTGGTTCGCCGGGCACGACGTCGCCCACCTGGTGTCGAGCCCCCTGGAGCGGGCGCGGCAGACCGCGCGCCCCCTCGCCGAGGCGACCGGGCTCGACGTCCGGATCGACGAGCGGATCATCGAGGCCGGCAACGCCTTCGAGGGCAGGATCGTCGGCGGCGCCGGCGGGGTCTTCCGGGCGCCGCGCAACTGGTGGAAGCTGCGCAACCCGTTCCAGCCGTCCTGGGGTGAGCCGTACGTGGAGATCGCCGCCCGGATGCTGGCCGCGGTCGAGGCGGCGCGCGACGCCGCCCGCGGGCGCGAGGCCGTGCTGGTCAGCCACCAGCTGCCCATCTGGACCACCCGGCTGCACGTCGAGGGGCGCCGGTTCGCCCACGACCCGCGCCGCCGGCAGTGCTCGCTGGCCAGCATCACGTCCCTGACCTACGACGGCGACCAGCTGCAGGGCGTCTCCTACGCCGAGCCGGCCGGCGCCACCGACCCCGACGCGGTGCCCGGCGCATGAGACGACTGCTTCCTGCCGTGCTGGCGGCTGCGCTGCTCACCGGGTGCAGCACCGGCTCCGACGCGGTCGAGGTGAACAACGGCGGCGAGTTCCGGTTCGTCGCCGGCACGCCGCGCGGCGAGGTGATCCCCGAGTCCGAGCGCGCGTCGGCGCCGGAGTTCTCCGGCTCGCTGCTCGGGGGCGGGCAGTTCTCCTCCGAGCAGCTGGCCGGCGACGTCGCCGTCCTCAACTTCTGGGGCTCGTGGTGCGGGCCCTGCCGCGTGGAGACGCCGGAGTTCCAGGAGGTCTACGCCGACGTGCGGGACGAGGGCGTGCAGTTCCTCGGCCTGAACGTGAAGGAGACCAGCGACCAGTTCGCGCTCGCGTTCATCGACCGGTTCGGGATCGAGTTCCCCTCCATCTACGACCCGCGCGGCGAGGTCGCCCTCGCGTTCCGCGACTACCCGGCGACCGCCGTCCCCTCGACGATCCTCCTCGACCGCGAGGGGCGGGTGGCCGCGGTGTACACCGCCGAGGTGTCCCAGGAGGACCTGCGGAGCACGCTCGACCTGCTGACGGCGGAGGGCTGAGCCGTGGGGGAGACCTTCGCCGGGCTGGTCGCCGACGGGCCGCTGCTCGTGGCCGCGGCGGTGGCGGCCCTCGTCGGCCTGATCAGCTTCGCCTCGCCCTGCGTGCTGCCGCTGGTGCCCGGCTACCTGTCGTACGTCACCGGCCTGGTCGGCAGCGGAACGGTGACGACGGCGACGACGGCGACGACGGCGCAGACCACCGCTGCAGGGGGTGGCGGCACGGCCACCGCGGTGCGGCCGGTGGACGAGCGGGCCCCCCGCGGTCGCATGGTGCTCGGGGCGCTGCTGTTCGTCCTCGGGTTCACCGCGGTGTTCGTGGCGATCAGCACGGCGTTCGGCGGGCTCGGCCGGCTGCTCCTGGTGCACAACGAGGCCATCACCCGGGTGATGGGCGTGGTCACCGTCGTCGTCGGCCTGGCGTTCCTCGGGTGGCTGCCGATGCTGCAGCGGACCAAGCGGCTGACCCTGCGGCCCACGATGGGGCTTGCCGGCGCGCCGCTGCTCGGGATCGTCTTCGGGCTCGGCTGGACGCCGTGCCTGGGCCCCACGCTGGCCGCCGTCCAGAACCTCGCCTTCCAGGAGGCCACCGCCGGCCGCGGCGCCCTGCTGGGCCTGGCCTACTGCCTCGGCCTCGGCGTGCCGTTCGTGCTCGTGGCCCTCGGCGCCCGCTGGGCCGTGGGGGCGACGACGTTCCTGCGCCGGCACGCGCGGGCGGTCACCCGCTTCGGCGGCGCGGTGCTGGTGCTCGTCGGGCTGCTGCTGGTCACCGGCGCGTGGACGGAGATGATGGGCTGGCTGCGTTCGTGGCTGGCCGTCACCGGGCTCGGGGAGTCGGCGCTGTGAGCGTCGAGGCACCCCCGCGGCCGGCCACGCCCGCACCGGCGCCGCGGCCCTCCGCGGCCCGGCGGCTGGGCGGCCAGCTGCTGCGCTGGTGGCGGCGGCTGACGGCCATGCGGACGGCGATCATCCTGCTGTTCCTGCTCGCGCTGGCCGCGGTGCCCGGCTCGCTGCTGCCGCAGCGCTCGCTGTCGCAGAACAACGTGCGGCAGTACCTCGCCGATCACCCCGAGCTGGGGCCGTGGCTCGACCGGCTCTACCTGTTCGACGTCTTCAGCTCGCCGTGGTTCGCCGCGGTGTACCTGCTGCTGTTCATCTCGCTGATCGGCTGCGTGGTCCCGCGCGCCGTCGAGCACGCCCGCGCGCTGCGCACCCCGCCGCCCCCGGCGCCGCGGAACCTGCTGCGGCTGCCCGACTCCACGGCGCTGCGCACCCCGCTGGCCGAACGTGCCGCCCTCGACGCCGTCGAGGAGGAGCTGCGGGTCCGCCGGTTCCGCGTGGTCCGCCGCGACGGGGCGCGCGGCCCCGAGCTGTCGGCCGAGAAGGGCCACCTCAAGGAGACCGGGAACCTGCTGTTCCACCTCTCCCTGCTCGCCCTGCTGTTCGGCCTGGCCGGCGGCAAGCTGTGGGGCTACGAGGGCAGCATCCTGGTCACCGAGGGCCAGGGCTTCTGCAACTCGTTCCAGCAGTACGACACCTACTCCGCGGGCCCGCTGGTCGACAGCGGCGATCTCGGCGCGCTCTGCGTCGACCTGGAGCAGTTCCGGGCCGAGTACGAGGAGAACCTCACCGCCGCCTCGTTCACCGCTGACATCAGCTACGGCCCGCCCTCCGCCGAGGGGCGACCGACCACCATCGGGGTCAACGACCCGCTGCGCGTCGACGGCGACCGGGTGTACGTGACCGGTCACGGCTTCACCCCGTGCTTCACCGTGGCCGCGCCCGGTGGGACGACGTTCACCGACGTCTGCGCCCCGTTCCTCCCCAGTGACCAGACGACGCTGGCCAGCCAGGGCGCGCTCAAGCTGCCCGACGTCCCCGGCCAGGAGGACCAACTGGCCCTCGAGGGCTTCTTCGCCCCCACGGGGCTGGTGCAGGGCGGGGTGCTGACCTCCGTCGACCCGCGGCCGCTCGCACCGCAGGTCGCGCTCGTCGCCTACCAGGGCTATCTCGGTCTGGACTCCGGGTTGCCGCAGTCGGTGTACTCGCTCGACGCCAGCCAGATCGAGCGCGGCCGGCTCAGCGAGGTCGGCGCGGCCAACCTCTCGGTGGGCGAGTCGATGGACCTGCCCGACGGCACCCGCATCACCTTCAGCGGTGTCAAGGAGTTCGCGGCGATGCAGTACTCGCACGACCCCGGCCAGCTCTGGGTGCTCGGTGCGGCGATCGCCGTGCTGGTCGGGCTGCTCGGGATGCTCCTGCTCCGCCGCGAGCGGGTGTTCGCCCGGGCCGAACCCGGCGCCGACGGCGGCGGTACCGTGCTGACGCTCGCCGCGCTCGCCCGCGGCGGTGGCGAGAGCGGGTCGCGCTTCGCCGCCCTGTCCGACGACCTGCGCGGGGCGCTGAGCGCCCCACCCGCCCGCACCGCATCCGAACCGGAGGTCCCCCCGCGTGACTGACTCCTCGCTGGCCGAGCTGTCGGACAGCCTCTTCTCCGTCAGCGTCGCGCTCTACTCGGTGGCGCTGCTCGCCTTCTGCGCGGAGCTGGCCTTCGGCCGGCGGACCGCCCGGGCGCGGGAGCTGGTCGCCGCCGGCGGCGGCCCGGCGGTCGTCCCGGCCCCGGACGCCGAGACGCCGGAGCCGGCCCGGGCCAACCGCTGGGGCGTCCTCGGCATGGCGGTGACCGCGCTGGGCGTGCTGGCCCACGCCGGTGTCCTGGTCGCCCGCGGGGTGGCCACCGGGCGGATGCCCCTGGGCAACATGTACGAGTTCGCCACCGCGGTGGTCCTCGTCGCCATGGTCGCCTTCTTCGTGCTGGCCGTGCGCCAGCCGACGCTGCGGCACATGGGCGTCTTCGTGCTCGGGCCGGTGGTGCTCGCGATGGTCGGCATCGGCCTGTTCCTCTACGCCGAGGCCGGGCCGCTGGTCGCCGCGCTCCGGTCCAGCTGGCTGGCCGTGCACGTGACCAGCGCGGTCCTCGGCTCCGGCGTCTTCCTGGTGAGCGGCATCGCCAGCGCCCTGTACCTGGTCCGCACCCGCCGGAGCGCGGGTGCTCCGGGGGCTGAGTCGGGTCTGCTGTCCCGGCTGCCGTCGGCCGCGGGGCTGGACCGGGTGGCCCACCGCACCGCCGTCTTCGGCTTCCCGATCTACACCTTCGCCATGATCGCCGGGGCGATCTGGGCGGAGAGCGCCTGGGGCCGGTTCTGGGGCTGGGATCCCAAGGAGACCTGGATGTTCATCTCCTGGGTCGTGTACGCCGCCTACCTGCACGCCCGGACGACGGCCGGCTGGCGTGGCCGGCCCGCCGCCTGGATCAACGTCCTCGGGTTCGCCGTCGTGCTGTTCAACCTGCTCTACGTGAACATGGTCTCGACCGGCCTGCACAGCTACGGCGGGCTCGAGTGACCCGTCCGGACGCGGTGGCCGGGCCGGACGCGGTGGCGGCATCGAGCGCGGGGGCGGCGTCGAGCGCCGGCGCGGAGGAGGGCGACCTCGGCTGGCCGGGCGCGCCCCGCGAGGGCAGCGGTGAGCTCGGCTGGCCGGAGGACGGCAGCGCTCGGGACGGCGGGCCGGCCGGCGCCTGAGCGCCGGCGGCCGGTCCGCGCGGGGTCAGGTGGGGGAGCCGTCGTCCCGCCGCGCCCGCCGCTCGAGCTCCCGCAGGAACTCCGGGTCGTCGTCGGGAGCCACGAACCGGACCGGCCCCTGCGGCCGCTGCGGCCGGCGCTCGCCGCCCGGCCGGCCGTCCGGACCGGAGTTGGCCGCGGCACGCATCACGAGCGCCACGACCACCACTGCCAACACCAGCACCACCAGGAAAGCCACGATGCCCACCCCCTCGTCGCCATCCAGCGTACGTCCGCGGCGATACTCGGTGCCGACGAGCGGAGGATTCCGCTCCGGGGCAGGACGGAGAACGACCATCGACGCCGTCGACCGGCAGCTGATCGACCTGCTGCGGGCCAACGGCCGCGCCAGCTACGCCGAGCTCGCCCGGCAGGTGGGCCTGTCCTCGCCCGCCGTGCACGAGCGCGTGGGGAAGCTCGAGGCCGCCGGCGTCATCACCGGGTACCGGGCCGACGTCGATCCCGCGGCGATCGGGCTGGACGTGACCGCGCTCGTGAGCGTCATCGAGAGCGACGCGGTCGACGACACCGGACTCGAGGCGGGGCTGCGGGAGATCCCCGAGGTGGAGGACTGCTGGCGGGTCGCCGGCAGCGAGGGCTACGTGCTGAAGGTGCGCGTGACCGACATCCCGGCACTCGAGGCCGCCATCGACGCGTTGAACAGGATCCGAGGGGTCGCACGGACGAGGACGACGGTCGTTCTCTCGACCAAGTGGGAGGGCCGACATGGCTGAGAAGAACGCGACCACCGGCACGCCGGTGAGCCCGGCGGGCGGTACGGCGACGCCGCCGAAGGTCCTGCCGTGGCTGCTGATGTACACGGTGGGCCGCCTCGCGATCGCGGCCACGCTCGTGCTGGTCCTCTGGTGGGCCGGCCTGGGCAGCTTCCCCGGCCTGCTCTTCGGGCTGCTGCTGTCGATGCCGGTGTCCTACGTGCTGCTGCGCCCGTCCCGCGACCGGCTCACCGAGGCGCTGGCGGCGCGCAGCGTGGCCCGTCGCCAGGCGAAGCAGGACCTGCGCGACCGGCTCAGCGGCGGGCAGTAGCCGCCGTCAGCTCAGCGCCAGCCCGGTGCCGAGCAGCACGCCGGTGGCGAGGGTGAGCAGGCCGGTGGACTGCAGGACACCGATGAGCGCCGGGCCGCGGGCGCCGGCGAGCACCGTGCGGGCCGGGGAGAGCGCCAGCGGCGCGGCGGCCAGCCCGAGCAGCGCCCACGGCCGGGTGGTGCCGACCGCGGCGATGACGAGGAACGGCACGACGAGCAGCGCCGCGTACCCGATGCGGGTGGCGCGGTCACCGAGGAGCACTGCGAGGGTGCGCTTGCCGACCTGCGCATCGCCCTCGATGTCGCGCAGGTTGTTCACCACCAGGATCGCCACGATGAGCAGCCCGATCGGCACCGAGACCGCGAAGGCCAGCCCCGGCAGGGTCCGGGTCTGCACGTACGTCGTCCCGACGACGGCGACCGGGCCGAAGAAGACGAAGACGAACACCTCGCCCAGCGCCCGGTAGCCGTAGGGCAGCGGGCCGCCGGTGTAGGTCCACGCGGCGGCGATGCAGACCGCGCCCACCGCGACCAGCCACCAGCTGGACAGCGCCGCGAGCACCAGCCCGGCCACCCCGGCGACGGCGAAGGACGCCATCGCCGCGACCAGCACCTGCCGCGGGGTGGCCGCGCCCGAGCCGACCAGGCGCACGGGGCCGACCCGGTCGGCGTCGGTGCCGCGCGTGCCGTCGGAGTAGTCGTTGGCGTAGTTCACCGCGACCTGCAGGGCGAGGGCCACGAGCAGCGCCAGCAGGGCCGGGACGAGGCGGAAGCCGTCGAGCGCGACGGCGGTGCCGGTGCCGACGAGCACCGGCGCCAGCGCCGCGGGCAGCGTGCGCGGGCGCGCGCCGGCCAGCCACTGGGCGGGGGTGGCCATGTCAGTGCGCTCCCTGGGGGATCGAGGCGGCGACGCCGCGGCGGTCGGGCTTGCCGGTGTGCAGGGTCGGGACGGCGGCGATCACGTGCAGCTCGCGCGGCGCGGCGGGCACGCCCAGCCGCTCGCCCACCCACGGTCGCAGGACGGCGAGTTCCGGCATCGCGCCGGGGGAGGGGACGACGGCCGCGACGACGCGCTGCCCCCACTCGGCGTCGGGCCGGCCGAAGACCACCGCGTCGGCGACGTCGGGGTGCTCGCGCAGGGCGGCCTCCACGGCGGCCGGCGCCACGTTCACCCCACCGCTGATCACCACGTCGTCGAGCCGACCGTGCACGGTGAGCCGGCCGGCGGCGTCGAGCGTGCCGGCGTCGCGGGTGCGGAACCAGCCGTCGGCGAAGGCCGCGGCGGTGCCCGCCGGGTCACCGCGGTAGCCGAGGGCCAGGGTGGGCCCGGCCAGCTCGACGTGCCCACCGCCGGGTCCTGCGGGCCCGGTGGCGGTCACGCGCACGCCGACCCCGTCGAGGGGCACCCCGTCGTACACGCAGCCGCCGGCGGTCTCGGTCATCCCGTAGGTGGTGACGACGGTGACGCCCGCCGCGCGGGCCCGGGTCAGCAGGGCCGGGTCAGCCGCGGCCCCGCCGACCAGGACCGCGTCGAAGGCGGACAGCGCGCCGGGCTCGGCGTCGAGGAACCGGCGCAGCTGGGTGGGCACCATCGAGGTGTAGCGGCGGCCGTCGCCCGGCATCCGGTCCAGCGCCGCGGCCAACGGCTCCCCGACCTCCAGCCGGGTCACCGGCCGGCCGGCCAGGGCGCTGCGGCACAGCACCTGCAGCCCGGCGACGGCGGACACCGGGAGCGCGAGCAGCCAGCTGCCGGGGCCACCGAGCCGGTCGTGGGTGGCCGCCGCCGAGGCGTGGACAGCATCGGCGGACAGCAGCACGCCGCGCCCGCCCCCGGTGGAGCCGGAGGTGACGACGACCAGGTCGGCGCCGGGCTCCAGCGGCTCGCCGGGGCGCAGGACCGCGCGCGCCGCGTCGACCACGGCCGGGGGACCGGCGGGGAGGACGGCGAGCGGGCGCTCGCCGTCGAGGGCGGCGCGGACGTCGGCGGAGGTGAGCCCGGCCGCCGGCACGGCGGTGAGCCGCCTCGCTGCGCCGCCCCCTCCGGATCCCGCCACGACGCGCAAGCCTACGACCCTGCCGAACTACGCTGATCCGCATGACCGCCGCCCCCGCCGCCGCGCTCCCGGCGGGGATCACCGACCTGCGGGTGTACGAGGTGCCGATGCGCACCCGCTTCCGCGGGATCGACGTCCGCGACGGCGTGCTGCTGCGCGGCCCGGCCGGCTGGGGTGAGTTCTCGCCGTTCTGGGACTACCCCGCCGCCGAGAGCCGCCGCTGGTGGGCCTCGGCCGTGGAGTCGGCCGTCGAGGGCTGGCCGGCGCCGGTGCGGGACGCGGTCCCGGTGAACGTCACGGTCCCCGCGGTGGGGCCGGAGCGGGCGCACGCGATCGTCCGCGCCTCCGGCTGCCGGACGGCGAAGGTGAAGGTGGCCGAGCCCGGCCGGCCGGCGGCCGAGGACGTGGCGCGGGTGGAGGCGGTCCGCGACGCGCTGGGCCCCGGGGGCGCGATCCGGGTGGACGCGAACGCGGCCTGGGACGTCGACACCGCCGTCGCCCGGATCCGCGAGCTCGACCGGACGGGCCTCGAGTACGTCGAGCAGCCGTGCGCGTCCCTCGCCGAGCTGGCCGCGCTGCGCCGGCGGATCGACGTGCGGATCGCCGCCGACGAGGTGGTGCGGCGGTCCGACGACCCGCTGCGGGTGGACCTGCGCGAGGCCTGCGACGTCGTCGTCCTCAAGGTGCAGCCCCTCGGCGGGGTGCGGGCGGCGCTGCGGGTCGCCGAGGCGCACGGCCTGCCGTGCGTCGTCTCCTCGGCGCTGGAGTCCTCGGTCGGGATCGCCGCCGGGGTCGCGCTGGCGGCCGCCCTGCCGGAGCTGCCGTTCGCCTGCGGGCTGGCGACGGTGGCCCTGCTCGCCGACGACGTGAGCAGCACGCCGCTGCTGCCGGTCGACGGCGCGCTGCCCGTCGGCCGGCCCGAGCCCGACCGGCTCGCCGCGGTGGCCGCCGGCGAGGCGACGGCCGCGCGGTGGCTCGCCCGGATCGCCGAGGTGCGGGCCGCGTGAACCCCTCGACCGCGTTCGCCCGCGTCCTGGTCGACGAGCTGGTGCGCGGCGGGGTCGGCGACGCCGTGCTCTCGCCCGGCTCCCGGTCCGCGCCGGTCGCGCTCGCCCTGGCCGCGGCCGAGCGGAACGGCCGGCTGCGGCTGCACGTGCGGATCGACGAGCGGACCGCCGCCTTCCTGGCGCTGGGGCTGGCGAAGGCCTCGGGCCGCCCGGTGCCGGTGCTCACCACGTCCGGGACGGCGACCGCGCACCTGCACGCCGCCGTGCTCGAGGCCGACGCGAGCGGGGTGCCCCTGCTGGCGCTGACCGCCGACCGCCCGCCGGAGCTGCGGGCCACCGGGGCCAACCAGACGATCGAGCAGCCCGGCCTCTACGGCGGCGCGGTCCGCTGGGCGGCCGACGTCGGCGTCCCCGAGGGCGGCCGCGAGCCCGAGCAGAACCGCTACTGGCGGTCCGTGGTGGCCAAGGCGCTGACCATCGCCGCCGGCACGCTCTCGGCCGACCCGGGGCCGGTGCAGCTCAACCTCGCGCTGCGGGACCCGCTGCTCCCCGACGAGGAGCCGCCGGCCGAGCTCGCCGCGCCCTGGGCCGGCCGCCCCGGCGGGCGGCCCTGGACCGCGGCGGAGCCGTCGGCCGGCTGGGCGGCGCAGGCGCACCGGCTGCCGCCGCGGATGCTGGTGATCGCCGGCGACGGGCCGCGGCACGCCGCACCGGGGCTGTCCGAGGGCGTCGGCCGGCCGGTCCTCGCCGAGCCCAGCAGCGGCTTCTGGGGGCACGGGGCGGCCCTGCGGGGCGGTGCGCTGCTCCTCGGTGCCGGCACCTGGCTGGCCGCGCACCGGCCCGAGCGGGTGCTGGTCGTGGGGCGGCCGACGCTCTCCCGGCCGGTCAGCGCCCTGCTGGCCGACCCGGCGGTCGCGGTCGAGACGGTGAGCGCGTCCCCGCGGTGGGCCGACGCCGGCCGGTCGAGCAGCCGGGTCGCGCGGCTGTTCGCCGGTACCGGGCCCGACGACGCGGCCGACGAGCCGTGGGCGGCCGCCTGGCGCGTCGCCGCGGAACGGGTCGGCGACGCCGTGGACGCGGCGCTCGACGCCGCTCCGGGGCTGACCGCCGCCCGGCTGGCCCGCGACGTCGTCGCCGCGCTGCCGTCCGGGGCGCTGCTGGTGCTGGGGTCCTCGACGCCGGTCCGCGACGTCGACCGGCTCGCGGTGCCGCGGCCCGACCTCACGGTGCTCGCCAACCGCGGTGTCGCGGGCATCGACGGCACGGTCTCGACGGCCGTGGGTGCGGCGCTGGTGCACGGCGGGCCGGCGTTCGCGCTGATGGGCGACCTGACGTTCCTGCACGACCTCACCGGGCTCCTGCTGGGCGAGGGTGAGCCCCGTCCCGACCTCACGGTCGTCGTGCCCGACAACGACGGCGGCGGGATCTTCGCCCAGCTCGAGCCGGGGCAGGACCGCCATGCCCGGAACTACCGCCGGGTGTTCGGGACGCCGCACGGCCGCGACCTGGTGGCGGTGGCCTCGGCGCTCGGGTGGGCCGCGTCGCGGGTCGGCTCGGCCGAGGAGCTCCCGGAGGTGCTGGGGCTCGGCGGGCCGCGGGTCGTCGTCGTCGGCACCGACCAGCGTGCGGAGGCCGCGCTCGCCGCCGACCTGCGCGTCGTGGCGGCCCAGGCCCTCGCCCCGCGCTGACGCGTGGGACGGTGCGCACCATGAGATCCCCCGCAGCGCCCGCGCGGTCCTGGCCGCTCGTGCTCGCCGTCGCCGGGCTGACCGTCGCCGCGATGGCCCTCGGCATCGCGGACTGGCCGCTCCCCCGGCTGACCAGGGGCGGGCTGATGGTCGACGACGTGCCCGCGGCGCTCTGGGCGCTCGTCCTCGGGCTGACCGTGGTCTGCCTGGTCGTCGCGGCGGCCGCGACCCGGCGTGCGGCGGGGCCGTGGTTCCGCGGGCCGGCCGCGGTGGCGTGGCTGACGGTCCTCGTGCTGACGGCCGCCGTCCTGGCGTGGAACGCCCTCTACTCGGCGGCCTACTCGACGACCGTGGTGGACGCGCTCATCCCGGTGCTGCACTGGCTGTTCACCTTCGTGCCCGCCGTCCTCGGGGCGCTGCCGTTCCGGCGGGCCGGCCGGACCGTGCGCGCCGCGGCCGCGCTGGGCACGGGGGTCGTGTCGCTGCCGCTGTTCGCGCTCGGCTGGACCCTCCTGGTGCCCGGCCAGGAGGGATGGACGGACCACCTCGTGAATGCCGCGGTCGGCGTCGCCCTGCTCGGCCTGATCCCGCTGGTCCTCGGGGTGGCGATCGGCGCGGCCATCGGCCGCGGGGCGCCTCCTGCGCCGCGCGGCTGAGGCTGTCAGCCCTCGAGCGCGGCCTGGAAGGCGGCGAACTTCGACTGGGTCTCCGCCAGCTCCGCGGCCGGGTCGGAGCCGGCGACGATCCCGCAGCCGGCGAACAGCCGCGCACCGTCGTCGCCCACGAGTTCGGCGCAGCGCAGCGCCAGGCCGAACTCGCCGTCCCCGGCGGCGTCCAGCCAGCCGACCGGGCCGGCGTACCGGCCGCGGTCCATGCCCTCGAGCTCGCCGATCAGCGCGGCCGCGTCCGGCGTCGGGGTGCCGCACACGGCGGCGGTCGGGTGCACCGCGCCGACCAGCTCCAGCAGGCCCGCGGAGCCGCGCTGGGTCCCGACGACGTCGGTGGCCAGGTGCCGGACGTTCGCCAGGGTGAGCAGCTCGGGCTCGGCGGGTGCCGACAGCTTCCGGCAGTACGGCTCCAGCGCGCGCACCAGGGAGTCGACGGCGAGCGCGTGCTCGCCGCGGTCCTTCTCCGAGTTCAGCAGCGCCGCGGCCAGCCGCTGGTCCTCGGCGCCGGCCCCGCGCGGCGCGGTCCCGGCCAGCACGCGGCAGGACAGCTGCCGGCCGGTGCGGCGCAGCAGCAGCTCCGGGGTGGCGCCGAGCAGGCCGTCGACGGCGAAGGTCCAGCAGCCGGGGAACCGCGCGGCCATCCGGCGCAGGATCCGCCGCGGGTCGAGCGGCACGTCGGCGGAGACGAGCAGGTCGCGGGCGAGCACCACCTTCTCCAGGTCGCCGGCGTCGATGCGGCTGACGGCGGCGGACACGGCGGCGCACCAGCGGGCCGGGTCCATCGCACCGTCGGCGTAGCGCAGGCGGGGGGCGGGACCCTCGTCGTGCGGCACCGGTTCCGGGAGCTCCGGGGCGGTGCCGAGGGCGGTCACCCAGCCGACGCCGTCGCGCCGTCCGACGACGACCTCGGGGACGACGAAGACCGACGTCCCCGCGTCGGGGTCGAAGGCGATGCTGGCGAACAGGACCGGACCGCTGCCGGGCACACCCAGCTCGTCGGCGACGTCCAGGCCGGCGGTGTAGTCCGCCCACCACGCGGCCGCGGAGGCCAGCGCCCGGGGGCCGGAGACCTCCAGGCGGGCGGCCTCGCCCCAGCCGACCAGCCCCTCGCCGTGGCGCACCCAGGACAGCCCGCCCCGCGCCGGGAGGAGGTCGAGCAGCTCTCCGGCGGCGTCCGAGCGGACCGTGGTGACGCTGCGCGACGCCGCCGCCGGTGAGGTCAGGGCCGCCGCGGTCACGGGTCCAGAGTAGGAGGCCTTGTAGCGTCGACGCCGTGGCAGACCGGCGAGAGAACCCGCACACCGCCGGCACGCGGGCCGGGCTGGACAAGCGACCGGCCGACGTCGCGGCCATGTTCGACCGCGTGGCGGAGCGCTACGACATCACCAACACCGTGCTCTCCGCGGGCCTGGACGCCGGGTGGCGGCGGGCCACCCGGGAGGCGCTGGGAGCCCGCCCGGGGCAGACGGTGCTCGACGTCGCCGCCGGGACGGCCGTCTCCACGGTGGAGCTGGCCGCCGGTGGGGTGCGGGCCATCGCGTGCGACTTCTCCCAGGGGATGCTCCGTGCCGGGGCGGCGCGGCCCGTGCCGAAGGTGGCCGGTGACGCGATGGCCCTGCCGCTCGCCGACGAGAGCGTCGACGGCGTCGTCATCTCCTTCGGGCTGCGCAACGTGGCCGACCCGGACGCCGCGCTGCGCGAGTTCGCCCGGGTCACCCGGCCCGGCGGCACGCTCGTGGTCTGCGAGTTCTCCAGCCCCACCTGGGCCCCGTTCCGGACGGTCTACACCGAGTACCTGATGAAGGCGCTGCCCCGGATCGCCCGCGCGGTGAGCAGCAACCCGGAGGCCTACGTCTACCTCGCCGAGTCGATCCGCGCCTGGCCCGACCAGCCGGCGCTCGCCGGCCGGCTGCAGGAGGCCGGCTGGGCCGACGTCGCGTGGCACGACCTGACCGGTGGGATCGTCGCGCTGCACCGGGGCCGCAAGCCCTGAGGCCGTGCCGCCCGTCGTCCCGGGACCCGGGATCGCGGTGCGGTGGGGCGCAGGAAGGGGCCATCCGGCCCTGCGGAGGGCCGGCCGGCACTAGCGTCGGCGCATGACGACACCGCCGCCACCCCCGCAGCCGCCGTCGCCCTCGCCGACGCCGACCGACCCGACGCCGCCACCCGGGCCGGCCCCCTACCCGACACCCGGTCCGACGGACCCCACCGCGCCGCCGCCCGCCGGCCCCCGCCCGGTCTGACCCCGGCGGCGCCCGATCGTTAACCGCCCGTCAGGCCGGGTAGCCCGACACGCATGGTTGGAGACCGGAGACCTTTCGCAGATCGCCGGGAGGCCGGGCGGGCGCTCGCCGCGCGACTGGTGGACGACGGCCTGGTGCCCCCCGGGCGCAGCGACGTGGTCGTGCTCGGCCTGCCGCGGGGCGGCGTCGTCATCGGGGCGGAGGTCGCCGCCGCCCTGGACGCAGCGCTCGACATCGTCGTCGTCCGCAAGGTGGGCCTGCCCTGGCACCCGGAGCTGGCCATGGGCGCGATCGCCGCCGTGGGGGACGAGATCGAGACGGTCCGGCAGGAGAACGTCCTGGACCGCGCCGGGGTGGACGCCGCCACCTTCGAGAGAGTGCGCGCCGAGGAGGTGTCCGAGCTGCGCCGGCGCACCGCGGCCTACCGCGGCGACCGCCCACCGCTGGCCCTGGCCGGCCGGCGCGTCGTCCTGGTCGACGACGGCCTGGCCACCGGCTCGACCATGCGCGCCGCGGTCGCCGCCGTCCGCCACCAGGAGCCCGCGCACCTGACCGTCGCCGTCCCCGTGGCCTCGCCCAACGCCTGCGGGCAGATCGCGCCGGACGTGGAGGAACTGCTCTGCCTCTGGGCTCCCGAGGACTTCTCCGCCGTCGGCCAGGGCTACGCCGACTTCCGTGCGACGGAGGACGACGAGGTGCGCGCCGCCCTCGCGCAGGCCCGCCCCGGCGAGCCGGAGGAGGGCAGCGGTGCCGGCTGACCCGGGCGTGCCCGCCTTCCAGGAGGACGTCGTCGTCGACGTGCCCGGGGCGGTGTTGCGTGCCGACCTCGTCGGCCCGGCTGATCCGCACGGTGTGGTGGTCTTCGCGCACGGCAGCGGGAGCAGCCGGCGCAGCCCGCGCAACCAGCAGGTCGCCGAGGGCCTGCACGCCGCCGGGTACGCGACCCTGCTGCTGGACCTGCTGACCCTCGCCGAGGAGGAGGTCGACGCGCGCACGCGCGAGCTGCGCTTCGACATCCCGCTGCTGGCCGGGCGGCTGACCGGCGCGACCGACTGGCTGCTCGGCCGGCCCGGTCTCGCCGGCCTCCCGGTCGCCACCTTCGGTGCCAGCACCGGCGCCGCGGCCGCCCTGATCACCGCGGCCGAGCGACCGGACCGGGTCCGGGCGGTGATCTCCCGCGGTGGTCGTCCCGACCTGGCCGGCAGCGCGCTCGACCAGGTGCGCGCGCCCGTGCTGCTCATCGTGGGCGGCGCCGACGCGCAGGTCATCGAGCTCAACCGGCAGGCCGCCGACCGGCTCGCCGTCGAGCACGAGGTCGCCGTCGTCCCCGCGGCCACCCACCTGTTCCCCGAGCCGGGCGCCCTCGAGCAGGTGATCGACCGCTCCGTGGCCTGGCTGAGGACCTGGTTGCCGGCCCCCTCCTGACCCGGATCGGCCGACCGGCGCCGTGGCGCGGAGGGGCTTCCGTAGAGGGGCCGTTGTCACCTAGCTCACACCCGGGCCTAGACTCGGACCGTGGCACCTTGTGAACCTTTTCACAAAGTGCCGGGGGCCGACGACGAGCCGGGGGTGACCATGACCGAGCGCGGGACCGTGCAGCACGCCGACGTCGTCGTGGTCGGAGCCGGGCCGGCCGGGTCGAGCGCCGCCTGGCACCTGGCGAGCGGCGGTGTCGACGTCGCGGTGCTCGAGAAGGCCGAGTTCCCCCGCGAGAAGGTCTGCGGCGACGGGCTGACCCCACGCGGCGTGCAGGCCCTGCGCGACATGGGCGTGGACACCTCCGCCCCCGGCTGGGTGCGCCGCCGGGGCCTGCGCGTGCACGGCGGCGGCCGCGTGGCCGAGGTCGACTGGCCGCGGCTGGACTCCTGGCCCGACCACGGGCTGGTCCGCACCCGCCGCGAGCTCGATGCGCTGCTGGCCGCCCACGCCCAGCGGTCCGGCGCGCGGCTGGTCACCGGCACGACCGTCACCGGGCCGCTGCTCGACGACGCCGGCCGGGTGGTCGGGGTCCACGGCGACGCGGGGGAGGACCGCGCGCCGGTGACGTGGCGGGCGCCGCTGGTCGTGTCGGCCGAGGGGCTGTCGGGCCGGCTGGCGAAGAGCCTCGGCCTGCTGCGCCGCACCGACCGGCCGCTCGGCGTCGCCCTCCGCCGCTACGCGCGCAGCCGCCGCAGCGACGACACCTACCTCGACATCGCCTTCGACCTGACCGCCGACGGCCCCACCCGGGACTCGCTGCCCGGCTACGGCTGGATCTTCGGGATGGGCGACGGGACGGCGAACGTCGGGTACGGCCTGCTCGACACCCGCCGCGGCACCGGGGCGGACCGTCGCGCGATCCTCCGCCGCTGGCTCGACACCTTCCCGGCGGCGGACGGGCTGGGGGAGGACGACGCGGTCGGCGCGCTGCGCGGGGCCGGCCTGCCGATGGCGCTGAGCCGCGGCCCGGCCTACACCCGCGGGCTCCTGCTGGCCGGGGACGCGGCCGGGACGGTGAACCCCTGCAACGGGGAGGGCATCAGCTCCGCCATCGAGAGCGGCCGGATGGCCGCCGAGGCCGCCACCGCGGCGCTCGCCCTCCCGGAGGGGGCCGCGCGCGAGGCGGCGCTGCACCGCTACCCCGCGCGGCTGCGCGCCGAGCTGGGCCGCCACCACCGGCTCGGGCTGGGGTTCCTGGCGCTGCTGGCCCGTCCCGCCGTCGTCCGGCTGCTGGCCGCCCGCGGCCTGCGCCGGCCGGCGCAGGCCGACGCCGCGCTGCGGCTCATGGGCAACCTGACCGACGGTCGCGACGGCGACGCCGTCGACCGCGCCCTGGCCGTCCTCCTCCGCCTGACCCCGGCGACCTGAGGTGGCCGCCATGACGACATGTCGACCCGACACGAACTCTCCGTGTCCGGACCGTGACCCGTGCGTGACCGGGATCACCCTAGGGTGGCGATGATGCTCTCGACCTACGCCCCGATCGTCGGCCTGTTCGTCCTGGCCGCGGCGTTCGCGCTCTTCTCGGTCGCCGTCGCGCCGTTCGTCGGTCCGCGCCGGTACAACCGGGCCAAGCTGGCGGCCTACGAATGCGGCATCGAGCCGGTCGACCAGCCGCTCACCGGCGGCCGTTTCCCGGTCAAGTACTACCTGACCGCCATGTTGTTCATCGTCTTCGACATCGAGATCGTCTTCCTCTACCCCTGGGCCGTCGCCAACGACGCGCTGGGCGTGTGGGGCCTGGTCGCGATGGTCGTGTTCATCGGCACCGTCTTCCTCGCCTTCGCCTACGAGTGGCGGCGCGGCGGGCTCGAGTGGGACTGAGGGGAGCCTGACCATGGGACTCGAGGAGAAGATCCCCAGCGGGGTCCTGCTGACCAGCGTCGAGAAGCTGGTCAACTGGACCCGCAAGTCATCGCTGTGGCCCGCGACGTTCGGGCTGGCCTGCTGCGCGATCGAGATGATGGCGTCCGGGGCCGGACGCTACGACCTCGCCCGGTTCGGCATGGAGGTCTTCCGCGCCTCGCCGCGGCAGGCCGACCTGATGATCGTCGCCGGCCGGGTGAGCCAGAAGATGGCGCCGGTCCTGCGGCAGATCTACGACCAGATGCCCGAGCCCCGCTGGGTGCTCGCGATGGGGGTCTGCGCCAGCTCCGGCGGCATGTTCAACAACTACGCGATCGTCCAGGGCGTCGACCACGTCGTCCCGGTGGACATGTACCTGCCCGGCTGCCCGCCCCGGCCCGAGATGCTGATGGACGCCATCCTCAAGCTCCACCACAAGATCCAGCACGAGCCGCTGGGCGAGAAGCGGGCCCGGCAGCAGCGGCAGGCCCGCGAGGACGGCACCGCGCGGGACCTGCTGGTCGAGATGCCGTCGACCGTGCGGGTGGACAAGGACGCCCGCCGGGCCTACGAGCAGGCGGCCGCCGAGGGGCGCGCCGGCCAGTTCGCCATCGAGCGGCGCGGCGGGAACGCCGTGCTGCTCCCCGGGGCAGAGGACCGGCGATGAGCAACGACGGCGGCGAGGTCGTCCCGGGCCGCGAGGAGGCCGGGTACGACGACAGCACGGCGCCCTCGGGCGGCTTCCGGAAGGGCGCCTTCGGCGTCAGCGGCAGCGGCGACACCTCCGGGTTCGGCGGGCTCGTGCGCGTCGAGCCCGGCGGCGCGGTGGCGCTGCACTCCACCGAGCGGCCCTACGGCAGCTACTTCGACGAGGTCACCGACGCGCTGATCGACGCGGTGGGCGAGGCCACCTGGGCGGCCGCCGTCACCCGGGTGCTGGTCGACCGCGGCGAGATCACCTACTTCGTTGCCCGCGAGCACCTGCTGACCCTCGTGCAGCCCCTGCGCGACGACGAGGCGCTGCGCTTCGAGCTCTGCAGCAGCGTCTCCGGCGTCGACTACCTCGACAGCGGCGGCCCCGCCGTGGAGCCCGGCCGCCCGCGGCTGCACGTCGTCTACCACCTGACCTCGATGACCTACCGGCGCCGCATCCGGCTGGAGGTGGCGGTGACCGCCGAGGACCCGCACGTGCCGTCGGTGACCGGCATCTACCCGACGGCGGACTGGCACGAGCGCGAGACGTGGGACATGTTCGGGATCGTCTTCGACGGGCACCCGGCGCTGACCCGGATCCTCATGCCCGACGACTGGGACGGCCACCCCCAGCGCAAGGACTACCCGCTCGGCGGGATCCCCGTGGAGTACCACGACGCGACCATCCCGCCGCCGGACACCCGGAGGGCCTACCGATGACGACGGGCGAGCGAGCATCGCAGGGAGCGCCAGCGACCGAGGAGCGGAACGAGTCCGGAGTCGAGGAGGGGCAGAGATGAGCACCGTCTACAACCCGAGCGACCCCTACGCCGGCTCCCGCGAGACGACCGAGGGCCGCGTCTACACCGTGACCGGTGGGGACTGGGACCTGACGCTGGGGGCCGACCCGCACGGCGAGGAGCGCCTCGTCGTCAACATGGGCCCGCAGCACCCGTCCACCCACGGCGTGCTGCGGCTGGTCCTCGATCTCGAGGGCGAGACGGTGACCAAGGCGCGGGTGGTCATCGGCTACCTGCACACCGGCATCGAGAAGAACACCGAGTACCGGAACTGGGTGCAGGGCACCACGTTCGTGACCCGGATGGACTACCTGGCCCCGCTGTTCAACGAGGCCGGCTACTGCATGTCCGTCGAGAAACTGCTCGGCGTGGAGGTCCCGCAGCGGGCCCAGACGATCCGCGTGCTCGTCATGGAGCTCAACCGGATCGCCTCGCACCTGGTCGCCCTGGCCACGTTCGGCATGGAGATGGGTGCCCTCACGGGCATGACCAACGGCTTCCGCGAGCGCGAGACGGTTCTCGACCTGCTCGAGGAGATCACCGGCCTGCGGATGAACCACGCCTACATCCGCCCCGGCGGCCTGGCGCAGGACCTCCCCGAGGGCACCGTCGAGCACATCCGCGAGTTCCTGCAGGTCTTCCCGAAGCGGGTGGCCGACTTCCACCGGCTGCTCACCGGCCAGCCGATCTGGCAGAACCGGCTCAAGGACGCCGGCTACCTCGACCTCACCGGCTGCGTCGCGCTCGGCGTCACCGGGCCGATCCTGCGGGCCACCGGCCTGGCCTGGGACCTGCGCAAGGTCGAGCCCTACCTCGGCTACGAGACCTACGACTTCGAGGTGCCGACCGCCGACACCTGCGACGCCTGGGGCCGCTACCTGGTCCGCATGGCGGAGGTGAACGAGTCGCTGAAGCTCATCGCCCAGGCGCTGGACCGGCTGGAGCCGGGCCCGGTCATGGTCGAGGACAAGAAGATCGCCTGGCCCGCGCAGCTGTCCCTCGGCGCCGACGGCATGGGGAACTCGCTGGACCACGTGCGGCACATCATGGGCCAGTCGATGGAGGCCCTGATCCACCACTTCAAGCTGGTCACCGAGGGCTTCCGGGTACCGGCCGGGCAGGTCTACGTGCCGATCGAGTCGCCCCGCGGGGAGCTCGGCTACCACGTGGTCAGCGACGGCAGCACCCGGCCGTGGCGGGTCCACGTGCGCGACCCCAGCTTCGTCAACCTGCAGGCGACGGCGGCGATGAGCGAGGGCGGCATGATCGCCGACGTCATCGCGGCCATCGCATCGATCGACCCCGTGATGGGAGGAGTCGACAGGTGAGTGAGCATCGCAGCGAGCGCCAGCGAGCGAGGAGCGGAGCGGCCGCGGAGACGACCCAGGGACGGAGTGTGGACCGATGAGCGCACTTCCGGGGAGCCCCGAGGGGACGGCGGTCACCGGGCTCGACTCGAGCCCGGTCGACACCGCGTCCCTGGCCGAGGTCCCACTGCTGCCCGAGCAGGCCCGGCTCGAGGCGCGGGCGATCATCGCCCGTTACCCCGTGCCGCGCTCGGCGCTGCTGCCGATGCTGCACCTGGTGCAGAGCTACCAGGGCTACGTCACGCCCGAGGGCGTCGCGCTGTGCGCCGAGGAGCTGGGGCTGACCAAGGCCGAGGTGGGCGCGGTCGCGACCTTCTACACGATGTACAAGCGCCGCCCGACCGGCCGGCACCTGGTCAGCGTCTGCACGAACACGCTGTGCAGCGTGCTCGGCGGCCAGCGGATCATGGACGCGCTGTCGGCGGACCTGGGCGTCCACCACGACGAGACCGCCGCCGACGGGTCGATCACCCTCGAGCACGCCGAGTGCCTGGCCGCCTGCGACTACGCGCCGGTGGTCACCGTCGACTACGAGTTCTACGACCAGCAGGACGTCGACAGCGCCCGGGCCCTGGTGGCCGCGCTGCGCCGGGGCGAGAAGCCGCTGCCGACCCGCGGCGCCCCGCTCACCGACTTCAGGGGCATCTCCCGGCAGCTGGCCGGCTTCTCGCAGCACGCCGACGAGGCCGGGGCTGCGACTGCCGTCGACGCCCCCGGCTCGCTGGGGCCCACGCTGGCCGGGCTGGCGCTGGCCGCCGAGCGCGGCGAGTCGGCGCCACCGATGCCCGGCCCGGCGCCGAAGGAGCCCGACGCCGGCGAGCCGCGCGAGACCGTGCGTCCCTCCGGGGAGACCGGGGAGACCCCGGGCAAGGAGGCGGCGGACGCCCGGGTCGCCGCCGCCGACACCCCGGCGGAGAAGGCCGGCGCCGCCGGTTCGCACCCGGACGCCCCCGAACCGGCCGGACGGCGGTTGCCCGACGGCCGGGAAGGCACCGACACCCCTGCGGGGTCCGAGCCGGGAACCTCCGGCCAAGGTCCCGGGAAGGCCTGAGCCATGCCCCTCACTCCTGTCCTCACCACCCGCTGGGGCGCCGAGAACTCGTGGCGGCTGTCCACCTACGAGCGGCTCGACGGCTACTCGGCCCTGCGCACGGCGCTGTCGATGGCGCCCGACGAGCTGGTCACGCTGGTCAAGGACTCCGGGCTGCGCGGCCGCGGCGGCGCCGGGTTCCCGACCGGCATGAAGTGGAGCTTCATCCCGCAGCCCAAGCCGGGGGAGGAGCCGAGCGGCCCCGCGGCGATGCCCAAGTACCTCGTGGTCAACGCCGACGAGGGGGAGCCGGGTACCTGCAAGGACCTGCCGCTGATGATGGCCGACCCGCACTCGCTCATCGAGGGCGTGATCATCTCCGCCTACGCGATCCGGTCGAACTTCGCCGTCATCTACGTCCGCGGCGAGGCCGTGCACGCGCACCGCCGGCTGATGAACGCCGTGGGGGAGGCCTACGCCGCCGGCTACCTGGGCTCGGACATCCTCGGCTCCGGCTACGACCTCGAGCTCATCGTGCACGCCGGGGCCGGCGCCTACATCTGCGGCGAGGAGACGGCGCTGCTCGACTCGCTCGAGGGCTACCGCGGCCAGCCCCGGCTGAAGCCGCCGTTCCCCGCCGTCGCGGGCCTGTACGGGGCGCCCACAGTCATCAACAACGTGGAGACCCTGGCCAGCGTGCCGTTCGTCGTCCGCGGCGGCGCCGAGTGGTTCAAGGCCTTCGGGCCGGAGAAGTCGCCGGGGCCCAAGATCTACTCGCTGTCGGGACGGGTCGTCCGGCCGGGCCAGTACGAGGCCCCCATGGGGACGACGATGCGCGAGCTGCTCGAGATGGCCGGCGGCGTCCGCCCCGGCCACGAGCTGAAGTTCTGGACGCCGGGCGGCTCGTCCACGCCCTACTTCACCGCCGAGCACCTCGACGTCCCGCTGGACTTCGACTCCGTGGCGGCGGCCGGCTCGATGCTCGGGACGACCGCGCTGATGGTGTTCGACGAGACCGACTCCATCGTCGAGGCCACCCTGCGGTTCACCGAGTTCTACGCGCACGAGAGCTGCGGCAAGTGCACGCCCTGCCGCGAGGGCACCTACTGGCTGGTGCAGATCCTCGAGCGGATCGCGCACGGGCGGGGGACCGCCCAAGACCTCGACATCCTGGTCGACACCTGCGACAACATCCTGGGCCGGTCGTTCTGCGCCCTCGGAGACGGTGCGACCAGCTGCATCACCAGCTCGCTCAAGTACTTCAAGGACGACTACGTCGCCCTGCTGCCGCCCGAGGAGCAGGCCCGGATCGGCCGCTCCCTCCGCCTCGAGCCGGTCGGAGCCGCATCATGACGCTCACGCCCACCAACCCGCCACCCGCACCCGCGGTGCCCCCGGGCGCCCCGGGTCCGCACACCCCGCCGGACGCCGTCCACTGCACCATCGACGGCTTCGACGTCGCCGTCCCGAAGGGGACGCTCATCATCCGCGCGGCCGAGCAGGTCGGCGTCTTCATCCCGCGGTTCTGCGACCACCCGCTGCTGGAGCCGGTCGGCGCCTGCCGGCAGTGCCTGGTCGAGGTGGAGGGGCAGCGCAAGCCGGTCGCCTCCTGCACCATGCCCGTCACCGACGGCATGGCGGTCAAGACGCAGCTGACCAGCCCGGTGGCCGACAAGGCGCAGCAGGGCACGATGGAGCTGCTGCTGATCAACCACCCGCTGGACTGCCCCACGTGCGACAAGGGCGGCGAGTGCCCGCTGCAGAACCAGGCGATGGGCCACGGCCGCACCGAGAGCCGGTTCGTCGACGAGAAGCGGACCTACCCGAAGCCGCTGCCGATCAGCAGCCAGGTGCTGCTCGACCGCGAACGCTGCGTGCTGTGCGCCCGGTGCACCCGGTTCTCCCAGCAGGTCGCCGGCGACCCGTTCATCGAGCTGTTCGAGCGCGGTGCGCTGGAGCAGGTGGCGATCTACGAGGACGAGCCGTTCGAGTCCTACTTCTCCGGCAACACCACCCAGATCTGCCCGGTCGGCGCGCTCACCAGCGCCCAGTACCGGTTCCGCGCCCGGCCCTTCGACCTGCGCAGCGAGGACAGCGCGTGCGAGCACTGCGCGTCGGGCTGCGCGATGCGCACCGACTACCGGCGGGGGAAGATCACCCGCCGGCAGGCCGGTGACGACCCCGCGGTCAACGAGGAGTGGACCTGCGACAAGGGCCGCTACGCGTTCCGCTACGCCACGGCGAACGAGCGGCTGACGACGCCGCTGGTCCGGCGCGACGGGGTCCTGGAGCCCGCCTCGTGGCCCGAGGCGTGGGCCGCGGCCGCCGCCGGCCTGCGGCAGGCCCGCGCCGACGGCGGCGTCGGGGTGCTGCCCGGCGGCCGGCTGACGTTCGAGGACGCCTACGCGTGGGCGACCTTCGCCCGCGTGGCGCTGGGCACCAACGACGTGGACGCCCGCGCCCGTGCGCACTCGGCCGAGGAACTGGCGTTCCTGGAGGTCGCCATCGCCGGCACCGGTCCCGCGACCGGCGCCGTCACCTACGACGACGTCGGGTCGGCGCCCGCCGTGCTGCTGGCCGGGCTGGAGCCGGAGGAGGAGTCGCCGATCCTGTTCCTTCGGCTGCGCCGGGCCGTGCGCACCGGGGGGCTGTCGGTGTTCGACCTGGCGCCCTTCGCCACCCGGGCGGCGGAGAAGCTCCAGGCCACGGTGCTCACCACGCTGCCCGGGGCCGAGGCGCGCTCGCTGCACGCGCTGGCCGAGGGCAGCTGGGGCGGCCCGGCCGTGGCGGCCCTGCGCGAGCCGGGCGCCGTCGTCCTCGCCGGCGAGCGGCTGGCCGAGATGCCCGGCGCGTTCACCGCGCTGCTGGAGCTCTCCCGCGCGACCGGGGCCCGCCTGGCCTGGGTGCCCCGCCGCGCGGGCGAGCGGGGAGCCGTCGAGGCCGGCGCGCTGCCGACCCTGCTGCCCGGCGGCCGCAGCGTCGAGGACGCCGCGGCCCGCGCCGAGGTGGCCGCCGTCTGGGGCATCGACCCCGCGGCCGTGCCCGACGCCCCCGGGCGGGACCTCACCGGCATCCTCACCGCCGCGCGCAGCGGCCGGCTGCCCGGGCTGCTGGTGGGCGGGGTCGACCCCGCCGACCTGCCCGACCCCGACCTGGCGGTCGCCGCGCTCGACGCGGCCGCGTTCGTCGTCAGCCTGGAGATGTTCCCCAGCGCGGTCACCGAGCGCGCCGACGTCGTGCTGCCGGTCGCGGCCGCGCCGGAGAAGGCGGGCAGCTACCTGGACTGGGAGGGCCGGCTGCGGTCGTTCGACGCGACCCTGCACGGCACCGGACGGCTGACCGACGGCCGGGTGCTCCACGGCCTCGCCGAGGAGATGGACGTCGACCTCCGGCTGCCCAGCCCGCAGACCGCCCGCGCGGCGCTGTCGGCGCTCGGTGCCCGTCGCTCGGCGGCGCAGGCCCCGGGCCTCGACGTCGCACCGCCCGCCGCGCCGCGGCTGGGCGACGACGAGGCGGTCCTCGCCTCCTGGCGGCAGCTGCTCGACGTCGGCACGCTGCAGCGGGACGAGCCGGAGCTGGCCGGCACGGCGCGGCGCCCGGTCGCCCGCATCAGCCCGGAGGCGGCCGCCCGGCTCGGCCTCGCCGACGGCGACCGGCTGACCGTCAGCGGGCTCACCGGCTCGGTCAGCCTCCCTGTCACGGTCACGGCGATGCCCGACCAGGTGGTGTGGCTGCCGATGCGCTCGCCCGGCAGCGAGATCCGGACGGCGCTGGGCACCGGGCCCGGCGGTGTCGTGCGGCTGGCCCGCACCGGCGTGGAGGGCGTGCGATGAACGTGTGGGCCGCGGCCGACCAGCCGACCCTGGAGGACTTCGGCAACGACGTCTGGTGGATCGTCCTCATCAAGATCGTCGGTGTCTTCGGCGTGCTGGTGGCGATGACGCTGTTCGCCATCGTGTTCGAGCGCAAGGTCGTTGCCCGCATGCAGCAGCGGATCGGCCCCAACCGGGTCGGCCCCCGCGGCTACCTGCAGAGCCTCGCCGACGGGCTGAAGCTGGCCTTCAAGGAAGACATCATGCCGGCGATGGCCGACAAGCCGGTCTACTTCCTGGCCCCGGTGATCGCGACGATCCCCGCGTTCGTGGCGTTCTCCGTCATCCCCATGGGGCCGGTCGTGAGCATCTTCGGCGAGCAGACGCCGCTGCAGCTCACCGATGCCCCGATCGGCGTGCTGATCATCCTGGCGATGTCGGCGATGGGCATCTACGGCATCGTCCTGGGCGGCTGGGCGTCCGGCTCGACCTACCCCCTGCTGGGCAGCCTGCGCAGCGCGGCCCAGATGATCAGCTACGAGATCGCGATGGGGCTCTCTCTGGTCGCCGTCTTCCTCTACGCCGGGACGATGTCCACGTCCGAGATCGTCGCCGCCCAGGCCGACGGGTCGCAGCTGTCCTTCTTCGGCTGGGAGTTCACCGGGCCGAGCTGGTACGTGGTCCTGCTCCCGGTCTCCTTCGTCATCTACGCGATCGCCGTCGTGGGCGAGACCAACCGCGCGCCGTTCGACCTGCCCGAGGCCGAGAGCGAGCTGGTCGGCGGCTTCCACACCGAGTACTCGTCGCTGAAGTTCGCGCTGTTCTTCCTGGCCGAGTACATCAACATGGTCACCGTCTCCGCCCTGGCCGCGACGCTGTTCCTCGGCGGCTGGCGGGCGCCGTGGCCGATCTCGATCTGGGACGGCGCGAACACCGGCTGGTGGCCGCTGCTGTGGTTCTTCCTCAAGGTCGTCGTCGCGCTGTTCGTCTTCATCTGGCTGCGCGGCACGCTGCCGCGGCTCCGGTACGACCAGTTCATGCGGTTCGGCTGGAAGGTGCTGGTCCCGGTCTCGCTGGTGTGGATCCTCGTCGTCGCGACGATGCGCGCCGTGTCCCGGGAGGCCGAACTCTCCGCCGGTGAGGTCGCGTTCTACGTGGGCGTGCCCATCGCGGTCGTCCTGCTGCTGGGCCTCTGGCTCGCCGGCCGGGCCGGCCACCGCGACACCCGCCTGGCCGCCGTCGAGGCGGCGGCCGGCTCCAACCACCCGACGAGCACCGAGCCCGAGGTGCTGCCCCCGGCCGGCGCGCGCCGGCAGCCGAGCGGAGGCCCGAGCCGGGCCGAGGGCGGCTTCCCGGTCCCGCCGATGGACCTGACGGTGCCGCCGTCCCCGCGGCTGCGGCGCCAGCCGGTGAGCACCGGCGGCGAGCCGGTGCCCGGCGCGGTCGTCGGCACCGGGCGGCGCGGCGCCACCACATCCGAGGAGGACGGCGATGCCTGAACGCAGCAAGCCCGGCGAGCAGGACATGGTGCGGCGCTCCCGGGGGGAGGTCGAACGCTCGTCCGAGGGCGGCCGGAACCGGCCGGCGGTGCGCGACAGCCTGCTGCCCGCCGCGGTGCAGGGGTTCGGCGTCACGTTCGCGCAGATCTTCCGCACGGTGACCACCGAGCAGTACCCGTACGAGCCGAAGGTGACCAAGGCGCGGTACCACGGCCGGCACGTGCTCAACCGGCACCCGGACGGCCTGGAGAAGTGCGTCGGGTGCGAGCTGTGCGCCTGGGCCTGCCCGGCGGACGCCATCTACGTCGAGGGCGGTGACAACACCGAGGACGCCCGCTTCTCGCCCGGCGAGCGCTACGGCGCGGTCTACCAGATCAACTACCTGCGCTGCATCTTCTGCGGGCTGTGCATCGAGGCCTGCCCCACCCGCTCGCTGACGATGAGCAACGACTTCGAGCTCGCCGACGACAACCGCCAGGACCTGATCTACACCAAGGAGCAGCTGATGGCGCCGCTGCTGCCCGGCATGGAGCAGCCGCCGCACCCGATGCGGCTCGGCGACGACGAGAAGGACTACTACCTGCGCGCGCCCGAGAAGGGCTCGACCGCGGAACCGGTCGCCGAGGAGAAGGTGTGAACGGGCTCGAGACCGTCGTCATCGGCACCGGCGAGGCCGTCGTCTTCTGGATCCTCGGCCCGGTCGCCCTGGCCGGGGCGCTGGGCATGGTGCTCAGCCGCAACGCGGTGCACTCGGCGCTGTGGCTGGTGCTCACGATGCTCTCGCTGGGTGTCTTCTACGTCGTCCAGGAGGCGCCCTTCCTCGGCGTCGTGCAGGTGATCGTCTACACCGGCGCGATCATGATCCTGTTCCTGTTCGTGCTCATGCTCGTCGGCCGGGACTCCTCCGACTCGGTGGTCGAGACGCTGCGCGGGCAGCGGGTCGCGGCGCTCGTGCTGGGCGCCGGCTTCGCCGCGCTCGTGGGCGCCGGCATCGCCCGCGCCACCCAGGACCTGCCCGTCCTCGGCCTCGAGGCGGTGCAGGGCGGGGTGCGCGGCCCGACGTCGGGCAACGTCGAGGTGATCGCGGCGCTGCTCTACACCCGGTACCTGCTGGCCTTCGAGGTCACCGGCGCGCTGCTCATCGTGGCCGCCGTCGGCGCGCTGCTGCTCACCCACGTGGAGCGGGAACCGGGCACCAAGCAGACGCAGAAGGAGCGGTCGCGGGCACGCTTCCTCACCGACCGCCCGCAGACCCTCCCCGGGCCCGGCGTCCACGCCCGCGCCACCTCGGTCGGCGCCCCCGCGCTGCTGCCCGACGGCAGCCTGGCCGAGGACAGCTTCGGCACCGGGATCGAGCCGGAGCAGGTCGAGCAGATGCCCCGGCCCACCGGCCGCGAGCAGCTCGGCTCCCCGGACGCCGCGCTCGGCGCCCTCGACCCCACGCTCAGCGACACCCCGGGCGGCCGCACGGGAGGGGAGCACCGATGACGCTCAGCTACTACCTGGTGCTCGCGGCGATCCTGTTCACGATCGGCGCCGTCGGCGTCCTCGTTCGGCGCAACGCGATCGTCGTCTTCATGTGCATCGAGCTGATGCTCAACGCGGTGAACCTGACGCTGATCACCTTCGCCCGGTCCACCGGGACCGTCGACGGCCAGATCATCGCGCTGTTCGTGATGGTCGTCGCCGCCGCCGAGGTGGTCGTGGGCCTCGCCATCATCATGTCGATCTACCGGACCCGCCGGTCCGCCTCGGTCGACGACGCCAACCTGCTGAAGTACTGACGGCGAGACGGGGACATCTGTGTCTGAGACGCTGCCGGCCGACGGGCTGCTCGGCTGGTCGTGGCTGCTGATCGCGCTGCCGCTGGCCGGCGCCGCGGTGCTGCTGCTGGGTGGCCGGCGCACCGACCGCTGGGGTCACCTGCTGGGGACGGCGACGGTCGTCACGGCCTTCATCCTCGCCGTGGCGTGCACCGCGCAGCTGGCCGGCCTCGACGAGCGCGCGGCCGACGTCGAGCTGTTCACGTTCATCGCCACCGGCGACCTCGACGTCACCGCCGGGCTGCTGTTCGACCCGCTGTCGGCGACGTTCGCCCTGCTGATCACCGGCGTCGGCTCGCTGATCCACGTGTACTCGATCGGCTACATGGCGCACGACCCCGCGCGCCGCCGGTTCTTCGCCTACCTGAACCTCTTCGTCGCGGCGATGCTGCTGCTGGTCCTCGGCAACGGCTACGTGCTGCTGTACGTCGGGTGGGAGGGCGTCGGTCTGGCGTCCTACCTGCTGATCGCGTTCTGGTACACCCGCCCGGCCGCGGCGACCGCCGCCAAGAAGGCGTTCATCATGAACCGGGTCGGCGACGTCGGCCTGGCGCTGGCGATCTTCATCATGTTCGCCCAGCTCGGGACGACGTCCTACGCGGGCGTCTTCGGCGCGGTCGGCACGCTGGCGGGCGGCACGGTCACCGCGATCGGGCTGCTCCTGCTGCTCGGCGCCTGCGGGAAGTCCGGCCAGTTCCCGCTGCAGGCGTGGCTGCCCGACGCCATGGAGGGCCCCACCCCGGTCTCGGCGCTGATCCACGCCGCGACCATGGTCACCGCCGGGGTCTACCTCATCGCCCGCTCGGCACCGATCTACGACCTCACGCCCACCGCCCGCGCGGTCATCCTCGCGATCGGCGCGGTGACGCTGCTGATCGGCGCGATCGCCGGCTGCGCCTTCGACGACATCAAGAAGGTCCTGGCGTACTCGACCGTCAGCCAGATCGGCTACATGTTCCTGGCCGTCGGGCTCGGCCCGGCCGGCTACGTGGCGGGCCTGGCGCACCTGCTGGCGCACGGCTTCTTCAAGGCCGGGCTGTTCCTGGGCGCCGGTTCGGTGATGCACGCGATGAACGACTCGGTGGACATGCGCCGCTTCGGCGCGCTGTGGAAGAGGTTGCCGGTCACCTTCGGCACCTTCGGTCTGGGCTACCTCGCGCTGATCGGCTTCCCGTTCCTGTCCGGCTACTTCACCAAGGACGCGATCATCGAGGTAGCGCTGGACCGGGACGACGTCTGGGGCTGGGTGCTCGGTGGCGTGATGGTCCTCGGCGCCGGGCTGACCGCCTTCTACATGACCCGGCTGATGCTGATGACCTTCTTCGGCCGGGCCCGGTGGGAGGAGGGCGTCCACCCGCACGAGGCGCCGGCGGTGATGACCGCGCCGATGGTCGTGCTGGCGTTCGGCTCGGTGTTCGCCGGTGCGCTGCTGGTCGCGGTGTTCCCGCTCGCCGACTGGCTGGCGCCGGTCTACGGCGAGCCGGCGGAGGCCGCGCACGTGGTGGCCCCCGCCGTCATCGGGCTCGTCGTCACGCTCGTCGCCTTCGCCGGTGTCGCGCTCGCCTGGCTGTTCGTCGGCCGCCGCGAGGTGCCGGTGACCGCCCCGGTGCGGGTCTCGCCGGTCACCCGGGCGGCCCGGAACGCGCTCTACGCCGACACGGTGAACGAGTCGCTGTTCATGCGCCCCGGCCAGTGGCTCACCCGCGCCCTGGTCTGGGTCGACAACCGGGGCGTCGACGGCGCGGTCAACGGCCTGGCCGCCGGGCTCGGCGGCTCGTCGTCGCGGCTCGGCCGCGCGCAGACCGGCTTCGTGCGCACGTACGCGCTGGGGATGCTCGGTGGTGCCGTGATGGTGGCGGGTGCCCTCCTGGCGGTGACGGCCGGATGAGCGCACTGGGGCGTGAGGAGCGCAGTGCGGAACGAGCGAGGAGCGGAGCGCTCCGCAGTAGCGATCGGACGGCGATGACCGCCGACCGGTCTGTCGGAGAGGACGTGCTCGGTGGCTGACTTCCCGTTCCTGATCGCGATGATCGCGGTCCCGGCGATCGGCGCCGCGGTCGTCGCCGCGCTGCCCCGGGGCCGGGAGCTGCTGGCCAAGCAGGTGACCCTCGGGATCAGCCTGCTGGTGCTCGCGCTGGTGGTGCTCGCCACGGCCGCCTTCGACGTCGGCGGCGAACGGTTCCAGCTGACCACGTCGGTCTCCTGGATCCCCGACTTCGGCTCCGAGTTCGCGCTGGGGGTCGACGGCATCGCCCTGGTGCTGCTGCTGCTCGTCGGCGTGCTCGTGCCGCTGGTGGTCGCCTCCTCCTGGCACGAGGCCGACGCCGGACCCCGGCCGGCCCGGGTCTTCTTCGCCTGGCTGCTGCTGCTCGAGGCGATGATGGTCGGCGTCTTCGCCGCCACCGACGTGCTGCTGTTCTACGTGTTCTTCGAGGCGATGCTCGTCCCGATGTACTTCCTGATCGGCAGCTTCGGGGGGCCACGCCGGCAGTACGCGGCGGTCAAGTTCTTCCTCTACAGCCTGGTCGGCGGGCTCGTCATGCTCGCCTCGGTGATCGGGCTCTACGTGGTGAGCACCAGCCAGCTGGGCGAGGGCACCTTCGCCTTCGACGCGCTGCGACAGCTCGACATCGACCCGGACGTGCAGAAGCTGCTGTTCCTCGGCTTCTTCATCGCCTTCGCCATCAAGGCGCCGCTGGTGCCGTTCCACACCTGGCTGCCCGACTCCGGTTCCGAGGCGCCGATCGGCGGCTCGGTGCTGCTGGTCGGCGTGCTCGACAAGGTCGGCACCTTCGGCTTCCTGCGCTACTGCCTGCCGCTGTTCCCCGACGCCTCGCGGTACTTCGCCCCGTTCGTCCTCGTCCTCGCCGTCGTCGGCATCCTCTACGCCGCGCTGCTGGCCATGGGCCAGACCGACATGAAGCGGCTGGTGTCCTACACGTCGATCTCGCACTTCGGCTTCATCGCCCTGGGCATCTTCGTGTTCACCACCGAGGCCGCCACCGGTGCCGTGCTCTACATGGTCAACCACGGCATCGCGACCGGGCTGCTGTTCATCGTCGTCGGCATGCTGATCAGCCGGGGTGGCTCCCGCCGGATCGCCGACTACGGCGGCGTCGCGGCGCACGCACCGCTGCTGGCCGGCGCCTTCCTGATCGCCGGTCTAGCCTCCCTCGCGCTGCCGGGCACCAACAGCTTCGTCAGCGAGTTCCTCGTGCTGATCGGCTCGTTCCCCGAGCGGCCGGTGTTCACGGTCCTGGCCACCGTCGGCATCATCCTGGCGGCCCTGTACGTGCTGCTGATGTACCAGCGGACCATGCACGGCCCGCCGCGCGGGGTGCTGCTCGACGACGTCCACGGTGGCGACCCCGCGCCCGGTCCCGGGTCCGAGCCGGCCCGGGGCGGCGCCTCGGCCGCGACCGCCACCGTGACCGCACCGGCGCCCGCCCGCGGGCTGCGCCGGTTCACCGACCTCGACCGGCGGGAGCTGGCCGTGGTGGCGCCGCTGATCGCCCTGATCATCGGCCTCGGTGTGTACCCGCAGCCACTGCTGGACCTGATCGAGCCCGCCGTCGTCGCCACCATGGGCGACCTGGGTGTCCCTGGAGGGACCGACCGATGATCGAGGCGCCCGACCTCTCCTGGGCGGCTCTCGCGCCCCTGCTGTTCGTCTTCGGCGCGGCCTGCGCCGGGGTCCTGGTGGAGGCGTTCGCGCCCCGCGAGTCGCGGCACCCGCTGCAGGTGGGGCTGGCCCTCGTCGGCACCGTCGGCGGGTTCGTCGCGACGCTGCTGCTCGCCGGCGCCGAGGAGGTGACCGCGGTCGGAGCGCTCGCCGTCGACGGCGCCGGGCTGTTCCTGCAGGCCATGATCGCCGGGTTCGGCGCGCTGTCGATCCTGCTGTTCGCCGAGCGCGCGCTCGACCCCGCGCGGTCGGCGTTCGTGGTGAGCGCCGCCGTCCCGGCGGGCAGCCCGCGGGACCGGGAGCTGACGACGGTCCCGCGCGTGCAGACCGAGGTCTACCCGCTGGCGCTGTTCGCCATCGGCGGGATGATGCTGTTCGTCACGGCCAACGACCTGCTGGTCATGTTCGTGGCGCTGGAGGTGCTGAGCCTTCCGCTGTACCTGCTCAGCGGGATGGCCCGGCGGCGCCGGCTGCTGTCCCAGGAGGCGGCGGTCAAGTACTTCCTGCTCGGCGCCTTCGCCTCGGCGTTCTTCCTCTACGGACTCGCGCTGGTCTACGGGGCAACCGGCAGCGTGCGGTTCCGCGACATCCGTGAGGCCACCACCGGCGAGACCGGGGGCGTGCTCCTGGTCCTGGGGCTGGCCCTGCTGATCGTCGGGCTGCTGTTCAAGGCCAGCGTCGCGCCGTTCCACTCGTGGACGCCGGACGTCTACCAGGGCGCCCCGACGCCGGTCACCGCCTTCATGGCCGCGTGCACCAAGGTCGCCGCCTTCGGTGCGATCCTGCGGCTGCTCTACGTCGCGTTCGGCACCGCCGAGTGGACCTGGCGGCCGCTGATCTACGCCGCCGCCATCGTCTCCATGGTCGTCGGCGCGGTGCTCGCGCTCACCCAGACCGACCTCAAGCGCATGCTCGCCTACTCGTCGGTCGCGCACGCCGGCTTCCTGCTGACCGGCGTCCTCGGGCTCGGGGCCGACGGCGGGGGCGGCTCCGGCCTCGCGGCGACGATGTTCTACCTGCTCACCTACGGGTTCACCACGCTGGGGGCCTTCGCCGTCCTCACGCTCGTGCGCGACGGCGACGGCGAGGCTAGCCACCTCTCCCAGTGGGCCGGTCTCGGCGCCCGGTCCCCGGTCACCGCGGCGGTGATGAGCCTGTTCCTGCTGGCGCTGGCGGGCATCCCGCTGACCGCCGGGTTCACCGGGAAGTTCGCCGTCTTCCGGGCGGCGATCGAGCAGGGCGCGTGGCCGCTGGTGGTGGTGGCCCTGCTGGCGAGCGCGGTCGCCGCCTTCTTCTACCTGCGGGTGATCGTGCTCATGTACTTCTCCGAGCCGGCCGCCGACGGCCCCACCGTGGGCGTGCCCGGCCTGCCCACGACCGTGGTGCTCGCGGTGACCGCGACGGCGACGCTGGCGCTCGGCATCCTGCCCGGGGCGGTGCTCGACCTCGCGCGGCAGGCGGCTATCTTCGTCGGTTGATGACCGGAGCCCGTGCCGCAGTCGATGGCACTCCCCCCGAGGTCTGGCACCGGATGTCCACCCCGGCGTCGACCATCGGCCCCTGGCTGCCCGAGGGCGCCCTCGGCGAGGCGCTCGCCGAGGGCCTGTCCCGGGTGGAGGCCGAGCTGGTCGTCGCCGTCGGGAGCGAGCACCCGTTCGTGCGCGAGGCGGCCGGCCACCTGATGGCCGCCGGCGGCAAGCGCTTCCGCCCCATGCTCGCGCTGGTCGCCGCGCAGCTCGGGGATCCCACCGCCCCGCAGGTCACGCAGGGCGCGGTCGTCTGCGAGCTCACCCACCTGGCGACGCTCTACCACGACGACGTCATGGACGAGGCCGCCGTGCGCCGGGGGGCGCCCAGCGCCAACAGCCGGTGGAGCAACAGCGTCGCCATCCTCACCGGTGACCTGCTGTTCGCGCGGGCGTCGGACATCCTGGCCGACCTCGGTCCCGAGGCCGTGCGGATCCAGGCCCGCACCTTCGAGCGGCTGGTCACCGGGCAGATCAGGGAGACCGTGGGCGCCCAGCCCGGGGACGACCCGATCGCCCACTACCTGGACGTGCTGGCCGACAAGACGGGCTCGCTGGTGGCGACGGCGGCCCGGTTCGGCGCCTCCTTCGCCGGCGTGGAGGCGGAGCTCGTGGCGGCGCTGACCGAGTTCGGCGAGGAGGTCGGGGTCGCCTTCCAGATCTCCGACGACCTGATCGACATCGTCAGCGTCGACGGCGTCTCGGGGAAGCTGCCCGGCACCGACCTGCGCGAGGGGATCGCCACGCTGCCCGTGCTGTTCGCCCTGGCCGGGGACGACCCCGCCGAGGCGAGGCTGCGCGAGCTGGTGGCCGGCCCGGTCACCGACGACGCCGAGCACGCCGAGTCGCTGGCGCTGCTGCGGTCCTCGCGGTCGCTGGAGCGGGCCACCGAGGTGCTGCGGGAGTACGCCGACCGTGCCCGCCGCCGGCTGGACGCCGTCCCCGAGGGCGACGTCCGGGACGCGCTGTCGGCGCTCTGCGACTACGTGGTCACGCGTACCAGCTGAGCGAGGTGGGCACGGACCAGGCATGCGGTCCTCCCTCGCCTGCGTGCTGGTGCTGACGCTTCCGCTCACGGCCTGCTCGAACGGGGTGGCGGAGGAGGAGGCCGGGTCCGTCTCGACACCTCCCACGACGTCGCCCCCCACCGGTGCCCCGGCGCTGGAGATCGAGGTGATCGCCGACGGTCTGGACCACCCGTGGGACGTCGCCCAGGCCGAGGACGGAACACTCCTGCTCGACGAGCGCGCGGGCGGCTTCACCGCCGTGCTCCCGGACGGCACCGTCCAGGAGGTGCAGGCCGACTTCGGCGACCTGTTCGTCGCGGGGGAGACCGGGTTGATGGGCCTGGCGCTGGATCCGGCGTTCGCCGAGAACCGGCGGTTCTACACGTGCCAGGGCGACCAGGACGGGTTCATCGGCGTCGTCGCGTGGACGGTGGCGGACGACTGGTCGTCGGCCACCCGGGTCGACGCCCCGCTGATCGGCGGCATCCCGCTCAACGAGCGCATCGGGCGGCACGGCGGCTGCCGGCTCGAGTTCGGCCCGGACGGTGCGCTGTTCGTCGGCACCGGGGACAACGCGGTCGGCAGCTACCCGCAGGACCTCGGCTCGCTGGCGGGCAAGGTGCTGCGCGCCGACCCGGCCACCGGGGAAGCGCCGCCGGACAACCCGTTCGTCGCTCCGGACGACGGCGCCGCCGACCTGATCTACACCTACGGGCACCGCAACGTGCAGGGCCTGGCGGCGCGGCCCGGCACGGAGCAGCTCTACTCGGTCGAGCACGGCCCCGACCGGAACGACGAGGTGAACCTGCTGCAGCCCGACGGCAACTACGGCTGGGACCCCGTGGGCGGCGGGGGGTACGACGAGAGCGTCCCGATGACCGATCCGGAGATCGAGGGGGCGGTGCCGGCGGTCTGGGACTCCGGCGCCCCGCCCATCGCACCGAGCGACGGCACCTTCCTCGACGGCGATCAGTGGGCCGACTACGACGGGCTCCTCCTGCTCGGCGCGCTCCGCGGGCAGCACGTCCTGGCGCTCCGCCTGGACGAGGCCGGTTCCCTCGTCGAGCAGTTCCGGCTGCCCGAGCTGGACGGCACCTACGGGCGCATCCGCACCGTCGAGCAGGGCACCGACGGCGCGCTCTACGTGACCACCGACAACGGCGACGACCAGGACGTGCTGCTGCGGGTCACGCCGACGGGCTGAGCGCCCGGTCGCGCACCCGCCCGGGGACGGGTGTGCCGGCGGGCAGCCGCGGGCAGGGCTCGGGCTCCCCGGCCACCGTGCGCAGCGGGAGCACCCCGGCCCAGACGGGGTCGGGAGTGCCGGCGGCCGGCAGGTCGCGATCGTCGTCGCCGGGCGGCCCGGTGCGGATCTTCACGCTGGCCTCGGCCAGGTCCAGCGCGAGCACCGCGGTGGCGGCGAGCTCCTTGCGGTCGGGCAGCCGGGTCGCCGACCACGAGCCGGGCGCGAGGTGCTCGGTCAGCACCTCCAGGCCGAGCAGCCGCTCCGCCGGGTCGTCGAGCAGCCGGGCGGTGCCGTGCACGACGGCGCACCGGTAGTTGACCGAGTGGTGGAACGCCGAGCGCGCGTACACGATGCCGTCCAGGTGGGTGACGGTGAAGCAGACCGGCACGCTGGCGGCGGCGGCCCGCAGCGTCGCGGCTCCCGTCGAGCCGTGCAGGTAGAGGGTGTCGCCGCGACGGCCGTAGCCGGTGGGCAGCACGACCGGGGCGCCGCCGAGCTGCACGCCGAGGTGGCCGATCAGGCCCGCGTCGAGCACCGCGTAGAGGTCCGCGCGGTCGCTACGGGCGCGCTTGCTGCCCCGGCGCACGGTGCTGCGGTCGGTGGGGGAGAGCGGGGCGGCGGTGTCCATGCCGTCATCCTCCGGGGCGGTGGTGGCCGTACGGAACGGCCAATCGGCTAGCTTTCCGGCAGGCCACCGCTGCCCCGAGGAGGACCCGTGACCGGCATCCCGCCCCTCGTGCTCGACCGCGGCGCCGGCGTTCCGCTGTCGGTGCAGCTCGCCGACGCCCTGCGTGTCGCCGCCGCGGAGGGGAGCCTGCGGCCCGGCGACCGGCTGCCGTCCACCCGCGAGCTCGCCGGCGCCCTGCGGGTCAGTCGCACGGTCACGGCGGCCGCCTATGACCAGCTGCTCGCCGAGGGGTGGGCCGGTGGTCGGCGGGGTGTCGGGACCTTCGTGCTGGGCGCCGCGCCCACGTCCCCGGTCGCTCCGGTGTCTCCGGCCCGGCCCGGCGCGGCGGTCCCCGCGCTGGTCGACCTGCGGGCCGGCTCACCGTGCCTGGAGGTGCTCGACCGGGCCGCCTGGCGGCGCGGCTGGCGGGCGGCCGGTGACCTGCCGGCCGATCTCCGCCCCGACGCCGCCGGCGACCCGGGGTTCCGGACGGCGGTGAGCGAGCACCTGCTCCGCCACCGGGGCCTGGTCGCCGGTCCCGACGACGTGCTCGCCACCGCGGGCACCTCCGCGGCGGTGGGCGAGGTGGCGAGCACCCTCGCGCCGGGCAGCCGGGTCGCGGTGGAGGACCCCGGCTACCAGCGGGTCGTGGGCGCGCTGCGCGACGCAGGCGCCGAGGTCGTCCCGGTGCCCGTCGACGCGGACGGCCTGGTCGTCGACGCGCTGCCGTCGCGGCTGGCCGCCGTCTACTGCACGCCGGCGCACCAGTACCCGCTCGGCCGCCGCATGTCGGCGGCCCGGCGGGTGGCGCTGGTTGCCCGGGCCCGCGCCGAGGGCTGGTGGGTGCTCGAGGACGACTACGACGGCGAACTGCGCTACGACGTCGCTCCGCTGCCGCTGCTGGGCGCCCTGGGGTCCGACGTCGTCGTCCACCTCGGCACCACGAGCAAGATCGTCAGCCCGACGCTGGGCGTCGGCTGGCTGGTGGCGCCCGAGCCGCTGCGGGACGATCTGCTGGCCCGTCGCGTGGCCACCGGCACCCGCCCCGCGCGGGCCGGCCAGCGGGTGCTGACCGCGCTGGCGCAGTCCGGGGATCTCGCCCGGCACCTGCGCCGGTTGCGCCGCGAGCTGGTGGCCCGGCGGGACGAGGTGCGTGCCGCGGTGGCCGCGGCCGGGTGCACCGCCGAGGGCGATCCGGCCGGTGCCCACGTGCTGGTGCCGCTGGCCGATGCCGTGGTCGAGGCGGAGGTGATCGCGCGCGCCGCGCGGCGGGGGATCGCGCTCGACGGGCTCGGCCGGCACCACCTCGCCGGATCCGGCAGCCACCGGTCGGGTCTGGTGCTGGGCTTCGCCGCCCCGACCCGCGAGGAGCTGCGCGGCGCGCTGGCCGTGCTGGGCGATGTCCTGCGCGAACGCCCCGGGAACGACCGCGGGCCCGCCCTCCCGGAGGAGGACGGGCCCGCGGTCCCGGCCTAGATCGTCAGGCCTTCACTTCCCAGGTGTCGCCGCCGGCGAGCAGGGCGTCCAGATCCCCGGGGCCCTGCAGGGTGGCCTCGTGGAGCTGTTCGGCCATCATCGCCTCGTAGCTGGGCTTCGCCACCTTCCGGAAGACCCCCATCGGCGTGTAGCGGAGGTCCTGGCTGGACAGCCGGGACAGCGCGAACGCGTAGGACGGGTCCTCGCGGGTCGCGTCGTGGACCACGATCTCGCTCGCGTCGACCTGGTTGGTCTCGGCGATCCGCAGCCCGCCGAACTCGTCGCGGACCACGCACGAGGCACCGTCCGGGCCGAACACCAGCGGCTTGCCGTGCTCCAGCGGGATCGTCCACATCGGGCCCGTGGCCGGGTCCTTGAGCAGGTCGAACGCGCCGTCGTTGAAGATGTTGCAGTTCTGGTAGATCTCCACCAGCGAGGTGCCCTGGTGCTCGGCGGCCTGCCGGAGCACCTCCGTGAGGCCCTTGCGGTCGGAGTCCATGGCACGCCCGACGAAGGTGGCGTCGGCGCCCAGGGCCAGCGACACCGGGTTGAACGGGTGGTCCAGCGAGCCCATCGGCGTGGACTTGGTGACCTTGCCGACCTCGGAGGTGGGCGAGTACTGGCCCTTGGTCAGCCCGTAGATCCGGTTGTTGAACAGCAGGATCGTCATGTTGACGTTGCGGCGCAGCGCGTGGATCAGGTGGTTGCCGCCGATCGACAGCGCGTCGCCGTCCCCGGTCACGACCCACACCGACAGGTCGGGGCGGGAAGCGGCGAGGCCGGTGGCGATCGCGGGGGCGCGGCCGTGGATCGAGTGCATCCCGTAGGTGTTCAGGTAGTACGGGAAGCGCGACGAGCAGCCGATGCCCGAGACGATCACCATGTCCTCGCGGGCGATGCCGAGGCTCGGCAGGAAGCTCTGGACCGCGTTGAGGATGACGTAGTCACCGCACCCGGGGCACCAGCGCACCTCCTGGTCGGTCTTGAGGTCCTTGGCCTTGAGCGCCGTCTGCTTCTCGCCCTGGCTCGCGACCGAGGCGGTGATGGCGTCCGCGATCGGGCCTTCGACGGGCATACCGAGGTCGATGGTGGTCACTGGAGTGCTCCGTTCACAGCGGCAGGGTTTCCGGTGTCGATGGCGTCCTGGATGACCGCGGCCAGCTCGGCGGCGCGGAAGGGCAGCCCGCGCACCTGGGTGTGGCTCTGGACGTCGACCAGGTACTTCGCGCGCAGCAGCAGCGCCAGCTGCCCGAGGTTCATCTCGGGGCAGATCACCCGGTCGTACCGGGCCAGGACCTCGCCGAGGTCGGCCGGGAACGGGTTGATGTGCCGCAGGTGGATCTGCGCGACCTTGCGGCCGGAGGTGCGGATCCGCCGGCAGGCGGCGCCGATCGGGCCGTAGGTGGAGCCCCACCCGATGACGGCGACGCGCGCGTCGCCGTCCGGGTCCTCGACGTCGGTGGCCGGGATCGAGGCGGCGATGCCGTCGATCTTCGCCTGCCGGGTGCGGGTCATGAAGTCGTGGTTGGCCGGGTCGTAGGAGATGTTGCCGGTCCGGTCGGCCTTCTCCAGCCCACCGATGCGGTGCTGCATGCCCGCGGTGCCCGGGATGGCCCAGGCGCGGGCCAGGGTCTCGGGGTCGCGCAGGTAGGGGAGGAACTCGCCGTCCTCGCCGTTGGGCTCGGTGGCGAAGGCGGCCGACCCGGTGAGGTCGGGGAGCGAGTCGGTGGCCGGGATCGCCCACGGCTCCGCGCCGTTGGCGAGGTAGCCGTCCGACAGCAGCATGACCGGCGTCCGGTAGGTCAGCGCGATCCGCGCCGCCTCGACGGCCGCGTCGAAGCAGTCGCCGGGGGAGCGCGGGGCGATGACCGGCACCGGCGCCTCGCCGTTGCGGCCGAACATCGCCTGCAGCAGGTCCGACTGCTCGGTCTTCGTCGGCAGACCTGTGGAGGGGCCACCGCGCTGGACGTCGACGATGACCAGCGGCAGCTCGGTCATGACCGCCAGCCCGATCGTCTCCGCCTTGAGCGCCACGCCGGGGCCCGACGTCGTCGTGATGCCCAGCGCACCGCCGAAGGAGGCGCCGAGGGCCGCACCGATGCCGGCGATCTCGTCCTCGGCCTGGAACGTGCGCACGCCGAAGGCCTTGTGCCGGGACAGCTCGTGGAGGATGTCCGACGCCGGGGTGATCGGGTAGGCGCCGAGGAACACCGGCAGCCCCGACCGCTGGCCGGCGGCGACGAGCCCGAGGGCCAGCGCCTGGTTGCCGGAGATGTTCCGGTAGCGGCCCGGCTTCATCGGGGCCGGCTTGATCTCGTAGGAGACGGCGAAGGCCTCGGTGGTGTCGCCGTAGTTGTAGCCGGCGCGGAACGCGGCGATGTTGGCCGCGGCGATCTCCGGCTTCCGGCGGAAGGTGCGCTCGAGGAAGCGGATCGTGCCCTCGGTGGGGCGGTGGTACATCCACGAGAGCAGGCCGAGCGTGAACATGTTCTTGCTGCGCTCGGCCTCCTTCTTGCCCAGGCCGGAGTCGGCGAGCGCGTCCAGGGTCATCGACGTCAGCGGCACGCTGACGGTCTGCCACCCCTCGAGCGAGCCGTCGTCGAGCGGGTTGGTGGCGTAGCCGACCTTGGCCAGGTTGCGCGGCGTGAACTCGTCGGAGTCGACGATCAGCAGGCCACCGCCGGGGAGTTCGCCGAGGTTGGCCTTGAGCGCGGCCGGGTTCATCGCCACGAGGACGTCCGGGGCGTCGCCCGGCGTCATGACGTCGTGGTCGGCGAACTGCAGCTGGAAGGAGCTGACACCCGGCAGGGTGCCCGTCGGCGCCCGGATCTCGGCGGGGAAGTTGGGCAGCGTCTTCAGGTCGTTGCCGAAGGACGCCGTCTCGCTGGTGAAGCGGTTGCCGGTCAGCTGCATGCCGTCGCCGGAGTCACCGGCCA
This sequence comes from Blastococcus sp. HT6-4, assembly GCF_039679125.1. Lineage (NCBI taxonomy): Bacteria > Bacillati > Actinomycetota > Actinomycetes > Geodermatophilales > Geodermatophilaceae > Blastococcus > Blastococcus montanus. Next base: position 3,814,779 of record NZ_CP155551.1, on the reverse strand, counting down.
GCCGGATCACGACGCGGTCGAGCTCCACGACGCTCTTGACGAGCCCGCCGGGGGCCGAGCTGGACACCGTGGTGGCCAGGGCGCCGTTCGAGTCCGAGGGCGCGACGGTCGGGTTGGTGCCAGTCATCAGCGGTCTACCTCCACCGGGCGAGGTTACGTGCGTGTGTCGGCGGCCGGGCTGTGCAACCGGACACGCTGCAGCGGCGACGATTTCACCGCGTTCGGGGGTGACAACCGTGCCGGTGGCTCCGTCATTCCACCGGGGGACGGCGGGAACGGGGGCCCGGAGGACGACGTTGGAGCGGACGTGCATCGCTGGAACAACGGACTGAAGACCGCCCTGCTCCTGGGCCTCATGGGTGGGCTGATCCTGATGGCGGGTGCGCTCATCGGCGGGCGCGGTGGCCTGCTCATCGCGCTGGTGATCGCGCTCGGCGTCAACGGCTACGCGTACTTCAACTCCGACAAGCTGGCGCTGCGGTCGATGCGGGCCTTCCCGGTCACGCAGACCCAGGCGCCCGCGCTCTACGCGATCGTCCGCGAGCTGGCCACCGAGGCGCGGCAGCCGATGCCGCGGCTCTACGTCAGCCCGACGGCGCAGCCCAACGCCTTCGCCACCGGTCGCAACCCACGCAACGCCGCCGTCTGCGTCACCCAGGGAATCCTGGAGCTGCTGGACCGCCGGCAGCTGCGCGGTGTGCTCGCCCACGAGCTCTCGCACGTCTACAACCGCGACATCCTGATCAGCTCGGTCGCCGGCGCCATGGCCACGGTGATCACCTACCTGGCGCACATGGCGATGTTCGCGTCGCTGTTCGGTGGCCGGTCCGACGCGGACCGCGGCGGCGGCAACATGATCGGCGGGCTGCTGCTCATGCTGCTCGGCCCGCTGGCCGCCGGGATGGTGCAGATGGCGGTCAGCCGCAGCCGCGAGTTCCAGGCCGACGCCTCGGGTGCCGAGCTGTCGCAGGACCCGCTGGCGCTGGCCGACGCCCTGCGGGTGATCGAGCGGGGGACGGCGGCCCGGCCGCTCCCGCAGGAGGAGCGGCTGGTCACCCAGAGCCACCTGATGATCGCCAATCCGTTCCGCGGCCAGGGCCTGGCGTCGCTGTTCGCCAGCCACCCGCCGATGCCGGAGCGGATCGCCCGGCTGGAGCAGATGGCCCGGGAGTCCGGCCGCGGCTGACGCGCTCGGGTCAGGTGGCCCGGACCGCGTCGATCGCGTCCAGGGCCTGCTCCCGGAGGCCGTCGGAGATGGGCGCGGACCCGGCGACCTCGGCGGCGGCCTGCTGCCCTTCGGGGCTGACGACGTAGGTCATGAAGGCCTGGAGCCGCTCGGCGACCTCCGGGTCCTCGTACTCCATGCAGCCGATGTGGTAGCTGACGAGCACGATCGGGTACTCGCCGGACCCGGTGGTGTCCCGGTTGAGCTCGATGACGACGTCGTGCTCGCTGCGCCCCTCGAGGCGCGGGGAGTTCTCGACGACGGCGGCGGCGGCCTCGGCCGTCGGGGCGACGAACTCGTCGCCGACGCCGATGTTCGCGACGCCGAGGTCTCCGGCCTGGCTCAGGTCGGCGTAGCCGATGGTGCCCTGCCCGCCACCCACGGCGGCCACGACGCCGGAGTTCCCCTGGGCCGCCTCACCGCCGGCGACCGGCCAGGTGCCGTCGGGCTCGTGCGGCCACCCAGGGCCTGCCGCGGCGGCCAGGTATTCGGTGAAGTTCTCGGTGGTGCCGGAGTCGTCGGCGCGGTTGACCGGCGTGATCGGCAGGTCCGGCAGCGCGGTGCCGGGGTTGTCGGCGGCGATCGCCGGGTCGTTCCAGGTGGTGATCCGCTGGTCGAAGATGCCGGCGAGGGTCTCGGGGGAGAGGTTGAGCTGCTCGATTCCCTCGAGGCTGTACACGACGGCGATGGGGGAGATGTAGTTCGGCAGTTCGAAGACGCCGGAGGGGCCGCAGCGCTCCTCGGCCTGCGCGAGCTCCTCGGAGTCCAGCGCCGCGTCGGAGCCGGCGAAGTCGGTGCCGCCGGCGAGGAACTGCTCGCGGCCGCCGCCGGAGCCGATGGGGTCGTAGCTGACGGTCACCCGGGGCTGGACGGCGGTGAAGCCGGCGGTCCAGCCCTGCATGGCCGCCTGCTGGGCGCTGGAGCCGGCGCCGACGAGGGGGCCGCTGAGCAGCTCGACCCCCTCGTCGACGCTCCTGCGCTCGTTGGGCGGGACGTAGCTCGCCACGAAGACGGCGAAGCCGCCGACGACCACCGCGCCGGTCAGGGCGGCGATGCTTCTGCGGGGGGTCACAGGGGCCTTCCACGGGTCGGGCGGCGCCCGGGACGGGCGTCGGCCCTCGACAGTACGACCCGGTGCGACCGGACCGCCGACGCCGTCCCGGGGCTCCGCCGCCCGCCGGGTCGGCGGCTCAGCGGTAGTTGTCGAACTGGAGGGCGACGTCGAGGTCCTTGCCGCGCAGCAGCTGCTGCACCGCCTGCAGGTCGTCCCGCTTCTTGCCGGTCACCCGGAGCTGGTCGCCCTGGATCTGCGCCTGCACGCCCTTGGGGCCCTCGTCGCGGATGATCTTCGCGATCTTCTTCGCGGTGTCGGACTCGATGCCCTGCTTGATCTTCGCGCCGATCTTGTAGCTCTTGCCGGAGGCCTGCGGCTCTCCCGCGTCGAGCACCTTGAGCGAGATGCTCCGCTTGACGAGCTTCTCCTTGAAGACCTCCAGCGCCGCGGCCACCCGCTCCTCGGTGTCGGCCTGGAGCGTCACGCCGTCCTCGCCGGCCCACGCGATGGTGGCGTTCGTGCCGCGGAAGTCGAAGCGCTGCGAGAGCTCCTTGCCCGCCTGGTTGAGGGCGTTGTCGACCTCCTGCCGGTCGACCTTGCTGACGACGTCGAAGGATGCGTCGGCCATGTCGTTCCTCTCCGTCCCGGACGGGCCCGGTCCCGGGCGCCGTCGCCGGGGACCCGTCACACGCGGGGTCCCCCGTCTTGTAGTCTCTCCCGCGTACCAAACGCGGCGGGTTGCCCGAGTGGCCAATGGGAGCGGACTGTAAATCCGTCGGCTTAGCCTACGAAGGTTCGAATCCTTCACCCGCCACACCCGGTACGACGGCCCCCGACCACCCGGTCGGGGGCCGTCGCCGTCCCGGCCGGCTCACGGCAGCGTGGGCGCCCGCGCGCCCGACACGGCGGTCCGCTCCAGCGGCTGCCCGCCGAGGAACAGCCAGCCGAACGCGATGTCGACGTGGCGGGTGCACCGCACGGTCACCTCGGCGCCGTCGGTCTCGGCCGACCAGCTGTCCAGCCGCACCCCGCCGTCGGCGAGCTGGTCGGCCACCGCAGCCTGCGCGGCGGCGCGGGTGAGCGGCAGCTCGGTGCCGACCCCCCGTGCGTAGAGGACGGCCTCGTCGGCCTGGTTGGCCGCGGCGAGCGCGGCGCCGTCGCAGACCGACTGGACCTCCTGCTGCTCCAGGAAGGCGTCGGAGGCCGCGATGCCGCCGACCACCATGAGGGCCGCCACCAGCCAGCAGACCAGCACGAAGGGCAGCGTCGAGCCGCGCTCGCGATCGTCCTGGCCGGGGTGCACGCGCCGGAGCGTAAGCACCGGTCCGTCGCCGTCCACCACCTGTGGACACGATCTGTGGACACTGTGGACGACGGTTCACCCGTCCCCGTGGCACCCGGCTCTCCCTGTGGACGCCGACGGCCCCGACGGTGCGTCCAGGACGGGTCTGCCTCCTCGGTGGATACGCATCGTGTGATCAAAGTGACGGATGGTCACGACATGACGATCTTCGCGGCGTGTCCTCGCCGACAAGCTTGCCGCCGGTCGTGACGGGAAGGAGTGTCTCCCGCGCGGTCCGTATTCGACGACGCCTTGCCCCGCGCGTGGATGGCTGCCGCGCCAGCCAATCAGTCGTGCTCAGAGGGAGACGTCCATGAACAGCAGCATGCAGCGAGAGTCCCAGTCCGCCCGCGGCGTCCGTTGGGGTCGCGGCGTCCGTTGGGGTCGCGGGGTCCGTTGGGGCCGCGCCCAGGCCTGACCGACCCGAACGCCCGCACCACGGGGCGGCCGCTCCCCGGAGCGGCCGCCCCGTGGCGTTCCTGCACGTGGACGCCGATTTCCCCTTCCGGCCGACTGACTCTTCCGGGGCGGATGGGGCTGGTGGTGACCGATCTCGCTGTTAGCCTTCGCCCGCCCAACCGACCCGGGGAGCGCAGGTACACGTGGCTGAGCAGGACCTTGGCGCGCCTGGCCGGCCGCACCCGGCGCGCAGCCCGTGGGCGGTCGCGCTGCTGGCGGTGTCGCTCGCCGTCCCGCTCGGTGCGGCCGTCCTCACGCGCGGCCCCGAGGACGTGGACCTCGCAGTCCTGATCGCGGTGTTCCTCACCGCCGTGGTGGCCGAGTGGGTGTACGTCCACATCGAGTTCCGCACGCAGAGCTTCGTCAACTCGGCCAGCGAACTGGCCTTCGTGATCGCCCTGCTCGAGATCGGCGGCGTGTGGACGGCCGTGACCCGTGCCGGCGCGGTCGGGCTGGTGCTGGTGATCCAGCGGTTCCCGGCGCCCAAGATCGTCTTCAACGTGGCCGTGGCGGTGATCGAGACCGCCGTCGCGGTGTTCGTCCTCTCGTTGCTGCCGGCGGGCGACGTGACCTCGCCGCTGACCTGGCTGTCCAGCCTGGCCGCCATCTTCGCCGCCAACGCCGTCGCCGCGTGCCTGGTGGCCGGCGCCATCACCGTGACCCAGGGCTATCCGGGCCGCACCGTCTGGACGAGCCTGCTCGTGCCCGTCGTCGTCGTGCAGCCCGTGGCGGTGCTCATCGGCCTGGCCATCGTGCTGCTGCTGCACGCCACCCTCTGGGGCTGGCTGCTCATCGCCCCCCTGGCCGCGGCGCTCGTGCTCCTCTACCGCCGGTTCGCGGAGGTGACCCGCGAGGCGCACTCGGTGCAGCGGGTCTACGAGTTCGCGCGCACGGTGGAGCAGGTGGGCCCCGACGAAGCCGGCACCCGCCAGATCGTCCAGGCGGTCCGGGAGCTCCTGAACGCCGAGCGCGTCGCCCTCTGGCTGCCGCCCTACCTCGACGAGGGGCCGCGGCTCGTGGTGTCCGCCGAGGACGGCGCGGACTGGTACGACGGTCCCGGTGACCCCGACGACCCACTGCGGCGCCGGGCGGTCGCGTCGACCGGCGGTGCGGTCTACGTCTCCCTGGCCCGGGCCGACCAGGTGGAGATCGCCGCGCTCGGCCGCCGGGGGGCGACCGAGCTGCTGGGCGCGCCGGTGACCACGGCCGCGGGGGAGCCCGGATACCTCGAGGTGTGCGACCGGCGCAGCGACACGGCGTCCTTCGGGCGCAGCGAGCGCGGCGCGCTGGACTCGATGCTCACCCACGTCAACGCCGCGATCCGGCAGCAGCAGCTGCTCACCCGGATCCGCTACGACGCCGACCACGACCGGCTGACCGGTCTGCCGAACCGGCAGCGCATGGCCGCCGAGATCGGCCAGCTCCTGTCGGCCGAGCCCGGGGGTGGCCGGGCCGGCCTCATCCTCGCCTGCCTGGGCACCTACGGCGACGTCACCGACACCCTGGGTCACGCGGCCAGCGACGAGCTGCTGCTCGTCACCGCCGGGCTGCTCCGCGAGCACGCCCCGCCGGGCGCCCTCCTGGCCCGCATGGAGCGCGAGCAGTTCGCCGTGCTCCTGCCCGGGCTCTCGCTGGCGGCGACCGAGCAGGCCGCCCGCCGGCTGCGGGAGGCGGCCGCGACCCGCGTGCGCGTCGCCGGGCTGGACCTCGAGGTGTCGCTCACCATCGGCGTCGCCGCCGCCCCGGTGCACGGGACCGACGCCGGGACGCTCATGCAGCGGGCCGACGTCGCCCTGCTGGCCGCCGGTGGCTCCGGCGGCGTCGCCAGCTACCACCCGGTGCTCGACCAGCAGAGCCTGCGCCGGCTGCAGCTGGGCACCGAGCTGGAGCAGGCCATGGCCGACGGGCAGATCGGCGTGGTCTACCAGCCGGTCATCGACGCCCAGACGTCGGACATCGTGTCGGTGGAGACGCTCGTCCGCTGGACCCATCCCCGGTACGGCAGCATCCCGCCCGAGGACGTGATCGGCCTGGCCGAGCAGATCGGCCGCATCGGCGCCGTGACCGACCACGTCCTCGACCTGGCACTGGCGCGCTGCCGGCGATGGCTGGACCAGGGCATCTCGCTCTCGGTGTCGGTCAACATCTCCGCCCGGTCGCTGACCGAGCCGGACCTGGTCGACCGGATCCGGCGCGCGCTGGAGCGGCACGAGGTGCCCGGGCAGCTGCTCGTCCTGGAGCTCACCGAGAGCAGCGTCGTCGACGACTCCGTCCGCGAGTCCACGGTGCTCGAGGACCTGCACGACCTCGGGATCTCGCTGTCCATGGACGACTTCGGCACCGGCTACTCGTCGCTGTCGCAGCTGCGGCAGCTGCCCATCGACGAGCTGAAGATCGACAAGTCCTTCGTGCTGACGATGGCCACCAGCCAGGGGGAGTCGTCCATCGCGCGCTCCATCATCGAGCTGGCGCACAACCTGGGGCTCTGCGTGGTCGCCGAGGGCGTCGAGGACGAGATGACCCGCAACCAGCTGGCGACCATGGGCTGCGACAAGCTGCAGGGTTTCCTGATCAGCCGGCCGTTGCCCGAGGACCGGCTGGAGAAGTGGCTGCTGGCGCGCACCGGGATCCGCTCCGTCGCCCCCGGTGCCACCCACCGCCGACTGTTCGTCCGGACCTGACTGATAGAGTCCTCCCGCACGGTTCGGAGGGGACCTGCGCCCCCGGCGCAGACCCGGCCAGCACGGCCAGGTACAGTCTTCGACGGCTCGGAGCACGCCCCTTTAGCTCAGTCGGCAGAGCGTCTCCATGGTAAGGAGAAGGTCTACGGTTCGATTCCGTAAAGGGGCTCTGGCAGTAAGCTGACCTACCGGTCCTGTCGTGAGACCGGGCCGCGTGGTCATCCCGGCGGTGTAGCTCAGCCTGGTAGAGCAAGCGGCTCATAATCGCTGTGTCACCGGTTCAAGTCCGGTCACCGCTACTCCCGACGGACCCCGCACCCCGGGGTCCGTCGCCGTGTCGGCCCCCGGCCGCCACGGCACGAGGACCCGGAGCGGGTCCTCGCCCGACAAGGCTAGGAGCACTCCTGTGGCAGCCACCGACATCCGTCCGAAGATCACCCTGGCCTGCCAGGAGTGCAAGAACCGCAACTACATCACCCGCAAGAACCGGCGGAACGACCCCGACCGGCTCGAGCTGAAGAAGTACTGCCCGCGCGACCGCAAGCACACGCTGCACCGCGAGACCCGCTGACGGTCCGGCGCGGCTGAGCGAGGGCGGGAGCATGACGCTGGACCTGGACCTGGTCGGGCGCAGCTACCCGCCCTCTGCCGTCTACGAGGTGGGCCGGGCCGCGATCGCCCAGTTCGCCGCCGCGATCGGCGCCGACGACCCGCTCCACCGGGATGCGGACGCGGCCCGCGCCGCCGGCCACCCCGACGTCATCGCGCCGCCCACCTTCGCCATCGTGGTCAGCCTCGAGGCGGCGTTCGTCGTGCTGAGCGACCCCGACGTCGGGCTCGACTTCAGCCGGGTGGTGCACGGCGAGCAGAAGTTCGCCCACCACCGCCCGATCCGCGTCGGCGACCGGCTCGTGGCGACGACCACGATCGACGCCGTCCGGAGCGTGGCGGGCAACGACCTGCTCACCACCCGCGTCGACCTCTCCACGGAGGACGGCGAGCCCGTCTGCACGGCGACGTCGATGCTCGTCGCCCGGGGCGCGGCGTGACCCTCGACCACGGCGACGTCGCCGTCGGCACCGAGCTCCCCGAACTCGTCGTCCGGGTCACCCGCGCGGACCTCGTCCGGTACGCCGGCGCCTCCGGTGACTTCAACCCCATCCACTGGAGCGACCGGGTGGCGACCTCGGTCGGCCTGCCCGGTGTCATCGCCCACGGGATGTTCACGATGGCCCTCGCGGCCCGCGCCGTGACCGCCTGGAGCGGTGATCCCGCGGCCCTCGTCGAGTACCACGTCCGGTTCGGCCGCCCGGTCGTCGTCCCCGACGACGACCGCGGTGCCGAGGTGACGGTCCGGGGCAAGGTGGGGGCCCTCCTGGAGGGCCGGCGTGCCCGCGTGGACCTGACGGTCACCAGCGACGGCGAGAAGGTGCTCTCCCTGGCCCGGGCCACCGTGCAGCTGCGGTGACCCCTCGCGCAGCCCGCTGAGGCCCCGTCCCCCTTCTCGCGGAGGCGTGAGGGGGGACGGGGTCCTCGTTCAGTCGGCTTGACCGAGCAGCCGCTGCAGCCGGCCGACGCCCTCGACGAGGTCGTCGTCGCCCAGGGCGTAGGACATGCGCAGGTACCCGGGGGTGCCGAACGCCTCACCGGGCACGACGGCGACCTCGGCCTCGTCCAGGATCAGCTCGGCCAGCTCCACGCTGCTGTGCGCCGTGCGGCCGGCGATCTCCCGGCCGAGCAGCCCCTTCACCGACGGGTAGACGTAGAACGCCCCCTGCGGCTCGGGGCAGGCGACGCCGGGGATCTCCCGCAGCATCGACACGATGGTCTGCCGGCGCCGGTCGAACGCCTGGCGCATCGTGGCCACCGCGGACAGGTCACCGGTCAGCGCCGCCACCGCCGCCGCCTGCGAGACGTTGGCGACGTTGGACGTGGCGTGCGACTGCAGGTTCGTCGCCGCCTTGACGACGTCGGCCGGGCCGAGGATCCAGCCGACCCGCCAGCCGGTCATGGCGTAGGTCTTGGCCACGCCGTTGACGACCACGCAGCGGTCGGCCAGCTCGGGCACCAGCACCGGCATCGAGGGGGCGGTCGCCCCGCCGTAGGTGAGGTGCTCGTAGATCTCGTCGGTGAGCACCCACAGCCCGTGCTCGGCGGCCCACCGGCCGATCTCCTCGACCTGCTCGGCCGGGTAGACCGCACCGGTCGGGTTCGAGGGCGAGCAGAACAGCAGCACCTTGGTCCGCGGCGTGCGGGCCGCCTCGAGCTCCGACACCGAGACCAGGTAGCCGCTCTGCTCGTCGGCGACCACCGGCACGGGCACCGCGCCGGCGAGCGCGATCGCCTCCGGGTAGGTCGTCCAGTACGGCGCGGGCAGCAGCACCTCGTCGCCCGGGTCGAGCAGGGCGGCGAACGCCTCGTAGACGGCCTGCTTCCCGCCGTTGGTGACCAGCACCTGGTTGGCGGCGACCTGCAGGCCGGAGTCGCGCGCGGTCTTGGCCACGATCGCGTCCTTGAGCGCGGGGAGGCCGCCGGCCGGGGTGTACCGGTGCATCGCCGGCTGGCGGCACGCGGCGGCGGCGGCCTCGACGATGTAGTCCGGCGTCGGGAAGTCCGGCTCCCCGGCCCCGAACCCGATCACCGGCTTGCCGGCGGCCTTCAGCGCCTTGGCCTTGGCGTCGACCGCCAGCGTCGCGGACTCGGCGATCGCGCCGACGCGGCGGGAGATGCGACGCTCGGTGGCCGGCTGGTCGGTCGGGTGGGCGGGCTCCGGGGCGGAGGCGGCGGTCATGGGCCCATCGTGTCAAAGACGGCGGCGGGCGGGCGGGGCGACCGCCGCCGTGGCCGCGCGGGCCGCCGCCGGGTGGTGGCCCGGCAGGAGGTTGGCCGACCGCCGGGCCGGTCCCGTACACTTGCTGGCCTCGGGGCAGTTGACCCCGCCACCGGCGTGCCCCGGATCTCTCCCGAGGTCGGGTGCCACCGCGGCGGGACGGCGGTCCCGGGGCCCGCTCAGGGCACAGGGGTGTAGCTCAATTGGCAGAGCAGCGGTCTCCAAAACCGCAGGCTGCAGGTTCAAGTCCTGTCACCCCTGCCAGCACGATCCCGCACCACACGGCAGACGGCCCTCGCGCGAGCGGCCACCACGACGAGGCGAGCGAGGCGCAGTGAGCGACGAGAAGCCGGACCGCGAGGACGACGCTCGCGCCGCCTCCGACGCCGAGCTCACCGACGAGCAGCTCGACCACGAGGCCCCGGGCGTCGACGACGCCGGGGCGCTCGAGGCCGCCGAGGACGAGGTGGTCGGCGAGGCGGAGTCCGAGGAGGACAAGGTCGTCGCCGGGCCCACCCGTCGGCGGCGCGGCCGGATCACCGCCGACGACGACGAGGACGAGGAGCCGGCGCCCCGCACACGGCGCGCCGCCAGCACCGCGTCGGTCCCGGCCCGCGAGGGCGCCCCGACGCGCTCCCGGGCAGCGGCGGAGCGTGACCGGGCCGAGGAGAACCGGCCCCGGCGTTCGCTCCTGCGGTTCCTCCGCGAGGTGGCCGCCGAGCTGCGCAAGGTCATCTGGCCGGGCCGGCGCGAGCTGATCACCTACACCACCGTGGTCATCGTGTTCGTGGCGTTCATCGTCGCCCTGGTGGCCGGGCTCGACCTGCTCTTCGCACAGGGCGTGATCGCCGTCTTCGGCTGACCCGTCGTCCCGTGCCTGAACGCCCCCTGAGAAAGAAGAGACTTCTGTGACCGACCCCCGCGAGCCCTTCGAGACCGACAGCGCGGTCGAGGGCATCGATCTGGACGACGCCCGCTTCGACGCGCGTGGCACCGCCGACGTCGAGACCGGCGCCGGCGAGGCCAACGCCGCCGAGGGCTCCAGCGACACCGCCGACATCGCCGCAGGCGTCCCCATCTCCGACGGCGAGGTGGCCGACGTGACCCCGGAGATCGAGAGCGGCGACCCCGACACCCTGGGCACCGACCCCCTCGCCGAGCCAGCCGCCGACTCCGACCTCGCCGTCGAGGAGGACGAGGACCCGGCCGAGGCGATGAAGAAGGCGCTGCGGATCGCACCGGGCGACTGGTACGTCGTCCACTCGTACGCCGGCTACGAGAACAAGGTGAAGACCAACCTCGAGGCGCGCATCCAGTCCCTCGACGTGGAGGACTACATCTACCAGATCGAGGTGCCCACCGAGGAGGTCACCGAGATCAAGAACGGCAAGCGGTCGCAGGTCAACCGCAAGGTCCTGCCGGGGTACCTGCTGGTCCGCATGGAGCTCAACGACGAGTCGTGGGGCGCGGTCCGCAACACCCCCGGCGTCACCGGCTTCGTCGGCGCCACGTCCAAGCCCTCGCCGCTCACCCTCGACGAGGTCGTCAAGATCCTCGTCCCGGCGACCGCCCCGCAGGCACCGCGGGCCGCCGAGGCGGCCGCGTCGACCGGTGGCGGCGCTGCCGCCGCCCCGGCCGCCGTCGTCGACTTCGAGGTCGGCGAGTCGATCACCGTCATGGACGGCCCGTTCGCGACGCTGCCCGCCACCATCAACGAGATCAACGCCGAGCAGCAGAAGCTGCAGGTGCTGGTTTCCATCTTCGGCCGCGAGACGCCCGTCGAGCTGTCGTTCAGCCAGGTCCAGAAGATCTGACGGACGAGCCCCGAAGACTTCACCACCCAACCTGAACCGGAGAACAGAGCATGCCCCCCAGGAAGCGGTTGACCGCGGTCATCAAGCTCCAGATCAACGCCGGTGCGGCCACCCCCGCGCCGCCCGTGGGTCCGGCGCTGGGCCAGCACGGCGTCAACATCATGGAGTTCTGCAAGGCGTACAACGCCGCGACCGAGTCGCAGCGCGGCAACGTCATCCCCGTGGAGATCTCGGTCTTCGAGGACCGGACCTTCACGTTCGTCACCAAGACCCCGCCGGCGGCGCGCATGCTGCTCAAGGCCGCCGGTGTCGAGAAGGGCTCGGGCGAGCCGCACAAGACCAAGGTCGCCTCGGTCACCCGTGACCAGGTCCGCGAGATCGCCCAGACGAAGATGGCCGACCTCAACGCCAACGACCTCGAGCAGGCCGAGAAGATCATCGCCGGCACCGCGCGGTCGATGGGCATCACGGTCAAGTAGGCAGGATCCCGTTGCGCACGCAGCGGGCCGCTCCAGCAGCAACTGTGGGAGGGCCACGCCGGCCCGTGCACCACACGACCGGGCGCAGCCCGGAGAGGAATCACCATGGCGAAGCACGGCAAGAAGTTCCGCGCCGCGGCCGACAAGGTCGACCGCGACAACCTGTACACCCCGCTCCAGGCCGCCTCGCTGGCCAAGGAGACGTCGACGACCGCCTACGACGCCACCGTCGAGGTCGCCATGCGGCTGGGTGTCGACCCGCGCAAGGCCGACCAGATGGTCCGTGGCACGGTCAACCTGCCCCACGGCACCGGCAAGACCGCCCGCGTCATCGTCTTCGCGACCGGTGACAAGGCCGCCGAGGCCGAGGCCGCCGGCGCCGACGTCGTGGGCTCCGACGACCTGATCGAGCGCATCCAGGGCGGCTTCCTGGACTTCGACGCGGCGATCGCGACGCCGGACCAGATGGCCAAGGTCGGCCGGATCGCCCGCATCCTCGGCCCCCGCGGCCTGATGCCGAACCCGAAGACCGGCACCGTGACCCCCGACGTCACCAAGGCCGTCAACGACATCAAGGGCGGGAAGATCAACTTCCGCGTCGACAAGCAGGCCAACCTGCACCTGGTGATCGGCAAGACGTCGTTCGACCAGACCAAGCTGGTCGAGAACTACGCCGCCGCGCTCGACGAGGTGCTCCGGGCCAAGCCCGCCGCCGCCAAGGGCCGGTACGTCAAGAAGGTCACCATCTCCACGACGATGGGCCCGGGCATCCCGGTCGACCCGAACCGCACCCGCAACCTCACGGTGGACGAGCCGACCGCCTGACACGCGACCGAAGGGGCCCCGCCGCGCAGCTGCGCGGCGGGGCCTCCGCCGTCCCGGGGGTGGGTTCGCGTGATCCACGTCCCTTCCGACCGGGTGGTCGCCGCCGGCGCCACCGGATGGCGTATCCTTCTGGCTGTTCCCCCCAAGACCGCTGGTCGTCGCACGTCCGCGTGCGATCGAAGGGCCCGGATACCGGGCGGCCCGCGCAGGAGGACGGTTCGAGAGTCGGGTGCCGATGTGCGCCCGCCCTTCGCCCCGTGCGCCCTGCGCCGGGGCGTTTCGTGTCTCCGGGGCGTCGATCGCCCGTCGTCGTGCCGCGGCCAGAGGTCGCCCGACAGACGAGAGGAGGCCCATGCCCACGCAGGCGAAGGCCGCGGTGATCGACGAGATCACCGAGCGGTTCCAGTCGTCCAGCGCAGCGGTGCTCACCGAGTACCGCGGGCTGACCGTGGCCCAGCTGACCCAGCTGCGCCGTTCCCTCGGTGAGGGCAGCAGCTACGCCGTCGTCAAGAACACCCTGACGAAGCGTGCGGCGGACCAGATCGGGTTCTCCGACCTGGGCCCGCTGCTCAACGGCCCCACCGCGATCGCCTTCATCCAGGGCGACCCGGTGAACGCCGCCAAGGCCATCCGTGACTTCGCGCGCGCCCACCCGCTGCTCGTCGTCAAGGGCGGCGTGGTCGAGGGCCGCACGGTCGACGCCGCCGAGGTCACCCGCCTCGCCGACGTCGAGAGCCGTGAGGTCCTGCTGGCCAAGCTGGCCGGCGCGATGAAGGGCAACCTGACCAAGGCTGCCGGGCTGTTCCAGGCCCCGCTGTCGCAGGTCGCCCGGCTGGCCGCCGCGCTGCAGGAGAAGAAGGCCGCCGACGCACCGGCTGCCGAGGCTCCCGCCGCCGAGACCGCTGCTGCCGACACCACCCCTGACACGGCCGCCGAGGCCACCGAATCGCCGGCCGCCGACGCGGCCAGCGACGACTGATCCCAGAAGGAGACACCATGGCCAAGCTTTCCAGCGCCGAGCTGCTCGACGCCTTCAAGGAGATGACCCTCCTCGAGCTGTCCGACTTCGTGAAGCAGTTCGAGGAGACGTTCGACGTCACCGCGGCTGCCCCGGTCGCCGTCGCGGCCGCCCCGGCCGCCGGTGGCGGCGGCGGTGGCGACGAGGCCGCCGCCGAGCAGGACGAGTTCGACGTCATCCTCGAGGCTGCTGGCGACAAGAAGATCCAGGTCATCAAGGAGGTGCGCGGCCTGACCTCGCTCGGCCTCAAGGAGGCCAAGGACCTGGTCGACAACGCGCCGAAGCCGGTCCTGGAGAAGGTCGCCAAGGACGCCGCCGAGAAGGCCAAGGCCGCTCTCGAGGGCGCCGGCGCCACCGTCACCGTCAAGTGACCCCCTGCCCGGCGGTCTCGATCGCCGGGTACGTCACGGTCACGTGACCCCTCCCCGGCGTGAGCCGGGGATCGCACCACCCCGCACAGGGGCCGTCCTCCGCACGGAGGGCGGCCCCTGTGGCATGTGCGCAGGTCCCGTCCCCGGGCGCGGGAGGGCGGGGAGGAGGGGTCCTGCCCCTCGGCGTGGCGGTCCCGGTGACGACGGCCGGCTGGCATCATGGAGCCGGCGCACACCCCGCCGGCCCCGGTCATCCCGGGCCCGCGCGTCCCGGGATGTGGTGCCGGTCGCACCGGTACCCCCCGCGTGGACAACGCGCAAGAGCAGGGGTAGGGTCTCCTGTTGCGCTGCCCTCTGACTGCCTGCCCGCCAAGACGGGTCACGACGGGTGCCCGGGAATCCTCCGGGTGACTCCCGCGCTGACCCGTCGCAGGGCGTACGGCCGTCGCGGACAGCCTCGCCATTACCGACGACGACCCAGGACGACCCCGCAGCACACCGCCCGCACGTCGTGAGGTCCTTGGAAGGACGCATCTTGGCAGGCTCTCGCCCCACCAGCATCAACCCCAGCACCACCGAATCCGGCCCCTCGGGCATGCAGAACCAGTCTCCCGCGGCGGGTCCCCGCACCGGCGAGGCCGACCAGGCGAAGATCCCGGGCGCGCCGCTCCGCGTCTCGTTCGCCAAGATCTCCGAGCCGCTCGAGGTCCCCGACCTGCTGGCGCTGCAGACCGCGTCGTTCGACTGGCTGGTCGGCAGCCCCGAGTGGCGGGCCACCCTCTCGCCCGAGGAGCAGGCCGCGGCCGTCGGCGGCCTGGCCGAGATCCTCGAGGAGATCTCGCCGATCGAGGACTTCAGCGGCTCGATGTCCCTGTCCTTCTCCAACCCGCGCTTCGAGGACGTCAAGGCGTCCCTCGAGGAGTGCAAGGACAAGGACATGACGTACGCGGCGCCGCTGTTCGTCACCGCCGAGTTCATGAACAACACCACCGGCGAGATCAAGAGCCAGACGGTGTTCATGGGCGACTTCCCGATCATGACGAACAAGGGCACCTTCGTCATCAACGGGACCGAGCGCGTCGTCGTCTCGCAGCTGGTCCGCAGCCCCGGCGTCTACTTCGACAAGACGCTGGACAAGACCTCGGACAAGGACGTCTTCTCCGCCAAGGTCATCCCGAGCCGCGGTGCGTGGCTGGAGTTCGACGTCGACAAGCGCGACACCGTCGGCGTCCGCATCGACCGCAAGCGCCGCCAGCCGGTCACCGTGCTGCTGAAGGCGCTGGGCTGGGGCGAGGACCGCATCCGCGAGCACTTCCAGTGGTCGCCCACGATCCTCGCCACCCTGGAGAAGGACCACATCGCCGGGCAGGACGAGGCCCTGCTCGACATCTACCGCAAGCTGCGGCCGGGCGAGCCGCCGACGCGTGAGTCGGCGCAGGCGCTGCTGGAGAACCTGTTCTTCAACCCGAAGCGCTACGACCTGGCGAAGGTGGGCCGGTACAAGGTCAACAAGAAGCTGGGTGTCGACGTCCCGCAGGGCACGCAGACGCTGACCGAGGACGACATCGTCGCCACCATCGAGTACGTCGTGCGCCTGCACGCCGGCGAGCCCGAGCACGGCACCGACGACATCGACCACTTCGGCAACCGCCGCCTCCGCACCGTCGGCGAGCTGATCCAGAACCAGATCCGGGTCGGCCTGTCCCGCATGGAGCGCGTCGTCCGCGAGCGGATGACCACCCAGGACGTCGAGGCGATCACGCCGCAGACGCTGATCAACATCCGGCCGGTCGTCGCCTCCATCAAGGAGTTCTTCGGCACCAGCCAGCTCTCGCAGTTCATGGACCAGACCAACCCGCTCGCGGGCCTGACCCACAAGCGCCGCCTCTCGGCGCTGGGCCCGGGTGGTCTGTCCCGTGAGCGCGCGGGCATGGAGGTCCGCGACGTGCACCCCAGCCACTACGGCCGGATGTGCCCGATCGAGACCCCGGAAGGCCCGAACATCGGCCTGATCGGCTCGCTGTCCTCGTTCGGCCGGGTGAACGCCTTCGGCTTCATCGAGACGCCGTACCGCAAGGTCGAGAACGGCACCGTCACCACCCAGATCGACTACCTGACCGCCGACGAGGAGGACCGCTTCGTCGTCGCGCAGGCCAACAGCCCGCTCGACGCGCAGGGTCGCCTCGCCGAGGAGCGCGTCCTGGTCCGCACCAAGGGCGGTGAGGTCGACTACCTCGCCCCCGAGAACGTGGACTACATGGACGTCTCCCCGCGGCAGATGACCTCGGTCGCGACGGCGATGATCCCGTTCCTCGAGCACGACGACGCCAACCGCGCGCTCATGGGCGCGAACATGCAGCGTCAGGCCGTCCCGCTGCTGCGCAGCGAGGCGCCGCTGGTCGGCACCGGCATGGAGCTGCGTGCCGCCGTCGACGCCGGCGACGTCGTCGTGGCGGAGAAGGCCGGTGTGGTCGAGGACTCCACCGCCGACTACGTCACGGTCATGGCCGACGACGGCACCCGGCAGACCTACCGGCTGCTGAAGTTCCGTCGCTCCAACCAGGGCACCTCGATCAACCAGAGCCCCGTCGTCGACGAGGGCCAGCGGGTCGAGGTCGGCCAGGTCATCGCCGACGGTCCGTGCACCGACAAGGGCGAGATGGCGCTGGGCAAGAACCTGCTCGTCGCCTTCATGCCGTGGGAGGGCCACAACTACGAGGACGCGATCATCCTGTCGCAGCGCCTCGTGCAGGACGACGTCCTGTCCTCGATTCACATCGAGGAGTTCGAGGTCGACGCCCGCGACACCAAGCTCGGTGCCGAGGAGATCACGCGGGACATCCCGAACGTCTCCGAGGACGTGCTGGCCGACCTGGACGAGCGCGGCATCATCCGCATCGGTGCCGAGGTCGTCCCCGGCGACATCCTCGTCGGCAAGGTGACCCCCAAGGGCGAGACCGAGCTGACCCCCGAGGAACGGCTGCTGCGGGCGATCTTCGGCGAGAAGGCCCGCGAGGTCCGCGACACCAGCCTCAAGGTCAAGCACGGTGAGTCCGGCAAGGTCATCGGCGTCCGCGTGTTCTCGCGCGAGGACGGCGACGAGCTGCCCGCCGGCGTCAACGAGCTGATCCGGGTCTACGTCGCCCAGATGCGCAAGATCTCCGACGGCGACAAGCTCGCCGGCCGCCACGGCAACAAGGGCGTCATCTCGAAGATCCTGCCGCAGGAGGACATGCCGTTCCTCGAGGACGGCACCCCGGTCGACATCGTCCTGAACCCGCTCGGCGTCCCCGGCCGCATGAACGTCGGCCAGGTCCTGGAGACCCACCTCGGGTGGGTCGCCAAGCAGGGCTGGCAGGTCGACGGGGATCCGGACTGGGCGAAGAACCTGCCCGAGAAGGCGAAGGCCGCCGGGCCCGGCACCCGTACCGCCACCCCGGTGTTCGACGGCGCCAAGGAGGACGAGATCGTCGGACTCCTCGGCTCGACGATCCCGAACCGGGACGGCGACCGGATGGTCAAGGAGACCGGCAAGGCGCGGCTGTTCGACGGCCGGTCCGGGGAGCCCTTCCCCGAGCCGATCTCGGTGGGCTACGTCTACATCCTGAAGCTGCTGCACCTGGTCGACGACAAGATCCACGCCCGCTCGACCGGCCCGTACTCGATGATCACGCAGCAGCCGCTGGGTGGTAAGGCGCAGTTCGGTGGCCAGCGCTTCGGCGAGATGGAGTGCTGGGCGATGCAGGCCTACGGCGCGGCCTACGCGCTGCAGGAGCTGCTCACCATCAAGTCCGACGACATCCTCGGCCGCGTCAAGGTCTACGAGGCGATCGTCAAGGGCGAGAACATCCCCGAGCCGGGCATCCCGGAGTCGTTCAAGGTGTTGCTCAAGGAGCTCCAGTCGCTGTGCCTCAACGTCGAGGTGCTCTCCGGCGACGGGCAGGCGATCGAGCTGCGCGACACCGACGACGAGGTCTTCCGGGCCGCGGAGGAGCTGGGCATCGACCTGTCCCGCCGCGAGCCGTCGTCCGTCGAGGACGTCTGATCGGCCGCCGGCCGGCCCCGAGCCATCGGGGCCGGCCGGCTCCCCACCTCTGACCTAGAAGCGAAGAACTAGCCCCGGAAAGGGGTCACCACCTTGCTCGACGTCAACTTCTTCGACGAGCTCCGCATCGGCCTGGCCACCGGCGACGACATCCGCCAGTGGTCGCACGGTGAGGTGAAGAAGCCCGAGACCATCAACTACCGGACCCTGCGTCCGGAGAAGGACGGTCTCTTCTGCGAGAAGATCTTCGGTCCCACCCGGGACTGGGAGTGCTACTGCGGCAAGTACAAGCGGGTCCGGTTCAAGGGCATCATCTGCGAGCGCTGCGGCGTCGAGGTGACCCGCGCCAAGGTCCGCCGTGAGCGGATGGGCCACATCGAGCTGGCCGCGCCGGTCACCCACATCTGGTTCTTCAAGGGGGTGCCGTCGCGGCTGGGCTACCTGCTCGACCTGGCGCCCAAGGACCTCGAGAAGATCATCTACTTCGCGGCCTACATGATCACCTCGGTCGACGACGAGGCGCGCCACCGCGACCTCCCGACCATCGAGGCCGAGATCAGCGCGGAGAAGTCCAACCTCGAGGGTCAGCGGGACGCCAACGTCGAGGCGCGCCAGCAGAAGCTCGAGGCCGACCTGGCCGAGCTCGAGGCCGAGGGCGCCAAGTCCGACGTCCGCCGCAAGGTGCGCGAGGGCGGCGAGCGCGAGATGCGCCAGCTGCGCGACCGCTCCCAGCGGGAGATCGAC
This sequence comes from Blastococcus sp. HT6-4, assembly GCF_039679125.1. Classification (NCBI taxonomy): domain Bacteria; kingdom Bacillati; phylum Actinomycetota; class Actinomycetes; order Geodermatophilales; family Geodermatophilaceae; genus Blastococcus; species Blastococcus montanus. Next base: position 3,795,892 of record NZ_CP155551.1, on the reverse strand, counting down.
CGCCTCGACGAGGTGATGGACACCTTCCGCAAGCTCGAGGTCAAGCAGCTCATCGCCGACGAGGGCCTCTACCGGGAGCTGCGCGACCGCTTCGGTGAGTACTTCGAGGGCGGCATGGGCGCCGCGGCGCTGCAGAAGCTGCTCGCCGGCTTCGACCTGGACGCCGAGGCCGTCTCCCTGCGCGAGACGATCCGCAGCGGCAAGGGCCAGCGCAAGCTGCGGGCGCTCAAGCGGCTGAAGGTCGTCGCGGCCTTCCAGCAGACCCGCAACTCGCCCATGGGCATGGTGCTGGACTGCGTCCCGGTCATCCCGCCGGACCTGCGCCCGATGGTGCAGCTCGACGGTGGCCGCTTCGCCACCAGCGACATGAACGACCTGTACCGCCGCGTGATCAACCGGAACAACCGGCTGAAGCGACTGCTCGACCTGGGCGCCCCCGAGATCATCGTGAACAACGAGAAGCGGATGCTCCAGGAGTCCGTGGACGCGCTGTTCGACAACGGCCGTCGCGGCCGGCCGGTCACCGGTCCGGGCAACCGTCCGCTGAAGTCCCTGAGCGACCTGCTCAAGGGCAAGCAGGGCCGGTTCCGCCAGAACCTGCTCGGCAAGCGCGTCGACTACTCCGGCCGTTCGGTCATCGTCGTCGGCCCGCAGCTGAAGCTGCACCAGTGCGGCCTGCCCAAGCAGATGGCGCTGGAGCTGTTCAAGCCCTTCGTGATGAAGCGGCTGGTCGACCTCAACCACGCGCAGAACATCAAGTCCGCCAAGCGGATGGTCGAGCGCGCCCGCCCCGTCGTCTGGGACGTGCTGGAAGAGGTCATCACCGAGCACCCGGTCCTGCTGAACCGGGCGCCGACGCTGCACCGCCTGGGCATCCAGGCCTTCGAGCCGCAGCTGGTCGAGGGCAAGGCCATCCAGATCCACCCGCTCGTCTGCACCGCGTTCAACGCGGACTTCGACGGTGACCAGATGGCGGTGCACCTTCCGCTGTCGGCCGAGGCTCAGGCCGAGGCCCGGATCCTGATGCTGTCCAGCAACAACATCCTGAGCCCGGCCGACGGTCGTCCGATCACCGCGCCGACCCAGGACATGGTGCTGGGCCTGTACCACCTGACGACCCTGGTGGCCTCGCCGCTGGAGGCCGACGGTGGCCAGCCGCGTGCCTTCTCGTCGGCCGCCGAGGCCGTCATGGCCTACGACAAGGGTGACCTGGCGCTGCAGGAGCGCGCCTGGATCCGGCTCGACGAGGTCTACGGCGTCGACAACGGTGCGGTCAACGATCCGTGGGAGCAGCCGGAGGACTGGACGCCGGGCGCCCCCGCGATCGTGCAGACCAGCCTGGGCCGGGTGCTGTTCAACGAGGCCCTGCCCGAGGACTACCGCTTCGTCAACTACCAGGTGCCGAAGAAGGAGCTCGGGGCGATCGTCAACGACCTCGCCGAGCGCTACCCCAAGGTGCAGGTCGCGGCGACGCTGGACGCCCTCAAGTCGGCCGGTTTCCACTGGGCCACCCGCGCGGGGATCACGATCGCCATCGACGACGTGGTCACCCCGCCGGCCAAGCAGGAGATCCTGGACCGGCACGAGGCCGAGGCCGCCAAGATCGAGAAGCAGTACGAGCGCGGCGTCATCACCGACGCCGAGCGTCGTGGCGAGCTGATCGAGATCTGGACCCGCGCGCGGGCCGAGGTCTCCCAGGCGATGGTGGACAACTTCCCGACCACCAACCCCGTCTGGGTCATGGTCAACTCGGGTGCCCGAGGCAACATGATGCAGATCAGCCAGATCGCCGGTATGCGTGGTCTGGTCGCCAACCCGAAGGGCGAGATCATCCCGCGGCCGATCAAGGCCAACTTCCGGGAGGGTCTGTCGGTGCTGGAGTACTTCATCTCCACGCACGGTGCCCGCAAGGGTCTGGCCGACACGGCGCTGCGGACCGCCGACTCCGGGTACCTCACCCGTCGTCTGGTGGACGTCTCGCAGGACGTCATCATCCGCGAGGAGGACTGCGGCACCGACCGCGGCGTCCTCATGCCGATCGGCACCGTGGTCGACGGCCGGGTCACCCGTGACGCCCACGTGGAGACCAGCGTCTACGCCCGCGCCCTGGCCGCCGACGTGGTGGCCGAGGACGGGACGGTCATCGCGCAGGCCAACTCCGACCTGGGTGACGTGCTGATCCAGGCGCTGATCGACGCCCAGGTGTCCGAGGTCAAGGTCCGGTGCGTCCTGACCTGCGAGTCGCTGCTCGGCACCTGCGCCACCTGCTACGGCCGGTCCCTCGCGACCGGCAAGCTCGTGGACGTCGGCGAGGCGGTCGGCATCATCGCCGCCCAGTCGATCGGTGAGCCCGGCACCCAGCTGACGATGCGCACCTTCCACACCGGTGGTGTCGCGGGTGAGGACATCACCCACGGTCTGCCGCGTGTGGTGGAGCTCTTCGAGGCCCGCGTCCCCAAGGGCAAGGCGCCGATCGCCGAGCTGGCGGGCACCGTCCGGATCGAGGACGGCGAGCAGTTCCGCAAGCTGACGATCACCCCGGACGACGGCTCGGACGAGGTCGTCTACGACAAGCTGTCGCGCCGGTCGCGGCTGCGGGTCGAGGACGGCGCGCACGTCGAGGTGGGGGAGCAGCTGACCGAGGGTGCGGTCGACCCGCACGAGGTGCTGCGGATCATGGGCCCGCGCGAGGTGCAGCTGCACCTCGTCCGCGAGGTCCAGGAGGTCTACCGCTCGCAGGGTGTGTCGATCCACGACAAGCACATCGAGGTGATCATCCGCCAGATGCTGAAGCGGGTGACCATCATCGACTCGGGCGCGACGGAGTTCCTGCCCGGTGCGCTGGTCGAGCGGACGATCTTCGAGACGGAGAACCGCCGCGTCGTCGCCGAGGGCGGCGAGCCGGCCTCGGCCCGTCCGGTCCTGATGGGCATCACCAAGGCCTCGCTCGCGACCGAGTCGTGGCTGTCGGCCGCCTCCTTCCAGGAGACGACCAAGGTGCTCACCGACGCCGCGATCCAGGGCAAGAGCGACAGCCTGCTGGGGCTCAAGGAGAACGTGATCATCGGAAAGCTGATCCCGGCGGGTACGGGCATCAGCCGCTACCGGAACATCACGGTCGAGCCCACCGAGGAGGCGCGCGCCGCGGTCTACACGATGGCCGGCTACGAGGACGGGCAGTACTACAGCCCGGACGTCTTCGGGCAGGGCACCGGCGAGGCCGTGCGGCTCGAGGAGTACGACTGGCGGGGCTGATCCCCTCGCCTAGGCAGTGACGAAAGGGCCCCGCAGGTCGGCTGACCTGCGGGGCCCTTTCGCGTGCCGGGGCGGGTGCGCCGGGATCAGGTGACCTGATCGTGGCGCGTCCTCCCCCAGCGCGGACGGTGAGGGAGGACGCGCGGCGGTGGGGGAGGAGGCGCGGCGCGGGGTGCTCAGCCGGCGAGACGCTTCATCGTCTCCACGGTCCTCAGGCGACCCTCGCGGCTGCCGTCGAGCGGCTGGAGCATCAGCGTCGAGACGCCCGCCTCGCGGAAGGCGGCGATCCGCTCGGCCACGTAGGACTCGGGACCGATGAGGGACGACGCCCGCACCAGCTCGTCGGGCACCGCGGCGGCCGCCTCGTCCTTCTTCCCGTCGAGGTAGAGGTCCTGGATCGTCTTCGCCTCGTCGGCGTAGCCGTAGCGGACGGCGAGGTCGTTGTAGAAGTTCTTGCCGCGGGCGCCCATGCCGCCGATGTAGAGGGCGAGCGCCGGCCGGACGAAGTCCAGCATGCCCTCGACGTCGTCGCCGATCGCCACCGGGACGCCGGTGATCACCTGCAGGTCGCCCAGTGCGGGGTCGCGCTTGGCCTTGCCGGCGGCCAGGGACTCGCCCCACACCGACGCCGCCTTCTCGGGCACGAAGAAGATCGGCTCCCACGCCTCGGCGATCTCCGCGGCGAGCTCGACGTTCTTCGGGCCGAGGGCGGCCAGCATGACCGGGATCCGCTCGCGCACCGGCGTGTTGATCAGCTTCAGCGGCTTGCCGAGGCCGGTGCCCTGGTCGGCGGGCAGCGGCACGCTGTACTTCTTGCCCTGGTGGTCCAGCCGCTCGCGGCGCCAGACCTGCCGGCAGATCTCCACGACCTCGCGGGTGCGCTGCAGCGGCGCGTCGTAGGGCAGCCCGTGCCAGCCCTCGATCACCTGCGGCCCCGAGGCGCCCAGGCCGAGGGTGAAGCGGCCGCCGGAGACGAAGTCCAGGCCGGCCGCCGTCATCGCGGTGAGCGCCGGCGTCCGGCTGTAGATGGGCAGGATGCCGCTGAGCAGCTCCACGCGCTCCGTGACGGCCGCGAGGTACCCCAGCTGGCTCACCGCGTCGAACGTGTAGACCTCGGCCACCATGGCGAGGTCGAGACCGGCGGCCTCCAGGTCGCGGATCTCCGCCGCCGTCTCCTGGAAGCCACCGCTGTAGCTGGCCTGGATGCCGATGCGCACGTGCACTCCTCTGTCTCCCGGCGCCACCGTTGGCGCCGTCCGCACGCTATCGGTCCCGGCACGGGGGGCCCGGTGGAGCTGTCCGGGAGAGGCCGGCGCCGGTAGTGTCCGGTCACCCCGGCTGCCGCCCGCGCCGTTCCCGGTCGACCTGTCGACGGGTGTGAGGCACCCGGCTTTGACCGGCTCCGCAGGCGCGGGTATCGTGGTCAGCCGTGCCCAGGGTGCCCTGGGCCTGCTCCCGTTCGCGGTGCGCCTGGGCGGCCAGAGATGACAATCTCGAGGTCGCCGGGGACCGTCCTCCCGGCCCTGCCGGGGAGGGTGGCGGCGCCGAGTCGCGAGGGGCAACCGAGTTCGGTCCGACACGGGCCGGTCCCGGGGAGGGCGACACACCCGACCGCGTGGACCGGACGGTGGAACACGGCCGGGGTCGGGAAGGTTCCGCCAGGAGCCGGCACCCGAGCACCACCCCGCAGAGCACGACGTAGTCAGCAGGAAATCGACAGCTTCACCCCAGCGCAGGTAGGAGATCCAGGCCACCCATGCCCACGATCAACCAGCTGGTCCGCAAGGGCCGCGAGGACAAGGTCGAGAAGACCAAGACCCCGGCGCTCAAGGGTTCGCCCCAGCGTCGCGGAGTCTGCACGCGCGTTTACACGACGACGCCGAAGAAGCCGAACTCGGCGCTGCGCAAGGTCGCTCGCGTCCGCCTGACCAGTGGCATCGAGGTGACCGCCTACATCCCGGGCGTCGGCCACAACCTGCAGGAGCACTCGATGGTGCTCGTGCGCGGCGGCCGTGTGAAAGACCTGCCCGGCGTGCGCTACAAGATCATCCGCGGGTCGCTGGACACCCAGGGTGTCCGCAACCGCAAGCAGGCTCGCAGCCGGTACGGCGCGAAGAAGGAGAAGAGCTAATGCCGCGCAAGGGCCCCGCGCCGAAGCGTCCGCTGGTCGCCGACCCGGTGTACCAGTCGCCGCTGGTGACCCAGCTGGTGAACAAGGTCCTGGTCGACGGCAAGCGCTCGGTCGCCGAGGCGATCGTCTACGGCGCCCTCGAGGGTGCCCGCGCCAAGACCGACACCGACCCGGTGGTCACGCTCAAGCGCGCGCTGGACAACGTCAAGCCGGCCCTCGAGGTCCGCAGCCGCCGTGTCGGTGGCGCGACCTACCAGGTCCCGGTCGAGGTCCGCGCCTCCCGCAGCACGACCCTCGGCCTGCGCTGGCTCATCCAGTACAGCCGGGCCCGCCGCGAGAAGACGATGACCGAGCGCCTCATGAACGAGCTGCTCGACGCCAGCAACGGTCTCGGTGCCGCCGTCAAGCGGCGCGAGGACACGCACAAGATGGCCGAGTCGAACAAGGCCTTCGCGCACTACCGCTGGTAATCACCAGCGCCCGCCGTCGGCGGGACTCCCGGGGCGCTTCTCGATGTCGTAGCCCCGGCACCCGCACACGGACCTGATCCAAGAGGAGAAGCAATGGCCAGCAACGAGGCCCAGCTCCGCAAGACCCGGAACATCGGGATCATGGCGCACATCGACGCCGGCAAGACGACCACCACCGAGCGCATCCTCTTCTACACCGGTATCACGTACAAGATCGGTGAGGTCCACGACGGCGCGGCCACGATGGACTGGATGGAGCAGGAGCAGGAGCGCGGCATCACCATCACGTCGGCCGCGACGAAGTGCTCCTGGAACGGCCACGACATCAACATCATCGACACCCCCGGGCACGTCGACTTCACCGTCGAGGTGGAGCGGTCGCTGCGCGTCCTCGACGGCGCGGTCGCCGTCTACGACGGTGTCGCGGGCGTCGAGCCGCAGACCGAGCAGGTGTGGCGGCAGGCGGAGAAGTACGGCGTCCCGCGCATGTGCTTCGTCAACAAGCTCGACCGCACCGGTGCCGACTTCTTCCGCTGCGTCGACATGATGGTGGAGCGGCTGGCGGCCAACCCGCTGGTCCTGCAGCTGCCGATCGGTGCCGAGGCCGACTTCATCGGCGTCGTCGACCTGGTCACCATGAAGGCCCTCACCTGGCGTGGTGAGACCAAGATGGGCGAGGACTACGCCATCGAGGAGATCCCCGCCGAGCTCGCCGACCAGGCCGCCGAGTACCGCGAGAAGCTGCTCGAGAACATCGCCGACTTCGACGACTCGCTGATGGAGGACTACCTCGGCGGCGAGGAGATCGAGGTCGACCGGCTGAAGGCGGCCATCCGCAAGGCCACGATCGGCGGCCAGGTCAACCCGGTCCTCACCGGCACCGCGTTCAAGAACAAGGGCGTGCAGCCCCTGCTCGACGCGGTCGTGGAGTACCTCCCCAGCCCGCTGGACATCGAGGCGATCGTCGGCACCGCGCTGGACGGCGAGACCGAGGTCCTGCGGCACGCCGACGAGGACGAGCCGTTCTCGGCGCTGGCCTTCAAGATCCAGACCGACCAGCACCTGGGCAAGCTCACCTACGTCCGCGTCTACTCCGGCCGGCTCGACGCCGGGTCCGCGGTGCTCAACAGCACCAAGGACCGCAAGGAGCGGATCGGCAAGATCTACCAGATGCACGCCAACAAGCGTGAAGAGCGCGCCGGCGTGGGCGCGGGTCAGATCGTGGCGGTCAACGGCCTCAAGCAGACGACGACGGGTGACACCCTCTGCGACCCGCAGAAGCCGGTGATCCTCGAGTCGATGAGCTTCCCCGCCCCGGTCATCTCGGTCGCCATCGAGCCGAAGACCAAGAGCGACCAGGAGAAGCTCGGCACCGCGATCCAGAAGCTCGCCGAGGAGGACCCGACCTTCCAGGTGAAGCTGGACGAGGAGACCGGCCAGACCGTCATCTCCGGTATGGGCGAGCTGCACCTGGAGATCCTCGTCGACCGCATGCGGCGCGAGTTCAACGTCGAGGCCAACGTCGGCAAGCCGCAGGTGGCCTACCGCGAGACCATCCGCAAGGCCGTCGAGCGCTACGACTACACGCACAAGAAGCAGACCGGTGGCTCCGGGCAGTTCGCAAAGGTCCAGATCGCGATCGAGCCGCTGGAGATGTCCGCCGACTCGGCGACCTACGAGTTCGAGAACAAGGTCACCGGCGGTCGCATCCCGAAGGAGTACATCCCTTCGGTCGACCAGGGCATGCAGGACGCCATGCAGTACGGCGTGCTGGCCGGCTACCCGATGGTGGGCGTCAAGGCGAGCCTGCTCGACGGCCAGTACCACGAGGTCGACTCCTCGGAGATGGCCTTCAAGATCGCCGGATCGATCGCCTTCAAGGAGGCGGCGCGCAAGGCCAGCCCGGCCCTGCTGGAGCCGCTGATGGCGGTCGAGGTGACGACGCCCGAGGACAACATGGGTGACGTCATCGGCGACCTCAACTCCCGCCGCGGGACCATCCAGGCGATGGAGGAGCGCTCCGGCGCCCGCGTCGTCAAGGCCCTGGTGCCGCTGTCGGAGATGTTCGGCTACGTGGGCGACCTGCGCAGCCGCACCCAGGGACGGGCGAGCTACTCGATGGTGTTCGACTCGTACGCCGAGGTCCCGGCCAACGTCGCCAAGGAGATCATCGCGAAGGTGACGGGGGAGTGAGCATCGCAGGGCCGTCCGTGGCCCGAGGAGCGGAGCGATCCCGGAATCGAGCCATGGTCGCCCCCAAGGTGACCGGCGAGTAGCAGTCGAACGACCGGAATGCGGGCCCACCGCCCGCGTTCTCCGAGCAGTGCCACCACCCCAGAGCACGCACCACCTGCGTAACCACGAGGAGAGGAACCCCAGTGGCCAAGGCCAAGTTCGAGCGGACCAAGCCGCACGTCAACATCGGGACCATCGGGCACATCGACCACGGGAAGACGACGCTGACCGCGGCGATCACCAAGGTCCTGCACGACAAGTACCCGAACCTCAACGAGGCCTCGGCGTTCGACCAGATCGACAAGGCGCCCGAGGAGAAGGCTCGCGGCATCACGATCTCGATCGCGCACGTCGAGTACCAGACCGAGAACCGGCACTACGCGCACGTCGACTGCCCCGGGCACGCCGACTACATCAAGAACATGATCACCGGTGCCGCGCAGATGGACGGCGCCATCCTGGTGGTCGCCGCCACCGACGGCCCGATGCCGCAGACCAAGGAGCACGTGCTCCTGGCCCGCCAGGTCGGCGTCCCCTACATCGTGGTGGCGCTCAACAAGGCCGACATGGTCGACGACGAGGAGATCCTCGAGCTCGTCGAGCTGGAGGTCCGTGAGCTGCTCTCCGAGTACGAGTTCCCGGGCGACGACGTCCCCGTGGTCCGCGTGTCGGCGCTCAAGGCGCTCGAGGGCGACGCCGAGTGGGGCGACAAGCTCATGGAGCTGATGAACGCCGTCGACACCGCGATCCCGGAGCCGGAGCGCGAGATCGACAAGCCGTTCCTCATGCCCGTCGAGGACGTCTTCACCATCACCGGTCGTGGCACCGTCGTGACCGGTCGCGTCGAGCGCGGCATCGTCAAGGTCTCCGAGGAGATCGAGATCGTCGGTATCCGCGAGGGTTCGACGAAGACGACCGTCACCGGCGTCGAGATGTTCCGCAAGCTGCTCGACCAGGGCCAGGCCGGCGACAACGTGGGTCTGCTCCTCCGCGGCATCAAGCGCGAGGACGTGGAGCGCGGCCAGGTCGTCGTGAAGCCGGGCTCGATCACCCCGCACACCAACTTCGAGGGCTCGGTCTACATCCTCTCGAAGGACGAGGGCGGTCGTCACACGCCGTTCTTCAACAACTACCGTCCCCAGTTCTACTTCCGGACGACGGACGTGACCGGTGTGGTGACCCTGCCCTCCGGGACCGAGATGGTCATGCCGGGCGACAACACCGAGATGACGGTGGAGCTGATCCAGCCCATCGCCATGGAGGAGGGCCTCCGCTTCGCCATCCGCGAGGGTGGCCGCACCGTCGGCGCCGGGCGCGTCACGAAGATCCTCAAGTAACACCTCGACGGGCGGCGGCCGGGGAACGGCCGCCGCCCGTTGAAGGGTCCACGGGCCCACTCGCGGGTCAGCAGACCCACTTGAACTTTCACAACCGATCGGCAGGAGCGAGAACAGGCGATGGCGGGACAGAAGATCCGCATCCGGCTGAAGGCCTACGACCACGAGGCGATCGATGCCTCGGCGCGGCGCATCGTGGAAACGGTGACGAAGACCGGAGCGCGCGTCGTCGGTCCGGTGCCGCTGCCGACGGAGAAGAACGTCTATGCCGTGATCCGGTCTCCGCACAAGTACAAGGACTCTTTCGAGCACTTCGAAATGCGGACCCACAAGCGGCTCATCGACATCCTCGACCCGACGCCGAAGACGGTCGACGCGCTCATGCGCATCGACCTGCCGGCCTCGGTCGACGTCAACATCCAGTAAGGGCAGTCAGCAGACATGGCGAGCACATTTCGCGGTCTCCTCGGTGAGAAGCTGGGGATGACCCAGGTTTTCGACGAGAACAACCGCCTCGTGCCGGTGACCGTCGTCAAGGCGGGCCCGTGTGTGGTGACCCAGGTGCGCACCCCCGAGGTCGACGGCTACTCGGCCGTCCAGCTCGGCTTCGGTGACATCGACCCGCGCAAGGTGAACCGCCCCGAGGGCGGGCACTTCACCAAGGCGGGCGTGACGCCGCGGCGGCACCTGGTGGAACTGCGCACCTCGGACGCCGGCAGCTACACGGTCGGCCAGGAGCTGACCACCGACGTGTTCGACGGCGTGGCCAAGGTCGACGTCATCGGCACCAGCAAGGGCAAGGGCACCGCCGGTGTCATGAAGCGTCACGGCTTCAAGGGCCTCGGCGCGTCGCACGGCACCCAGCGCAAGCACCGGTCGCCGGGCTCCATCGGTGGCGCGTCCACCCCCGGCCGCGTCTTCAAGGGTCTGCGCATGGCCGGCCGCATGGGCGCGGTGAAGACCACGACCCTGTCGCTGAACGTCCACAAGGTGGACGCCGAGCGCGGCCTGCTGCTGATCAAGGGCGCCATCCCCGGCCCGAAGGGCGGCCTCGTGCTCGTCCGTTCGGCCGTCAAGGGTGGCCCCGTGGGGAGTGACGACAAGTGACCCAGTCGACCGAGACGCGCACCGACCGCCAGGTCGACGTCCGCACCCCGGCGGGGGAGACCTCCGGCAGCGTCACGCTGCCCGGTGAGCTCTTCGACGCCAGCGCGAACGTCTCCCTGATGCACCAGGTCGTCGTGGCCCAGCTGGCCGCTGCCCGCCAGGGCACGCACTCGACCAAGTCGCGTGGCCAGGTCAGCGGTGGTGGCGCCAAGCCGTACCGCCAGAAGGGCACCGGTCGCGCCCGTCAGGGCTCGACCCGCGCTCCGCAGTTCGCCGGCGGTGGCGTCGTGCACGGCCCGCAGCCGCGGAACTACGAGCAGAAGACCCCGAAGAAGATGAAGGCCGCCGCCCTGCGCGGCGCCCTCTCCGACCGGGCCCGCGAGGGCCGGGTGCACGTGGTCTCCGCGTTCGTCGACGGGGACGCCCCGAAGACGAAGGCGGCCCTGGCCACGCTGAACTCGGTCACCCAGGCCAAGCGCGTGCTCATCGTGCTCGACCGGGACGACGTCCTCAACTGGGTGAGCCTGCGCAACGTGCCGGAGGTCCACCTGATCGAGGCCGGGCAGCTGAACACCTACGACGTGCTGGTGGCCGACGAGGTCATCTTCACCGAGGCCGCGCTGGCCGAGTACGTGGCCGGACCCGTGAAGGGCAAGCGTTCGGGCACCGACCTGCCGGACCTCGCCACCCACGAGACCCCCGGTGGCATCCCGTCCATCGCCCCCGCCGCCGGCGAGGGCACCGTCGAAGAGACCACCGAGGAGAAGGCATGAGCGTCCGCGACCCCCGGGACGTCCTGCTCGCCCCGGTCATCTCCGAGAAGAGCTACGGGCTGCTCGACGGCAACCAGTACACGTTCATCGTGCGACCGGACGCCAACAAGACGCAGATCAAGATCGCGGTCGAGCAGATCTTCAGGGTGAAGGTCCTCGGCGTGAACACGATCAACCGTCAGGGCAAGCGCAAGCGCAGCCGGGGCGCGCAGATGGGGAAGCGCAAGGACACCAAGCGCGCCATCGTCTCCGTGGCTGCCGGCGACCGCATCGAGATCTTCGGGGGCCCGGGGGTTTGAGCGGCTGGGCGTCCAGCCCAACCGCCACCCCGGACCCACGGACCAGAGATAGAAGACAGGGACTGAGTCAGCAATGGCTATCCGCAAGTACAAGCCGACGACGCCGGGCCGCCGCGGGTCCAGCGTCGCCGACTTCGCCGAGGTCACCCGCGACCACCCCGAGAAGTCGCTGGTCCGACCGCTGCACGGTCGCGGCGGGCGCAACGTGCACGGGAAGGTCACCGCTCGTCACCAGGGCGGCGGTCACAAGCGCGCCTACCGGGTGATCGACTTCCGTCGGGCCGACAAGGACGGCGTGCCGGCCAAGGTCGCCCACATCGAGTACGACCCCAACCGCACGTCGCGGATCGCGCTCCTGCACTTCGCCGACGGCGAGAAGCGCTACATCATCGCGCCGGCCCGCCTGCACCAGGGCGACACGGTCGAGTGCGGCCCCGCGGCCGACATCAAGCCCGGCAACAACCTGCCGCTGCGGAACATCCCGGTCGGCACCGTGGTTCACGCCATTGAGCTCCGTCCCGGTGGCGGCGCGAAGATCGCCCGTTCCGCGGGTACCAGTGTCCAGCTGGTCGCCCGTGAGGGTCGCTTCGCGCAGCTCCGCATGCCGTCGGGGGAGATCCGCAACGTCGACGTGCGCTGCCGCGCGACCGTCGGTGAGGTGGGCAACGCCGAGCAGTCGAACATCAACTGGGGCAAGGCCGGCCGCATGCGGTGGAAGGGCAAGCGCCCGACCGTCCGCGGTGTCGCCATGAACCCGGTGGACCACCCGCACGGTGGTGGTGAGGGCAAGACCTCCGGTGGTCGCCACCCGGTGAACCCGAAGGGCAAGCCGGAGGGCCGGACGCGCAAGCGGAAGGCAAGTGACGCCCTGATCGTGCGCCGCCGGCGCACCAACAAGAAGCGCTGAGCGGGTAAAGGAGTCCGACAGACATGCCACGCAGCCTGAAGAAGGGCCCGTTCGTCGACGACCACCTGCTCGCCAAGGTGGACGCACAGAACGCCAAGGGCACCAAGAACGTGATCCGTACCTGGTCACGCCGTTCGACGATCATCCCCGACATGCTGGGTCACACCCTCGCGGTGCACGACGGCCGCAAGCACGTCCCGGTGTTCGTGACCGAGGCGATGGTCGGGCACAAGCTCGGGGAGTTCGCGCCCACGCGCACCTTCCGCGGGCACATCAAGGACGACCGCCGCTCCCGGCGCGGCTGACCAGGTAGAGAGAGATTCAGATGACTTCCCAGTTGGGACAGGAGGCACCGGTCGCCCGGGCTACGGCCCGGTTCGTCCGCGTGACCCCCATGAAGGCCCGCCGGGTGGTGGACCTGATCCGCTACCTGCCGACCGACGAGGCCCTGGCGCTGCTGCGGTTCGCGCCGCAGGCCGCCAGTGAGCCCGTCGCCAAGGTCGTCGCCAGCGCGGTGGCCAACGCCGAGCACAACCTGCAGCTCGACCCGGCCGCGCTGGTCGTCAGCGCCGCCTACGTCGACGAGGGCCCCACGCTCAAGCGGATCCGTCCGCGTGCGCAGGGCCGGGCGTTCCGCATCAACAAGCGGACCAGCCACATCACCATCGAGGTGAGCGAGGTCGCCGGCAGCGCCGTCCTCGCGCAGAAGTCGCGCAAGGCGCGCCGGGACACCGGCCAGTCCGGCCCGGCGACCCAGCAGTCCAGCAGCAACACGAGGGGAGGGACCCGCTAGTGGGTCAGAAGGTCAACCCGCACGGGTTCCGACTCGGTATCACCACCGACTACAAGTCCCGGTGGTACGCGGACAAGCTGTACAAGGACTACGTCAAGGAAGACGTCGCGATCCGCAAGCTCATGTCCAAGGGCATGGAGCGGGCCGGCATCTCCAAGGTCGAGATCGAGCGCACCCGTGACCGGGTCCGCGTCGACATCCACACCGCCCGGCCGGGCATCGTCATCGGCCGTCGCGGCGCGGAGGCCGACCGCATCCGCGGTGAGCTCGAGAAGCTCACCGGCAAGCAGGTGCAGCTGAACATCCTCGAGGTCAAGAACCCCGAGTCCGATGCGCAGCTGGTCGCCCAGGGTGTCGCCGAGCAGCTCTCCAGCCGGGTCAGCTTCCGGCGTGCCATGCGCAAGGCGATGCAGTCGGCGCAGCGCAGCCCGCAGGTCAAGGGCATCCGGGTGCAGTGCTCCGGTCGCCTCGGCGGCACGGAGATGAGCCGTTCGGAGTTCTACCGCGAGGGCCGCGTGCCCTTGCACACGCTCCGCGCGAACATCGACTACGGCATCTACGAGGCCCGCACGACCTTCGGTCGCATCGGCGTCAAGGTGTGGATCTACAAGGGTGACGTGAGCGGCTCGCGCGCCGAGCGCGCGGCACTCGAGGCCCTCGCCGACCGTCAGCAGCGGCGTGAGCGGGCTCAGCGCCCGCAGCGTCGTTCGGGTTCCTCCGGCACCACCGCGGGCGGGACCGAGGCCGGCCGCGCGGCCCAGTCCACGACCGGGCCGGCCGCCGACACGACGGAGGCCGTGGTGGCGCAGACGTCCGGGCAGGCCGTCAGCGAGCAGACGGTCGCCCAGGCCGCCGGCCCCGAGGCCACCGCGGCGGCCGAGACCACGGCCACCCAGAACCAGACGACGGAGGGCTGAGACGTGCTGATCCCACGGCGCGTGAAGCACCGCAAGCAGCACCACCCGAGCCGCTCCGGCCGGGCCAAGGGCGGCACCGAGATCAACTTCGGTGAGTACGCCATCCAGGCCCTGGAGCCGGCCTACGTGACCAACCGGCAGATCGAGTCGGCGCGTATCGCGATGACCCGGCACATCCGCCGAGGCGGGAAGGTCTGGATCTCGATCTACCCCGACCGTCCGCTCACCAAGAAGCCGGCCGAGACCCGCATGGGTTCCGGTAAGGGTTCGCCCGAGTGGTGGGTCGCCAACGTCAAGCCCGGGCGCGTGCTGTTCGAGCTGTCCGGTGTCGCCGAGCCCGTGGCCCGTGAGGCCATGCGCCGCGCGATCCACAAGCTGCCGATGAAGTGCCGCTTCATCACGCGTGAAGGAGAAGTGTGATGGCCGCTGGTCTGACCGCTCCCGAGCTGCGCGAGCTGTCTGTCGACGAGCTCGCCTCGCGGCTGCGCGAGTCGAAGGAAGAACTGTTCAACCTGCGGTTCCAGGTGGCCACCGGCCAGCTGGACAACAACCGGCGACTGCAGACCGTCCGCCGCGACATCGCGCGGATCTACACGATCATGCGTGAGCGCGAGCTCGGTCTCTCCGTCGCCCCGAGCGAGGGTGTGGCATGAGCGAGACCCAGGAGTCGAGCGGACCCGGCCTGGCCGGCCGCGGCTACCGCAAGGTCCGCGAGGGCCTGGTCGTCAGCGACAAGATGGAGAAGACCATCGTCGTCGAGGTCGAGGACCGCGTGAAGCACGGCCTGTACGGCAAGGTCATCCGCCGGACGAGCAAGCTGAAGGCGCACGACGAGCAGGGGGTCGCCGGTATCGGTGACCGCGTGCAGATCATGGAGACCCGGCCGACGTCGGCCACCAAGCGGTGGCGGCTGGTCGAGGTCCTGGAGAAGGCGAAGTAGCGAAGGCCTCGCACCTGGGCCGGCCCTCCGGGGCCGGCGCAGGTAGGAGTACGCTGAACGACTGGCGCGCGTCTCAGGGCGCGCGCCGCATCCCGGTACCCGTGCTTCGGACGCACCGGCGGCCCAGCGCCGCCGGTGCGTCCGCACGCGGGTGCCGGACAGCCGGTTCACCGTTCCGGCCCGGCTGTCACCACAAGTATTTGGGGAGTTGGACGTGATCCAGCAGGAGTCGCGACTGCGAGTCGCCGACAACACCGGTGCGAAGGAGATCCTCTGCATCCGGGTGCTCGGCGGTTCCGGGCGACGCTACGCGGGCATCGGCGACATCATCGTCGGCACCGTCAAGGACGCACTGCCCGGCGCCGGCGTCAAGAAGGGCGACGTCGTCAAGGCCGTCGTCGTCCGCACGGTGAAGGAGCGTCGTCGTCCGGACGGCTCCTACATCCGTTTCGACGAGAACGCCGCGGTGATCATCCGCGACAGCGGCGACCCGCGCGGCACGCGCATCTTCGGCCCGGTGGGCCGTGAGCTCCGCGACAAGCGCTTCATGCGGATCATCTCGCTCGCCCCGGAGGTGTTGTGATCATGGCTCAGCCGACGAGCGGGAAGACCCCGTCGATGAAGGTCAAGAAGGGCGACACCGTCCTCGTGCTGTCCGGCAAGGACAAGGGCGCGAAGGGCCGTGTCATCGCCGCCTACCCCAAGCTCCAGAAGGTGCTGGTGGAGGGCGTCGGCCGGGTGAAGAAGCACACCCGCATCAGCTCGACGCAGCGCGGCGCCCAGCAGGGCGGGATCGTCACGCAGGAGGCGCCCATCCACGTGAGCAACGTGATGGTGATCGACTCCGAGGACAAGCCGACCCGGGTCGGCTACCGCAAGGACGAGGAAGGCCGCAGCATCCGGGTCTCGCGGCGCACCGGTAAGGACCTCTGATCCCCATGAGCGCACCCACGCGTGAGCTGCCCCGCATGCTCGAGCACTACCGCGAGACCATCGCGCCGGCGCTCCAGTCGGAGTTCGGCTACGAGAACGTCATGCAGATCCCGCGGTTGACGAAGATCGTCGTCAACATGGGCGTCGGCGAGGCGACCCGTGACGCGAAGCTGATGGACGGCGCGGTCCGCGACCTGACGGCCATCACCGGCCAGAAGCCGGCCGTGGTCAAGGCCCGCAAGTCCATCGCGCAGTTCAAGCTGCGCGAGGGCATGCCGATCGGCGCGAAGGTCACCCTCCGCGGCGACCGGATGTGGGAGTTCCTGGACCGGCTGCTGTCGCTGGCCCTGCCCCGTATCCGTGACTTCCGCGGGCTGAACCCAAAGCAGTTCGACGGCCACGGCAACTACACGTTCGGCCTGAACGAGCAGTCGATGTTCCGTGAGATCGACGTCGACAAGATCGACCGGCAGCGCGGCATGGACATCACGCTGGTCACCACCGCCACGAACGACGAGGAGGGTCGCGAGCTGCTCCGCCAGCTCGGCTTCCCCTTCGCCGGCCAGCCCGTCGTGACCACCATCCGCTGAGCCGGTAGGAGAAACCAATGGCCAAGAAGGCGCTGATCAACAAGGCGGCCCGCAAGCCGAAGTTCGCGGTCCGCGGTTACACCCGCTGCCAGCGGTGCGGTCGCCCGCACTCCGTCTTCCGCAAGTTCGGCCTGTGCCGGATCTGCCTGCGGGAGATGGCCCACGCGGGGGAGCTCCCCGGCGTGCGCAAGTCCAGCTGGTGACCCGAGCCACCACCGTGGTCCAGTTCGCTGGCTAGCAGCAGCACCGGTCCGCAGGGCCGATTTCCATCCGAGCACCACCGATCGCCGAGAGGCCCACGCGCCAAGTCCGGAAGACCCGGCGCATGAGGAACCGCGGCGAGAGAGGCACCACACGCCATGACCATGACCGACCCGATCGCGGACATGCTGACGCGTCTGCGGAACGCCAACCAGGCGTACCACGACTCCGCGGTCATGCCGTCGTCGAAGTTGAAGACGCACATCGCCGAGATCCTCCAGCAGGAGGGCTACATCGCCGGCTGGACCGTCGACGACGTCGAGAAGGACGGCACCACCTTCAAGCAGCTGGTGATCGACCTCAAGTACGGCCCGAACCGTGAGCGCAGCATCGCCGGTGTGCGCCGGGTGTCGAAGCCGGGCCTGCGGGTGTACGCGAAGTCCACCGCCCTGCCCAAGGTGCTCGGCGGGCTCGGCGTGGCGATCATCTCGACCTCGACCGGGCTGCTGACCGACAAGCAGGCGAACAAGAAGGGCGTGGGTGGGGAAGTCCTCGCCTACGTCTGGTAAGAGGAGCGAGCGAAGATGTCACGGATCGGACGACTCCCGATCGCCGTGCCCGGTGGTGTCGACGTCGCCATCGACGGTCAGACGGTCAGCGTGAAGGGACCCAAGGGCGAGCTGCGCCACACGGTCGCCACGCCGATCACCGTCGAGCGCGACGAGGACGGCACGCTGCGGGTGCAGCGCCCCAACGACGAGCGGCAGAACCGCGCCCTCCACGGGCTCTCGCGGACGCTCATCGCCAACATGATCACCGGCGTGACCGAGGGCTACACGAAGACCCTCGAGATCGTCGGTGTCGGATACCGCGTCCAGGCGCGCGGCTCGGACCTCGAGTTCGCCCTGGGCTTCAGCCACCCCGTGCCGGTGAAGGCCCCCGAGGGGATCTCCTTCGCCGTCGAGTCCCCGACCCGCCTGCGGGTCAGTGGCATCGACAAGCAGCTCGTCGGTGAGGTCGCAGCCAAGATCCGCAAGATCCGCAAGCCCGACCCGTACAAGGGCAAGGGTGTGCGGTACCAGGGCGAGGTCGTCAAGCGCAAGGTCGGGAAGACGGGTAAGTGATGGCTCAGGCAGACAAGGCCGCTCGGGTCCACAAGCCCGTCGGTACCGACATCAGCACGGCGCGCCGCGTATCGCGGCTGCGTCGTCACAACCGGCTGCGCAAGCGGGTCTCCGGCACGCCGGAGCGTCCGCGCCTGGTGGTCAAGCGCAGCTCGCGGCACATCCACGTGCAGGTCGTCGACGACACCGTCGGCCGCACCGTGGTCAGCGCCTCCACGATGGACGCCGGCCTCCGCGGCGCCGAGGGCGACAAGTCCGCCCAGGCCCGTCAGGTCGGTGCCCTGGTGGCCGAGCGCGCCAAGGCGGCCGGCATCTCGTCGGTCGTCTTCGACCGCGGAGGCAACCGCTACGCCGGGCGCATCGCCGCCCTGGCCGACGGTGCCCGCGAGGGTGGGCTGGACTTCTGATGACCACCCATGCCAGCAGCACCAGCGAGCAGATCGAGAGGGACGTCTGATGCCAGGACCACAGCGACGCGGCGGCGGCGCCGGCGGCGGTAACGACCGCCGCGACCGTCGTGACGGCGGGCGGGGCCCCGGTGGCGCTCCCGCCGAGAAGAGCAACTACATCGAGCGCGTGGTCGCCATCAACCGCGTGTCCAAGGTCGTCAAGGGCGGTCGGCGCTTCAGCTTCACCGCCCTCGTGATCGTGGGCGACGGTGACGGCACCGTGGGCGTCGGCTACGGCAAGGCCAAGGAGGTGCCCGCGGCGATCGCCAAGGGCGTCGAGGAGGCCAAGAAGCACTTCTACAAGGTGCCTCGGATCGCCAGCACCATCCCGCACCCGGTGCAGGGTGAGGCGGCGGCCGGTGTCGTGCTGCTCAAGCCGGCGAGCCCGGGTACCGGTGTCATCGCCGGTGGCCCGGTGCGTGCCGTGCTGGAGTGCGCCGGGATCCACGACGTGCTCTCCAAGAGCCTCGGGTCGTCGAACCCGATCAACATCGTGCACGCCACGATGCAGGCGCTGAAGGACCTCGTCCGCCCCGAGGAGATCGCGGCCCGCCGTGGTCTGCCGCTCGAGGACGTCGCCCCGGCCGCCATGCTGCGTGCCCGTGCGGGTCAGGGGGTCTGAGATGGCGCAGCTGAAGGTCACCCAGGTCAAGTCCGCGATCGGCACCAAGCCCAACCAGCGCCAGACGCTGCGCTCGCTGGGCCTGAAGAAGATCAACGACTCGGTCGTTCAGGAGGACCGTCCCGAGATCCGCGGGATGGTCGCGACGGTGCCCCACCTGGTCACCGTCGAAGAAGTCTGAGGAAAGACTCGCTATGACTCTGAAGGTCCACCACCTGCGTCCGGCCCCCGGTGCCCACACCGCCAAGACCCGTGTGGGTCGCGGTGAGGGCTCCAAGGGCAAGACGGCCGGGCGCGGTACCAAGGGCACCGGCGCGCGTGGCAACGTGAACGCGCGGTTCGAGGGTGGGCAGACCCCGCTGCACATGCGGCTGCCCAAGCTCTCGGGCTTCAAGAACAACAACAAGGTCGTCTTCCAGGTCGTCAACCTCGACCGGATCGCGGCGCTGTTCCCGCAGGGCGGTCAGGTCAACCCGGACACGCTGGCGGAGGCCGGCGCCGTCCGGCGCGGCCAGCCGGTCAAGGTGCTCGGCACCGGCGACCTCGGCGGCGTCAAGGTCGACGTGCACGCGAACGCCTTCTCCGCCTCCGCGGCCGAGAAGATCGCCGCGGCCGGAGGCAGCACCACCCGTATCTGACGCCGGCGAGCCCCGCGGGAGCGACATACTGCTGCCGCGGGGCTCGCTTGCTGCCCGCCCCGCTCCACGGGGCGGGCTCGTTGCTAACCTCACTCGACCGATCAGGGGAGGGCACGTGCTGCAGGCGTTCGCCGCGGCGTTCCGGACGCCAGACCTCCGGCGCAAGCTGCTGTTCTCCCTGGCGATCATCGCCGTCTACCGGCTGGGCGCCGCGGTGCCGGGGCCCGGGGTCTCGGTCGAGGCG
The DNA here is from genome assembly GCF_039679125.1 of Blastococcus sp. HT6-4. Lineage (NCBI taxonomy): Bacteria > Bacillati > Actinomycetota > Actinomycetes > Geodermatophilales > Geodermatophilaceae > Blastococcus > Blastococcus montanus. The sequence continues at coordinate 3,775,927 of NZ_CP155551.1, read as the reverse complement.
ATCAACAGCTGCCTCGAGCAGGCGCAGGCCTCCGACCAGCGCGACATCTACTCGCTGGTCAACCTGTTCTCGGGCGGCGCGCTGCTGCGGCTGAGCGTCTTCGCGCTCGGCATCATGCCGTACATCACCGCGAGCATCATCGTGCAGCTGCTCGTCGTCGTGATCCCACGGTTCGAGGTGCTGAAGAAGGAAGGGCAGTCGGGTCAGGCCAAGCTGACCCAGTACACCCGGTACCTGACCATCGCCCTCGCCGTCCTGCAGAGCACCGGCATCATCGCCCTCGCCCGCAGCGGTCAGCTCTTCCCGAACTGCAGCGAGCAGATCATCCCGTCGCAATCGGTCTGGACGACGGTCATCCTGGTGATCGCCCTGACCGCCGGCACCGCGCTGATCATGTGGCTCGGCGAGCTGCTGACCGAGAAGGGGATCGGCAACGGCATGTCCGTGCTGATCTTCACCTCGATCGCGGCGCGCATCCCGGCCGAGGGCGGCTCGATCCTGCAGGCCCGCGGCGGTGTCGTCTTCGCCGTCGTCTGCGCCTTCGCCGTCGTCATCATCGGCACGGTCGTCTACGTCGAGCAGGCGCAGCGCCGGATCCCGGTGCAGTACGCCAAGCGCATGGTGGGGCGCCGCATGTACGGCGGGACCTCGACCTACCTGCCGCTGAAGGTCAACCAGGCCGGCGTCATCCCGGTGATCTTCGCGTCGTCGCTGCTGTACCTGCCTCAGCTGCTGACCCAGCTGCAGGGTGCCGAGACGGGCGGGGTGCGCCAGTTCTTCGAGACCTACATCATCGACCAGAGCAGCCCGGTGCACATCGCGGTGTTCTTCGGCCTGATCGTGTTCTTCACGTACTTCTACGTGTCGATCACGTTCAACCCGGAGGAGCGGGCGGACGACATGAAGCGCTACGGCGGCTTCATCCCGGGCATCCGCCCCGGTCGGCCGACCGCCGAGTATCTGCAGTACGTGCTCTCGCGGATCACCCTGCCCGGATCGATGTACCTGGGCATCGTGGCGGTGCTCCCGAACTTCTTCCTCGCCGTCACGCAGCCGGGGCAGAACCAGAACTTCCCGTTCGGCGGGGTCGCGGTGCTCATCATGGTCGGAGTGGGGTTGGAGACGGTGAAGCAGATCGAGACGCAACTGAATCAGCGGAACTACGAAGGGTTCCTGAAGTAGTGCGCGTCGTCCTCCTGGGCCCTCCCGGAGCGGGCAAGGGCACCCAGGCCCAGATCATCGCCGGTGAGCTCGGCGTGCCGGCGATCTCGACCGGCGACATCTTCCGCGCGAACGTCAGCGGGAAGACCGAGCTCGGCCAGCAGGCCAAGGTCTACATGGACGCCGGCGACCTCGTCCCCGACGAGATCACGGTGGCCATGGTCAAGGACCGGCTCGCCGAACCCGACGCGAAGTCGGGCTTCCTCCTCGACGGCTTCCCGCGCACCATCTCGCAGGCCGAGCAGCTGCGCGCGTCCCTCGCCGACCTGGGCGACCGGCTCGACTGCGTCCTGGAGCTGGTCGTCGACGAGGACGAGCTCGTGCGACGGCTGTCCGGCCGGCGGATGCTCGTCGACGGCCAGATGGTCCAGCGTGACGACGACAAGCCCGAGACGGTCCGGCACCGGCTGAAGGTCTACCGGGAACAGACCGCGCCGCTCTCCGGGTTCTACGAGACCGAGGGCATGCTCGCTCGCATCGACGCGATCGGCTCCGTCGAGGAGGTCACCGCGCGTGCGCTGGCCGCTCTCGATGGGTGCGGGCGTCCGAGCGCAGGCTGAGGAACGGGCGCGGCAGATGACGGGCGGGATCCTGGGCCGTCTCCCGCTGCTCGCGAAGTGGAGTGGACGCATGATCCAGATCAAGACACCGCACGAGATCGAGCTCATGCGTGGCGCCGGACTCGTGGTCGCCGGCGCCATCGCGGCCGTTCGCGCCGCGATCCGGCCGGGGGTGACCACCGGGGAGCTCGACGCCATCGCCGAGGACCACATCCGCAGCGCGGGCGCCGTGCCGTCGTTCCTCGGCTACCACGGCTTCACCGGCAGCATCTGCGCGTCGATCAACGACGAGATCGTCCACGGCATCCCGCACGGGAGCCGCGCGCTCGCCGCGGGGGACAACATCTCCATCGACTGCGGCGCCATCCTGCAGGGGTGGCACGGTGATTCCGCGGTGACCCTCACGGTGGGGGAGCCCTCGGCCGAGGACGCGGCGCTCATGGCGGTCACCGAGCGGTCGATGTGGGCGGGGCTCGCCCGGGCCGTCGCCGGTGGCCGGCTCACCGACATCAGCTCCGCGGTGGAGCAGGTCATCCGCGCCGAGGACCACCCCTACGGCATCGTCGACCACTACGGCGGGCACGGCATCGGCACCGAGATGCACCAGGACCCGCACGTGCTGAACTACGGACGCCCCGGCCGCGGGCCCAAGCTGGTCGCCGGGCTGGCGCTGGCCATCGAGCCCATGGTGACCGTGGGCGACCCGGCGACGGTGGAGCTGGAGGACGGCTGGACCGTCGTCACCAAGGACGGCTCCCGCGCGGCCCACTTCGAGCACACGGTCGCCATCACCCCCGAGGGGCCGTGGGTCCTCACCGCCGAGGACGGCGGGGTCGCCGGGCTCGCCCCGTTCGGCATCACCCCGCGCACCTGAGTGCTCGCTGTCACCCATCCGTCTCCGGAGGCGGGTTGGTGACTGGTCGGGCATCGGGGTACGATCTTCTGTGGCGCTAGCGCCGTTCCGTGGTCGTGCTGTGGCCGCATGATCCGGAACGCCCTCTGCGAGAGCGTCAGCACCACCTGTTCTGCAATCTCCGAGCGCGTCCAGCCGGGTCCCGGCGCGGGCGCACGAGGATCCAGTACCACCGAGTCAAGGAGTGCGGGTCGGGCATGGCGAAGAAGGACGGGGCCATCGAGGTCGAGGGTCGCGTCGTCGAGCCGCTGCCCAACGCGATGTTCCGGGTCGAGTTGCAGAACGGGCACCGGGTGCTCGCCCACATCAGCGGCAAGATGCGGCAGCACTACATCCGCATCCTGCCCGAGGACCGCGTGGTCGTGGAGCTCTCGCCCTACGACCTGACCCGCGGTCGCATCGTCTACCGGTACAAGTAATCGCCCGGACCGCGTCGTGCCGTTGGGCAGCGCGGGACCGGCACACGATCGACAGGAATGAGGGGCGGCACCGGTGAAGGTCCAGCCGTCGGTGAAGAAGATCTGTGACAAGTGCAAGGTGATCCGCCGGCACGGCCGGGTCATGGTCATCTGCGACAACGCCCGGCACAAGCAGCGCCAGGGCTGAGGGAGTACCTGAACATGGCACGACTGGCTGGCGTCGACCTGCCCCGCGAGAAGCGGATGGAGATCGCGCTCACCTACATCTATGGCATCGGCAAGCACCACGCCAAGGAGACCCTGGCCGCGACGGGCGTCAGCCCGGACCTGCGCGCCAAGGACCTCAGTGACGAGGACCTGCTGAAGCTCCGTGACTACATCGACGAGCACTTCCGCGTCGAGGGTGACCTGCGCCGCGAGGTGGCCGCCGACATCCGTCGCAAGGTGGAGATTGGCTGCTACCAGGGTCTGCGGCACCGCCGCGGGCTCCCGGTGCACGGTCAGCGCACGAAGACCAACGCGCGCTCGAGCAAGGGCCCGCGCAAGACCATCGCCGGCAAGAAGAAGGCCGGCAAGAAGTAAGCCGCGAGAGCGCGTCGCCGCAGATCCCGTGAGGGGGGAGCGTCGGCGCGCACGCGTGCTGCCTCTCTAGGCCACGAAGAGAAGGAATCCGACAGACACATGCCTCCCAGGGCTCGCGCCGCGGCCGGCGCCAAGAAGGTCCGCCGCAAGGAAAAGAAGAACGTCGCTCACGGTGCTGCGCACATCAAGAGCACGTTCAACAACACGATCGTCTCGATCACCGACCCCAACGGGAACGTGATCAGCTGGGCCTCCGCCGGCCACGTCGGCTTCAAGGGCTCGCGCAAGTCCACTCCCTTCGCCGCGCAGATGGCCGCCGAGAACGCGGCCCGCAAGGCGCAGGAGCACGGCATGCGCAAGGTGGACGTCTTCGTGAAGGGTCCCGGCTCCGGCCGCGAGACCGCGATCCGCTCGCTCCAGGCCACCGGCCTGGAGGTGGGCCAGATCCAGGACGTCACCCCCCAGCCGCACAACGGCTGCCGCCCCAAGAAGCGCCGCCGGGTCTGACCGGCCACCGCTGAGACGAACGAGGAGTACCTGACGTGGCCCGCTACACCGGAGCCGACTGCCGCCTGTGCCGGCGCGAGAAGATGAAGCTGTTCCTCAAGGGCAGCAAGTGCGAGTCCCCGAAGTGCCCGATCGAGATCCGGCCCTACCCGCCGGGCGAGCACGGCCGGGGCCGCAGCAAGGACAGCGAGTACCTGCTGCAGCTGCGTGAGAAGCAGAAGGCCCGCCGCATCTACGGCGTGCTGGAGAAGCAGTTCCGCGGCTACTACGAAGAGGCGAACCGCAAGACGGGCAAGACCGGTGAGGTCCTGCTGCAGATCCTCGAGTCGCGGCTGGACAACGTGGTCTACCGGGCCGGCTTCGCCGAGTCCCGCGACATGGCGCGCCAGCTGGTGCGCCACGGCCACATCCGGGTGAACGGCCGCAAGGTCGACATCCCGTCCTACCGGGTCAGCGAGAACGACATCATCGAGGTGGCCGAGAAGTCGCGCACGATGCTGCCGTTCGAGATCGCCCAGGCGCGCGCCGGCGAGCGTCCCGTGCCGGCGTGGCTGGAGGTCATCAGCAGCCAGCTGCGCGTGCTCGTGCACAGCATCCCGGCCCGCCAGGTGATCGACACCCCGGTCCAGGAGCAGCTGATCGTCGAGCTCTACTCGAAGTAGGCACCACAGCACCACCGGCTCCGGCGGGCGGACAGATGCCCGCCGGAGCCAGCACCACCCCTCACGGCGTCATATGGCGGGTGCCGGAGGACCTCAAGGAGAAGCAATGCTCATCGCACAGCGCCCCACGCTGACCGAGGAGACCATCTCGGAGCAGCGCTCGCGGTTCGTCATCGAGCCGCTCGAGCCGGGTTTCGGCTACACCCTCGGCAACTCCCTGCGGCGCACGCTGCTGTCGTCCATCCCCGGTGCGGCGGTCACCAGCATCCGCATCGAGGGCACCCTGCACGAGTTCACCACCGTGCCGGGCGTCAAGGAGGACGTCACCGAGATCATCCTCAACCTCAAGGGCCTGGTCGTCAGCTCCGACTCCGACGAGCCGGTGACCATGTACCTGCGCAAGCAGGGCCCCGGTGAGGTGACCGCCGCGGACATCGCTCCGCCGGCCGGCGTCGAGGTGCACAACCCCGAGCTGCACATCGCCACCCTGAACGGCAAGGGCCGGCTGGAGATCGAGCTGGTCGTCGAGCGCGGTCGTGGCTACGTGCCCGCCCCGCAGAACAAGCAGCCCGGCCAGGAGATCGGTCGGATCCCCGTCGACTCGATCTACTCCCCGGTCCTCAAGGTGACCTACGCGGTCGAGGCGACCCGTGTCGAGCAGCGCACCGACTTCGACCGCCTCGTGGTCGACGTCGAGACCAAGCCGTCGATCGCGCCGCGCGACGCTATCGCGTCCGCGGGCTCGACGCTGGTGGAGCTGTTCGGCCTCCTGCGCGAGCTGAACGTCGACGCCGAGGGCATCGAGGTCGGGCCCAGCCCGGCCGAGGCCGCCGACATCGCCAACTTCTCGATGCCGATCGAGGACATGGACCTCACCGTCCGGTCCTACAACTGCTTGAAGCGCGAGGGCGTGCACACCGTCGGTGAGCTCGTCACGCGGTCCGAGGCCGACCTGCTCGACATCCGGAACTTCGGGGCCAAGTCGATCGACGAGGTCAAGATGAAGCTGGCGGCCATGGGCCTCGCGCTCAAGGACAGCCCGCCCGGGTTCATCCCCACCTCGATCGAGAGCTACGACGAGGGCTACGAGACCGACGCCTACCAGGGCACCGGCGAGTACGCCGCGGGCTACGAGCAGGCGCAGTACGACGAGGGCTCCTACCAGGAGACCGAGCAGCTCTGACCGGTGCGGGCCGGACGGCGGGGAGCACCCGCCGTCCGGCCCGGCCGCGGAGCGCGCGACACTGACGCGCCGAGCAGTGCAGCACCACCGCAGTACGGACGACAGCAGCATCACGGATGCAGCCGGCAGCGAGCGCCCGGCCGCCTGAGGAAGGACCGACATGCCCACCCCCACCAAGGGCCCCCGTCTCGGCGGGTCCCCCGCGCACGAGCGGCTGATGCTGGCCAACCTGGCCACCTCGCTGTTCGAGCACGGGCGGATCACCACGACCGAGGCGAAGGCCAAGCGGCTCCGTCCGCTGGCCGAGAAGCTGGTGACCTTCGCCAAGCGCGGTGACCTGCACGCCCGTCGTCAGGTCATGACGACCATCCGTGACAAGGACGTCGTCCACACGCTGTTCGCCGAGATCGGTCCTCGCTTCGAGAACCGTCCCGGCGGCTACACGCGCATCACCAAGGTGGGTCCCCGCAAGGGTGACAACGCCCCCATGGCGGTCATCGAGCTCGTCGACGCGCTGACCGTCGCTCAGCAGGCCGTCGGCGAGGCCGAGCGCGCCCGTGGCACGACGTTCGCCAGCGGCGCCGGTGCGGCGTCCGCGGCGGGCGAGGTGACGGCGGACGCGGTCGAGACGCCCGAGGACACCACCGTCGAGGAGACCGCCTCGGACGAGACGGCGGCCGCGCCGGCCGCCGATGAGGCCGTCGCCGAGGACACCGACGCCGAGGCGCCCGCCGCCGACGCCGAGGGCACGGACGCCCGATGAGCGAGCCCCAGGACGTCCCGGGCGCGGGCGCGGCCGGCGTGTCCGCCGGTGGCGGCGACCAGGGGGCCACGTTCGAGGGCGAGACCACGGGCCCCGGCGGCGACACCTCCCCGGCCGTGACCGACGGCAGCGTCACCGACGAGGCGCAGGAGATCGTCACCGACGTCTTCAACCCCGACGGTGACCGGCAGGACGACGCCGACGTGACGCCCGAGCCCGAGCGGCAGAACGCCGCCGTCGTCGAGGACCCGGTGCTCTCGCCCGAGGTCGCCCGCGCGGCGGCGGCGGAGATCGAGGCCGCCGAGCTCGGCGACGCCGCGACCGCCAGCCAGCAGTACCAGGGCGGCGACGCCGCGCCCGACCCGAAGTGAGCGGTCGCTGACCGAGCACGACCACCGTGACGAGCCCGCCACCGATACCGGTGGCGGGCTCGTCCGTCTCCGGCTGGCGGTCCAGTACGACGGTACGGCGTTCCACGGCTGGGCCCGCCAGCCCGCGCAGCGCACCGTGCAGGCCGAGCTGGAGCAGGCGCTGGCCACCGTGCTGCGCCACGACCTCGACCTGACGGTCGCCGGCCGCACCGACGCCGGGGTGCACGCCACCGGCCAGGTGGTGCACTGCGATCTGCCCCGCGCGGTCTGGGAGGAGCACGCAGCCAGGCTGGTCCGCCGGTTGCGGGGCGTCCTCCCGCGCGACATCGCCGTGCCCCGGGCGCAGGAGGCGCACCCGTCGTTCGACGCCCGGTTCGGGGCGCTGGCCCGGCACTACGTGTACCGGCTGTCCGACGACCCGGCCGGCCCGTCGCCGCTCCGGCGTGCGGACACGGTGGCGTGGCCCCGCCGCCTCGACGCCGCGGCGATGGACCTCGCGGCCGGGCTGCTGCTCGGGCAGAACGACTTCGCCGCCTACTGCAAGCGCCGCGAGGGCGCGACGACGATCCGCACCCTGCTCCGGCTGGCCGTCGCCCGGCAGACCGAGGACGACGGCTCGGAGACCGTGCGGATCGACGCCTCGGCCGACGCGTTCTGCCACTCGATGGTCCGCAGCCTCGTCGGCGGGCTGATCGCCGTCGGTGAGGGGCGGCGGCCGCTGGACTGGCCCGCGAGCCTGCTCAGCCGCACGGAGCGGGCCGGTGAGGTGCCCGTGGCGCCGGCGCACGGGCTGACGCTCGTGGCCGTGGACTACCCGGCCGACGCCGAGCTCGCCGCCCGCGCGGAGGTCACCCGCGCCCGCCGGGCCTGAGGCGCGGCCCGGCCGGCAGGGGCTCAGGGCACCGAGGCGACCGCCTCCTCCACCGGGGTCTCGCCGGCGACCAGCTCCACCACGGCGCCGTCGCGCGGGGAGTCGAGGAAGGCCAGCAGGACGGCGGCGACATCGTCCCGGGGGATCTCCCCGCGCTCGACGTGCCGGGCGAGGGTGACCCGACCGGTGCCGGGTTCGTCGGTGAGGCCGCCCGGCCGCAGGACCGTGACCGCGAGCCCCGGGCGGGCCAGCAGGTTCTCCTCCGCGGCGAGCTTGGCCCGCAGGTACGCGACGAACACCTCGTCGACGCCGTCGGGGGTCGCGCCGTCGGCGACGAGGTCGGCGCCCATGGAGGAGACCAGGAGGTAGGGGCGGACCCCGGCCCGCTCCGCGGCGTCGGCGAGCAGCACCGCCGCGCCGCGGTCGACGGTGTCCTTGCGTTCGGGGCCGCTGCCGGGGCCGGCACCGGCGGCGAACACCACGCCATCGGCGCCGGAGACCACCTCCGCGACCTCGTCGACCGAGGCCGACTCGAGGTCGAGGACCACCGGCGTCACGCCATCGGACTCGAGGTCGGCCCGGTGGTCGGGATTGCGGACGAGGCCGAGGACGGTGTCGCCGCGGCCGGACAGCAGGCGGCCGAGGCGGCGGGCGACCTGCCCGTGGGCCCCGGCGAGGACGATGCGCATGTCCCGGCCCTACCCGGCCGTGCGGGCGGCTACCTCCCGGGCGCGGGCCAGCTCCTCGGGGGTGTCGCAGTCGAGCCACGGCGGCACCTCGTCGGGAGCCACCGGCGGCCGGTGGCGGTCGACGGCGAGGCCCGCCACCGCCCGGTGCAGCGCCCCCGGGCCCGCCGGGTCCCGCACCGCATCGCGGAGGGCCGCGGTGCGCCACACGCCCAGCAGCAGCTGGTCCCGGCCGGTGTCGTCGACGACCAGGACGCCGTCAGCCCGCAGCCGCCGGCGCAGCGCACCGATCACGGCGCCGGTCACGAACGGCAGGTCGCCGGCGAGGACGGCGACGACGTCGGCGTCCACCCGCGCCAGCCCGGCCCGGAGGGCGGCCACCGGGCCGCCCCCGGGTGGGTCCTCCCGGGTGAGCACCACGTCGGGCGGGGCGGGCTGCGGGGGCCCGACCACCACGCGCTGAGCGGCGTCGTCCACGGCGGTGAGCACGGCCGCGAGCATGGTCCGGCCCCCGACCGTCAGCTGGGGCTTCGCCCGCCCGCCCAGCCGCGCGCCCCGGCCGCCGGCCAGTACCACGGCGGCGTACGGCGGGAGCTCCTCCATGGCAGCACCGTAGGCCGCCGCAGGTGGGTACCGTCCACGCCGTGGGACGAGTCACCAGCCGCACCCCGGTGCTGCGCATCCGCGGTCAGCAACGCACCACCCGGCCCGACGCCGTCGCGGCGGAGGAGCCGCTGGAGATCCGGCTCGGCGGTACCGCCCTGGCGATCACCATGCGCACGCCGGGTGACGACTTCGACCTGGTGCACGGTTTCCTCGCCACCGAGGGCGTCATCCGGGGGGCCGACGAGGTCGCGGGCCTGCGGTACTGCGACTCCGTGGACGCCGACGGCCGCAACACCTACAACGTCGTCGACGTCGACCTCGCCCCCGGGGTGCCGATGCCCGACACCGGGCTCGAGCGGAACTTCTACACGTCCAGCTCGTGCGGGGTGTGCGGCAAGGCCAGCATCGACGCCATCCGGACGAAGACCGCGTTCGATGTCGCCGCCGACCCCGTGCGCCTCCCGCTGGAGGTGCTCCTGGCGCTGCCGGACCGCCTGCGGGCCGCCCAGCAGGTCTTCGACAAGACCGGGGGACTGCACGCCGCCGGGCTCCTCACGACCGACGGGGACCTGGTCGCGGTCCGCGAGGACGTGGGCCGGCACAACGCCGTCGACAAGGTGATCGGGGACGGCGTCCGTGCCGGCCGGCTGCCCCTGGCCGGCCACGTGCTGATGGTCAGCGGCCGCGCGAGCTTCGAGCTGACCCAGAAGGCGGCGATGGCCGGCATCCCGGTGCTCGCCGCGGTGTCGGCGCCGTCGTCGCTGGCCGTGGAGCTCGCCCGCGAGGTGGGCATCACCCTGGTCGGCTTCCTCCGCGGCGACGGCTGCAACGTCTACACCCACCAGGAGCGGATCCTGCTGGACTGAACCACGCCGCCTCAGCAACGTGAGCCGCCCTGCGAGGCGACCGGAGGAGTGGGGGCCGGAGGCTCCCGCGACGCAGGGGAGGACACGCTCAGCGCACCAGGGGAACGGCACCTGGCCGCGGTGCGGTCCGGAGGACCGCGATGTGCTCAGACATGGTCGCCGCCACGGAGCTGGCTGACGACGTGGGGGAGCAGTGGCCCGAGCACGGCCAGCCCGTCCTTCACCCCGCCGGTCGAGCCGGGCAGGTTGACGATCAGCGTGCGGGCCGCCGTGCCGGCCACCCCGCGGGAGAGCACCGCCGTCGGCACACCGTTGTCGGCCCCGTAGCGGCGGACGGCGTCGGCGAGGCCCGGTGCCTCGCGTTCCAGCACCCGGCGGGTCGCCTCGGGCGTGACGTCGCTGGGGGAGAGGCCGGTGCCGCCGGTGGTGACGACGACGTCGACGCCGAGGTCGACCGCGGCCCGCATGACCGCCTCCAGCTCGTCGGGGTCGTCGGGGCGCACGTGCGGCCCCTCCACGGCGAAGCCCAGTGCCGCCAGACCCTCGGCGAGGGCCCGGCCACTGCGGTCGTCGTAGATCCCGGCGTAGGCCCGGTTGGAGGCGGTCAGCACGAGCGCACGGGCGCCCGGGGGCAACTCGCTCATCGGGCCCAGTCCCCGCTCTTGCCGCCGCTCTTGCGGAGCAGCCGCACGTCGGTGATCGACGCCCGCGGGTCGACGGCCTTGACCATGTCGATCATCGTGAGCCCGGCGACGGTGACCGCGGTGAGGGCCTCCATCTCCACGCCCGTGCGGTCGGCCGTCCGGGCCGTGGCGGTGATCTCGACGGTGTCGTCGGTGACCTCGACGTCGACCGTGACGCCGTGCAGCGCGATGGGGTGGCACAGCGGCACGAGGTCGGGCGTGCGCTTGGCCCCGGCGATGCCGGCGATGCGGGCGACGGCCACCGCGTCCCCCTTCGGCACCCCCTTCCCGCGGAGCAGGCCGACGACCTCGGCGCTCACGAGGACCCGGCCGGCGGCCGTGGCCTCCCGGGCGGTGACGGCCTTGGCGCTGACGTCGACCATGCGCGCCGCGCCGGTCTCGTCGACGTGGGTGAGCCGGGGTTCCGTCACTTCGTCCTCCTCGCTGGCGCTCGTCGGGCTCGTTCCTCGGTCACTGTGCCCATGCGTGAGCTCGCACGCTCGCTCATCGGAGCGCTCCTTCGATCAGCACGACCTGCACCTCGGCGCCGGCGGGCAGTTCGGTGACGTCCTCGGGGACGGCCACCAGGCAGTTGGCGCGGGCCAGGTGGGCGACCAGGTGCGACCCCGGCCCACCGACCTGCGAGACCTCGCCGCCGTCGTAGCGGCCGCGCAGGAACTGGCGGCGGCCCGCGGGCGAGCGCAGCGGCGCGGTCAGTCGGGCGGGGACGCGGAGCCGGTCGGGGGAGGCGTGGCCGAGCGCACGGCGCAGCGCCGGTCGCACGAACACCTCGAAGGACACGAAGGCGCTCACCGGGTTGCCGGGCAACGTGACCACGGGGACGCCGTCGACGGTGCCGGCGCCCTGAGGACCGCCGGGCTGCATCGCCACCTTGCCGAACTCGACCGTGCCCAGCGTCCCGAAGGCGTCCTTCACCACCTCGTAGGCGCCGGCGCTCACCCCGCCGCTGGTGATGAGCAGGTCGGCCGTCGTCAGCTCGGCCCGCACCGTGGTGAGGAACTGGTCGACGTCGTCGGGGACGAAGTGCAGCCGGCGCGGGATGCCGCCGGCCTCCTCGACCGCCGCGGCGAGCAGCGTGGAGTTGGACTCGTAGATCTGCCCCGGGGCGAGCTCCTCCCCGGGGGCGACGAGCTCGCTGCCCGTCGACAGGACGAGCACCCGGGGGCGTCGGCGGACCGGCAGCTCGGTCACGCCCACGGCGGCGGCCAGGCCCAGTTGCGACGACCCGAGGGGTGATCCCGCGGTGAGCGCGACGGTGCCCGCCGCGATGTCCTCGCCGGCACGGCGCAGATGGCTGCCGGCCGGGGGGCAGTCGCTGATCAGGACGACGTCGGTGCCGCCGTCGGTGAGCTCCACCGGGACGACGACGTCGGCGCCCGGCGGCAGCGGCGCGCCGGTCATGATGCGGTGCACGGTGCCCGGCGCCAGCGGGACGACGTCGGTGCGGCCGGCGGGGATGTCCTCGGCCACCGGCAGCCGCACCGGGCTCTCCGAGGCCCGTCCGACCTCCGCCCACCGGGCGGCGTAGCCGTCCATCGCCGAGTTGTCGAAGCCGGGCAGCGGCACCTGCGCGACCACGTCGCGGGCCAGCACCCGTCCGTGCGCGGCCGCCAGCGGCACCGACTCCTCCGCGAGCGCGGGCAGCAGGGCGCTCACCACCGCCTGGTGTTCCTCGACCGTGCGCACGGGGCACATCCTCGCTGATCGCCGGCCGGGTGGCGCCGGGGACCGACCGTGAGGAGGGTGGATGGCCGACGTCGTCGTGCTGGGTCAGATCGGCCGCGACCTGGTGCTCCGGATGAGCGGGCTGCCCGCGGCCGGGGGCTCGGTGGCGGCCTCGGGGCGGCGGGAGCTGCTCGGCGGCAAGGGCGCGAACCAGGCGGTGGCCCTGCGCCAGCTCGGCGTCCCGGTCGCGCTGGTGGGCGTCGTGGGCGACGACGACGCCGGTCGTGACGTGCTGGCGCAGGCCGCCGCCGACGGGATCGACGTCTCCTCGGTCGTTCCCCGCGCGGGCGCCGAGACCGCCCTCCTGGTGGACCTGGTCGAGGACGGTGGACGCCGGCGGCTGGTCGAGCACGTGCCGCCCGACGTGCACCTGACCGCCGATGACGTCGCCGGCGCGGGCGGGCAGCTGGCCGCCTGCCAGGTGCTGAGCCTGCAGCTGCAGCAGCCGGGCGCAGCGGTGCGGGCGGCGCTGCAGCGGGTGCCGGGGACCGCCGTCGTGGTGGCCGACGGCGCCCCGGAGGACGCGGAGACGCGGGCCGCGGTGCTGGCGCGCGCGGACGTCGTCCGGGCGAACGCGGCCGAGGCGGCGCAGCTGGTCGGCCGGGAGCTGCCGGACGTGGCCGCCGCGGGCGAGGCGGCCGCGGAGCTGCTGACCGCCGGTCCGCGGCTGGTCGCGCTGGCCGTGGGGGAGGCCGGGGACCTGGTGGCCTGGCGGGCGGGCCCGGCGCTGGGCGTCGCGGCGACGGAGCTGGAGGCCGACCCGCGGTGGGCCGACGGCGAGGTCGTCGTCCCGCTGCTCGGGGAGGCGCCGGTGGACCCCACCGGCGCCGGCGACGTCTGGGTCGCCGCCCTCACCGCCACGCTGCTCGGGGGCGCGGCACCCGAGGACGCCGCCTGGGTGGCCGCGGCCGCCGCCGCCGGGACGGTCGCGCACGCCGGTGGGCGGCCGGAGCTGGATGCGGCCACGCTCGGCGAGGTGGTCCGGCGGCACCGCTCCGGGTGAGCCGGTTATCGTCCGGCCGTGGCTGAGATCGATCGGATGCTCGAGGCGAACGCGGCGTGGGCGGAGCAGGCGCCCGGCGACGGCGGACCGGCCCGCCCGGCCCGGGGCGTGGCCGTCGTGGCGTGCATGGACGCGCGGATGGACGTCTACCGGCTCCTGGGCCTCGCGCCCGGGGAGGCGCACGTCATCCGCAACGCCGGCGGGGTGGTGACCGACGACGTGCTCCGCTCGCTGGCCATCTCCCAGCACGTGCTCGGCACGCGCGAGGTGCTCCTGGTGCACCACACCCGCTGCGGCCTGGCCGGAGCCGACGAGGCCGCCTTCGCCGAGCAGGTGGAGCAGGCGACCGGGCAGCGGCCCCCGTGGCCGATGCGCGCCTTCGCCGACGTCGACGACGACGTCCGCGAGTCGATCCGCCTGGTGCGCGAGAGCGCGTACCTGCTCGCCGCCGAGGTGCGGGGCACGGTCTACGACGTCGACACCGGGCGGCTGCGCGAGGTCGTCTGAACGCGGGCGGGAGACCGCCCCGGCGCTGCTGGTATCGTGCTCGGTTGGCGCGTGTGCCGGCTGGTGCCGCGCGTGCAGATCCGTCTCCCGTGCTCGGTGAGGCGATCCCACCAGCCATCCCGACGACGACGGAGGACACGAGCGCCGTGCGCACGTACACCCCCAAGCCCGGCGAGGTCGCCCGGGCCTGGCATGTCATCGACGCCACCGACGTGGTGCTCGGTCGACTGGCCAGCCAGACCGCGCAGATCCTGCGCGGCAAGCACAAGCCCCAGTACGCCCCGCACGTGGACGTCGGCGACTTCGTCGTCATCGTCAACGCCGGCAAGGTCGCCCTCACCGGGTCCAAGCGGGAGGACAAGGTCGCCTACCGGCACTCCGGTCACCCGGGCGGTCTCAAGACCACCAACGTCGGCGACCAGCTGCGCACGCACCCCGACCGCGTCATCGAGCGCGCGATCAAGGGCATGCTGCCGCACAACAGCCTCGGCCGGCAGATGCTCAAGAAGCTGAAGGTCTACGCCGGCCCGGAGCACCCGCACGCCGCGCAGCAGCCCCAGACCTACGAGATCAAGCAGGTGGCCCAGTGACGAGTGCACTGACCGTGACCGACGCCGAGGGGCGTCCGGTCCAGACCGTCGGCCGGCGCAAGGAGGCAGTCGTCCGCGTGCGGCTGCTGCCCGGCACCGGCCAGTTCAAGCTCAACGGCCGCACCCTCGAGGAGTACTTCCCGAACAAGGTGCACCAGCAGCTCATCCGCGAGCCGTTCGTGACCCTCGAGAAGGGCGAGCAGTACGACGTCGTCGGCCTGCTCAAGGGTGGCGGCGTCACCGGCCAGGCCGGCGCGCTGCGCCTGGCGATCGCCCGCGCTCTCATCGAGATCGAGGCCGAGGACCGCCCGGCCCTCAAGAAGGCCGGCTTCCTGACCCGTGACCCCCGGGTCAAGGAGCGCAAGAAGTACGGGCTCAAGAAGGCCCGCAAGGCGCCTCAGTACTCCAAGCGCTGACCGGTACGTCCGTGGGTCGCCTCTTCGGGACCGACGGCGTCCGGGGTCGGGCCAACTCCGACCTCACGCCGGAGCTGGCCCTCTCGGTGGCACGTGCCGCCGCAGGCGTGCTCGCCGACCGCGACGGGACCTCGCGTCCCGTCGCGGTCGTCGGCCGCGACCCCCGAGCCAGCGGGGAGATGCTCGAGGCCGCGGTCGTCGCGGGTCTCACGAGCGCCGGAGCCGAGGTGCTCCTCGCCGGGGTGGTCCCCACGCCGGCGCTGGCCTGGCTGACCGGCCGGAACGACGCCGACCTCGGCGTCATGATCTCGGCCAGCCACAACCCGATGCCCGACAACGGCATCAAGCTCTTCAGCCGGGGCGGCCACAAGCTGCCCGACGCCGTCGAGGCCGCGGTCGAGCAGACCGTCGCCTCCGGCTCCTCGGACGGGCACCGCCCCACCGGGAACCTCATCGGCCGTGTCAGCGCGCTCGCCGACGGCACCGACGCCTACGTCGAGCACCTGCTGTCGACCGTGGACCGGCCCCTGACCGGTCTCTCCGTCGTCGTCGACGCCGCCCACGGTGCCGCCGCCACCGCCGCGCCGGAGGTCTACCGCCGCGCCGGGGCCACCGTCCACTCGATCGGCTGCGACCCCGACGGCTGGAACATCAACGACGGCGTCGGCTCCACCCACCTGGGGCCGCTGGTCGAGGCCGTCCGCGAGCGCGGCGCCGACATCGGCATCGCCCACGACGGCGATGCCGACCGCTGCCTGGCCGTGACCGCCGCCGGGGAGGTCGTCGACGGCGACGCCATCCTGGCGGTGTGCGCGCTGGCCCTGCACGAGCGCGGGGCCCTCAAGTCCGACACCGTCGTCGCCACGGTGATGAGCAACCTCGGCTTCCACCACACCATGCGCGACGCCGGCATCTCGGTCAGCACCACCGCCGTCGGCGACCGCTACGTGCTGGAGGCCCTGCGCGCCGCCGACCTCAGCCTCGGCGGGGAGCAGAGCGGGCACCTGGTGTTCCTGGAGCACGCCACCACCGGGGACGGGTTGCTCACCGGCCTGGCCCTGCTGTCCCGCATGGCCGCGACCGGCGCCTCGCTGGCGGAGCTCACCTCCGTGGTGCAGCGGTTGCCGCAGGTGCTGGTCAACGTCCCGGTCCACGACCGGCTCGCGGTCGCCGAGAGCGAGGAGGTCGCCGCCGCCGTCAACGCGGTGGAGGCGGAGCTGGGCGAGTCCGGCCGGGTGCTGCTGCGGCCGTCGGGCACCGAGCAGCTGGTCCGGGTCATGGTCGAGGCGCCCACCCAGGAGCAGGCCGACGCCGTGGCCCGGCGCCTCGCGGCCGTCGTCGCCGCGGGCTGACCGCCGCCCCGGCTCACCCGTCGGGGTCCGTCGGACCCGCGCGGGTCCGATCGCGGGGCCGCTCCCGGTACCCTCGGTGCAATGTGCGGCATCGTGGGTTACGTCGGTCCGCAGGACGCCCTCGGCGTCGTTCTGGAGGGGCTGCGCCGGCTCGAGTACCGCGGGTACGACTCCGCGGGCGTCGCCGTCGTCTCCGGCGGTGAGCTGAGCACGGCGAAGAAGGCCGGCAAGCTGGCCAACCTGGAGAAGGTGCTGGCCGACCAGCCGTTGCCGGAGGCGACGATCGGGATCGGGCACACCCGCTGGGCCACCCACGGCGGGCCCACCGACCGCAACGCCCACCCGCACGTGTCCGCCGACGGCTCGGTCGCGGTCATCCACAACGGGATCATCGAGAACTTCGCCGCGCTGCGCGTCGAGTGCGAGACCGCCGGTGTCGAGTTCGCCTCCGAGACCGACACCGAGGTCGTGGCGCACCTGCTCGCCGCCGAGTACGCGGCCACCCCGGACGGGCCCGGGCGGCTGGCCGAGTCGATGCGCGCGGTCTGCCAGCGGCTGGAGGGTGCCTTCACGCTGGTGGCCACGCACGTCGCCGAGCCCGACACCCTGGTGGCCGCGCGGCGCAGCAGCCCGCTGGTGGTCGGCATCGGGGAGACGGCCGACGGTGCCGCCGAGTACTTCCTGGGCTCCGACGTCGCCGCGTTCATCGGGCACACCCGGGAGGCCCGCGAGCTGGGCCAGGACCAGGTCGTCGAGATCGACCGCACCCGCGGGCTGACCGTCACCGGCTTCGACGGCACGACGGTCGAGCCCACGGCCTACACGGTCGACTGGGACGCCGCAGCCGCCGAGAAGGGCGGCTACGACTGGTTCATGCTCAAGGAGATCGCCGAGCAGCCGCAGGCGGTCGCCGACACCCTGCTGGGCCGCCTCGCCGAGGACGGCGAGCTGGTGCTCGACGAGGTCCGCCTGTCGGACCAGGAGCTCCGTGACATCGACAAGATCTTCGTCGTCTCCTGCGGCACCTCCTACCACGCGGGCCTGATCGCCAAGTACGCCATCGAGCACTGGACCCGCATCCCCGTCGAGGTCGAGGTGGCCAGCGAGTTCCGCTACCGCGACCCGGTGCTGGACCGGTCGACGCTGGTGATCGTCATCAGCCAGTCCGGGGAGACCATGGACACCCTGATGGCGCTGCGGCACGCCAAGGAGCAGAAGGCCCGCGTCCTGGCGATCTGCAACGCCAACGGCTCGACCATCCCGCGCGAGTCCGACGCCGTCCTCTACACGCACGCCGGCCCCGAGATCGCCGTCGCCTCCACCAAGGCGTTCCTCAGCCAGATCGTCGCCTGCTACCTGGTGGGCCTGTTCCTGGCCCAGGTCCGCGGGATCAAGTTCGAGGACGAGGTCGCCGCCATCGTCGACGACCTGCGCCGGCTGCCGGAGGCCGTCGCGACGGTGCTCGAGCAGATGGAGCCGGTGCGCGCCCTGGGCCGGACGCTCGCCGGCGCGGACACGATCCTGTTCCTGGGCCGCCACGTCGGGTTCCCGGTGGCGCTCGAAGGCGCGCTGAAGCTCAAGGAGCTGGCCTACATCCACGCCGAGGGCTTCGCCGCCGGCGAGCTCAAGCACGGGCCCATCGCCCTGATCGACCAGGGCACCCCCGTGGTGGTGGTCGTCCCCTCGCCCCGCAGCCGCAACTCGGTGCACAGCAAGGTGGTCTCCAACATCCAGGAGGTCCGGGCCCGCGGGGCGCGCACGATCGTCATCGCCGAGGAGGGCGACGACGACGTCCTGCCCTACGCCGACCACGTCATCCGGGTGCCGCGCACGCCGACCCTGCTCGCGCCGGTGGTCACCACGGTGCCGCTGCAGGTGCTGGCCTGCGAGATCGCCGACACCAGGGGCTACGACGTCGACCAGCCCCGCAACCTGGCCAAGAGCGTCACCGTCGAGTGAGCCCGTCGATGATCAGGTGACCTGATCATCGAGCGTCCTCCCGCACCGCCGACGCCGAGGGAGGACGCCGCCAGTTGAGGGAGGACCAGCTTCCCCGGAGCCCGGGCGGCGATCCGGACGGTCGCGCGGCAGACTGGCCGGGTGATCATCGGGGTGGGGATCGACGTCGTGCCGGTGGACCGTTTCGCGGAGTCGCTCGCCCGCACGCCGGGGCTGCGGAACCGCCTGTTCACCGCCGACGAGCAGCGCACACCCTCGGGCAGCCCGCGGACCGGCGAGTCGTTGGCCGCCCGGTTCGCCGCCAAGGAGGCGGTGGCCAAGGCCCTCGGAGCGCCGGGTGACCTGCACTGGCACGACGCCGAGGTCACGGTCGGCGACCACGGTCGTCCGCACCTGGAGGTCCGCGGGTCGGTGGCCGGCCGGGCGGCGCAGCTGGGCGTCACCGCCTGGCACGTCTCGCTGAGCCACGACGGCGGCATCGCCTCGGCGGTCGTCGTCGCCGAGGGCCTGGGGCGGAAGCCGGCGTGATCGGGCTGCACACGGCCGCCGAGGTCCGCGCCGCCGAGGCCCCGCTGCTGGCCGCCCTGCCCGAGGGCGCGCTGATGCAGCGCGCCGCCACCGGCCTGGCGACCGTCTGCCTGCGCCTGCTCGGCCGCCCGTACGGTGCCCGCGTCGTCCTGCTCGTGGGTGCCGGGAACAACGGGGGTGACGCCCTGATCGCCGGCGCGCAGCTCGCCCGCCGGGGTGCGCGGGTCCACGCCGTGCTGCTGGAGCCCGGTCGGGCCCACCCGGCCGGGCTGGCCGCTTTCCGTGGTGCGGGCGGGCGCACCGTGTCCCCCGGGGCGGGCGGCCCGCTCCTCGACCGCGCCCACCTCGTGCTCGACGGCATCGTGGGCATCGGCGGATCGGGCGGGTTGCGGCCCCCGGCCGCCGAGCTCGCCGGGCGGGCGGCCGCCGGTCCGGCGCTCATGGTCGCCGTCGACGTGCCGAGCGGGGTGGACGCCGACACCGGCGCGGTCGAGGGCGCGGCCTTCCCGGCCACCCACACGGTCACCTTCGGAGCGGTCAAGCCCGGCCTGGTCGTCGGGGACGGGCGGGGCCACGCGGGCGAGGTCCACCTGGTGGACATCGGGCTGGGTGCCGTCCTGCCGTCCCCGGGAGCCCAGCAGCTCACCGACGCCGACGCCGCGGCCCGCCTTCCCGTCCCGGACGCCGACGACGACAAGTACTCGCAGGGCGTGGTCGGCGTCGTCGCCGGCTCGGCCACCTATCCGGGGGCCGGCGTCCTGTGCACGGGCGCCGCGCTGCGGACCCGGCCGGGCCTGGTGCGCTACGCCGGGACGGCGGCCGACGGGGTGCGCGCCGCCTGGCCGGAGGCGATCGTCACCGCGGGCCGGCCGGGTGACGCGGGGCGCGTGCAGTGCTGGGTGGTGGGCCCGGGCATGGGCACCGACGACGACGCGCGGAGCGTGCTGGCCGAGGTGCTCGCCACCGACCTGCCGGTGCTCGCGGACGCCGATGCGCTCACCATGCTCGCCCGTGACCAGGACCTCGTCCGCGGCCGCCGGGCACCCACGGTGCTCACCCCGCACGACCGGGAGTTCGCCCGGTTCGGGGAGGAGGTCGGCCCCGACCGCATCGGGGCCGCGCGCCGGCTGGCCGCCGGCCTGGGCGCCGTCGTCCTGCTGAAGGGCGAGGCCACCGTCGTCGCCGACCCCGACGGCACGGCGTTCGTCAACGCCACCGGCACCCCGTGGCTGGCCACCGCCGGCACCGGGGACGTGCTGTCGGGCATCGCCGGCGCGCTGCTGGCCAGCGGCCTGCCGGCCGCGGAGGCGGCCGCCGTGGCCGCGCACGTGCACGGCCGGGCGGGGCAGCTCGCCGCCGCGCGGGGGCCGTTGCTCGCCGGCGACCTGGTGCGGCGCCTCCCCGAGGCCGTGTACCGGGTGCGTGGGGTCCGGGCCGAGCACCTGCCAGACTCGGAGCCGTGACGAACGGGACCGGGGCCGAGGTGGTCGTCGACCTCGACGCCATCGCCGCGAACACCGCGGTGCTGCGGGAGCGGGTCGGCCGCCCGCTCATGGCGGTGGTCAAGGCCGACGGCTACGGGCACGGTCTGGTGCCGGCGGCGCGGGCGGCGCTGGCCGGCGGGGCCGACCAGCTGGGCGTCGCCGTGCTGCACGAGGCGCTGGCCCTGCGCGCGGCCGGGGTCACCGCGCCGGTGCTCGCCTGGCTGAACGGGCCCGGCGCCGACTTCGCCGCGGCGCTGGAGGCCGACGTCGAGGTCTCGGTCAACGACCTCCGGGGCCTGGCCGATGTGGTCGCGGCCGCCCGGGCCACGGGCCGCACCGCCCGGCTGCACCTGTGCGTCGACACCGGGCTCTCCCGCGAGGGCGCGGCCGTCGCGGACTGGCCGGACCTGGTCGCCGCGGCGGCGCGGGCCCGGGCGGACGGCGACGTCGAGGTCGTCGGGCTGTGGAGCCACATGGCCTACGCCGACGCGCCGACCCACCCCACGATCGGCGCGCAGGTACGGGTGTTCGAGGAGGCCGTCGCGATCGCGCACGCCGCCGGGCTCACCGGGGCCCGCCGGCACCTGGCCAACTCCGCGGCCACGGTGGCGCTGCCCGAGACCTGGTTCGACATGGTGCGGCCCGGCGTCGCCGTCTACGGGCTCGACCCGCTCGGCGGGAACGCCGCCGACCACGGCCTCCGTCCGGCGATGACAGTGCGGGCCGGGGTGGCGCTGACCAAACGGGTGGCGGCCGGTGCCGGCGTGTCCTACGGGCACACCTACGCGACCCCGGCCGAGACGACGCTGGCGCTGGTGCCGGTCGGCTACGCCGACGGGGTGCCCCGGGCCGCCGGCAACCAGGCCCCGGTGCTCGTGGCCGGGGCGCAGCGCACGATCGCCGGCCGGGTGTGCATGGACCAGTTCGTCCTCGACGTCGGCGACGCCACGGTGGCGGCCGGCGACGAGGTGGTGCTCTGGGGGCCGGGCGACCAGGGTGAGCCCACCGCCCAGCAGTGGGCCGACGCGACCGGCACCATCCACTACGAGCTGGTCACCCGCATCGGCGGCCGGTTCGGCCGCCGCTACGTCGGCTCGGCGGGAGCCGTCTGATGGCGCGCGCACGGCCGGCCGCCGGCAAGCACCCCCGCGGGCACACCGCCGGGGTCCTCGGCGCGGTCGTCGGCCTGGCCGCCGCCGGCACCGCGGCCGGGGTCGCCGTCAGCCGGATCGCCGCGCGGCGGGTCCGGGCCGCCGAGCTCGGGCCGGCCGCCGAGATCGCGCAGGGCCTGACCGAGGCGCAGCTGCGCCACGCCGATCCGCTCGGCGCCGACGCCCGCCCCGCCGACCGCACGGCGCTGGTCCAGGCCGACGACGGCGTCCTGCTTGCCGTGGAGGAGATCGGCCCCCGGGACGCCCCGCTGACCGTCGTCTTCGTGCACGGCTACACGCTCTCGATGGCCTCGTGGGCGTTCCAGCGACGCACGCTGGCCGCCGAGCTGGCCACCGCCAACGGGCACCGGCCCCTGGCCCGGCTGGTGTTCTACGACCAGCGCGGCCACGGATCGTCCGGCCGGGGGCCGTCCGAGAACTCGACCATCGAGCAGCTCGCCCGCGATCTCGTCGCGGTCCTGGATGCCCGGGTTCCCCGTGGCCCGGTCGTGCTGGTCGGGCACTCCATGGGTGGCATGACGATCATGGGGGCGGCGGCGCTGCGGCCGGAGCTGTTCGGTACCCGGATCGCCGGAACGGCGCTGATCTCCACCTCCAGCGGGAACCTGGCCGAGCTGGACTTCGGCCTCCCCGAGCTGCTCACCCGGGTGCGCTCGGCGGTGCTTCCGGTCGCGGCGTGGACGATGCGGCGGCGTCCGGCGTTCGCCGAGCGCACCCGGCGCGTCGCCGCCGACCTGGTGTCCGCCGCGACCCGTTCGCTGTCGTTCGGCTCGGCCGACGTCGACCCCGCGCTGAGCCGGTACGTGGACGCGATGATCGCCGGCACCCCGGTCGACGTCATCGCGGAGTTCTACTCGGCGCTGGCGGGTCTGGACGAGACCGGGCGGCTGGAGCCGCTGCGCCGGGTCCCGACGCTGGTCCTCACCGGCGACGAGGACAAGATGATCCCGAAGGGGCACAGCGACCTGATCGTGGAGCGGTTGCCGGATGCCGAGTACGTCGTCGTCCCCGGGTCCGGGCACATGGTCACGCTGGAGGCGCCGGACGAGGTGAGCCGCGCGCTCACCGGCCTGCTGCGCCGCGTGGCGGCCGCGCGGGCGGCGACCCCGGACTAGCTCGCTAGGGTGCGCAGGTGGCCGCACCCCGCCCGCCGAGGCTCGACGCCGCCGCCGACGAGGTGGCCCGCACGGCTGCGGCCGCCCCCGACTGGGCGGCCCTGGCCACCGCGGCACGTGGCTGCCTGGCCTGCCCAGAGCTCGCGGCCGCCCGGCAGCACGTCGTCATCGGGGACCTCCCGCGCAGCGGCCGGGCCCGGTTCGTGCTGGTGGGCGAGGCGCCCGGCGCGACCGAGGACGAGACCGGCCGGCCGTTCGTCGGGAAGTCGGGGGCGCTGCTGGACCAGTTGCTGGCCGAGGCCGGGCTGTCGCGGACCGAGGCGGCCGTGCTCAACATCGTGAAGTGCCGGCCGCCGGGCAACCGCACGCCGAAGGCGCCCGAGGTGGCGCGGTGCAGCGGCTGGCTCCGCCGCCAGCTGGAGCTCCTCGACACCCCCGTCGTCGTGGCGCTCGGGCTCTCCTCGGCCAAGTGGTTCCTCGGCCCGCGCACGGTGCTCGGCGCGGTCCGCGGGCGTCCGCACGACGTCGACGGCCGCGCCGTCTGGGCCACCTACCACCCGTCGGCCGCCATCCGGTTCGGTCCGAACGGCGCCCCCCGCGCGGGGCTGCTGGCCGATCTGACCGCCGTCGCCGGGTCGCTGGAGGAGGTCGCGTGAACCGCGAGCACGTGCTGCCCGAGCTCGCCGACACCCACGCCCTGGGCGAGGCGCTGGCCGTCCTCGCGCGCCCCGGTGACCTGCTGGTGCTCGTCGGTCCCCTGGGCGCGGGCAAGACGGCCCTCACCCAGGGCATCGGCGTCGGGCTCGGCCTCCGGGAGCCGGTCACCTCGCCCACGTTCGTCATCGCCCGGGTGCACCGCGGCGGTCGCATCCCGCTGGTGCACGTCGACGCCTACCGGCTCGGTGGCCACGCCGACGTCGACGACCTGGACCTGGATGCCTCGACCGACGAATCGGTGACCGTCGTCGAGTGGGGGCAGGGGCTGGTCGAGCAGCTGGCCGACGAGCACCTCGAGGTGCGGCTGGACCGGCGCGAGGACGACGTCCGCACGGCCCTGCTGGTGCCGCACGGCCCCAGCTGGGCGGCCCGGCTCGACGGGAGCTGAGCGCCGGGAGCAGCCGGTTGCCGAGGACTCCGGGACGTCGGTGCAGCGGGCGGGTCGTGGCTAGTCTTCCGCCCGTGGGCCGCCGGGTGGAGCTGGTCGCGCTGAGCCCGACCGCGCTCCGCGCGCTCGCCGTCGGGGACCTGACCGCGGCCGAGGCGGCAGCCCCGGTGCCCCTGAGTCCCTACCTCGCCGGCGACGAGTGCCGCTGGGTCTGGGGCGTCCGGGCCGAGCAGGTGCTCGCGGACCCGTCCAGCGCACCCTGGATCACCCGGGTGGTCCACGACCCGGAGCGGCAGTTGTCCGTCGGCCGGGCCGGGTTCCACGGCCCGCCGGACGCCGCGGGCATGGTGGAGGTCGGCTACTCCATCGATCCGGCGCACCGGCGGCAGGGGTACGCGCGAGCGGCGCTGCGCGCCCTGCTGGCGTGGGCGGCCGACGAGCCGGCGGTGACCACCGTGCGCGCCTCGGTCGCGCCGTCGAACACGGCATCCCTGGATCTGGTGCTCGCCGAGGGGTTCGTGGCCGTCGGCGAGCAGGTCGACGAGGAGGACGGTCTCGAGATCGTCCACGAGGTGGCCGCCGGCACTCGCCTACGCTGATCGGTCGTGCTGGTCCTCGCGCTCGACACCGCCACCCCGACGCTCGTCGCCGGCCTGGCGCGGTGGTCGGCCGACCACGGCACCACGGTGCTCGCCGAGCGTGCCGTCCCGTCGGGGACGAAGCACGCCGAGCTGCTGACACCCGCGGTCCAGGGCGTGCTCGCCGACGCGGGCCTCGCGCTCGCCGACCTCGAGGCGGTCGTCACCGGTCTCGGGCCCGGGCCGTTCACGGGGCTCCGGGTCGGTGTCGTCACCGCCGCCGCACTCGCCGACGCCCGGGGCCTCCCGGTGGTCGGGGTGTGCTCCCTGGACGCCGTGGGGTCCGGCGCCCGCACGGTCGTCACCGACGCCCGGCGCAAGGAGGTCTACTGGGCCGCCTACGACGCGAGCGGGGCGCGCACCGAGGGGCCGGCCGTCGTCCGGCCGGAGGAGCTCGGGCTGCCGGGGCCGTTCGTCGGCGACCCGGCGTTCGCCGCGCGGCTGGGCGCCGACGTGCGCGCGGCGGACGTGACCACCGAGGGGCTGCTGCGCGCCGCCGGTCCCCAGCTGGCCGACCCGTCGTCGGCCGCGCCCCTGGTGCCGCTGTACCTGCGCCGTCCGGACGCGGTGCCGCCGACGTCGATCAAGCCGGTGACGCAGTGACCCGGCTCCGGCCGATGCGGCTGGCCGACCTGCCGGCGGTGATGGCGCTCGAGGAGGAGCTCTTCGCCCCCGACACCTGGACGGCGGCGATGTACCGCGACGAGCTGGCGCAGACCGACACCCGCCACTACCTCGTGGCCGACGACGACGACGGCGCCGTCGTGGGCTACGCCGGGCTGATCGCCTACGACGACGAGGCGCACGTCGCCACGATCGGCGTCACGGGGGCGCGGCAGGGCCGGGGCCTCGGTGCCCTGCTGCTCGACGCCCTCCTGGCCGAGGCCGACCGGCGGCGCAGCCCCGTGGTGCTGCTGGAGGTCCGCGCCGACAACGACGTCGCCCAGGGGCTCTACCGGCGGCGCGGGTTCACCGAGATCGGCCGGCGCCCGAAGTACTACCAACCGAGCGGCACCGATGCCGTGGTGATGAGGCGGGAGCGCCCCGCGGGAGCGACCCGGGACGGAGAGAAGCCGTGATGCAGGAACCGGTCGTGCTCGGCTTCGAGACCTCGTGCGACGAGACGGGCGTGGGCATCGTCCGCGGGCACACGCTGCTCGCCGACGCGCTGGCGACCTCGGTGGCCGAGCACGAGCGCTTCGGGGGCGTCGTCCCGGAGATCGCCTCCCGCGCGCACCTGGAGGCGATGGTGCCCACCGTGCACCGCGCCCTGGCCGACGCCGGCCTCCGGGCCTCCGACGTCGACGCGGTGGCGGTCACGAGCGGCCCGGGGCTGACCGGGGCCCTGCTCGTGGGCGTCGCCGCCGCGAAGGCCTACGCGCTGGCGCTGGGCAAGCCGCTGTACGGGGTCAACCACCTGGCCGCGCACGTCGCCGTCGACGAGCTGCAGCACGGGCCGCTGGCCGAGCCATCGATCGCGATGCTCGTCTCCGGCGGCCACAGCTCGCTGCTGCTCGTGCCGGACCTGGCGCAGGAGGTGCAGTCGCTCGGCCGCACCATCGACGACGCGGCCGGCGAGGCGTTCGACAAGGTCGCCCGCGTGCTGGGCCTCCCGTTCCCCGGCGGCCCGCCGATCGACCGGGCGGCCCGCGAGGGCGACCGGGCGGCGATCGCGTTCCCCCGCGGGCTCACCGGCCCCCGGGACCCGGTCTACGACTTCTCGTTCTCCGGCCTCAAGACCGCCGTCGCGCGGTGGGTGGAGGCCCGGGAGCGCGCCGGGGAGTCGGTGCCGGTCGCCGACGTCGCGGCGTCGTTCCAGGAGGCGGTGGCCGACGTGCTCACCGCCAAGGCGGTGCGCGCCTGCCGCGACCACGGGGTCGACCACCTGGTGCTCGGCGGGGGAGTGGCGGCCAACTCCCGGCTCCGTGCGCTCGCCGAGGAGCGCTGCGCGAAGGCCGGCATCGTGCTGCGCGTGCCCAGCCCCAAGCTGTGCACCGACAACGGCGCGATGGTGGCGGCGCTGGGGTCGCGGCTGGTCGCCGCCGGCGTCGCGCCGTCGGCCCCCGACCTGGGCGCGGACAGCTCGCTGCCGATCGACGTCGTCAGCCGCTGACGTCGCACACCAGTGCGGTCGGGTTCCCGGCGACGCGGGTGACGACGACGGTCGCCGTCCCGGGGGCGTCGGTGCGCACCTGGCGGGCGAGCGTCTCCGGCTCGATCGCCGAGCCGCGCTTCTTCACCACCACGCGGCCGACCCCGCGCTCGCGCAGCAGCGCCTTGAGCTTCTTGAGGTTGAACGGCAGGACCTCGTCGACCCGGTAGGAGCTGACCCAGGGCGATCCGGCACGGGCGTCGGAGCTCAGGTAGGCGATCGTCGGGTCGATCAGCGTCGCGCCCAGGTCCGCGGCCACCAGTGACATCAGTCCCGACCGGATGGCCGCCGGATCGGGCTCGTGCAGCCATCCGCGCACCGGCCCGGTGGGGGCCGGGCCGGGGTCGGCGTCGGCGGTCAGCTCGTGCACCTCGCCGTCGCCGACCAGGGTCGCCCGCCGCCACGTCGAGGACACCGCGCGGCCCCACAGCAGCGCCTCGACGATCGACCCGCCGACCGACACCCACTCCGCCTCGACGCCCTCGGGCACGCGGTCGTGGTCGAGCCCCGGGGCCACCTTCACCACGCACGTCGGCACCCGGTCGAGCAGCAGTGCGACGGTCGACCACGGGGGCGACCAGCGGTCGGGGTCCATCAGCCGCTGCCCGCCGGCGCGGCGGGCGGGGTCCAGGACGGCGGCGCCGCAGCCGGCCACCTCGCCACCGCGGGCGGCCGCCACGAGCTCGACCGCGTCCCCGGCGACGACCCAGACGTCGTCGGAGACCCCGAGCGCCTCGACGTTGGCGGCGGTCAGCTCGCGGGCGACCGGGTCGAGGTCGACGGCGAGCACCCGCGCACCGGCGCGGGCGAGCGCGATCGTGTCGGTGCCCGCGGCGCACCCGAGGTCGGCGACGGAGTCGGCGCCCCCGGCGAGCAGCCGGGCCGCGCGCCGGGCGGCGAGCTCGGGACGACCGGCCTGCTCGAGGGTGTCGCCGGTGAACAGCAAGCGGTCCGCATCGGCCCCGAACGTCGCCCGTGCCTTCTGCCGCTGGCGGGCGATGCCCCACGCCGGGCCGGCGAGGTCCGCGCCCACCTCGGCGCGCAGCCGCGTCAGCGCGGCCACCGCATCGACCCCCTCGGCCAGCAGCGCCGCCGCGCGCGCCAGCGCCGCCGCGCCCTCCGGGGTCGTCAGCGCGCGCAGCTGGCGCACCGTCTCGGCGGTCTGCTCCTCGGATGGCCGGTCCACCGGGACAGCGTGGCGTACGGGCCGGTCCGTCCCGACGTCACCCACCTCGGGGACCGGGTTGAGCGGCTGGCACTCTCCTGGGTAGAGTGCCAACGACACGGGCTGGCACCCGACCCCCGCGACGGCGGGTGCCCGGATCCCGTGCCACAGCATCGAACTATCCCTGCCGTCCTACACCGAAGGGGGCGTCACCGACGTGACGACCGCTACCAAGGTCAGCATCAAGCCGCTGGAGGACCGCGTCGTGGTCCAGGCCAACGAGGCCGAGACCACCACCGCCTCCGGTCTGGTCATCCCGGACACCGCCAAGGAGAAGCCCCAGGAGGGCACCGTCGTCGCCGTCGGCCCCGGCCGCATCGACGACAACGGCAACCGCGTCCCGCTCGACGTGAGCGTCGGCGACGTGGTCATCTACTCCAAGTACGGCGGCACCGAGGTCAAGTACGCCGGCGAGGAGTACCTCGTGCTCTCCGCCCGCGACCTGCTCGCCGTCGTGGAGAAGTGACCTCTCCTCAGCACTGAGCCCTCGCGCTCACCCGACCGCCCCGGCGACCCGAACACCGGGTCCCGGGGCGGTCTCCGTTGGGCCTCACCCGCCCAGCCCACCCCCTGCACTTCCCTCTACGAGAGGTCTGGCATGGCAAAGATCATCAAGTTCAACGAGGACGCCCGGCGCGGCCTCGAGCGCGGCGTCGACAAGCTCGCCGATGCGGTGCGGGTGACGATCGGCCCCCGCGGTCGCAACGTCGTCATCGACAAGAAGTTCGGCGCCCCGACCATCACCAACGACGGCGTCACCATCGCCCGCGAGATCGACCTCGAGGACCCCTTCGAGAACCTCGGCGCGCAGCTGGCGAAGAACGTCGCCACCAAGACCAACGACGTCGCCGGTGACGGCACCACCACCGCCACCGTGCTCGCCCAGGCTCTGGTCCACGAGGGCATGCGCAACGTCGCCGCCGGCGCCAACCCGATGGCGCTGGGCCGCGGCATGCGCGCCGCCGTCGACGCGGTGCACGCCGCGCTCGACGCCGCCGCCATCCCGGTCGAGAAGCGCGACGCCATCGCGGGCGTGGCCACCATCTCCGCCCAGGACGCCGAGGTCGGCGACCTGATCGGCGAGGCGATGGAGCGGGTCGGCAAGGACGGCGTCATCACCGTCGAGGAGAGCAACACCCTGAGCACCGAGCTCGACGTCACCGAGGGCGTCCAGTTCGACAAGGGCTACCTCTCGCCGTACTTCGTCACCGACCAGGAGGCCATGGAGGCCGTCCTGGACGACGCCCTCGTCCTGCTGGTCAGCGGCAAGATCAGCGCGCTGGCCGACCTGCTGCCGCTGCTGGAGAAGGTCCTGTCGACCGGTGCCCGGCCGCTGCTGATCGTCGCCGAGGACGTCGAGGGCGAGGCGCTGTCCACCCTGGTCGTCAACTCGATCCGCAAGACGGTCAAGGTCGTCGCGGTGAAGTCGCCCTACTTCGGCGACCGCCGCAAGGCCTTCATGGCCGACCTCGCCGTCGTCACCGGCGGGCAGGTCGTCACCGAGGACGTGGGCCTGTCCCTGGACTCGGTCGGCCTCGAGGTGCTCGGCACCGCCCGCCGGGTCACGGTCACCAAGGACACCACCACGATCGTCGACGGTGGCGGCACCTCCGAGGGGATCGGTGACCGGGTCGCGCAGATCCGCCGCGAGATCGACGCCACCGACTCCGACTGGGACCGCGAGAAGCTGCAGGAGCGGCTGGCCAAGCTGGCCGGCGGCATCGGCGTCATCCGGGTCGGCGCGGCCACCGAGGTGGAGCTCAAGGAGCGCAAGCACCGCATCGAGGACGCCATCGCCGCCACCCGCGCCGCGGTGGAGGAGGGCGTCATCCCCGGCGGTGGCTCCGCGCTGGTGCACGCCGCCGCCGCGATCGATGCCCTGTCGCTCGAGGGTGACGAGCTGACCGGTGCCCGTGCCGTGCGCACGGCCCTGGAGGCCCCGATGGTGCAGATCGCCGACAACGCCGGGTTCGAGGGCCGCGTCGTCGTCGCCAAGGTCCGGGACCTGGGCGACGGGAACGGCTTCAACGCCGCGACCGGTGAGTACGGCGACCTCGCCGCGCAGGGCGTCATCGACCCGGTGAAGGTCACCAAGGCCGCGCTGGGCAACGCCGTCTCGATCGCGGCGATGGTGCTGACCACCGACTCCGCTGTCGTCGAGGCTCCCGAGGAGGAGCACGACCACGACGGTGCCGGGCACCACACGCACGGGCACTCGCACGGCGGTCACGGGCACAGCCACTGACCGCCTCGACGTCGATGATCAGTTGACCTGATCATCGCGGGTCCTCCCTCGCCGTCGACGGTGAGGGAGGACCCGTCCTGGTGAGGGAGGACGTCGGCGCGGACGAACGAAGAGAGCGGGTCCGGAGATCTCCGGACCCGCCCTCTTCGGCGTCTCTACTGCGAGGTCAGACCCCCGCGGCGACGGCGGCCGGCTCGGCGGCGATCAGCCGGGCCCGCTCCTCCTCGCTCATGCCGCCCCACACGCCGTACGGCTCGCGGACGGCCAGGGCGTGCTTGAGGCAGGCATCGACGACCGGACACCGGGCGCAGACGGCCTTGGCCGCGGTCTGCCGCCGAGCCCGCGCCGGACCGCGCTCGCCGTCCGGGTGGAAGAAGAGGGACGTGTTCTCGCCACGGCATGCGCCATGGAGTTGCCAGTCCCAGACCTCCGCGACGGGCGTCGGGAGTCTGCGGATGTCGGCCATGTCTCCTCCAGGACTCGATCGAGCCGGAGGGGGCTGTCCGGCTGCAAGGGGCCGGTGCCCTCGCCGTCCCGCCGTCAAACACCTCCGATTCGCAACTTTTTGCCGGTGTGCGCTCTGTCACCACCGCTCGAGGGCGGTCACCCCCCGGGGTGAGGGCGTCTGTCGTGGTGGCTGCAGGTCGATCAAGGTGGCTGCAGGTGATGCCCGGACGCGGGGAGGGGGAGACCCCGGATCCGGCGTGTGACCTGCGCAGAGGTGGAGGGCCCCCGCTGGGAGCCCTCCACCCGAGCCGAGCGACACCCGACCGGGCGCATCCCGGCCGGCGGGGGGACCCGGCCGCATCCCGGCCGGGAGGAGCGAGGAGCAGGTGTGATCGACGACAGGATGCGTGCGCCCGTGCAGGGCGCGACCGTGTGGGTCTACGACGAGCGGCGGCGGGTCCGTGACGACGTCGCCTCGCGGCTGGTCGCCCTGCCCTTCGTCGGCCGGGTCGAGGTCATCGGCGACGCGCAGTCGCTGATGTCCCGGCTGGCCACCCGCACGCCCGACGTCCTGGTCGTCGGCACCCAGCGGGCCGTGGACACGGGTCTCACCGCCGCCACGCAGGCGCTGCGCAGCTTCCCCGGCCTCGCGGTCCTGGTGCTCGGTGCGCCCGACGACGCCG
The DNA here is from genome assembly GCF_039679125.1 of Blastococcus sp. HT6-4. Lineage (NCBI taxonomy): Bacteria > Bacillati > Actinomycetota > Actinomycetes > Geodermatophilales > Geodermatophilaceae > Blastococcus > Blastococcus montanus. Next base: position 3,744,667 of record NZ_CP155551.1, on the reverse strand, counting down.
AGAGCGTCCGCGCCGCCGTCGCCTTCGGTGCCCGCGGATACCTGCGCTGGGACGCCACGCCCATCGAGATGGGGCTGGGGCTGTCCCGGGTGGGCCTGCGCGCCGACGGGCGCATCCCGCAGCAGTCGGCGCCGATGCCGACGCCGGCGTGGAGCGGAGCCGCACCGCTGGCCGGCTCCGCGCCCACCACCGTGCGCTCCACGGTCCGCGACGCCGCCCCGGTCGCCGCCCTGTCCATGCGCGAGATGCAGGTGCTCACCGGCATGAGCCAGGGCAAGAGCAACGCGCAGATCGGCCGGGAGCTCTACCTGTCCGAGGACACCATCAAGACCCACGCACGGCGGCTGTTCCGCAAGCTGGGCGCCAAGGACCGCGCCGAGGCGGTCGCGACGGGATTCCGCCGCGGCATCATGACCTGAGCGGCCATCCCGACCGACGAGCGCACGCTGAGGGCCCTCTCTCGGACCGGGTGAGGGCCCTCGACGGGTTCTCGACGGGAAGACCACCCGCTCGGTCGGCCCGAGTGGGCCGCGGAGGGGTCCGCGCAGGGACGACGGCGGGGCTCAGCGGCGCCGGGGACGGCACCTGGCCCCGGTGCGGTCCGGAGGACCGCGATGTCATAGCTCAGTCGTCGCGGGCGTGCCGGCCGGTGCGCCGGCCGCTCGGCTCGTCGCGCTCGGCGAGCGCCGCGACGCCGTCGGCGTAGCCGCTGGCGTAGTCCCAGCTGACGTAGTCGTCGGGGTCGGGCTCGAACGGCGGCTCGTGCCGCCCGGTCTGGCCCTCGTCGAGGAGCTGGCGCAGGTTGGCCTGCATCAGCGCCCAGTCGACGTGGTGCTCCTCCTCGCAGTCGGGGCAGTCCACGACGATGCCCTTGATGCCGGTGGGCTCGAGCAGGGTGCGGAAGACCTCCAGCTCGGCGAGGTCGTCGAGAACCCCGGCGCGCTCCTCCATCGTGAGCGGCGGGGGACCGGAACCGTCGGTCGGGCCGAAGTCCGGCCCGAAGGCGTCATCGAACGGAGACACGGTCACACGGTAGCCGTCGAACAGGCGGAGCACCGCCCCGTCCGTGCCGCCGCCTACGATCAGGCTGGTCTCCCGCGTCCGCGAGGCGCGCCGACCGGTCTCCGACCCGATCTGCCCCGAAGGGTGGCCGCGCACATGCAGCCCGACTCCGTGCCCGAGCTGCCGGCGAAGTTCGCCCGCCTCGGGCTCACCTACGACGACGTCCTCCTCGTCCCGGGAGCCTCCGACGTCGTCCCCGCCGAGGTGGACACCAGCAGCCGGGTGACCCGCCGGATCACCCTCGCCGTCCCGCTGCTGTCCAGCGCGATGGACACCGTCACCGAGGCGCGCATGGCCATCGCCATGGCCCGCGTCGGTGGCATGGGCGTGCTGCACCGCAACCTCTCGGCCGAGGAGCAGGCCGGCCAGGCCGACCTGGTCAAGCGGTCGGAGGCCGGCATGGTCACCAACCCGGTCACCTGCTCCCCGGACAGCACCCTGGCCGAGGTCGACGCCCTGTCGGCCCGCTATCGGATCTCCGGCGCCCCCGTGGTCGACGCCGACGGCGTCCTGGTCGGCATCGTGACCAACCGCGACATGCGCTTCGAGACCGACCAGAACCGGCTCGTGCGCGACGTCATGACGCCGATGCCGCTGGTCACCGCCCCGGTGGGTGTGGACGCCGACACGGCGCTGGGCCTGCTGTCCAAGCACAAGATCGAGAAGCTGCCGCTGGTCGACGACGCCGGCCGGCTGCGCGGGCTGATCACCGTCAAGGACTTCGTCAAGCGCGACCAGTTCCCGCTGAGCACCAAGGACGCCGACGGCCGGCTGGTCGTGGGTGCCGCGCTCGGCGTGGGCGAGGACGCCTACAAGCGGGCCGGCCTGCTGGTCGACGCGGGAGTCGACGTGCTCGTCGTCGACACCGCGCACGGCCACCAGCGGGCGGTGCTGGAGATGGTCGCGCGGGTGAAGAAGGACTTCGGCGGCGAGAACGGCGTGGAGGTCGTCGGCGGCAACGTCGCCACCCGCGCCGGCGCCCAGGCGCTGGTCGAGGCCGGTGTCGACGCGGTCAAGGTGGGGGTCGGGCCCGGCTCCATCTGCACCACCCGCGTGGTCGCGGGCGTCGGGGTGCCGCAGATCAGCGCCATCTACGAGGCGTGGCTGGCCGCCGGTCCGGCCGGTGTGCCGGTCATCGCCGACGGCGGGCTGCAGTACTCCGGTGACATCGCCAAGGCGCTCGTCGCCGGCGCCGACACGGTGATGATCGGTGGGCTGTTCGCCGGTGTCGAGGAGGCGCCGGGCGAGCTGGTGTTCATGAACGGGAAGCAGTACAAGACCTACCGCGGCATGGGCTCGCTGGGCGCCATGCAGAAGCGCGGGAACCAGTCGTTCAGCCGCGACCGGTACTTCGCCGACGACGTCCTCTCCGACGACAAGCTCGTTCCCGAGGGCATCGAGGGCCAGGTGCCCTACCGCGGGGCGCTGGCCGGCGTCGCCCACCAGCTCGTGGGCGGCCTGCAGGCCTCCATGGGCTACGCCGGAGCGGCCACCATCGCCGATCTCAAGGAGCGCGGACAGCTGACCCGCATCACGTCCGCCGGGCTGGTCGAGAGCCACCCGCACGATATTCAAATGACCGTCGAAGCCCCCAACTACCGGGGCCGGTGACCGAGATGAGCATTCGGCACATGTCATCCAGCCAGACCGTCGAGGCACCGAACTACCGGGGGCGCTGAGCATGAGCGTGCGCGACACCGTGGAGATCGGCCTGAACCGCTTCGCCCGCCGGGGCTACGACCTGGACGAGGTCTCGATCGTCCCGTCCCGGCGCACCCGTGACGTCGACGACGTCTCGACTGCCTGGCAGATCGACGCCTTCCGCTTCGACATCCCGCTCGTCACCAGCCCGAGCGACGCCGTCGTCAGCCCGGCGACCGCCATCGCGGTCGGTCAGGCCGGCGGCCTCGGCGTGCTCAACGGTGAGGGCCTGTGGGCCCGGTACGACGACCCCGCACGGGTGTACCGCCGGATCGCCGAGGCGGCCGCGGCCGGCGCCCCGCCGGTGGCGCTGCTCCAGGAGGTCTACGCCGAGCCGGTGAAGGCCGACCTGATCGCCGCCCGCATCAAGGAGATGCGCGACGCGGGGGTGACGACGGCGATCCGGATCTCGCCGCAGCACACCGAGCAGCTCGCCCCGACCGCGCTCTCGGCCGGGGTCGACCTGCTGGTCATCCAGGGCACGATCGTCTCCGCCGAGCACGTGACCTCCCAGGGCGACGCGCTCAACCTCAAGGAGTTCATCGCCGACCTCGACGTCCCGGTGATCGTGGGCGGGGCGGCGAACTACACGACCGCGCTGCACCTGATGCGCACGGGCGCGGCCGGCGTCATCGTCGGCGTCGGTGCCGACACCTACTCCACGACCGACTCGGTGATGGGCATCCGCGTCCCGCTGGCGAGCGCGATCGCCGACGCCGCCGCGGCCCGCCGGGACTACCTCGACGAGACCGGTGGCCGGTACGTGCACGTCATCGCCAACGGCCGGATCGAGACCAGCGGCGCGATCGCCCGCGCGCTGGCCTGCGGCGCCGACGCCGTCCAGCTCGGGGAGCCGCTGCGGGTCGCCGCCGAGGCCCCCGCCGGTGGGGTCTGGTGGGACTCCGTGGCGGCGCACCCGCGGCTGCCCCGCGGCGCCACCTCCGCGCCGATCGAGCCCGCCGGCTCGCTGGAGCAGGTGCTGCTGGGCCCGGCCGGGTCCGCCGACGGCCGCACCAACCTCTTCGGCGCGCTGGCCCGCACGATGGCCAAGACCGGTTACCGGGACCTCAAGGAGTTCCAGCGCGTCGACCTCGTGATCGGCGGCTGAGCGTGGACTTCCCGACCGTCCTGGTGGTCGACTTCGGCGCCCAGTACGCGCAGCTGATCGCCCGGCGCATCCGTGAGGCCGGGGTCTACTCCGAGATCGTCTCGTCGGAGGTCCCGGCCGAGGAGATCGTGGCCCGCAAGCCGGCCGCGATCGTGCTCTCCGGTGGTCCGTCGAGCGTGTACGCCCCGGAGGCGCCGAAGGTCGACCCGACGCTGTTCGAGTCGGGCGTGCCGGCCTTCGGCATCTGCTACGGCTTCCAGGCGATGGCCGCCTCGCTCGGCGGCACCGTCGCCCGCACCGGCGACCGCGAGTACGGCGGCACGCCGCTGACCGTGACCACGCAGGCGCGGCTGTTCGGCGACCTGCCGGTCGAGCAGAACGTCTGGATGAGCCACGGCGACGCCGTCAGCGCGGCCCCGCCCGGGTTCACCGTCACCGCCACGTCGACCGGTGCGCCGGTCGCCGCGTTCGAGGACGTCGACCGCCGCCTCGCCGGGGTGCAGTTCCACCCCGAGGTGCGGCACACCGCGCACGGGCAGACGGTGCTCGAGCACTTCCTGTTCGACATCGCGGGGCTCGAGCCCACCTGGACGATGGCCAACGTCGTCGAGGAGCAGGTCGAGCGGATCCGCACCCAGGTCGGCGACCGCCGGGCGCTGTGCGCGCTCTCGGGCGGCGTCGACTCCGCCGTCGCGGCGGCGCTGGTGCAGCGGGCGATCGGGGACCGGCTGACCTGCGTCTACGTCGACCACGGGCTGATGCGCGAGGGCGAGACCGAGCAGATCGAGCGCGACTTCGTCGCCGTCACCGGTGCCGACCTGCGGGTGGTGGACGCCCGGGAGCAGTTTCTCTCCGCGCTCGCCGGGGTCAGCGACCCCGAGGAGAAGCGGAAGATCATCGGCCGCGAGTTCATCCGGGTGTTCGAGCAGGCGGCGCTCGACGTCGTCTCCGACGCGAAGGCCCACGGCGAGACGGTCGACTTCCTGGTGCAGGGCACGCTCTACCCCGACGTCGTCGAGTCCGGCGGCGGCAGCGGGACCGCGAACATCAAGAGCCACCACAACGTCGGCGGCCTGCCCGAGGACCTCACCTTCACCCTCGTCGAACCGCTGCGGACGCTGTTCAAGGACGAGGTGCGCGAGGTGGGGCTGCAGCTGGGCCTGCCCGAGACGCTGGTGTGGCGGCAGCCGTTCCCCGGCCCGGGCCTCGGCATCCGCATCATCGGCGAGGTGACCCAGGAACGGCTGGACATCCTCCGCCAGGCCGACTCGATCGTGCGCGCGGAGCTCACCGCCGCCGGCCTGGACCGCGAGATCTGGCAGTGCCCCGTGGTGCTGCTGGCCGACGTCCGGTCGGTGGGGGTCCAGGGCGACGGCCGCACCTACGGCCACCCGGTGGTGCTGCGCCCGGTGTCCAGCGAGGACGCCATGACCGCCGACTGGACCCGCCTGCCCTACGACGTGCTCGCGCGGATCTCCACGCGGATCACCAACGAGGTCGAGGAGATCAACCGGGTCACCCTCGACGTGACGAGCAAGCCGCCGGGCACCATCGAGTGGGAGTAGACCCCGTCCTCCCGCCGGGGTGACTAGGGGGTGCTCGGGACCCGTACCGCGTGCGCGTCGGGCGGGGGTGTCCCGTACACGCCGGGGTCCCGTTCCGGAGCCGCCTCGGTGGTGAGATCGGCGGCCTCGATCCGGTCCCAGCGGAACCACCGCGGGGCCTCCCGCAGCCGGCACCACGCGACCAGGTACCACCGGTCACCGGTGCGGGCGAGCAGGTGCGGCTCCACCCGGCGGCGGGACAGGGTGCCGGCGTCGTCCCGGTAGCGGATGGCGACCACGCGCCGTCGCAGGAGCGCCTCCTCGACGACGGACGCCGGACCCGGCCGCCGCCGGTCGCCACCGCGCACCCAGACCCGGCCGCCGAGGTCCTGGGCGGCCTCCCGTGCGCCCGGGCCCATGACGTCGAGGACCTTCTCCAGCGCGGCCCGGCCGTCCGCGGCGAACGGGGCCTCCGACGCCCCGGCCAGCGCGACCGCCAGCGCCACCGCCTGCGCGGGCGTGAGGTTGACCGGCGGCAGCGTCGCGGCGGCGTCGAGCACGTAACCGCCACCGGGGCCGGCGGTCGCCCAGATCGGCACCCCGGCCTGCTGCAGCGCGGCGACGTCCCGCTTGATCGTGCGGGGCGAGACCTCCAGCCAGTCGGCCAGCCGCTGCGCCGTCCGCCCCCGCGCCCCGGCGCGGCGGAGTTCCTCGGATACGGCGTGCATCCGGTCCGTCCGGTTCATGCGCCGGATCGTGGCAGAAACGGTGACAGGACGGTGTCACCAGGTGCGCGGCACGGTGTTCCCATGACCGACATCGCGCTCTTCCACTCCGTCCTCGGCGTCCGGCCCGGGATCACGGCGGCGGCCGAACGGCTGCGCAGCGCCGGGCACGACGTCCTGGTCGTCGACCAGTACGACGGCCTGGTGTTCGACGACTACGAGACGGCCGGCGCACACGCCGGGAAGATCGGCTACCCGGTGCTCATGAGCGCGGCCCTCGATGCCGTGGCCGGCCTGCCGGAGGGCTTCGTCGCCGCCGGCTTCTCCAACGGTGCGGGGATGGCGGAGTTCGTCGCCACGCAGCGGCGGTGCGCCGGCCTGCTGCTGTTCTCCGGCGCGCTGCCGCTGCAGATGCTGGGCGTCGATCGCTGGCCGCAGGGGCTGCCGGCCCAGCTGCACTACACCGAGGGCGATCCGTTCCGGCAGCAGGAGTGGATCGACTCGGTGGTCGCCGATGCCCGCCGCGCGGGCGCCGGGATCGAGGTCCACGACCACCCGGGGACCGGCCACCTGTTCACCGACCCGAGCCTGCCCGCCGAGTACGACGCGGCGGCCACCGAGGTGCTGTGGGAGCGGGCACTCGACTTCTGCGCGCGCGTGGCCGCCCCGGGATCGGCGCGGACATCCACGAGGACGGGACCTCCGGTCACCTGATCGAGGCCTCGACGAGCCGGATCCCGGCGGTTGTGATCTTCTCGACGCCGGCCACACCGTCGAGGACCACCGGAGGAACGAGTGACCTCCTCGCCCTGGCCACTTCTGCCGAGCCTGGGCGTCCTCGCCGCGATGGCGGTCGTCATCGTGATCGCTGGGGTCCGGCTGACCCGCGTCGCCGACTCCCTCGCCGAACGCACCGGCCTCGGTGACGCCATCGGCGGTGCCCTGCTGCTGGGTGCGGTCACCTCGCTGCCGGGCAACGTCACCGTGCTCACCGGTGCCCTGGAGGGCGACGCCGGGTTCGCCCTGGCGAACCCGATCGGCGGCATCGCGCTCCAGACCGTCTGGCTGGCGATCGCCGACCTGCTCTACCGCCGGGTCAACCTCGAGCACGCGGCCGCCTCCCTGCAGAACGTGCTCCAGTCGGTCCTGCTCATCGCGATGCTCGCGGTCCCGGTCGTCGCCTACGCCACGCCCGATCTCCAGCTGGGCTGGATCCACCCGATGACGCTGCTGATCCCCGCCCTCTACGCCTACGGGTTGACGCTGCTCCGGCGGATGAAGCAGCAGCCCATGTGGGTGCCGGTGCACACCGACCAGACCGCCGACGACGACGAGGGCGCCGGCGACGGCAACGGCAACGGAAACGGGGACGGCGAGGACGAGGACGGCGGCGAGCGGAACGGCAACGGCGACGAGCGCCCCACCGCCCGGTTGTGGGGCCTGCTCGCGGCGCTCGGGCTGGTGACCGGTGTCGCCGGCTGGCTCGTGGGCCGGGCCGGGCTGAGCGTGATCGCCCGGGCCGGGCTCGACAGCGGCGTCGTGGGCTTCACCCTCACCACGGCGGTCAGCTCGCTGCCCGAGCTGGTGGTCCTGCTGACCGCCGTGCGGATGGGCCAGCTCACGCTCGGCGTCGGCAACATCGTCGGCGGCAACGTCTACGACATCCTGATGATCTCCGTGGCCGACGTGGGCTACCTCGAGGGACCGATCTACCGGGACGCCGGCCCGACCAGCCTGGTCCTCGTCGGCGGCACGCTGGTCATGGCCGCGGTGCTGGCCGCCGGTCTGCTCATGCGCGACCGGAAGTGGGTCGGCTTCGAGGGTGTCTCCATCCCGCTGATCTACGTGGGAACGGTCGTCCTCGCTCTCGTGGGGTGAGCGCGCCGAGGGCCCGGGAGCGTTCGCTCCCGGGCCCTCGCGGTCCACCTCTCCCGGCCGGTCAGCCGCGGTTGCGTGTCTTGCGCAGCTCCTTCGCCAGGAGCGCGGCCCCGACGCCCACCAGCGCCAGCCAGAGCAGACCGCCGTCGTCGAACAGCCCGAGGGGCAGGCTCAGGCCGGCCATCGTCGAGATCGCCAGGACGATGAAGAGAACTCCGGGCACCAGCGCGACCAGATCGGCCTTCCGGCGGGGCTCCGGCTGGGGCGGGTCCTCCGTCGACAGGGGCATCACCGCCTGCCACTCCTGCTCCTGCCACCTGGTCGGCGTGGTCGGGAACTCGCTGTAGTCAGCCACGGGACACCTCCACCTCTCCGATACCGCCGTCGATGCTCAGCTCGAACTCCGGCTCGCCGTCGTCCGTCCAGGACGCCGGCCCCTCGCCCGGGTAGTACCGGGTCGCGTTCTCGCGGCCACCGAAGACCGTCACCTCACCGAGGCCCTGGTCGACCCGGACGCGGACATCGGCGGAGCGCGGCAGGATCACCGCGACGTCGCCGACGCCGTTCTCGACGCCGACGTCGAGGGCCTCGTCGAGGCCGGCCACCGGGATGTCGGACAGGTCGAGGGTCAGGTCACCGACACCGCCCCGGTAGACGTCGCGCAGGTCCACCACCGTCTGCGGGCGGTACGTGCGGTCGCCCACGCCGCTGTCCGAGGGAGCGCCTTCCGCGATGGCCAGCGCCAGCGCCAGGATCACCCCGACGGTGATCAGCCCGCCGCGTGCCCGCCGGCCGCCGGTGAAGGCGGCGGCCACCAGACCGGCACCCACCACCAGCAGCGCCGTGCCGAGGTATCCGACGGCGCCGACGTCCCAGCCGGTGAGCTGCGCGATCAGCGCCAGCACGCCCAGCGCGATGAGCAGCACGGCCAGCGTCAGGCCGGGGACCGGGGATCGGGGGGCCACGGGCCCACGGGTCCCCGGAGCGGCGGCCGGCTGCCCGGGGGACGGGACGCCGCTCGCCTCGGGTCCGGCCGGCATGAGCAGCCACAGCAGCAGGTAGACCAGGACGCCGGTGCCGCCGGCGAGCGCGAGGGCGACGAAGCCGACGCGCCACAGCAGCGGATCGATGCCGGTGTACTCGGCCAGGCCGCCGTTGACGCCGCCGATGACCTTGTCGGTGCGGTTGCGGCGCAGCTGCGGACGGGCCGGCGGGGGCTCCCAGCCGGGCGCCTCCACGGCGGGTGGCGCAGGAGGAGGTGGAGATGTCATGCCACAGAGCCTGCCGACCGCGTCGCCCCCTGACCATCAGGGAACCCCCCGACCCGACCCTGGTTCCTCTTCCGGGGTGATTCCCCGTGTCGGCCGGGCCGCGGACGGTGCGACGATCGACATCGTGACCACGCCCGCCGCAGCTCCGCCGCGCCCACCGCTGGCGCGCCCGCGGGACGGGCGGGTGCTGGCCGGCGTCGCGGCGGGCACCGCGGCACACCTGCGGCAGGACCCGCTGGTCGTGCGGGTGGCGTTCGTGCTGCTGGCCACGACCGGGCTCGGGGTCATCGCCTACGCCCTGCTCTGGATGACCATGCCGGTGGCCGCTCCCGGCGAGGACCCGGACCAGATCGCCGCCGGCTGGCGGCCGGCCGGGTTCCGGCAGTGGTTCGTGCTGGTCGTCCTCGGGCTCGTCGCCGTCAGCCTGCTCGGCCAGCTCAGCGCATGGACCAGCAGCGACGTCGTGCTCCCGCTGGTCCTGCTGGCCGGGGGCCTGGCGGTCATCTGGCGGCAGCTGGACACCGACCGCACGCTCGCCGTCCCCGGGGTGCGCTGGGCCCTGGCCGGTGGGGTCGCCGTCGCCGGGATCGGGCTGGTGTTCCTGCTCGCCACCACGGGGCAGCTGGCCAACGCCCGGAACGGGTTCGCCGCGACCCTGCTGATCCTCACCGGCGTGGTGCTGGCGACGGCGCCGCTGTGGCGTCGGCTCCTCGACTCCCGTGCCGACGAGCGCGCGGCCCGCGTCCGGTCGGAGGAGCGGGCCGCCGTCGCCGCGCACCTGCACGATTCGGTGCTGCAGACCCTCGCGCTCATCCAGCGCAACGCCGAGGAGCCGCAGGCGGTCAGCCGACTGGCCCGCAGCCAGGAGCGCGAGCTCCGGGCGTGGCTCTACGACCCGGCCGCGGTGCGCGAGGGCGGCACCTGGGCCGGCCTGGTCGCCGGGATGGTCGCGGAGGTGGAGGCCGATCACGCGCTGACCGTCGACCCCGTCGTCGTCGGCGACGCCCCCGTCGACGAGGCGCTGGCCGCGCTGGGCGCCGCCACCCGCGAGGCCCTCGTCAACGCGGCGAAGCACTCCGGTGCCACGAGCGCGGACCTCTACACCGAGGTGACGCCCGCGCAGGTGTCGGTGTTCGTGCGCGACCGTGGCGCGGGCTTCGATCCGGCTACGGTTCCCGACGACCGGCGCGGACTGCGCGACTCGGTGCACGGCCGGCTCGTCCACCTGGGCGGTACGGCCCAGGTCCGGTCCAGGCCGGGGGAGGGGACCGAGGTGGAGCTGATCCTGCCCGTCAGGCCCCGTGAGCATCGCGGCGAGGCGGTCGCCGAGAGGGCGGAAGCACCGCAGCGAGGAACGAGCGAGGAGCGCCCCGACCGCGGAGGCGGGCTCGGCTCCAGGGCGAGGAGGCGAGCGCCCCGCGGGAGCACCGCGAGCGGACAGGGACGTGCGAGCGAGCGGAGGACCACCGCGTGACCCCGCGGGTGTTCGTGGTCGACGACCACGCGATGGTGCGCACCGGCGTGCGGGCGGAGCTCGGGGACGAGGTGACCGTCGTCGGTGAGGCCGCCGACGTCGCCTCCGCCGTCGACGGCATCCGCGCGACCCGGCCCGACGTCGTCCTGCTCGACGTCCACATGCCCGGGGGCGGGGGCCGGGCCGTGCTGGAGACCCTGCGCACCGAGCTGCCCGACGTCCGGTGGCTGGCGCTGTCGGTGTCGGACGCCGCCGAGGACGTCATCGCCGTCATCCGCGCCGGTGCGCGCGGCTACGTCACGAAGACGATCTCCGGCCCCGACCTGGTCGACGCCGTCCGCCGGGTCGCCGAGGACGACGTGGTCTTCAGCCCCCGGCTCGCCGGCTTCGTGCTCGACGCCTTCTCCGCCGGCCCCGCCGCCCCCGTGCCCGCCGACGACCCGGCCACCGACCCCGGGCTGGACCTGCTGTCGGCCCGCGAGCGGGAGGTGATGCAGCTGCTGGCCCGCGGCTACACCTACCGGGAGATCGGGTCGCGGCTGTTCATCTCGGTCAAGACGGTGGAGTCCCACGCGTCGAACGTGCTGCGCAAGCTCCAGCTGTCCAACCGCAACGAGCTCACCCGCTGGGCGGCGTCGAACCGCCTGCTGTGACCTGGGCGTCCGCGCGCCGGGTCACGTGGCCCCTGCCCGGTCCCGAGCGGCCAGGACGTCGGACATGTGGTCCTCCGCCCACGCCTTGAGCGGGGAGACAGCCTGCAGCAGGGACAGTCCCAAAGCGGTCAGTTCGTAGGTCACCGACACGGGCACGGTGGGTTCGATCGTCCGGGTGAGCAGTCCGTCGCCCTCGAGCGACCTCAGAGTCTGCGTGAGCATCTTGGGGCTGACCCCGGCGATGCGTCGGCTCAGGGCCGCAGTGCGCAACGGCCCCTGCGCCAACGCGGTCAGCACCAGGACCACCCACTTGTTCGCCAACCGGTCCAGGAGCAGACGGCTGGGGCAGCCGGCCATGTAGGTGTCGAAGGCCTGCTTGTCCGCCGCGCGCCGCTGTGTCGCCGTTGACGTCGCCACCGTCATGCCCCTTACGCACTTTGAGGTACCTACTTCCCAGAGGGTAGCGCCGCTGTGAGGGTTCGTGGTGTCCGCGGATGACACCCGGACAGGCAGCCGCCGCGGCGGACACCACCCAGACAGGACGGAGCACCACCATGCGCGCCATCACCCTCCACCGACCCGGTGGCCCCGACGCCCTCCTGCTCGACGAGGTGCACCTCCCCGGGCCCGGCCCCGGCGAGGTGCGCGTCCGGGTGGCTGCAGCCGGGGTCAACCCGGTCGACCTGCAGACGCGCTCGGGCGTGTACCACCGCCTGGGCTGGGTCTCCGTGAGCCCGGTCGGTCTGGGCTGGGACCTGGCAGGCGCCGTGGACGCCGTCGGGGCAGGGGTCCCGCTGGCTGAGGGAACGCCGGTCGCGGCGCTGTCACCGGGCGTCGACAAGCCGCTCGGCGCCTACGCGGAGTTCCTGGTCCTGCCGGCGGACTGCGTGACCGAGATCGATCCCGCCCTGGACCCGGTCGTGGCGGCCACCGTGCCGCTGAACTCGCTGACCGCTATGCAGGCACTGGACCTGATGGGACCGGCCGCCGGGCGGAGCCTGCTGATCACCGGGGCGGCCGGCGCCGTCGGCGGGTACGCCACCCAGCTGGCGGCGGAGCGCGGCTTCACGGTCACCGGTCTGGCCCGCCCCACGGACGAGGCATTCCTCGCTGACCTGGGTTCCGGGCATGCCGTCACGGTTCGCCCGGCCGCCTTCGACGTGGTGCTCGACGCGGCCGCGCTCGGGGTGGCGGCGCTCGACGCCGTGGCGGACGGTGGCTCCTACGTCGGCGTCGTCCCCCCTGCGGTGCCTGACCCGGTCAGGTCGATCACCACCACCGCTGTCCTGGTGACGCCGGACGCGAAGCAGCTCGCCGAGGCGGTCCGCCGAACGACCGACGGTTCCCTGCCGGCTCGCGTCCACTCGATCGCGGAGCTGTCGGAGGCCGCGCAGGCGCACCGGACCATGGAAGGCGGCGGCCTGCGGGGCCGGATCGTGCTCACCGTGTGAGCGATCAGCTCCGGGAGCGGAGCCGAGGTGGAGCCGGAGCTCACCCGCTGGGCGGCCACCGACCGGCTGCCCTGAACGTCAGGCGTGCTGCTCCGTGACGTACGCGCGGGCCTGCTCGACCAGCGAGGTCGTGTCGGCGGCGCCGGTCAGCAGAATCCAGCCGTTCATCCGGCGCCCCTCCATGGGCTCGAACGGGGTGCCGCCCCCCGCCTGCACGAGATCGGCGATGCGGGCGGCCGGGAGCTTGAGCACCAGCTGCTCCTCCCACCGGATCGTGAAGAACCTCCGGCCGGTCCGCAGCCCCGGGCAACCGAACATGTGGCCGCGCGTGACCTCGCCGTCGGTGAACCGCTCGACGAGGTCCGCCCAGTCGTCCTCCCTCATGCCCGCAGATCTTGCCCGTGGACCGCGTCCCGTGGGAGGCGGTGGTCGTCGACTGCACCGTCGGCGTGACCGCGGTCGTCTCCTCAGGCGCCGAAGGCCGCTGAACGGAAGGCGTCGAACAGCGGCGGTGGCTGCGGGGACGCCCACATCTGGTTGGTGAGCAGGACGGCCGTCACCCCGGTGACCGGATCGGTCCACCAGGAGCTGCCCAGGCCGCCGTCCCACCCGTAGGAGCCGGTGTGCCGGCCGCCCGGCTCGTCGGTCCGGCGGACGCCGATGCCCAGACCCCACCCACCGCCCTCGTCGTCCACCGGGCCGGCCTGCTCCGTGGTCATGGCCCGGACCGCCTCCTCGGTCAGCACCCGGGTGCCGGCGGGGCCACGGCCGCGGTCCTGCAGCATCCGGGCGAAGGCGGCCCAGCGCCCCGGGTGACGAGCTCGCCGTTCCGGCCCACCCACCACGCGGCGCCCGGCACCTGCCCGGAGGCGACCGCACCGGCGACCGTCGCCTCGACCTGCGCCGCCTGCGTCGTGCTGCTCGCTCCCATGCATCGAGGACCGCCGGGACGCCGGGAAGTCATCGGCGGCCCCCGGACGTCACGCCGTGTGGACGACGTGGAAGGCCTCGGCCAGCCGGCCGTCGGGGAGGCCGTGGGTGCGCGCGGTCTGCCGCATCCACCCGGTCACGAACTCCTCGAGCTGCCCCTCGGGCAGATGGCTGACCTGGGTGACGTGGTTCATCAGGGCGGCGAACTTGCGGTCGACCACGTCGGTGACGTCGACGCAGTGGTCGGCGCGCGGGCTGGCGCCGAGCCACACCTCGGACACCGTCCAGGCCTCCAGGCCCTCGTCGGCCAGCAGCTCGGGGAAGGCGAACGGATTGCGGGCGTCCGGGTAGACCGCCCGGAGCGTCGACTCGCCCACGGTCATGTGGTCGGGGTGGCTCGCGCCGATCCGGTCCCAGAAGCGTTCCGGGGAGCTGGTGAGCACCCGCTGCGGCCGGACCTGCCGGATCACCCGGCTGATGTCGCGGCGCAGGTCGAGGGTCAGCTCCAGCCGGCCGTCCGGGTGGCCGAGGAAGCGCACGTCGGTGACGCCCACCGCCGCCGCGGCCGCCCGCTGCTCGGCCTGGCGCAGCGGCCCCATCTCCTGCCGGGGGGTGTCGTCGAAGCCGCCGGCGTCGCCGTCGGTGACGATCAGGTAGGTGACCTCGGTGCCGGCCGCGGTCCAGCAGGCCACCGTCCCGGCGCTGCCGAAGTCGACGTCGTCGGGGTGGGCGAGCACGCACAGCGCCCGCTCGACGTGGGCGGCCGGCGGCTGGGGCGGGGGGAAGGTCACCCGGCCGAGCCTAGGGCGGCCCGCTCGCGCAGACTCGGGTCGTGCCCGACTACACCCTCTCCCTCGCGCTGCGCTCGTCGGCTCCGCTGGACGACGCCGCGGTCGACGCCCTGCGCGACGTCCTGCGTCCCGACGACGTCGAGCTGCGGCTGTGGCGCGAGCCGGACCGGGCGGTGCTGCGCGTCGTCACGGAGTGCACCGCCGACGACCTGGCGGCCGCGCTGGAGCTGGGCAGGGACCTGGCCGACGAGGCGAACGCCGCCTGCCCCGGCCGCGTGTTCGAGGTCGCGGCGATGGACGACGACGACTCGCTGGTCTGGCGCAGCGGTCCCTGACCGCGCTCAGAGCCGGCCGCGACCCTGGCGCAGCAGCATCATCCCCAGCGCGGCGCCGTCGGGCCCGAGCTCGGCCCGGAAGCGGGCCAGCACCTGCTGCTCGCGGGAGAGGGACAGGCGGGTGCCTCCGGATGCGGCGCGCAGGGCGCCGATCTCCTGGGAGATCTCCAGCCGGCGCCGCACGAGCTCGATGATCTCGGCGTCGCAGGCGTCGATCGCGCCGCGCAGGTCGCCGATCCGCTCGGTCGGGTCCTCGGGGGCGGTCGGGCCGGCGGCGGGTGGGGCGGTGAGGGTGCTCATCGGATGTCCTCGCTGATTCGTGGACCCGGAACCCCGAGAACGAGAAACGCCCCGGGCTCCTCGGGCCCGGGGCGTCTGTTGCGGCGTGTGCTCAGCCAGCGGTGACGGACACCGGATCCCGGTGACCGTAGTAAAAGCTGACCGTGGCGAGCACGTCGGGAAGTGTGCCACACGTGCGGTCGGCGCCGCCATCGGTGGCGGCCCTGGGACGGAGGGGGGGTCGCGGGCCCGAGGGCAGCGTCACCCGTCCGGCTTACAGTGGCGGGGTCATGAGCAGCAGCCTCCAGCAGTCCCTTCCCGGCACCGCCGCCCTGCCGCGCTCCGCTCCCGGCTCGGTCGGTCGCGAGCTGGACCGGATGCTGGCCGGCCTGAACGGCCCGCAGCGCGACGCCGTCGTCCACGAGGGCAGCCCGCTGCTCATCGTCGCCGGCGCCGGGTCGGGCAAGACCCGGGTGCTCACCCACCGGGTCGCCTACCTGCTCGGCGCCCGGGGGGTGCAGCCGGGGGAGATCCTGGCGATCACCTTCACCAACAAGGCCGCCGGCGAGATGAAGGATCGGGTGGCCGCGCTGGTCGGGCCGCGCGCCCGGTCGATGTGGGTGTCGACCTTCCACTCGATGTGCGTGCGCATCCTGCGGGCCGAGGCCGCCAAGCTGGGCATGAAGTCGTCGTTCACGATCTACGACCAGGGCGACTCGGTGCGCCTGATGACGATGGTCGCCCGCGACCTGGACCTCGACGCCAAGCGCTACCCCGGGCGCAGCCTGGCCAACCAGGTGTCCAACCTGAAGAACGAGCTGGTCGACGAGGAGGCGTTCAGCCCCCAGACGGCACCGGAGAAGGTGCTCAAGGAGGCGTACACCCTCTACCAGCGGCGGCTGCGCGAGGCGCACGCCATGGACTTCGACGACCTGATCATGACGACGGTCCACCTGCTCCAGGCCTTCCCCGAGGTCGCGGAGCACTACCGCCGCCGGTTCCGGCACGTGCTGGTCGACGAGTACCAGGACACCAACCACGCCCAGTACATGCTGGTGCGCGAGCTGACCGGCACCGGCGAGGGTCCGGTCCCGCAGGCGGAGCTGTGCGTCGTCGGTGACGCCGACCAGTCGATCTACGCGTTCCGGGGCGCCACGATCCGCAACATCGACGAGTTCGAGCGCGACTACCCGCAGGCCACCACGATCCTGCTCGAGCAGAACTACCGCTCCACCCAGCGGATCCTGAAGGCGGCCAACCAGGTCATCTCCAGGAACACCGGCCGCCGGCCCAAGAGCCTGTGGACCGACTCCGGTGACGGCGAGCTGATCGAGGGCTACGTCGCCGACAACGAGCACGACGAGGCCGCCTGGGTGGCCGAGCAGATCGACGCGCTGGTCGACGAGGGCCAGGCGCAGCCGAAGGACATCGCGGTCTTCTACCGGACCAACAACGCCTCGCGCGTGTTCGAAGAGGTCTTCATCCGGGTCGGCATGCCCTACAAGGTCGTCGGCGGGGTCCGGTTCTACGAGCGCAAGGAGGTCCGCGACGCGCTGGCCTACCTGAAGCTGGTGGCCAACCCGGCCGACGTGGTGAGCCTGCGCCGGATCATCAACGTGCCCAAGCGGGGGATCGGCGACAAGGCCGAGTCCTGCGTCGAGTCCTTCGCCGACCGCGAGCGGATCGCCTTCGGCACGGCGCTGCGGCGGTGCGCCGAGGTCCCCGACCTCGCCACCCGCTCGCTCAAGGCGCTGCAGGAGTTCGTCGCGCTGCTCGAGGAGTTCGAGCAGCTGGTCGAGACCGGGTCCGGCCCGGCGGCGCTGCTGGAGAGCATCCTCGACCGCACCGGCTACCTCGCCGAGCTGCAGGCGAGCACCGATCCCCAGGACGAGGGCCGCGTCGACAACCTCAACGAGCTGATCTCGGTCGCCGCGGAGTTCGAGGCGGCGAACCCCGGTGGCACGGTCACCGACTTCCTCGAGCAGGTCTCGCTCGTGGCCGATGCCGACCAGATCCCCGTGTCGGGCGACGAGGCCGGCGTGGTCACGCTGATGACCCTGCACACCGCGAAGGGCCTGGAGTTCCCGGTCGTGTTCCTGACCGGCCTGGAGGACGGCGTCTTCCCGCACCTGCGCGCGCTCGGCGACCCGCGGGAGCTGGAGGAGGAGCGCCGGCTGGCCTACGTCGGCATCACCCGGGCGCGGCAGCGGCTGTTCCTGTCCCGCGCGACGGTGCGGACGAACTGGGGGCAGCCGGCCTACAACCCGCCGTCCCGCTTCCTGGACGAGCTGCCGGCCGACACCGTCCACTGGGCGCGCATGGACCCGCCCCCGGCGCCGTCGACCGGGTACTCGTCGGCGCAGTCGCGGGTGGCGGCCACGGGGCTGTCCACCGGTGGGCTGCGCGGCGGCGCCGGCAACCGCCAGGTCGTCTCCGTGGAGGTCGGCGACCGGGTCAGCCACGACGCGTTCGGGCTGGGGACCGTGGTGGAGGTGACCGGCGTGGGGGACAAGGCCCAGGCCACGGTCGACTTCGGCTCCGGCGGCACGAAGCGCCTCGTCCTCCGCTACGCCCCGCTGGTGAAGCTCTGAGGGGCGTGTCCCGCGACCAGCGGATGACCGTCGTCTGACCCGCCGGTGCGGATCAGATCCCCACGCCGCGCTCGCCGAGCCACTTGGCCGGGTCGATCGGACGGCCGTCCATGCCGCCGCGGTGGATCTCGTAGTGCAGGTGGGGACCGGTGGACTGGCCCTCGTTGCCGACCTTCGCGATCTGGTCCCCGGCGGTGACGACGTCGCCGGCGGAGACGCTGTAGTAGCGCATGTGGCCGTAGATGTGGACGTTGCCGTCGGTGTCCTGGATGTAGACGGCGTTGCCGTAACCGGACGCCCGGCCGGCCCGGACCACCACGCCGTCGGTCGCGGCGAGGATGGGGGTGCCCAGCGGAGCGGCCAGGTCCAGGCCGTAGTGCATGGTGCCCCAGCGCATGCAGAAGCAGGTGGTGAGCCTGCCCTGGGTTGGCGCCACGGTGCGCGGCTGGCGGGCCGCGCGGGAGGCGGCGAGCTCGCTGAGGCGGGCCTGGGCCTCGGCCTCGGTGATGCCGCGGCGGGCCTCGGCGTCCTCGGGCCCGCCGCTGAAGCTGACCTCGGTGCTCACACCGAGCCCGTAGTCGGACGCGGTCACGGAGACGTCCCGGTCCTCGCCGATGACGGCGGGCAGCCCGGCGACGACGGCGCCGGCCACCAGGGCGGCGAACCACAGGGGCGCCCGGCGGCCCGGCGGGTGCGGCAGGCGGCGACGGCGACGGGGGGCCTCCGCGACGGGCGCGGGGCCGGTCTCGAGCGCCGGTGCCGCTGCGCCGAGCTCCGGGGAGCGCCGGGGCCTCGGCAGCTGCGCGACGGGCGGAGCCGGCTTCTCGAGCACCTGTGCACTGCTGAGAGACACGGCGGACCTTCCCGGGCGACGTTTCCGGCGAGCGCTCGGGAGCGTTCGTCGGGGGAGCGACGACGGCGAGGACGTCCGCGGTGCGGTGTCCGCCGGAGGCCCGGCGCCGTGATCGGACCGTAACGATCCGTCAGGAACCGTCCAAGCACCGAACGGTGCGTGTCGCGATGTGCACGAATCGTGAAGACGCTCTGTCGACCCGGCCGGGCGCCGCCGCCTCGGACCGCCGCTGCAGACCGCCGATCAGGTCCGCCGGGTCAGGCGACCGCGGCCACGGGGGCGGGTTCCTCCACCGCGTCCCGGACACCGGCCAGCGTCGCGGCGACCTCGTCCAGGACCCCCCGGTGCATCGGCAGCGACATGTGCCCGACGCCGTGGACGAGCACGTTGCGGGCGTCGAGATCGGGGTGCTCGCACCGCCCGGACTGCGTCGGCAGCACCATCTGGTCGAGGTCGCTGTAGACGGCGGTGACCCTGGTGCGGCAGTCCGGAGCCGGCTCGGTGAGTTCCTGCAGCACCGGTGAGCCCGGCCGGAGCTGCCGCACGAGCGGCGTGGGCACCACGTGGGCCAGGATGGAGCCCTGGTGGGGCGTCCCCAGGGTCACCAGGGAGTCCACCCGGCGGTCGCCGCCCTGTCGCTGCACGTGGTACCGCGCGATGAGCCCGCCCAGGCTGTGGCCGACGACGTGCACCCGGTCGTGACCGGTCTGCTCGCAGATCCGCTCGATGTGCCGGCCGAGGTCGGCGGCGCCCCGCGCGATGTCGGTGAGGAACGGGCTGTAGTTCCAGGAGCACACGTGGGCGAAGCCGCGCCTGCGGAGGCTCCGCCGCATCACGGCGAACACCGACCGGTTGTCGATCAGCCCGTGCACCAGCAGGACGGGCGTGCGGGCGGCCAGCGGATCGGTGGCGAACAGCGCCCGGACGGTGGCCGGCTGATCGGCGGTGCGCTGGCGAGGGTCCGGCCGCAGCTGCTCCATCCGCGTGCCCAGCGGGTACATGAGGACGTGGGCGCCGACCCAGGCGAGCTCGGTCAGCCCGCCGGTCAGCGTCGTCGGGGAGCAGAGTGCGCGCAGGCCTCGTGGCGTGCCGTCGACGGTCGCGCCCGTGTGCCACCCTGGGCGGGAGTCCGGATCGCTCGACGAGCCCATGACCTGTCCCTCCCCGTGTGGAACCCGCCGGCGGTACCGGGCTCGGGTCGTTTCCGCCAGCGGCGGCGCACGGATATGTGCTCCGTTCACGCGACGGTAATGCCGATGTGTGGCGGTCGTCACAGAAGTGTCATCGACGACCGGCCGATCGAGGCCGGTTCGTGACCGAAGCTGCGAAGGGGAACAACCGTGTCCGCCCGTCCCGGGACCGACCGTGCACGAGCCACCGCCCGCCGGAAGGCCGGCGCCCCGACCGCGCCGGACCCGGCGCCGCCCGGGGACGCGGTGGTGGTCGGGACCGTCCCTCCGGCGGTGCGCGTCTGCGGTGTGCTGCTCCTCCTCGCCGGGCTGGCCGGCGGCGTGGCGCCCTTCCTGCCCTACCTGCAGGTCGGAGGCGACGAGCTGCGTCTGGTGCGCGGGTTCGGTGACGCCCCGGTGGCGCTGCTGGTGCCTGCGGTCCACCTCGGCGTGGGCGTGACGCTGGTCCGCCGCGCGGTGCCCAAGCTGGGCCTGGCCTACGCCGCCGTCGCCGGCGCTCTGGCGGTCGGCCAGCTGCTCATCGAGATCTACCGCGGCAGCAGCTCCACGGCGCGTCCCGGGGTGGAGGTGCTGGCGGGGGAGCGGGTGCTCACCAGCAGCGTCGACGTGGGTGCCGGCTGGGTGCTCGGGGTGGTCGCCCTGGCGCTCACCGTGCTGGCCGGCGTCGTCGGCATGGTGGCCTGGGGCCGGACGGTGATGGAGGACCGCGGCGCGCTGGATCCGCTGCGCTCCGTGCTGGCCGGCGCGGCCGTGCTCCTCGGCGTCGCCGCGGTCCTCGCCCTGGCCCTGCCCGCGGCCGACGTGCCCGACGAGATCCGGGCGGATCCGGCGACGGGGCTGGAGGTCGTGGTGACCCGCGAGGGGCCGCAGGCACTGCTCGAGCGGCCCGGCCTCGCCCTGCTCGGTGGCCTCCTGCTCGCCGGCGCGATCGTGCTCTGCTCGGCGGTGGCGCCGTCGCTGCGCCCGCGGCTGGCCGCCGTCGGCGGGCTCCTGGCGATCGCCGTCACCGTGCTCGGGGCGGGCCTGGCCGGCCTGCGGGACGCGGTCTCCTCCGACGAGCTGGTGTGGACCGTTCCGGGCATGGGGCTCGTCGTCGTCGGCCTGGCCATGCTCGGGCTGACGCTGGTCACCTGGCGGGCGCGGCGGACGCCGGCGTGACCGGCGCCACTCGACGGGCCGGTTGCCCCTAGGCTGCGCGCCATGGTGGACGAACGGATCCGGGTGGTCATCGCCAAGCCAGGCCTGGACGGGCACGACCGGGGCGCCAAGGTGGTCGCGCGGGCGCTGCGCGACGCGGGCATGGAGGTCGTCTACACCGGCCTGCACCAGACGCCCGAGCAGATCGTGGACACGGTCGTGCAGGAGGACGCCGACGCCGTCGGGCTGTCGGTCCTGTCCGGTGCGCACATGACGCTCTTCGCCCGGCTCACCGAGCTGATGCGCGAGCGCGGGGTCGACGACGTCGTCGTCTTCGGGGGCGGGATCATCCCGGAGGAGGACGTGCCGGAGCTGCGGCGCATCGGCGTCACCGGCATCTTCACCCCCGGGGCCACGACCACCGACATCGTGGAGTGGGTGCGCGACCACGTGGGCGAGCCGGCCGGCGCCCGAGCGCCGGACCAGCGCGTTCCTGCTGCCGACGGGTGAGGCGGGATGTGACGCGCCCCACGCCGGGGCGGTCCGGGGTACGCCCGGGGCAGCGGTGTGGTTTCGGGCGGGCTACGGTCCCTGTTCGTGGATCTCTTCGAGTACCAGGCCCGTGACCTGTTGGCCTCGCACGGTGTCCCCGTGCTCCCCGGCGGCGTCGCCGAGACTCCTGAGCAGGCGGAGGCGATCGCCCGGGAGATCGGGCAGACCGTCGTCGTCAAGGCGCAGGTGAAGACCGGTGGCCGCGGCAAGGCCGGTGGCGTCAAGCTCGCCGACAACCCCGAGGACGCCAAGGCGCGCGCCCAGGACATCCTCGGGCTGGACATCAAGGGCCACATCACGCACCGCGTGATGGTGGCCCAGGCCAGCGACATCGCCGAGGAGTACTACTTCTCCTACCTCCTCGACCGCTCCAACCGCACCTTCCTGGCCATGGCCAGCGTCGAGGGCGGCGTGGAGATCGAGCAGCTCGCCGTCGAGCGCCCGGAGGCGCTGGCCCGCATCCCGATCGACGCCAGCGTCGGCGTCGACACCGCCAAGGCCGCCGAGATCGTGGACGCCGCCGGGTTCGCCCCCGAGGTCCGCGACCAGGTCATCGCCATCGCCGTGCAGCTGTGGGACGTCTTCAGCAAGGAGGACGCCACCCTGGTCGAGGTCAACCCCTTGGCCAAGGCCCCCGACGGCACCGTCCTGGCGCTCGACGCCAAGGTGACCCTCGACGAGAACGCCGGCTTCCGGCACGCCGAGCACGCGGCTCTCGAGGATGCCGCCGCCGCCGACCCGCTCGAGGCCGCGGCCAAGGAGAAGGACCTCAACTACGTCAAGCTCGAGGGCGAGGTCGGGATCATCGGCAACGGTGCCGGCCTGGTCATGAGCACCCTCGACGTCGTCGCCTACGCGGGTGAGGACTTCGGCGGCGTCAAGCCGGCGAACTTCCTGGACATCGGTGGCGGCGCCTCGGCCGAGGTCATGGCCAACGGTCTCGGGATCATCCTCTCCGACCCGGCCGTGAAGAGCGTCTTCGTCAACGTCTTCGGCGGGATCACCGCCTGCGACGCCGTCGCCAACGGCATCGTCGCCGCCCTGCAGCAGCTGGGCGACCAGGCCACCAAGCCGCTGGTGGTCCGCCTCGACGGCAACAACGTGGAGGAGGGCCGGCGGATCCTCGCCGAGGCCAACCACCCGCTGGTCAGCCTCGAGGACACGATGGACGGCGCCGCGCGCCGGGCCGCCGAGCTCGCCGCCGCCTGATCGCCCCGACTCCGGACAGGACACCACTCAGATGTCGATCTTCCTCAACGAGAACAGCAAGGTCATCGTCCAGGGCATGACCGGCTCGGAGGGCATGAAGCACACGTCGCGCATGCTCGCCTCCGGCACCGCCATCGTCGGGGGCGTCAACCCGCGCAAGGCCGGCCAGTCGGTCGACTTCGACGGCACCAGCGTCCCGGTCTTCGGCGGCGTCGCCGAGGCCATGAAGGAGACCGGCGCCGACGTCAGCGTCATCTTCGTGCCGCCGCCCTTCGCCAAGGCCGCCGTCATCGAGGCCGTGGACGCCCAGATCGGGCTGGCCGTCGTCATCACCGAGGGCATCCCGGTGCACGACTCGACCTACTTCTGGGCGCACGCCCAGGGTGGGGCCACCCGCATCATCGGGCCGAACTGCCCCGGCCTGATCAGCCCCGGGCGCAGCAACGCCGGCATCATCCCGGCCAACATCACCAAGCAGGGCAAGATCGGCCTGGTGTCGAAGTCGGGCACGCTGACCTACCAGATGATGTACGAGCTGCGGGACATCGGTTTCTCCACCGCGATCGGCATCGGTGGCGACCCGGTCATCGGCACCACGCACATCGACGCCCTCCAGGCCTTCCAGGAGGACCCGGAGACCGAGGCCATCGTGATGATCGGTGAGATCGGTGGCGACGCCGAGGAGCGGGCCGCCGACTTCATCAAGGCCAACGTCACCAAGCCCGTCGTCGGCTACGTCGCCGGGTTCACCGCCCCCGAGGGCAAGACGATGGGCCACGCGGGCGCCATCGTGTCGGGCTCGGCCGGCACGGCCCAGGCGAAGCAGGAGGCCCTCGAGGCCGCCGGTGTCCGGGTGGGCAAGACCCCGTCGGAGACCGCGAAGCTGATGCGGGAGATCGTCGGCTCCTGACGGTGCCGCGAAGGCTCGGTTCCTGAACGGGGGCCCGTCCTCCGGGGCCGGAGCCGTCCCCGTCGCCTGCCCGGCGGCCGCACACAGCGGCCGCCGGGCAGCGGTGTTCCCGGCGTGGATCGCGGACCGGTCCGCCATTGCGGGTCCGTGACCGCGACCGTCACGATCAACGAGCACCTGTTCCATCCGGAGGAGAGCCTGTGACCGCCAGCCAGCCCCCGCAGCCGCCCGAGGACGCTCAGCGGCCCGTCGGCGCGCAGCCGGAACCGGGCCCGGGGCGACGGCCCGCGGACCAGCCCGGGGCGGGTTCCGCGCCGGCCGGTCAGCCGGGGCACGGGCAGCAGTCCGTCCCGCCGCCCGGGGAGCAGCAGTCCTACGGCCAGCAGTCCTACGGCCAGCAGCCCTACGGCCAGCAACCCTCCGGCGAGCCCGGCTACGGGTACCCCGGGTCCGGTGGGCAGTACGGGCAGCGGCCGTGGGGTCAGCCGCCCTACGGCCAGCCGCCCCATGCCCAGCCGGGCTACGGCCCGCCCCCGTACGGGCAGCCGCCGTACGGGCGGCCGCCGTACGGGCAGCCGTACGGGCAGCCGTACGGGCAGCCGTACGGGCAGCAGTACGGGCAGTCCCCGTACGGGCAGCCGTACGGGCCGCCGCAGTACGGGCAGCCGTACGGGCAGGCGCCCTACGGTGGCCCGGCTTCCCAGGGCCGGCCTCCGGGCGCCGAGTTCTCCTTCGACCCGAAGCGGCTCACGGCCACCGACTACGTCGTCGCCGGGGGCACCCTGCTGTTCCTGCTGCTCGGTTTCCTGCCGTGGTGGCGGTTCGGTGACGCGACCTTCGGCATCAGTTTCAGCGGGTTCGAGGACGGCCTGGTCGTCTCGGCGTTCGTGCTGCTCCTGCTCGCCACGGGCTGGGCGCTGATGCCGGCGTTCGTCCGGTCGGTGGTGACCTTCCCGCGGTCGTCGGTGACCGTCACCCTCTCCGCGTTGGCCACGATCCTGACGCTGTTCGCCTGGATGGACACGCTGCGCTACGCGTTCTCCTTCTGGGCGCTGCTCGGCCTCCTCACGGCCGTGGCCGTGACCGCCGCCGCCGTGGTCGCCCTCCGCCGGGAGCTGCGGGAACGCCCGCCGCGACCGGTCCCGCCGCAGGGGGGCGGCTACTGGCCCGGCCCCGCCGGTCCCGGCCAGCCCTACGCCTGGGGCCCTCCGCCCGGGCCGTCCCACCCCCAGCCGGGGACGCCCCCGTGGCCCGCGCCCGGCGGCCCGCCGGCAGGGGAGCCGGGTGCCGGCGGAACCGGGGGCGGCGGCTCCACCGCCTCGGGTGAGGGGCCGGACGCTACGGACAGCGAGCGTCCACGCACGGACACCTGACCCCACCCCGGAGGCGGAGCCAGCCGACCGGGCCGCCCCGGCGCGTGCGCCACGCATCTCCTCGGCCGGCTTGCGACAGTGGAGGGGTGGTCCCCCTGCTCGCACGCCTGCCCTTCCGGCGGGACGACGGGGCGGTCGCACGGTCCGCGCCGCCCGCCGTCCTGGCCGCCGCCGCCGCGGTCGCCGTCACGGTCGTCGGGCTCGCCGGTCTGGGGCTGGCGCTCCTCGTCGTCCAGACGCTCGATCCCGTCGGCGGCATGTCCGCCGGCGGGTCGGCGGTCCTCGCCGCCCGGTTGTGGCTGCTCGCGCACGGAGCCGAGCTGGTCCTGCCCTCCGGCCCGCTGGTGCTGGCGCCGCTGCTGCTGACCCTGCTCGTCGCCCGTGGGCTGTCCTGGGCCGGACGGGTCGCCGTCCGGGGCCTGGACGACGGCGCATCGGGCCGGGACGTCGTCCGCGTGAGCGCGCTGGCGGTGGTGGTGCACCTGCTCCTCACCGCCCTGCTGGCCCTCGTGGCGGACGGGGAGGCGGCGCGCATCGGCTGGCTGCGCACCCTGCTCGGCGCGCTCGTGCTCGCGGGGGTCGCCGTCGGCTGGGGCGCGGGACGGGAGTCGGGCGCGGTCGACGCCCTGCTCGACCGGTTGCCCGGCGCCGTCCGGCCCGTGCTGCGCGGGCTGCTGGCCGGCCTGCTCACCGCGCTGGCGCTGGCCACGGGTGTCGTCGCGGTGGCCCTGATCAGCGATGCCGACGGGTACGCGACGCTGGCCTCCTCGCTGGGCGGGGCCGGTGCGGGCGCGGTCGGCCTCCTCGGGCTGAGCGCGCTGCTGCTCCCCAACGCCGCCGTCGCCGTCCTCGGCCTCGCCGCCGGGCCCGGGTTCTCCGTCGGCACCGGCACGCTGGTGTCGGTCCACGGCGTGACGCTCGGCGCGGTGCCCGCGCTGCCGCTGCTGGCGGCGCTGCCCGACACCCAGGCCGTGCCCCTGATCGCCTTCGCCTCCCAGGTGATCCCGGCCGTGGCGGGCCTGGTGGCCGGTGTGACCGTCGGCCGGTGGTTCGCCGACGGGGACGGCGGGTCGGTCGTCGCCGGGCTCGCCGGGCTGCTGGCCGGGGGCCTGCTGGGCGTGGTCGCCGGGGTGCTGGCGTGGATCGCCGGGGGCTCCCTCGGGGACGCCGCGCTGGCCGTCGTGGGCGCGCCACCGGTGGCCACCGGGATCGCGATCGCCGCCCAGGCCGGGATCGCCGCGGCGCTGGGCGGCGCGGTGGCCCGCTGGCGGGCGCTGGGCTGACCGGGACCGGCCCGCCGGTCGGCTCCGGCGGCCCGGCTAGGGTCGACGCCGTGCCCGCCGACGAGCCTCCTGCCCGGGCACGGGTCGTCGTCCTGCTGTCGGGCACCGGATCGCTGTGCGCCGCCCTGCTGGACGCCACCGACGACCCGGCCTACCCGGCCACCGTCGTCGCCGTCGGTGCCGACCGCGAGGCCCCCGGTCTGGAGCACGCCCGCCGGCGCGGGCTGCCCACGTTCGTCTGCGCGCTCGGCGACCACCCCGACCGCGCCGCCTGGGACCGTGCGCTGGCCGACCGGATCGCCGGTTTCGCGCCCGACCTCGTCGTCTCGGCCGGCTTCATGAAGATCGTCGGTCCGGCGGTCCTCGCCGGGTTCGAGGGCCGGCTGGTCAACACCCACCCGGCCCTGCTGCCGGCGTTCCCGGGTGCCCACGCCGTGCGCGACGCCCTCGCGGCCGGGGCCACGGTCACCGGCGCGACGGTGCACCTGGTCGACGCCGGCGTCGACACCGGGCCGGTGCTGGCCCAGCGGCAGGTGCCCGTGCTGCCGGGTGACGACGAACCGCGCCTGCACCAACGGATCAAGGACGTGGAGCGCGAGCTCCTGGTGGAGACGGTGGCGGAGTTCGTCACCCCACCCCCGACCAGCCCGCACCGGACGAGGAAGAGCCCCAGATGAGCGACCGCACCCCGATCCGCCGCGCCCTGCTCGGCGTCTACGACAAGACCGGCATCGAGGAGCTGGCCCGCGGCCTGGCCGCGGCCGGAGTCGAGCTGGTGAGCACCGGTGCGACCGCCCGGCGGATCGCCGACGCCGGGGTGCCGGTGACGCCGGTCGAGCAGGTCACCGGCTTCCCCGAGTGCCTCGACGGCCGGGTGAAGACGCTGCACCCCGCGGTGCACGCCGGGATCCTGGCCGACCGCCGCAAGGACGAGCACGTCGCCCAGCTGCAGGAGCTCGGCATCGCCGCGTTCGACCTGGTGGTGGTCAACCTCTACCCCTTCACCGAGACCGTCGCCTCCGGCGCCGCCCCCGACGAGTGCGTCGAGCAGATCGACATCGGCGGCCCGGCGATGGTGCGGGCCGCGGCCAAGAACCACCCGTCGGTCGCCGTCGTCGTCGACCCCGCCCGGTACGACGACGTCCTCGCCGCCGTGTCCGCGGGCGGGTTCTCCCTAGCCGAGCGGCAGCGGCTGGCCGCCGCGGCGTTCCGGCACACGGCCTCCTACGACATCGCCGTCGCCTCCTGGATGGGCAACGTGCTGGCGCCCGACGACGAGAGCGGCTTCCCGGCCTGGGTGGGCGGCAACTGGGAGCGCGCGGACGTCCTGCGCTACGGCGAGAACCCGCACCAGGCGGCGGCGCTGTACCTCGCCGGGCGGCCGGGGCTCGCGCACGCCGAGCAGCT
This sequence comes from Blastococcus sp. HT6-4, assembly GCF_039679125.1. Taxonomy (NCBI): domain Bacteria; kingdom Bacillati; phylum Actinomycetota; class Actinomycetes; order Geodermatophilales; family Geodermatophilaceae; genus Blastococcus; species Blastococcus montanus. The sequence continues at coordinate 3,716,960 of NZ_CP155551.1, read as the reverse complement.
GCACGGCAAGCAGATGTCCTACAACAACTACGTCGACACCGACGCCGCCTGGCGGGCGGCCCACGACCACGACCAGCCGTGCGTGGCGATCATCAAGCACGCCAACCCGTGCGGGATCGCCGTCGGGGCCGACATCGCCGCCGCGCACCGCAAGGCGCACGCCTGCGACCCGGTGTCGGCCTTCGGCGGGGTGATCGCCGCCAACCGCGAGGTGGACCTGACCATGGCCGAGCAGGTGGCCGAGGTGTTCACCGAGGTGGTCGTCGCCCCCTCGTTCACCGACGACGCCGTCGCGGTGCTCACCGGGAAGAAGAACATCCGGCTGCTCCGGTTGCCCCACCTGCCCGAGGCCGGCGTGGAGCTGCGCCCCATCAGCGGCGGCCTGCTCCTGCAGACCCGCGACCGCATCGACGCCGTGGGTGACGACCCCACCACCTGGACCCTCGCGACCGGCGAACCGCTGGACGCCGCGGGCCTGGACGACCTGGTCTTCGCCTGGCGGGCGGTGCGCGCGGTCAAGAGCAACGCGATCCTGCTGGCCCACGACCGCGCCACCGTCGGCGTCGGCATGGGCCAGGTCAACCGGGTCGACTCCGCGCGCCTCGCGGTCGCGCGGGCGGGGGAGCGGGCCGCCGGTGCGGTCGCCGCCTCCGACGCGTTCTTCCCGTTCGCCGACGGCCTGCAGGTGCTGCTCGACGCCGGCGTGCGCGCCGTCGTCCAGCCCGGCGGATCGGTGCGCGACGAGGAGGTCGTCGCCGCCGCGGCTGCCGCCGGCGTGCCGCTGTACCTGACCGGCACCCGCCACTTCGCCCACTGAGGCCGCGGTGATCAGCCCACGGCCGCACGTCGGGCCGCCGGAGGCCGGCGCCGTCGTCGAGGACGCGGACTTCGCCCGGGTCGACTGGTGGGGCGCGCAGCTGGACGGCGTCACGTTCACCCGCTGCCGGTTCGACGACGCCGGCCTGGAGGAGCTCGTCACCCGGCGGTGCGTGTTCGACCAGTGCGTCCTCACCGGCGTGCGCATGGCCGGGGCGCGGCACCACGGCTCGGCCTTCCTGTCCTGCCGGTTCGACCGGGCGCGGCTGATCGACGTCGCCTGGGACGGCTGCAAGCTCACCGGCTCGCAGTTCCCCGGTGCCGCCCTGCGGCCGATGACGGCGACCGAGTGCGACTGGAGCTACGCGGCGCTGCGCGGGGCCGACCTGTCGGGGCTGGACCTGTCCGGCCAGCGGTTCCGCGAGGCCGACCTCACCGACGCCGATCTGCGGGAGTGCGACCTCACCGGGGCGGTCCTCGACCGCGCGCGGCTCCAGGGGGTCAAGCTCCGCGGCACCGACCTGCGCGGCGCCTCCACCGAGGAGATCAACTGGCGGGCGTTCGAGCTCACCGGCGTGCGGCTGGACCTGGCGCAGGCCGTCCAGTTCGCCTCCGCGCACGGTGCGTTCGTGTCGTGAGGAGAGTGGGGCCCGGAGGGTCCCGCGATCGAGCGACGGAACGGCTCGTTCGACAGGGGACGGCACCTGGCCGCGGTGCGTTCGTGTCGTGAGGAGTGGGGTCCGCAGGGTCCCGCGATCGAGCGACGGAACGGCTCGTGCGACAGGGGACGGCACCTGGCCGCGGTGCGTTCGTGTCGTGAGGAGTGGGGCCCGGAGGGTCCCGCGATCGAGCGCCGGAACGGCTCGTCCGACAGGGGACGGCACCTGGCCGCGGTGCGGTCCGGAGGACTGCGATGTCAGAGGTACCGGGGGCCGGTCAGCAGCGCCTTGACCGAGCCCAGCAGGCCGAGGACGGCGACGGCGACCCCGCACCAGAACCCGGGGCCGAAGGGATCGACGTCCCAGCCCGCGTCCGCGAGCGGGACGACCACGGCGGCCGCGACGACCCCGCTGACCACCAGCCCCAGCAGCCCGAGGAGCCGGTGCGTCCGGGCGGGGAGCCACATCAGCACGCCCAGCACGAGCAGCACGCCACCGCCGACCACGACGGCCACGGGCTGCCAGAGGCCCTCGTCGAAAATCCCGCCGAGATCGGCGAAGCCCTCCCGGGTGAGCGTCCAGCCGGTGGACCCGGGATCGCGCACCCAGTCCAGGAGGAGGCTGATCGCGGCCGCGAGCCCGGCCAGGATCAGCAGCAACCCGCCGAGGCTCTCCGGGCCGCGGAAGGCCACCGGCCGGTCGGAGTAGACCGGCGTCGTGGCGCCGGTCGGGGTCTGGTCGCGCCCGGTCATCGCGCACCTCCGCATGTCCGCGGGGCAGGGCCCCCGCCACCGCGACCCTAGGGCCGCAGCGACACCTGGCGCACCCTCTCCGGCAGACTGTCGGCGTGCCCGCGACGATTCTGGACGGCAAGGCCACCGCCGCAGCGATCCGCACCGAGCTGACCGAGCGGGTGGCCGCGCTCGCCGCAGCCGGTCACCGGCCCGGTCTCGGCACGCTCCTGGTGGGTGACGATCCCGGCAGCCGCTGGTACGTCAACGCCAAGCACTCCGACTGCGCCCAGGTCGGCATCGCCAGCATCCAGCGCGAGCTGCCCGCCACGGCCTCCCAGGACGACGTGCTGGCCGTGGTCGCGGAGCTCAACGCCGACCCCGCCTGCACCGGCTACATCGTGCAGCTGCCGCTGCCGACGGGGATCGAGGAGAGCACGATCCTGGAGGCCATGGATCCGGCGAAGGACGCCGACGGGCTGCACCCGGTGAACCTCGGGCGGCTGGTGCTGAACGTGCCGGGCCCGCTGCCCTGCACCCCGGTGGGCATCGTGGAGCTGCTGCGCCGCTTCGAGGTGCCGATCGCCGGCGCCGAGGTCGTCGTCATCGGCCGCGGCATCACCGTCGGCCGGCCCCTCGGCCTGCTGCTCACCCGCCGGTCGGAGAACGCCACGGTCACCCTGTGCCACACCGGCACCCGCGACCTCGCCGCGCACGTCCGGTCCGCCGACGTCGTGGTGGCCGCGGCCGGTGTTCCCGGGCTGATCACCGCCGGCATGGTCAAACCGGGCGCCGCCGTCCTCGACGTGGGCGTGAGCCGGGTCGACGGGAAGATCGCCGGCGACGTCGCCCCCGACGTGGCGGCCGTCGCCGGGTTCGTGGCCCCCAACCCCGGCGGCGTCGGCCCGATGACCCGGGCGATGCTGCTGCAGAACGTGGTGCTCGCGGCCGAGCAGGCGGCGGCGCGCGAGGCGCTCTCCGCCTGAGCATGACCCGCCCGCCTCTCTACGTCCGCCGCCCGTTCCTCGCCGGGCTGGTGCGGCAGCTCCCGCTGCTGGCGGTCCTCGTCGTGGTGGCCGCGGGGCTGCTGCTGGTCGCCTTCGGGCACTGGCGGTGGGGGCTGGGCGTCGTCGGGCTGGCCATGGTGGGGGCGGCGCTGCTGCGGGTCTTCCTGCCCGTTCGCCGGGTCGGCTTCCTCGCCGTCCGCACCCGTCCGGTCGACGTCGTGCTCATGGCCGGCTGCGGGATCGCACTGACCGTCGTCGCGCTGACCATCCCCGGCACGTGAGGCCCCCAGCGGCGCGACCCCGCGAGCAGGGCTAGGTTGGCGACCATGGCGAAGCAGCCCAGGAACGGCAAGGTCACCGTGGTCGGTGCCGGCTTCTACGGCTCCACCACCGCACTCCGGCTGGCCGAGTACGACATCTTCGAGACCGTCGTGCTCACCGACATCGTGGAGGGCAAGCCCGAGGGGCTCGCGCTGGACATGAACCAGTCGCGCCCGGTCGAGGGCTTCGAGACGAAGGTCGTCGGCGTCGGCGGCGGCTCCTACGAGGGCACCGAGGGATCCGACGTCGTCGTGATCACCGCGGGCCTGCCCCGCAAGCCGGGCATGAGCCGGATGGATCTCATCGAGACCAACGCCGGGATCGTCCGGCAGGTCGCCGAGAACATCGCGCGCACCTCGCCCGACGCGGTGGTCATCGTCGTCTCCAACCCGCTCGACGAGATGACCGCGCTGGCGCAGCTCGCCACCGGCTTCCCGAAGCACCGGGTCATGGGCCAGGCGGGCATGCTCGACACCGCCCGCTTCACCGACAACGTCGCCGAGGAGCTCGGCGTCCCGGTCGGCTCGGTGCGCACGCTGACCCTCGGGTCGCACGGCGACACGATGGTGCCGGTGCCCTCGCGGTGCACCGTCGACGGCAAGCCGCTGGCCGACGTCATGGCGGCCGACCGCATCGAGCACCTGGTCCAGCGCACCCGGAACGGTGGTGCGGAGGTGGTCGCGCTCCTGAAGACCGGGTCCGCCTACTACGCTCCGTCCGCCGCCGCTGCCCGCATGGCCCGCGCGGTGATGGAGGACTCCGGTGCCGTCATGCCGGTGTGCGCCTGGGTCGACGGGGAGTACGGCATCTCCGGGGTCTACCTGGGGGTGGAGGCCGAGATCGGCCGCGAGGGCGTGAAGCGCGTCGTCGAGAGCGACCTGACCGACAGCGAAGTGGCGGGGCTGCGCGAGGCGGCCGAAGCAGTGCGCGCCAAGCAGGCCGACGTAGCCGACCTCTGACCGGACCGGTCAGAGCTGCAGAGAGGGAAATCAACCACGTGAGCAAGATCAAGGTCGAGGGCACCGTCGTCGAGCTCGACGGCGACGAGATGACCCGGATCATCTGGCAGTTCATCAAGGACCAGCTGATCCTCCCGTACCTCGACGTCAACCTCGAGTACTACGACCTCGGCATCGAGTACCGCGACGCCACCGACGACCAGGTGACGGTCGACTCCGCCAACGCGATCAAGAAGCACGGCGTCGGCGTCAAGTGCGCGACCATCACGCCCGACGAGGCGCGGGTCGAGGAGTTCGGGCTCAAGCGGATGTACCGCTCGCCCAACGGGACGATCCGCAACATCCTCGGCGGCGTCATCTTCCGCGAGCCGATCATCATGGAGAACGTCCCGCGGCTGGTGCCGGGCTGGACGAAGCCGATCGTCGTCGGCCGCCACGCCTTCGGTGACCAGTACCGCGCCACCGACTTCAAGTTCCCCGGCGAGGGGACGCTGACCATCACCTTCACCCCGAAGGACGGCTCGGCGCCCATCGAGCACGAGGTCTTCCAGTCGCCCGGTGGCGGCGTCGCGATGGCGATGTACAACCTCGACGAGTCGATCCGCGACTTCGCGCGCGCCTCGCTGAACTACGGGCTCCAGCGCGAGTACCCGGTCTACCTCTCCACCAAGAACACGATCCTCAAGGCCTACGACGGCCGGTTCAAGGACCTGTTCGAGGAGGTCTTCCAGGCCGAGTTCAAGGAGAAGTTCGACGCGGCCGGCATCACCTACGAGCACCGGCTGATCGACGACATGGTCGCCGCCTCCCTCAAGTGGGAGGGCGGCTACGTCTGGGCCTGCAAGAACTACGACGGTGACGTGCAGTCCGACACCGTGGCCCAGGGCTTCGGCTCGCTCGGCCTCATGACCTCGGTGCTGATGAGCCCCGACGGCCGCACCGTCGAGGCCGAGGCCGCCCACGGCACGGTGACCCGCCACTTCCGGCAGCACCAGAAGGGCGAGCAGACGTCGACGAACCCGATCGCGTCGATCTTCGCCTGGACCCGGGGCCTGGCCCACCGCGGCAAGCTGGACAACACCCCCGAGGTGACCCGCTTCGCCGAGACCCTGGAGAAGGTCTGCGTCGACACCGTCGAGAGCGGCCAGATGACCAAGGACCTCGCGCTGCTGATCTCCAAGGACCAGCCGTGGCTGAACACCCAGGACTTCCTGGCGGCCATCGACGCCAACCTGCAGAAGGCCATGGCCTGACGTAGGACCTCGTCGGCGCGGGCCCCTCGACCTCCGGGTCGAGGGGCCCGCGTGCGTTCCCGGGACGGTGCGCCCCGCGGCGCCGGGCCGGGGAGATAGGCCTCAGCCGAAGAGCTGGGTCCACCAGGGGCCGCCGGCGCCGGTGGCCACGCCGACGCCGAGCGTCCGCAGCCGGCAGTCGAGGATGTTCTTCCGGTGCCCCGGGCTGTTCATCCACGCCTCCATGACGGCCGCGGCGTCCCGCTGGCCGCGGGCGATGTTCTCCGCCCGCGCCGTGATGCCGACCTGCCTGGCTCGCTCGAACGGGTCGACCCCGGACGGGTTCACGTGGTCGAAGAACCCCCGGTCGCGCATGTCCGCACTGTGTGCGCGCGCCACGCCGGCCAGCGCCGGGTCCGCGGTGACCGCGCCACAGCCGGCGAGGGCCCGCTGCTCGTTGACCAGGGCGAGCACCTGCGCCTCGTCCCCGGGCGCGGCCGGGGTGGCCGCCGCCGCGACGGGCGCGGAGGGGCGGGAGCCGGCGGACGACGGGGCGGGGGCCACCGGGGACGACGAGGAGCCTGCCGACGACGACGGCGCCCTCGAGGACGACGGTGCCGACGACGAGGACGGGGCCTGCGACGAGGACCGCGCGGCCGGGGAGCCGGCCGCAGCACCGGCCGACGGCGGGTCGGCCGGTGCCGGCCCGGTCACAGCCCCCGTCGTCGGCCCGGTCACCCGCGGGGGCGGCCCGGGCGCCACCGAGGCGGGCGGCACCGAGCCGCCCGTGGACGGCGGTGCGGCCGGGTGCAGGCCGGTCCCGGGTCCGGCCGTGGCCTCCGGCGAGGTGCCGGGGAACGCCGAGGTGGAGGACTCGTGCGGTGATCCGGCCGACGAGCCGTGGGCTGACGAACGCGACGACGAGGCGTCCAGGGACACCGGCGGTGAGCCGGAGGTTCCCGACACGACCGGCACTGCGACGAGCACGGCCGTCATCACCGCCGTGACGACCACGGCGAAGGCGAGGCGCCGGACGCGGTTGCCCGGCCGGTGGAAGGGGAGCAGTCCCGGCCGGAGGACGGCGGCGCGCAGTCGGGCGGGCAACGGGGAACCGGGTGGCCGGTGGCGCATGGGGATCCTCAGGAAGATCACGATCTGTTACTGAGTGGAGACTAACCGTGTTTCAGCGTCGGCGGTAGCCCCGTGCGGTGGCCGGGGTCACCCTCCGGCCGGAGGGCGACCGGGCATGGGCGAGGCCCCGCCGGGCAGCATGGACCGGGCACCATGGAACGGTCCGTCCCCGCCACAACCCCGAGGAGCACGCCGCCGGTGAGCGACGTCTGGCTCAACATCGTCATGGTCGTCGCCTTCGTCATGATCGGCGGTGTCTTCGCCGGCGCCGAGATCGCCCTGGTCTCCCTTCGGGAGTCGCAGGTCCGCGCGATGGCCGAGCAGGGTGGCCGCCGCGGTCAGGCGGTGCAGAAGCTGCTGAAGGACCCGAACCAGTTCCTGGCCGCCGTCCAGGTCGGGGTCACGCTCGCCGGCTTCTTCTCCGCCGCGTTCGGCGCGAGCACGCTGTCGGCCCCGCTGGCCGACTGGCTGCAGGGCAGGGGGATGAGCGAGGGGCTGGCCGGCACGCTCGCGCTCGTGCTGGTCACCATCGCGATCAGCTACGTGTCGCTGGTCCTGGGCGAGCTGACCCCCAAGCGGCTGGCGCTGCAGCGGGCCGAGGGCTTCGCGCTGCTGGTCGCGGCGCCGCTCAACGCGATCGCCAAGCTGTCCCGGCCCGTCATCTGGTTGCTGTCGAAGTCGACGAACGGCCTCGTCCGGCTGGTCGGCGCCGATCCGAAGGCCAGCGGCGAGTCGATCAGCCAGGAGGAGCTGCGCGACCTGGTGGCGGCGCACGAGTCGCTCAGCAGCGACGAGCGGCGGCTCATCGACGAGGTGTTCCGCGCCGGGGAGCGCGAGGTCCGCGAGGTCATGACGCCGCGCACCGAGGTGCAGTTCCTCGACGCGTCCATGACCGCCAGCCGGGCGGCCAAGCTCGTCGCCGAGTCGAACTGGTCGCGGTTCCCGGTCGTCGGGCGGGACGAGGACGACGTCGTGGGTTTCGTGCACGTCCGCGACCTGTTCCTGCCCAACCACCCGGCCGGCCGGGCGGCGACCGTGGGTGACCTCGCCCGGGAGGTCACCCGGCTCCCGGGGACGGCGGCCGTGCTCACCGTGCTCAGCGAGATGCGCCGGGAGAACCAGCACCTCGCCATCGTGGTCGACGAGTACGGCGGGACCGACGGCATCGTCACCCTCGAGGACCTCATCGAGGAGGTCATCGGGGAGATCTACGACGAGTACGACGAGGAGGTCGCCCCCGAGGCGGGGCAGTCACCCGACGCCCCTCGCGAGGTCGACGGCCTGCTCAACCTCGACGACTTCGCCGAGGCCACCGGGCTGCGGCTGCCGGAAGGGCCGTACGAGACGGTCGCCGGCTACGTGCTGGCCGACCTCGGGCGGCTGCCCGAGGTCGGCGACACGGTCGAGGTCGAGGGCCGGCAGCTGGCGGTGCTGGAGCTCGACGGCCGGCGGATCGCCCGCCTCGAGGTCAGCCCGCCGCCGGCCGCGGCGCCGGAGGGCGAGGAGAGCAGCGAGGCCCCGGCCGGCTGAGCGAGAACTCCGCTCAGCGGGTCCGGGCGACGTCCCACGCGTCGCGGACGATGCCCACGAGGTCGGTGTGCTTCGGCGACCAGCCCAGGTCCGCCCGGATCCGGTCGCTGGAGGCGACCAGCTGGGCGGGGTCGCCGGCCCGTCGTTCCCCCACGGTGACGGGGATCGGGTGACCGGTGACCTCGCGGGCGGCCTCGACGACCTCCTGCACCGAGAAGCCGGTGCCGTTGCCGAGGTTGTAGATCCGGTGCTCCCCGGCCGCGGGGGCGGGCAGCGCCAGCAGGTGGGCGTCGGAGAGGTCCTCGACGTGCACGTAGTCGCGGATGCAGGTGCCGTCGGGGGTCGGGTAGTCCTGGCCGTAGACGGTGAGCGAGCCCCGCTGTCCGGCCGCCACCTGCAGCGCGATCGGGATGAGGTGGGTCTCGGTGGCGTGCCGCTCGCCCAGCCCGTACGCCGCGCCGGCGACGTTGAAGTAGCGCAGGCTCACCGCCGCGAACCCGTGCGCGACGGCGTAGGAGGTCAGCATGTGGTCGACGGCGAGCTTCGAGGCGCCGTAGGTGTTGGTCGGCCGGGTCGGAGCGTCCTCCCGGATGGGCACCGTGTCCGGCTCGCCGTAGGTGGCCGCCGTGGAGGAGAACACGATCCGGCGGCAGTCGGCCGCCCGCATGGCCTCGAGCAGGGCGAGCGACCCGCCGACGTTGGTGTCCCAGTAGTCCTCGGGGCGCTGCTGGGAGACCCCCACGAGGCTCTTCGCGGCGAAGTGCAGCACCGCGTCGGGGCGCACCTCCGCCAGCACCGGCGCCGAGTCGTGCAGGGACACCTCGGCCAGCGTGGCGCCGTCGGGCACCGCGTCCGCATGCCCGGTCGAGAGGTCGTCGAGCACGGTGACGTCGTGACCGTCGGCGAGCAGGGCCGCCGTCACTACGCTGCCGATGTAGCCGGCGCCGCCGGCGACGAGTACGCGCATGGGGCCCACCCTATGAGGGCGGGCCGGAGGTGGAGGAGTCCCGTGGTCAGTGCCCGCCCTGCGGTGCAGTCGCTCCCGGCGTACAAGCCGGGCCGCAACCCCGCCGACCTGGCTCGCGAGATCGGCGTCGAGCGGGCCGTGAAGCTGGCCAGCAACGAGGTCGCCTTCCCGCCGCTGCCCGCCGTCGTGCAGGCCGTGACGGCAGCGGTCACCGAGACCAACCGGTACCCCGACAACGGTGCCGTGGTGCTCACCCGGGCACTCGCCGAGCGGTACGACGTCGACCCCGCGCAGGTGGCCACCGGCTGCGGGGCGGTCGCGATCTGCCAGGAGCTCGCCCAGGCCTACAACGACCCGGGGACGGGCATCGCCTTCGCCTGGCGGTCCTTCGAGATGTACCCGTTGCTGGCCCGGGTGGCCGGCGCCCGTGCCGTCCAGGTCCCCCTGGTGCCCGGCCGCCCCGGGGGGGCGCCCGACACCCACGACCTGACCGGGCTCGCCGCCGCGCTGGACGCCACCACCCGGCTGGTCTTCGTCTGCAACCCCAACAACCCCACCGGTACGGCGGTGCGACGGGGCGAGCTCGAGCGCTTCCTCGACGCGGTGCCGGCCGGCACGCTCGTCGTCCTCGACGAGGCCTACCGCGAGTTCGTCACCGACCCCGAGGTCCCCGACGGGGTAGAGCTCATGCGCGGGCGGCCGAACGTCGCCGTCCTCCGGACCTTCTCCAAGGCGTGGGGCCTGGCGGGGCTGCGGGTGGGCTACCTGCTGGCCGAGGACCCCACGGTCGCCGAGGCGGTGCGCAAGACCCATCTGCCGTTCAGCGTCGGCATGGTGGCCCAGGCCGCGGCGGTCGCGGCCCTGGCCAGCGAGGAGGAGGTCCGGTTCCGCTGCGCCGCCGTCGTCGCCGAGCGCGAGCGGCTGACCGTGGCGCTGCGCGAGCGCGGTCTGGAGGTCGCCGAGAGCCAGGCCAACTTCGTGTGGCTGCCGGTGGGGGAGCGGACGACCGAGCTGGCCGCCGCGCTGGAGGCGCGGGCGGTCATCACCCGCCCGTTCGCCGGGGAGGGCATCCGCGTCACGGTCGGCACTCCCGAGGAGGACGACGTCTTCCTCGCCGCGCTGGACGACGCACTCGCCGCCGTGGCCTCCTGACCTGCGCCGACCGGGGTCTCCAGATGATCATGCTGCCGACGGAACGGGGGAGGCCGGAACGACGGGCAGGTCGGGCTGGTTTGATGACCGACGTGCCTCTTCCCCGTGTCTTCTCCGGCATCCAGCCGACGGCGGGCTCGTTCCACCTCGGCAACCACCTCGGCGCCCTGCGCCAGTGGGTGGCCCTGCAGGAGACGGCCGAGGCGTTCTACTGCGTCGTCGACCTGCACGCGATCACCATGGACTGGGATCCCGAGGAGCTGCGGCGCAACACCCTCGTCTCGGCGGCGCAGCTGCTGGCGCTGGGGGTCGACCCCGAGCGCAGCACCCTGTTCGTGCAGAGCCACGTCCCCGAGCACGTGCGGCTGTCCTGGGTGCTCGAGGGCATCGCCCGCTTCGGCGAGGCCAGCCGGATGACCCAGTTCAAGGACAAGAGCCAGAAGGAGGGCGCCGCCGGGTCCTCCGTGGGGCTGTTCACCTACCCGGTGCTCATGGCCGCCGACATCCTGCTCTACCAGACCGACCAGGTGCCCGTCGGTGACGACCAGCGCCAGCACCTGGAGCTCACCCGGGACCTCGCCACCCGGTTCAACGGCCGCTTCGGCCCGACTTTCACCGTGCCTGCGGGGCTCATCCCCGAGGGCGGCGCGCGGATCATGGACCTGCAGTCGCCCGACAAGAAGATGAGCAAGAGCCTCCCGCCGGCCGGCTGCGTCCTCCTGCTCGACGACCCGAAGACCACCGCCAAGAAGATCCGGTCCGCGGTCACCGACACCGGCCGCGAGGTCGTCGCCGACGCCGAGAACAAGCCGGGCGTCACCAACCTGCTGACCATCCACAGCGCGCTGTCGGGGCAGAGCGTCGCCGCGCTCGAGCAGCACTTCGCCGGGCGTGGCTACGGCGACCTGAAGAAGGAGCTCGCCGAGGTCGTCGTCGACTTCGTGACGCCGGTCCGGGAGCGCACCTTGGAGCTGCTCGACGACCGCGCCGAGCTCGAGCGCGTCCTCGCCCGTGGCGCGGCGCGTGCCCACGACGTGGCCTCGACGACCATCGCCACGGTCCACGACCGGGTCGGCTTCCTGCCGGCGTCCGCGGCGGACACGGGCGCATGAACGACGACACCTTCGTGGCCCGGCGGCCGACGCCCCCGGAGACGGCGGTGCTCGGTGTCATCGTCCCCGTCCCGGAGCCGTGGGCGCAGCTGCTGGTCGACTGGCGGACGAAGGTCGGTGATCCGCAGGCGAGGCTCGTCCCCCCGCACGTGACGCTGCTGCCGCCCACCGAGGTGCCGGTGTCCGACCGGCCGGCCATCACCGACCACCTGGCCGCCGTCGCGGCCGGACATCCGCCGTTCGACATGCACCTGGCGGGCACCGGCACCTTCACCCCGGTCTCCGACGTGGTGTTCGTCGCGGTGGCCCGGGGGATCGGCAACTGCGAGATGCTGGCCCACGACGTCCGCCAGGGGCCGCTGGCCCGGTCGCTGTCCTTCCCGTACCACCCGCACGTCACCGTGGCCCACGACGTGCCGTCCGACATGCTGGAGCTGGCCTACTGCGGCCTGCAGGAGCTGTCCGCGGAGTTCCGCGTGGAGCACTTCACCGAGTTCGAGCAGACGGCCGGCGGCGCCTGGTCGGTCGCCCGCGAGTACCCCCTCACCGGCGCCTGGCGCTGAGCGGGGCGGGGGCCGGAGGGCGGCGCGGGAGCCGATCGCCCAGACTCGGGCGGTGAGTTCGAGCCGCTCCGGCGACGCCCCGCCCGCCAAGGGGTTGCCGGCCCGCACGTGGGACCGCGTCGAAGCCGCGATCGGCGCTGCCCGCCGGCGATCGCCGTGGTTCGACCACCTGGCCCGGGCGGGGGGCCGCTACCGCCGCACGCAGGGCGACCTGATGGCCGCCGGCGTCACCTACTTCGTCTTCCTCGGGCTGTTCCCGATGCTGCTGCTGGTCGCCTCGGTCATCGGCCTGGTGATCGCGGGCGACGAACTGTTGCAGCGCGAGCTCTACGCCGCCATCCGGGAGGCGTTCCCGGGCGCCACGGGCGAGGAGATCGTCGCCGAGCTCGACGGCGCGGTCGGCTCGGCGGGGGTCGTGGGCGTCATCGGCCTGGCCGGCTTCATCTACGCCGGCCTGCGGGCGATGGACAAGCTGCGGATCGGCATGGAGCGCATCTGGAAGGGCCGCCCCGAGGAGCCGGAGTTCCTGCGCGACAACGTCCAGGACGTCATGGCCCTGCTCATCCTCGGCGTGGTGGGGCTGTCGAGCCTGGGGCTGACCGGCGTCGCCACCTGGGCGACCTCCTGGCTGCTCGAGCTGCTCGGCCTCGAGGATGCTCCCGGGCTCTTCGTGCTCACCACGGTGGTCAGCCTGGCGCTGGCCTTCGCCGGCGACGTCGTCGTGTTCCTGTGGCTGCTCAAGGTCGTGCCCGCGACCGCGCACCCGCTGCGCCGGCTGCTGCGCGGGGCGCTCTTCGGGGCCGCCGGGTTCGAGGCGCTGAAGCTGATCGGCAACCTCTACCTCTCGCTGATCTCCGGGAGCGTGACGGCCTCGGCGTTCGGCGGTGCCGTGGGCATCCTGGTGTGGATCAACATCGTGTTCCGCTTCGCCTTCTTCACCGCCGCCTGGACGGCGACGATCCCGGCGCTGGAGATCGCGGCGGCGGAGCGGGCGCCGCGCCCGCAGTCCGACGCGCCCGTGCACGAACGGTCACCGTCGCGCTGAGCGCCCCGGCGCCGGCCACGGACAGCACCACCGCGGCCCACGGGATCCCCGACTCCGCCGCCGGTCCGGGGAGGGCCTCCGGCGACGCACCGGCGGCGGTCACCGGGATCGACGTCGGGGTGGGCGCAGCGGTCGGGCTCGGCGTCGGCGTCACCAGGTCGGCGGGGCGGACGAGCCGGCCCACGCCCGGGCTGTCGGCGGGGACGGCGAAACCCCAGTCGAGCAGCAGGGCGGCCTGGTCGGCCGCGCGGAGCGGGGTGGGCTCGGTGTCCATCACGCTCACGACCAGCCGTCGGCCGTCCCGCTCGGCCGCGGTGACGAAGGTGTGCCGGGCGGCGTCGGTGAACCCGGTCTTGCCGCCGAGGTTCCCCGGGTAGCGGGTCAGCAACGGGTTCTGGTTCTGGATCTGGAACCCCGGCCCGCGCCCCTCGACCGCGGGCATGTCCGCGGTCCGGGTGCGCAGCAGGGCCGCCGCGACGGGATCCTCCACGAGGGCGCGGAAGAGCAGCGCCAGGTCGTAGGGCGAGGACGACTGGCCGGCGACGTCGAGCCCGGAGGGCGAACCGGCGACGGTGTCGAAGGCCCCGAGCTCCGCGGCGGTCCGGTTCATGGCCGCCAGCGTGGCCGCCTCCCCACCGCCAGCGCGGGCCAGCGCGGAGGCCGCGTCGTTGCCCGACTGCAGCACGAGCGCGGTGAACAGCAGCGGGACCGGGTACCGGCCGCCCGCCACCAGGCCGACCCGGCTGCCCTCCACCTGCTCGTCCTCGACCGTCCCCTCCACCACCTGGGCCGGGTCGAGCCGGGGCAGCAGCGCCAGCACGGTGAGCACCTTGAGCGTGCTCGCGGGGTAGTACCGGCCGTGCGCGTCGCGGGCGGCCAGCACCGCGCCGGTGCCGGCGTCGGCCACCAGCCAGCCGGAGGCGGCGACCCCGGCGGGCAGCGGGGGAGCGTCGCCGGCGACCACGATCCCCCGGGCACGCAGCCGCTCGCCGCCCACGGTGGTCCCGTCGGGCGCGCTGCCCCGCGGTGGCAAGCCGGTGCGAGGGGCGCTCGGGGTGGGCGCGGTGTGGTCGACGGTCGGCCGGGCCGCCGGCGCCGGCGCCGTTCCCCGAGCCGGTTCGGCGTGCGCCGGGACGACGGGTGCGACCGCGACCGCGAGGAGGGCGGCGGCCGCGAGGAGTGCCGCGCGTGGTCGTCGTCCCATGTCCGCACAGGCTAGGGGCGGTGACGTGGACCACGGCCTCCGGGAGTCGATCACCACGTTCGGCCGGGCCTTCGCAACGATCGGGTCTCAGTCCGCGGCGGAGGTGGTAACCCGCTCCGTCCGCGCGGTTAGCGTCCCCGGTGTCGTGCCCCCATCGACGCGCCGCCGGTGCGGTCCGGGGCGCGTGCACCACCCACCCCGGGAGGCCCCGCCGGTCGCGGACGCCTCCCCCCAGAGAGGAGACCGTTGTGCGCCGAGCGCGGATGACGAAGGCCGCGGCGCTGCTGCTGGCCGGCAGCCTGGGCCTGGCGGCCTGCGCCAGCGACGAGGAGCCCCAGGCGGGCGGGAGCGCCGGCGCGGCCGGGGAGGACCTCCAGGTCGGCCTCGCCTACGACGTCGGTGGCCGCGGCGACCAGTCGTTCAACGACTCGGCCTACGCCGGCGTCGAGGCCGCCGTCGGGGAACTCGGCGGCGACATCCAGGAGTTCAGCCCCAACGAGGACGGGTCCGACCGTGTCGAGGGCCTCGCCAATCTCGCCGAGGCCGGTTACGACCCGGTCATCGCGGTCGGCTTCGCCTACGGCGAGTCGATCGGCGAGGTGGCCGCTGAGTTCCCCGACACCACCTTCGCGATCGTCGACTCGTCGGTCGCCGAGCTGGACGTCGACAACGTGACCGGGCTGCTGTTCGCCGAGGAGGAGGGGTCGTTCCTCGCCGGTGCCGCCGCGGCGCTGAAGAGCGAGACCGACCACGTCGGCTTCGTCGGTGGCGTCGAGATGCCGCTGATCCAGAAGTTCGAGGCGGGCTACGTCGCCGGCGCCCAGCACGTCAACCCGGACATCCAGGTCGACGTCGAGTACATCTCGCCGGCCGGTGACTTCTCCGGCTTCGGCGACCCGGCGCGCGGGCAGATCCTCGCCCGCAGCATGTACGACGCCGGCGCCGACATCGTCTACCACGCGGCGGGCGGCTCGGGCACCGGCGTCTTCCAGGCGGCGGCCGAGACCGGCAACCGCGCGATCGGCGTCGACTCCGACCAGTACCTGGCGGTCGACGACCCGGCGCTCCAGGCCGTGATCATGACCTCGATGCTCAAGCGGGTCGACAACGCCGTGGAGTCGTTCATCACCGACTACTCCGAGGGCAACGTCCAGGGCGGCGTCGACATCCTCAACGACCTGGAGAGCGACGGCGTCGGCCTGGCCAGGTCCGGCGGCCAGATCGACGACATCGAGGGCCAGATCGAGGAGTACCGCCAGCAGATCATCGACGGCGAGATCGAGGTCCCGGCGACCCCGTGATCCCGGTGCGGGCCCGTCTCCGGGCGGGCCCGTACCACGGTGCGGTCCACGGCGGGCGCCGGGGCGGGCTCCGGCACCGCCACGGGGTGCGGCATCATGCCCGTGCCGGTTCGTGCGGCCGGTCCCACCGCTTCCGGTAGGGCCCGGCGGGGACGGAGCGATCCCGTCCCTGCCGGCGCAGACGAGTGGACGTGCGCCGCGTACCCGCGGCCGCACCGCGAGAGAGAGGCCCCCATGGCCGCAGCAGGATCGGCCGGCGGTACCCCGCCGGCCGGTGACGGGCCGGCCGCCGGCGCTCCGTACGCCGTCGAGCTGCGCGGCATCACCAAGCGCTTCCCCGGCGTGGTGGCGAACAAGGACATCGAGCTGCGGGTCCGCCGGGGCGAGGTGCACGCCGTCGTGGGGGAGAACGGGGCCGGCAAGTCCACCCTGATGAAGACCCTCTACGGGATGCACCGGCCGGACGAGGGGCAGATCCTCCTCGAAGGGCGCGAGGTCCACTTCCGCAGCCCCGCGGACGCCATCGAGGCGGGCATCGGCATGGTGCACCAGCACTTCATGCTCGCCGACAACTTCACGGTGCTGGAGAACGTCGTGCTCGGCAGCGAGCCGACCAGGGCCGGGCGGCTGGACCGGGCGGAGGCCCGGCGGCGGATCACCGAGATCTCCGAGCGCTACCAGCTGGGGCTGGACCCCGACGTGCTCGTCGAGGACCTGGGGGTCGGTGACCGGCAGCGGGTCGAGATCGCCAAGGTCCTCTACCGCGGGGCCCGCACGCTGATCCTCGACGAGCCGACCGCCGTCCTCGTGCCCCAGGAGGTCGACGAGCTGTTCGGCAACCTCGCCGAGCTCAAGCGCGAGGGTCTGGCGGTCATCTTCATCTCGCACAAGCTCGACGAGGTCCGCCGGGTGGCCGACTCGATCACCGTCATCCGCCGCGGGACCACGGTCGGCGAGGCCGACCCGCGGACGACGACGGCCAAGGAGCTGGCCCAGATGATGGTCGGCTCGGAGCTCCCCACCCCCGGGAAGCGCAGCTCGACCGTCCGCGAGGTGCCGGTGCTGCGGCTGGCCGGGGCGACGGTCGCCAACGGGACCGGCCGGCCCCTGGTCGATGCCGTGGACCTGACCGTCCGCGAGGGCGAGGTCGTCGGCATCGCCGGCGTGGAGGGCAACGGGCAGGCCGAGCTCGTCGACGCGATCATGGGCCTGCGCACGCTGGCGGCCGGCACCGTCCGGCTGGGGGACGAGGACATCACCGGGTGGAGCACCCGGGCCCGGCGCGAGGCCGGCATGGGCTTCATCCCCGAGGACCGCCACCGCCAGGGGATGCTGCTGGACGCGCCGCTGTGGGAGAACCGGATCCTCGGGCACCAGACCCGGCCACCGGCGGCCCGCGGACCCTTCATCGACCGCGGCCGCGCGCGCACCGACACAGCACGGATCATGCGCGAGTACGACGTCCGCGCCCCCGGTCCCGACTCGCTCGCCGCCGCGCTCTCCGGCGGCAACCAGCAGAAGCTGATCGTCGGCCGCGAGATGAGCGCCGCCCCGCGGTTGCTCGTCGCCGCGCACCCGACCCGCGGCGTCGACGTCGGCGCCCAGGCGGTCATCTGGGAGCTGCTCAAGGACGCCCGCGCCGAAGGGATGGGCATCGTGCTGATCTCGGCCGACCTGGACGAGCTGATCGGGCTCTCCGACACCCTGCACGTCATGCTCCGGGGCCGGCTGGTCGCCACCGTGGACCCCCGTCAGGTCACCCCCGAGGAACTCGGCGGGTACATGACCGGCGCCCGGACCGCGGCGGGTGCCGCATGAACAGGCTCCGTCAGACCGGCCTGGCGCTGCTCGGCCCCGTGCTCGCCATCCTCGTGGCCCTGGTCATCTCCGGCGGGGTGATCGCGCTCATCGGCGAGGACCCGCTGCGGGCGCTGCAGGTCATGGTCGATCTGGGCGACGCGCCGTCCCAGCAGGTCCAGTCGATCGTGGTGATCCTCAACCGCGCCGTCCCGCTGTTCCTCGCCGGGCTCGCCGTGTCGATCGCCTTCCGGATGGGCCTGTTCAACATCGGCGTCGAGGGCCAGTACCGGATCGCCACCATCATCAGCGCCGCGGTGGGTGCCGCGGTGGTGCTGCCGGGCCCGCTGCACATCCTGCTGGTGATCGTGGTCGCGATGGTCGTCGGCGCCTTCTGGGCCGGCATCGTCGGGGTGCTGAAGGTGACCCGCGGCGTGAGCGAGGTCATCAGCTCGATCATGCTCAACTTCATCGCGCTGGGGTTGGCGTCCTTCCTGCTCACCGGGCCGCTGCGGGGCAGCCCCGAGGGGGCGTCGATCATCACGACGGCGCCGCTGCCCGAGTCGGCCTGGTTCCCGGGTCTGAACGGGGTGCTGGCCGCCTTCGGCCTGGCCGAGCCGCGCACCGAGCTGTTCGGGTTCCTCGTGGTCTCGGTCGTCGTCGGCGTCGTGATCGCGGTGCTCGTCCAGCGGACCCGGTTCGGCTTCGACCTGCGGGCGACCGGCATGTCGGCGTCCGCGGCCACGGCCAGCGGCGTCGACGCCCGCCGGATGGTCGTCACCACCATGCTGCTCTCGGGCGCGGTGGCCGGCCTGATCGGCCTGCCGGACCTGCTGGGGGACACCCGCTCCTTCGGGACCGAGTTCACCGCCGGCCTGGGCTTCCTGGGCATCGCCGTCGCCCTGCTCGGCCGCAACAACGTGCTGGGCGTCGCCCTGGCCGCACTGCTGTTCGCGTTCCTCGACCGCGCGGCGCTGCCGCTCCAGTTCGCCGACATCCCCGCCTCGGTCGTCACGATCATCCAGGGCACGATCGTGCTCGCCGTCGTGATCGCGAACGAGATCGTCCGCCGGCTGACCCTGCGCTCGGCCGAACGGGCCGGTGCCGCGGTGACCGGTGAGCCGCCGGACGCCGGCGGCGGCGGTGGCGGGCCGGGCGGCACCGGCCCCGACATCGGCCCCGACGGCGGGCACCGGGTCCGCACCGGCACCCCCGGCACGCCCGAGGAGGCGCGAGCATGAGCACCGCTTCCACGACCACCCGGCCCAGCCGCGGCCCGCTCACCGATCTGCTGACCGGCGGTGGCCGGGGTCGGCGGATCCTGTGGCTGGTCGTCGGCCTGCTGTTCGTCTTCTCCTTCACCCGGGCGGTCTCCGGGGAGGAGGCGCTGACCTCGTCCTCGACGCTGCGCGCGGCGCTGCTGCTCGCGGTGCCGATCGGGCTGGCCGCGCTCGGCGGGCTCTACTCCGAGCGGGCCGGCGTCGTGAACATCGGCCTCGAGGGGATGCTCATCCTCGGGACCTGGGGTGCCGGGTGGGCCGGCTGGCACTGGGGCTGGCAGGGCGCCGTCGTCGGCGGCATCGTGCTCGGCGCGGTCGGCGGCCTCCTGCACGCCATCGCGACGGTGACCTTCGGCGTCGACCACGTCATCTCGGGCGTGGCGATCAACATCCTGGCCGCCGGCCTCGTGCGCTTCCTCTCGGAGCTCGTCTACGTCGAGGGGACCGGGGGAGGGCCGACCCAGTCGCCGTCCCTGCGGGGCGGCCCTCCGGAGATCTCCGTCCCGGTGCTGTCCTCCGGACCGGACCTGCTCGGCGACCTGGAGAACACCGGGTGGTTCCTGCTCGGCGACCTGGCCGGGATCCTCCGCGGGGTCACCAGCGGGATCGGCGTGGTGACGGTGGTCGCGCTGCTGCTGATCCCGATCTCCTACCTCATCCTGTGGCGGACGGCGTTCGGGCTGCGGTTGCGGTCGTGCGGTGAGAACCCGGCGGCGGCCGACTCGCTGGGCGTGCCGGTCTACCGGATGAAGTACATCGCCGTGATCATCTCCGGCGCGCTGGCCGGCCTCGGTGGCGTCTTCCTCGTCTTCGTCGCCGGCATCTACCGCGAGGGGCAGACCGGTGGCCGTGGCTTCATCGGGCTGGCCGCGCTCATCTTCGGCAACTGGCGACCGGGTGGGCTGGCCGCGGGCGCCGGTCTGTTCGGCTTCGCGGACGCCCTGCAGCTGCGCAGCCGGACGGCGGTCGTCGCGCTGCTGCTGCTGGTGGCGCTGCTGCTGGTCGGGGTGGCCGTCCACCAGGCGATGCGTCGCCGGTGGATCCCGGCCGTGTTCGCCGGGGTGTTCGCGGCGGCGGCGCTCATCGGCTTCCTCACCATCGAGGAGCTGCCCGACGGCATCGTCTTCTTCACCCCCCACCTCACCACCCTGCTGGTGCTCTCGCTGGCCTCCCAGCGGTTGCGGATGCCCAAGGCCGACGGACTGGTCTACCGACGAGGGGAGCACTAGTGCCCGCCCTGCCCGAGCCGGACTGGGACGCCCTGCGGGCCGCGGCCCGCGAGGCCATGACGCACGCCTACGCCCCGTACTCGCGGTTCCCCGTCGGGGTCGCCGGCCTGGTGGACGACGGCCGCGTCGTCACCGGCTGCAACGTCGAGAACGCCTCGTACGGGCTGGGGCTGTGCGCCGAGTGCGGGATGGTCAGCGACCTCGCGCGCACCGGCGGCGGCCGGCTGGTGGCGGTCGCCTGCGTCGGCGGGGACGGGCAGCCGCTCATGCCGTGCGGCCGGTGCCGGCAGCTGCTGTGGGAGCACGGGGGAGCGGACATGCTCATCGAGACGGTCTCGCTCGGCATCGTGCCGATGCGCGAGGTGCTGCCCGACGCGTTCGGGCCCGAGGACCTGGTCGCCGCGGCCGAGCGGGGGCAGGGCTGATGGCGGGGCACGACGCGATCGACGTCATCCGGGCCAAGCGGGACGGCGGGGTGCTGACGGCGGAGCAGATCCGCTGGGTCATCGGCGCGTACACCGACGGCAGCGTGCCCGACGAGCAGATGAGCGCGCTGCTCATGGCGCTGTTCTTCCGCGGCATGTCGGCCGACGAACTCGCCGTCTGGACCCAGGCGATGATCGACAGCGGCCAGCGCAAGGACCTCTCCTCGCTCGGCCGGCCGACCGCCGACAAGCACTCCACCGGCGGCGTCGGCGACAAGATCACCCTGCCGCTCGCCCCGCTGGTCGCCGCCTGCGGGGTGGCCGTGCCGCAGCTGTCGGGGCGGGGGCTCGGGCACACCGGCGGGACGCTGGACAAGCTCGAGTCGATCCCCGGCTGGCGGGCGGACGTGCACGAGGAGGCGTACCTGGCGCAGCTGCGCGACGTCGGCGCGGTCGTCTGCGCGGCCGGGCACGACCTGGCTCCGGCGGACAAGAAGCTCTACGCGCTGCGCGATGTCACCGGCACCGTCGAGTCGATCCCGCTGATCGCCAGCTCGATCATGAGCAAGAAGATCGCCGAGGGCGCCGACGCGCTGGTGCTGGACGTGAAGACCGGCTCCGGCGCCTTCATGAAGGATCCCGAGCTCTCCCGCGAGCTGGCCCGGACCATGGTCGGCCTGGGCGAGGCGGCCGGCGTGCGCACCGTCGCCCTGGTGACGGCGATGGACCGGCCGCTGGGCCGGTCGGCGGGCAACGCCGTGGAGGTCGCGGAGTCGGTGGAGGTGCTGGCCGGCGGCGGCCCCGCCGACGTCGTCGAGCTCACGCTGGCGCTGGCCCGGGAGATGCTGGCCGGCGCCGGCCGTGGCGACGTCGACCCCGCCGAGGCCCTGGCCGACGGCCGGGCCATGGACGTGTGGCGGCGGATGATCGCCGCCCAGGGCGCCGACCCCGACGCGCCGCTCCCGCAGCCGGCCGAGCGGCACGTCGTCACCGCCCCGGCCACCGGCACCCTGACCCGGCTGGACGCCTACGCGCTCGGGGTGGCGGCGTGGCGGCTGGGCGCCGGGCGGGCGCGCAAGGAGGACCCGGTGTCGGCGGCGGCCGGCATCACGTGGACGGCGACGGTGGGGGAGCGGGTGACCGCCGGGCAGCCGCTGCTCGAGCTGCAGACCGACGACGCCGCGCGCATCCCGCGGGCGCTCGAGGCGCTGGAGGGGGCCGTCGGCGTCGACACCGACGACCGGCCGCTGCCCCTGGTGCTCGACCGCATCACATGACACTGCGACCCTCCGGGCCGCACCGCGGCCAGGAGCCGTCCCCCGCGGATGTGGAGCCGCGGCGTCGCGCCTGCCCGGACCCCTCCGGGGCCCACGCGGCGGGACACGGCAGGGAGACTATCTATTCGTGACCCGTTCGACCGCGACGGCGGCGCCGCCGCAGCAGCTGACGTCCCCGCTCGACCCCGAGGCCGCCATCTCCATCCGGGGCCTGGTCAAGCGGTACGGCGAGCGCGCCGCCGTCGACGGGCTGGACCTCGACATCCGCCGGGGCGAGATCTTCGCGCTGCTGGGGCCCAACGGAGCGGGGAAGACGACGACGGTCGAGATCTGCGAGGGCTACCGCGGCCGCGACGGCGGCGAGGTGCGCGTGCTGGGCGTCGACCCCGCGAAGGGCGGCCGCCGGTGGAAGGCCGACCTGGGCATCGTGCTGCAGTCCGGGGCCGGTGACAGCCAGCTGTCGGTGCGGGAGCTCCTCGCGGCGCAGGCCTCCTACTTCGCCGACCCCCGCGACCCCGACGAGGTGCTGGAGCTCGTCGGCCTCACCGAGAAGGCCGGCGCCCGAGGCAGGACCCTGTCCGGTGGCCAGCGCCGTCGGCTGGACGTGGCCCTGGGGATCGTGGGCCGGCCGCGGCTGCTGTTCCTCGACGAGCCCACCACCGGCTTCGACCCGGAGGCGCGCCGCCAGTTCTGGTCGCTCATCCGGTCGCTGCGCGAGCTCGGCACCACGATGCTGCTGACCACCCACTACCTCGACGAGGCCGAGGAGCTGGCCGACCGGGTGGGGGTGATCGCCCGGGGGCAGCTGGCCGAGGTCGCCGTCCCCACCGCGCTCGGCGGCCGCGGCACCGCGCCCGCCGTCGTCAGCTGGACCGAGGACGGCGCCCGGCGCACCGCCGAGACCGGCACCCCGACGGCGTTCGTCGCGCAGCTCGCCGCCCGTTTCCCGGGTGAGGTGCCCGACCTCGCGGTGAACCGGCCGACGCTCGAGGACGTCTACCTGAAGATGATCGGGGAGCACTCGTGAGCACCGTCGCGCCCGGGCGCACCCCCCTGCCCTCGGTCGGCCGGGTCTCCCGCACGCGGGCCGGGGTGGAGCTCAAGGAGTTCTTCCGGCAGCGCGAGTCGGTGGTCTTCACGCTGCTGTTCCCGGTGATCCTGCTGCTCGGCCTCGGCGCGGTGCTCGACTACGACCTCGGCTCCGGCGTCGACTTCCCGCAGTACTTCATGGCCGGGGTGATCGCCGCCGGGATCGTCGGCGCCAGCCTGCAGAACATGGCGATCCACATCGCCGGAGAGCGGTCCGACGGCACGCTGAAGGCGCTGGCCGGCAGCCCGATGCCGAAGACCGCCTACTTCGTCGGCAAGGTCGTCCAGGTCGTCGCGGTCACCGTCGCGACCATCGCGATCCTGCTGCTGGTGGGCGTCCTCGTCTTCGGTGTGGACCTGCCGTCGGGCACCGACTGGCTGACCTTCACCTGGGTGACCCTGCTCGGTGCGGCCGCCTGCACGCTGCTGGGCATCGCCGTCTCGTCGCTGGCCCGCAACGCGCGGTCGGCCTCGGCCACGATCACCCCGATCGCGCTGGTGCTGGAATTCATCTCCGGGGTCTTCATGCCGTTCGACCAGGTGCCCGGCTGGCTGCAGGACGTCGCCGCGGTCTTCCCGGTCAAGTGGCTGGCGCAGGGGCTGCGCTCGGTGTTCCTGCCCGACTCCCTGGCCGCCCGGGAACCGGCCGGCTCCTGGGAGCTCGGCACCGTCGCCATCGTGCTCGGCATCTGGTGCGTCGTCGGGCTGCTGCTCTGCATCCGTACCTTCCGCTGGCAGGACCGGGACGGTGGCTAGGTAGTTTTCTCGTGTGTCCGCACCGCTGAACGCCGAGAACGTCCGCCGTGCCCCGAAGGTCCTGCTGCACGACCACCTGGACGGCGGTTTGCGGCCGCAGACCGTGCTCGAGCTGGCCGACGCGGCCGGTTACCGCGCGCTGCCGGCGTCGGACGCCGCGAGCCTGGGCCGCTGGTTCCGGGAGGCCGCCGACTCCGGTTCGCTGGTGCAGTACCTCGAGACGTTCGCGCACACCGTCGGCGTGATGCAGACCCCCGAGGCCGTCCACCGGGTGGCCCGCGAGTGCGCCCTGGACCTGGCCGCGGACGGCGTCGTCTACGCCGAGGTGCGCATGGCCCCCGAGCTGCTCACCGCGGGGATGCCGATCGAGGCGGCCGTCGAGGCCATGCTCGACGGGTACGCGCAGGGCAGCCGCGACGCCGCCGGGGCCGGCACGCCCATCCGGATCGGCACCCTCCTGTGCGCGATGCGGCAGGACGACCGCTGGGACGAGGTCGCCGGCCTGGTGGTGCGCTACCGCGACGCCGGAGCGGTCGGGTTCGACCTGGCCGGCCCGGAGATCGGCTTCCCGCCGGACCGGATCCCCTCGGCCCTCGCGATCCTCGACCGCGGGCACGCCCACCGGACCATCCACGCCGGCGAGGCCGCCGGGATCGACAGCATCGTGGCGGCGCTCGACGGCGCCGGCGCCGAGCGTCTCGGCCACGGCGTGCGGATCGCCGACGAGGTCGGCGCGGACGGCACGCTGGGCCCGGTGGCGGAGCGGGTGCGCGACCGGCAGGTGACCCTCGAGGTCGCGCCGTCGTCGAACGTGCAGACCGGCGCCTACCCGTCACTCGGCGCGCACCCGGTCGACCGGCTGCACCGGCTGGGCTTCGCGGTCACGCTGAACACCGACAACCGGCTGATGAGCGGCGTCTCGGCCACCAGCGAGATCACCGACGTCGCGACGACGTTCGGCTGGACGTGGGACGACGTGCAGACGGTCACCGAGCGGGCGCTGGCCGGGGCGTTCCTGCCCGACGACGAGCGGCGGCGGCTGCGCGACGACGTCGTCCGGCCCGGGTACGCCGCCCTGCGCGGCTGAGCCGTGTCCCTCCTCCTCGCCGAGCCCACCGGGCAGACGTGGTCCCAGGTCGGTGACCTCGGGATCGCGTTCGTGCTGTCGGCGCTCATCGGGCTGGAGCGGGAACTGCGCCACAAGGCGGCGGGGCTGCGCACCCTCACCGTCGTCGGGTTCGCCGCGGCGCTGTTCATGGTGATCAGCCAGGCGCAGTTCGGCGACTCCCGCGTGGCGGCCCAGGTGGTCTCCGGGCTGGGGTTCATCGGGGGCGGCCTGATCTTCGTCCGCCGGGACGCGGTCCGCGGGCTGACCACGGCGGCGATCGTCTGGCTCACCGCCGCCGTCGGGATGGCGGCCGGCGCGGGGCTGTGGCTGTTCGCGGTCGTGGCGACCGCCGCGCACTTCGCCGTCTCCTACGGCTTCACCCCGCTCGCCCGCCGGCTGTCGGGCCGGGTGACCCGGGTGCACTCCCTGGTGCTGACCTACCGGGACGGCGAGGGGGTGCTGCGGCGGGCGCTGGCCGAGTGCACGCAGCGCGGCTTCACCGTGCGCGACCTCGCCACGACGACCGACGAGGGCGGGACGAGCGCCGCCGCCGTGCGGCAGGCGACCGTGCGGCTCTCGGTCGAGGGGACCGGGCCGGTCACGGCCCTCGCGGTCTGGCTCGCCGACCTGGACGGCGTGCTCGCGGTCCGGGTCGACGACTCCGACCTGGACCCCGACTGACCGGCCGGGTGGGGGGCGTCACTCCCGGTCGGGGGAACAGCGCCGCGATCTTCGCTGCTACCGTAGGCGTACCGGCACAAGGCCGGTCATCCTCCCGGACGGTTTGTCCGGGCACGAGCGCATCCGTGCAGATCCCGCGTTCCATCCCTGGGCGCAGACGATCGCCAAGTGAGGACGCCGGTACCTGACGGTGCTCCTCCTCTTTCACGGGACGCGCTCCGAGCAGTATCGGAGCCCCACCCCGCATGACTTTGGTCCACCCTGTCTCGTTCGAGTCGAACACGACCGACACCGCAGTTCAGAACACCCCTGAGAGCACCACCCCGGAGATCGCCGTCGAGGCGCCGACCGGCCCCACCTTCGGCCAGCTGGGCCTGCCCCAGCCGCTGGTGACCGCGCTCGAGCGGCGTGGCATCCACCGCCCCTTCGCCATCCAGACCTCGGCCCTGCCGGACGCCCTCGCCGGGCGCGACGTGCTGGGCAAGGCCGCCACCGGCTCGGGCAAGACGCTGGCCTTCGGGCTGCCGCTGCTCGCCCGCATCGGTGCCGAGGTCAAGAACGGCCGCCGCGCCCCGCGTGGCCTGGTCCTCGTGCCGACCCGCGAGCTGGCCCAGCAGGTGCACGACAACCTGGCACCCCTGGGCCAGGCCACGGGCGTCGTGCTGGCCACCGTCTACGGCGGCGCCCCCATGTACCGCCAGATCCAGCAGCTGCGCCGCGGCGTCGACGTCGTCATCGCCACTCCCGGGCGGCTGCAGGACCTGATCAGCCAGGGCGAGTGCACCCTCGCCGACGTCGTCGTCACCGTGCTGGACGAGGCCGACTTCATGGCCGACCTGGGCTTCCTCCCGGTCGTCAAGGAGCTGCTCGACCAGACCGACCGCAACGCCCAGCGGCTGCTGTTCTCGGCGACGCTGGACGGTGAGGTCGACTCGCTGGTCCGCCGCTACCTCAAGGACCCGGCCCGGCACGAGGTCGTCCGCCCCGGCGGCGAGGCCCCGCCGGCCGAGCACCTGGCCTTCACCCTCGCCTTCCGCGACAAGCTGCAGGTGGCCACCGAGCTCGCCGGCCGCCCCGGCCGCACGATCATCTTCGCCCGCACCCAGCTGGGCGTGGACCGGCTGGCCGAGAACCTGAAGGCCGCCGGGATCAAGGCCGAGGCCATCCACGGCGGTCTGCCGCAGTCGGCCCGCAAGCGTGCGCTGGAGGAGTTCACCGACGCCCGCTCGCCGGTCCTGGTCGCCACCGACGTCGCCGCCCGCGGCATCCACGTCGACGACGTCTCGCTGGTGCTGCACTACGACCCGCCGACGGACGCCAAGACCTACCTGCACCGCTCCGGCCGCACGGCCCGCGCCGGTGCCGCCGGTGTGGTCGTCTCGCTGCTCCTCCCGGACCAGGTGGGGCAGGCCAAGCGCCGGTTCCGCACGGCCAAGGTGGACCCGCCCCTGGACCGCACCCGGCCCGGCGACAAGCCGATCCTGGACCTGGTCGCCGCCGGCATCCCGGTGGAGCCCAAGGAGCGCACGCAGCGCGACATGCGCCGCGGTGGCGGTGGCCCCGGTGGCCGTCCGCGCCGCGACGGTGACCGCCCCGGCGGTCCGCGCCGCTCCTACGGCGACCGCAACCGCTCCGGCGGTGGCGAGCGGTCGGGCCGGCCCGGTGGCGAGCGTCGCTTCACCGGCGAGCGCTCGGTGCGTCCCCCGCGCCAGGGCTGATCACCCGCACCACGCACGACGGCGGCCCGTCCCGGAATTCCGGGGCGGGCCGCCGTCGTCGTCGGTCCCGCTCAGTCGCGGAAGACCAGGGCGCCGCTGACGGCGACGACCGCGTCGTCCCACAGCGGGCGCAGCTGGGCGGCCTCGGCGGCGTCGAGCGGGGTGCCCGGCTCGCGGTCGGCCCGTGCGACCGCCCGGCCCAGGGGCATCCCGGGGGCCAGCAGCTCCTCCACGCGGGTCAGGTCGGCGTACTCCGCGAGGTCGCGCACGCCCTCCACCGGCTGCACCAGCGCCCGGTGCGGCACCAGCCCGGCGGCGCCGTCGGCGACCTCGGTGAGCACCTCCGACAGTTCGGTGAGGTCGTAGCGGTCCTGCTCGGCCGGCAGCGGCAGCGTGTCGGTGTCGGCCACCTCCGGCCACGAGGCGATCTCGGTGAGGTCGTGCTGCTCGTTGCCGGCGCAGAACCGGGCGAGGTCGGCGGGGGTGTCGAAGAGGAAGACCTCGCCGTCGCGGCCGAGGAAGCGGGCGACGTCCTCGACGTAGCACCGGAGGGTCACCCCGGCGCCCTCCGGTACGACGATCTCGACGGGCAGGATGCCGACGGCCTCCCAGAACTCCGCGGCCGCGGCGACCGCGGCGGGCGAGGCGGTCACCCGGCTGCCACGCGCGATGGCGCGCACCCCGGCGCCCGTGGCCACCGCCGCGGCGGTCGCGCCGCCCGGCTCGGTGACGGCGACGTCCAGCGGCTCGGGGGTGGCGTCGTCCTCGTCGACGTCGCCGGTGTCCTCGCCGGCCTCGGAGGCGGGCGGGTACTCCTCGATCGTGGCGGTGCCGGCGCCGGTCCAGTCGAAGTGCTCCGACAGCTCCTCGACGACGTCCTCCCACAGCTCGTCGAGGACGCTGCCGACACCGATCCACGCGTCCTCGCCGGAGCGACCGGCGAAGGCCTCCACCCCCAGGCCCAGCGAGCCGATCTCGGGCTTGCCGGCGAGCTCGGCGACGGCCTCGAACTGCTCGTCGTCGTCGTCCTCGTCGGTGGTGTCCAGGCACTCGGCGAGCCGGGTCACGATGTCGACGGTCGCCGCGAGCTCCTCCACGGCCCACCGGTCGGGGTCTTCGGCGGCGATGTCGTACACGCCGTCGAGGTCGTACCGGTGGTCGTCGTCGGGGGTCAGGTCCGGGGCGCCGAGACCCGCGACGACCGGCCACACCGGGTGGTCGGCGAGGTCGTGGTCGGTGCTCGTCCGGCAGAAGGCGGCGAGCTTCGCCGGGGTCGGGAAGAGGTGCACGGTCGCGACGTCGCCCTCGGTCGTGCCGAGGAACGCCTGCCACTCCTCGCCGTCCTCCTCCCAGGGCGGAGCCCACAGGGTGTACCCCGTGCGGTCGTCGACGGTGAGGGAGATCGGGACGATGCTCGGCCTGGCCACCCGACCATCCTGCCCTGCCGGGCAAGCGGCGCACCTCGGGGTGGCGCAGGGCCCCGGCGGGGTGGGATCAGACCCCGATGGGGTGCCAGACCGTCTTCGTCTCCAGGAACGGCGTCATGCGGGACAGGCCGGGGTCGGCGGTCCAGTCGGGCTCGGTGACCGGCGGCCGGACGACGCGCTTGACGGTGCCGGCGGCCTCCCGCTCGAACTCCATCGCCCTGGACGCCGGGGCGCCGGTGAGGTCGATGGCGTCGACGTCCGCGTGCTCGGCCAGCCACGGGCCCAGCTCCTCGGCGTCGCCGGTGAGCAGGTTGACCACACCGCCGGGGACGTCGCTGGTCGCGAGCACCTCGCCGAGGGTGACGGCCGGGATCGGGCGCTCCCGGGAGGTGACGACGACGGCGGTGCAGCCCGTCGCGAGCACCGGGGCGAGCACGCTGACCAGGCCGAGGAGGCTCGACTGCTGCGGCGCGAGGACGGCGACGACGCCGGTCGGCTCGGGCATGGAGAAGTCGAAGTACGGCCCGGCGACGGGGTTGGCCCCACCGAGGACGGCGGCCAGCTTGTCGGTCCAGCCGGCGTACCAGACCCAGCGGTCGACGGCGGCGTCGACGGCGGCCCGCGCCTTGGACGCCGACAGGCCCTCGGCCGTGGCGACCTCCTCGCAGAACTGGACGTGCCGGCCCTCCATCACCTCGGCCACGCGGTAGAGCACCTGGCCGCGGTTGTAGGCGGTCACGCCCGACCACTTCGGGAAGGCTGCGCGCGCGGCGACGACGGCGTCCCTGGCGTCCTTCCGGGAGGCCCAGGAGGCGTTGGCGAGGAAGTGCCCCTTGGCGTCGGTGACCTCGTAGGTGCGCCCGGACTCCGAGCGCGGGAAGGCGCCGTTCACGTACAGCTTGCAGGTCTTGCGGACGGCGAGCCGGTCGTTCCCGATCACTGGTCTGCACCCTCCAGGTACGCGGCCAGGCCGTGCCGGCCGCCCTCGCGCCCGTAGCCGGACTGCTTGTAGCCGCCGAAGGGCGACGTCGGGTCGAACTTGTTGAACGTGTTGGCCCACACCACGCCGGCGCGGAGCTGGTTCGCGATCTTCAGGATCCGCGAGCCCTTCTCCGACCAGATGCCGGCCGAGAGGCCGTAGGTGGTGTTGTTCGCCTTGGCCACCGCCTCGTCGGGCGTGCGGAAGGTGAGCACGGACAGCACCGGGCCGAACACCTCGTCGCGGGCGATCCGGTGGGCGGGGGAGACGTCGGTGAAGACCGTCGGCGGGAACCAGTAGCCGCGGTCGGGCAGCTCGCAGGCCGGCTGCCAGCGCTGCGCGCCCTCGGCCTCGCCGATGTCGGAGAGCTCGCGGATGCGGGCGAGCTGCTCGGCGCTGTTGATCGCCCCGATGTCGGTGTTCTTGTCCAGCGGGTCGCCGACGCGCAAGGTGCCGATGCGGCGCTGCAGCGAGGCGATGACCTCGTCGTGGATCGACTCCTGCACCAGCAGCCGGCTGCCCGCGCAGCAGACGTGGCCCTGGTTGAAGAAGATGCCCTGCACGATGCCCTCGACGGCCTGGTCGATCGGGGCGTCGTCGAAGACGATGTTGGCCGCCTTGCCGCCGAGCTCCAGGGTCAGCTTCTTCCGGGTGCCGGCCACCGTGCGGGCGATCTGGCGGCCGACGTCGGTGGAGCCGGTGAACGCCACCTTGTCGACGTCGTCGTGCTCGACGACCGCGCGGCCGGTGTCGCCGGCGCCGGTCACGATGTTCACCACGCCGGGCGGCAGGTCGGCCTGGCGGCAGACCTCCGCGAACAGCAGCGCGGTCAGCGGGGTGGTCTCGGCCGGCTTGAGGACGACGGTGTTGCCGGTGGCCAGGGCGGGGGCGACCTTCCACGCGAGCATGAGCAGCGGGAAGTTCCACGGGATGACCTGGCCGGCCACGCCGAGCGGCTTGGGCCCGGGCCCGAGGCCCGCCCAGTCCAGCTTGTCGGCCCAGCCGGCGTGGTAGAAGAAGTGCGCCGCGGCGAGGGGGACGTCGACGTCGCGGGACTCCCGGATCGGCTTGCCGTTGTCCAGCGACTCCAGCACGGCGAACTCGCGGGCGCGCTCCTGCAGCAGCCGCGCGATGCGGAACAGGTACTTGCCGCGGTCGGCGGGGCGCATGGGCCCCCAGGTCTTCTCGAACGCCTTGCGGGCGGCGCGCACCGCGCGGTCGACGTCGGCGGTGGTGCCGGTGGCGACCTCGGTGAGCACCTCCTCGGTGGCCGGGTTCACCGTCGTCATTGGCTCACCGGAGCCGTCGACGAACTCGCCGTCGACGAAGAGCCCGTAGGACGGCGCGATGTCGACGATGGACCGCGACTCGGGCGCGGGGGCGTACTCGAAAACGCTGGTCATCGCTGTCAGTCCACCGTGACGTAGTCGGGGCCGGAGTAGTGGCCGGTGCGCAGCTTCTGCCGCTGCAGGAGCAGGTCGTTGAGCAGGCTGGAGGCGCCGAAGCGGAACCAGTCGGGGTCCAGCCAGTCCGGGCCGGCGGTCTCGTTGATCAGCACCAGGTGCTTGATCGCGTCCTTGGTCGTCCGGATCCCGCCGGCCGGCTTGAAGCCCACCTGGCGGCCGGTGGCGGCGCGGAAGTCGCGCGCGGCCTCCAGCATCACCAGGGAGACCGGCAGCGTCGCGGCGGGGGACACCTTGCCGGTGGAGGTCTTGATGAAGTCGCCCCCGGCCAGCATCGCGATCCAGCTGGCGCGGCGGACGTTGTCGAGGGTGACCAGCTCACCGGTCTCCAGGATGACCTTGAGGTGGGCCTCCCCGCAGGTCTCCTTCACCGCCACGATCTCCTCGTAGACGTCGAGGTAGCGGCCGGCCAGGAAGGCGCCCCGGTCGATGACCATGTCGATCTCGTCGGCGCCGTTCTCGACGGCGTCCCGGACGTCGGCGAGCTTCACCGCGCGGCTCGCGCGGCCGCTGGGGAAGGCGGTCGCGACGGCGGCGACGTGGATGCCGCTGTCGCCGAGCGCCTCGCGCGCGACGCCGGCGAGGTCGCCGTAGACGCAGACCGCGGCGACCCGCGGCGTCGTCGGGTCGGACGGGTCGGGCTGCCGGGCCTTCGCGGCCAGGCTGCGCACCTTGCCGGGGGTGTCGGCGCCCTCCAGGGTCGTGAGGTCGACCATCGAGATGGCGGTGTCGATGGCCCAGGCCTTCGACGTCGTCTTGATCGACCGGGTGCCCAGCTGCGCCACCCGCGCCTCGGCACCCACCTGGTCCACGCCGGGGAGGCCGTGCAGGAAGGTGCGGAGGGAGGCGCCCGAGCGCGTGACGTCGTCGTACGGGGCCAGCGGCGCGCGCACCGCGGGGGTCGCCCCGGAGAGCGCGTCGGGGTCGATGACGTGGGTCATGCCGACCATTCTCCCCTGCGGTGCGCCGATGCCCGACACTGCTCACCCGCGGGGGCGGCTCCCCGTGCGCGCCGCCCCGCCGTTCCACCCCGGCGTTCCCGCGGGAACGTCTCCCGCTGCACGTCCGCGCGGGGCGCGACGATGCCGCGACGTCGTCTCGGGCTTTCCCGCGGGAACGTCCTGTGCACCGTGCGGAACTGTCAGCCGGCCCCGCTAGCTCTCGAACATCATTCGAACGAGTCCGTCGTGGCGGAGAGGTCCCTGCCGGAGCTGGCACGCGAGATCACGTCCGGCGCGGTGCGGATCGCCGCCGCCACGGCGGCCTGGCTGCGGCTGATCGCGGAGTTCGACCGCCGGGGTGGGTGGCAGGGGATCGGCATCGCCTCGTGCGCCCACTGCCTGGCCTGGCAGTGCGGGATGAGCCCGGGCACCGCCCGCGAGCACGTCCGGGTGGCCCGGGCGCTCACCGGGCTGCCGCTGCTGGCCGCCGCGTTCGCCGAGGGGCGGCTGTCCTGCTCCAAGGTCCGGGCGCTGACCCGGATCGCGGAGCCGGGCACCGAGCAGGCGCTGCTGGAGCTGGCGATCGAGGCGACGGCGTCCCAGACCGAGCGGCTGGTGCGCTCCTGGCGGCGGGCCGAGCCGGCGGATCCGGGCACCGTGGCGCTGAAACGGCAATTCCAGCACTGGTGGGACGACGACGGCATGCTCGTCATCCGGATGCGCATGGACGCCGAGGAGGGCGCGCAGTTCCTCACGGCGGTCGAGTCGATCGCCGAACGCGAGGTCCGGCGCGACCGTGCCGCAGCCAGGCGGGTGGCTGCCGACCCACAGGCGCCGACCGGGCCGGACGAGCTCGAGCGGGACGAGGTCGCGTGCGCCCGGGAGCGCACAGCCGCCCGGCGCTGCGCGGCGGTCGCCCGGCTCGCCGGAGCGGCCCACCACCTCGACCGCCGACCGGGTGACCCGCCCCGCCGTGAGGTGGTCGTGCACGTCGACGCCGACGTGCTCGCCGACGACACGGCAGCCGGGCAGGCCTACCTCGACGGCGGCCCCGCCCTGCACCCCGCCCAGGTCCGGCGGATGCTCGCGAGGCGACCGTCGTCACGATGCTGGAGCGCGGCCGTGAGGTGCTCGGCGTCGGGCGCCGGCGCCGGCGCGCCACCTCGGCCCAGCGTCGCGCCCTGCTCCGGCGGGACGGTGGCTGCGCCCGTCCCGGCTGCACCGAGACCCGGATCGAGCGGCTGCACGCGCACCACCTGCGGCACTGGCTGTTGGGCGGCGGCACCGACGTGGACAACCTGGTGCTCCTGTGCGACGTCGACCACGGACTGGTGCACGAGCTGGACCTGGTGATGACCCGGCGGAACGGCCGGCTGGTCGTCGTCGCCCCGGACGGCCGGCGCGTGTGGGGCGCCGCCGACGCGGCCTTCGCCGCCGGCCTCGACGGCATCACCGATCGCGGCGACGCTCAGCGGGTCGCCTTCAGCGGTGTCCAGCCGATCGACGAGCTCGCCGGGCGTCGTCCGGTCGCGCCGTCGTCCGGTGGCGTGGCGGGACTGCATGGCCGGGCCGCGGGGGAGGGGTCGACGGGCGATCGGCTGACCGCGGTGCTGTTCCCCGACGGACCACCCCGGCTGCTCGACGCCATGCACGTCAACGGTGAGCGCATGGACCTGGCCTACGCGGTGGGCGTGCTGATGGGGAACCGCGATCTGCGGCGTCGCCTGGAGGCCGAGGCGAGGGGAGACGTGCCCGTCGCCGCCTGAGCGGTCGGCCTGCGGCCGGGCGGCGGCGAGCCGCGCGCGCGGCACGGCCGCTACCGTGCTGCCCGTGCAGCTCACCGTCGTCGACCACCCGTTGGCCCGTGCCCGCCTCACCCGCATGCGGGACGAGCGCACGGACAACGCCATGTTCCGGGCCGCCCTGCGCGAGCTCACCCAGATGCTGGTCTACGAGGCCACCCGCGACCTGGCGATCGCCGAGGAGCAGATCAGGACGCCGGTCACGGCCACGACGGGCTACCGGCTGGCCGCGCCGCCGCTGATCGTGCCGGTGCTCCGGGCCGGTCTCGGCATGGCCGACACCGCGCACGGGATGCTGCCGGAGTCGCAGATGGGCTTCGTCGGGCTCGCCCGCAACGAGGAGACCTTCCAGCCCGAGGCCTACATGGCCTCCTTGCCGGAGTCGCTGGTCGGCCGCGACGTCTTCGTCCTGGACCCGATGCTGGCCACCGGCGGCTCGCTGGTGCACTGCTGCCGGCTGCTCACCGACCGGGGCACCACGTCGATCACGGTGCTCTGCGCCCTCGCCGCGCCGGACGGCATCCGGCGGCTGGAGGAGAGCGGCCTGCCGCTGCGAGTGTTCACCGCGAGCATCGACGAGGGGCTCGACGACAAGGCCTACATCGTCCCGGGGCTGGGCGACGCCGGCGACCGCCAGTTCGGCGCGGTCTGATCATGCGCTTCGGCGTCCTGGGCACCGGTTTCTGGGCCAAGGAGATCCACGCGGCGGCGCTGGCGGCGCATCCCACCGCGGAACTGGTCGGCGTGTGGGGCCGGGATCTCGCGAAGGCGAAGGCGGTCGGTGCGGAGTTCGACGTGCCGGGGTTCACCGACGTCGACGAGCTGCTGGGCCAGGTCGACGCCGTCACGATCGCGCTGCCGCCGGACGTGCAGGCGCCGCTGGCCGAGCGCGCCGCCGCGGCGGGCAAGCACCTGCTGCTGGAGAAACCGATCGCGCTCGACGTGGCGGGCGCCGACCGGGTGGTCGCCGCTGTCCGGGACGCCGGCGTCGCGTCGGTCGTGTTCTTCACCTTCCGGTTCCGCCCGGCGACGGCGACCTGGCTCGAGCAGGTGGCCCGGACGACCGTGGCCGGCGGGCACGGGTCCTGGCTGTCGTCGCTCGCGGGCTCGCCGTTCGACGCCTCGCCCTGGCGCAAGGAGCAGGGCGCGCTGTGGGACATCGGCCCGCACGCCCTCTCGCTGCTCGTGCCCGCGCTCGGGCCGGTCGTCGCCGTGCAGGCGGGTGCCGGGCTCGGCGACACCGTCCACCTGGTGCTCACGCACGAGTCGGGTGTGGCGTCGACGGTCACGCTGTCGCACACCGTGGCGCCGATGTCGGTGGGCAACGAGTTCTTCGTCCACGGGGACGCCGGGCGGCTGGTGCTGCTGCCGGAGGACCGGGTGGCGCCGGAGGCCTTCGCGGTGGCGGTCGACGAGCTGATGCAGGCCGCGGTCGCCGGCGGCATCCACCCGTGCGACGTCGGCTTCGGGCGGGACGTCGTCGCCGTCCTGGCCGCGGCGGCGCGGGCGCTGGACTCCGGCTGCCGGGAGCCGGTCGGCGGATGACCACCGCCGCGCCGGAGCAGCGGTCGTGGACACCGGTGGACTGGTACCTGCCCACCGGGCGGATCCGGCGGCGGGACTGGTGGCTGCGCTACGTGCTGGTGTTCGCCGTGCTCGGGGTGGTCGCCACCTCGATCGACGCGACCTGGTTCCCCGACAGCTACCCCCGCATCAGCCGCGATGAGGGGTTCGACCTGCTCTGGCCGTTCCCGGACCAGGGCGGACCGGTGACGGCGATCTCGGCGCTGGTGCTCCTCGTGCCGAACGTCGCCGCGATGGTCACCCGGCTGCACGACCGGGACCACTCCGCCTGGTGGCTGCTGTGGCACCTGGTGCCCGGCATCGGCTGGCTGGTCCTGCTGGTGACCGTCGGCTTCCTCGGCACCCAGCCGGGGCCGAACCGGTACGGCCCGCCGCCGCGCTGAGCGAGGGCGCGGCGGAGGCGGGGCTACAGCCCCAGGGCCGCCGACATCTCGGCGCGGAGCTGGTCCAGCTCGTCGGCGCCCCGCCCGCGCGCGGCGATCAGGCCGGCGTCCTCGTGCACCGGGACGACCGTCTCCAGGTAGGCCTTGAGCTTCGGCTCGGTACCGCTGGGCCGCACGATCACCCGCACCCCCTCGCCGAGCAGCCGCACCGCGTCGACCGGGGGGTCCTCGAGCGCGAGGTCGGTGGACTCCACGGGTCGTCCCAGCAGCGCGGCCGGCGGCTGCGCGCGCAGCCGGGCCATGGCGTCGGCGATGAGCGAGAGGTCCTCGACCCGCGCCGAGAGCTGCCCGGTGACGAAGAGGCCGTGCTCGTCGGCCAGCTCGTCCAGCCGGTCGAGCACCGTCCGGCCGGCTGCCTCGAGCTCGGCGGCCATGAGCGCCACGGCCAGCGCGGCGGAGATGCCGTCCTTGTCCCGGACGACCGACGGCGCCACCGAGTAGCCCAGCGCCTCCTCGTAGCCGTACACCAGCGGCGCCGAGTCCGAGCCCGCGCGCATGATCCACTTGAACCCGGTCGGCGTCTCCTCCGACGGGGCGCCGTGGGCCTCGGCGATCACGTGCATGAGCGAGCCGCTCACCAGCGACGACGCGTACGTCCCGCGCACCCCCCGGCGGAGCAGCCAGTCGGCCAGCAGCGCGCCCACCTCGTCGCCGGTCAGCTGCCGGCCGCCGCAGACCACCGAGCACCGGTCGGCGTCGGGGTCCTCGGCGATCGCGACGTCCGCGCCGACCCGCTCGGCCAGGGCGAGCAGCAGGTCGACGGCGCCGGGCTCCTCCGGGTTGGGGAAGGCCACGGTCGGGAAGGCCGGGTCGGGAGCGTCCTGCTCCGGCACGCTCACCGGCTCGGCCAGCCCTGCCGCGGCGAACACCGCACGCGTCGTCCCGGCACCCACCCCGTGCATCGCCGTGTACGCCACGGTCAGCGCCGACCGCGCCGACGCCGGCACCCGCCCAGGATCCACGGCCGCCACCACGGCGTCCACGTAGTCGGACTCGATGTCGTCGCCCAGGGTCAGCCAGTCGTCGGACCGGAGGACCTCGCTCGCCGGCCCCACCGCGGCGATGGCGGCCTCGATCTCCCGGTCGGCCGGTGGCACCAGCTGCGCGCCGTCGCCCAGGTACACCTTGTAGCCGTTGTCGTCGGGCGGGTTGTGGCTGGCGGTCACCATGATCCCGGCGGCGCACCCCAGGTGGCGGACGGCGAAGGCGAGCACCGGTGTCGGCAGCGGTCGCGGCATCACCTGGACGGCGAAGCCTGCCCCGGCCAGCACCTCGGCGGAGACGCGGGCGAACTCGTCCGACCGGCGGCGTGCGTCGAACCCGATCACC
The DNA here is from genome assembly GCF_039679125.1 of Blastococcus sp. HT6-4. Lineage (NCBI taxonomy): Bacteria > Bacillati > Actinomycetota > Actinomycetes > Geodermatophilales > Geodermatophilaceae > Blastococcus > Blastococcus montanus. The sequence continues at coordinate 3,679,902 of NZ_CP155551.1, read as the reverse complement.
ACGCCGGCACCGGCGTGCCCCCCGGCCGACAGCCACCCGGCCAGCCCCGCGGCCGCCCGCGTGACGACGGCGGCGTTCATCCCCGCCGGCCCCGCTCGCAGGGGCCCGCGCAGCCCCGCCGTCCCGAAGGTGAGCGGCCCGGCGAACCGGCGGGCGAGCTCGGTGGTGTTCCCCGACTCGATCAGGGCTTCGATCTCCGTCCGGTCACCCTCGTGCGGGTCGGCGTCGGCCCAGGCACGGGCCGTGCTGAGCAGGTCGCCGGCCGGCTCGCTCACGGCAGCCCCCTGTCCGCTCACGGCAGCCGCCCGATGAACTCGACCAGGAACTCCCCGAGGCGCCCGGCGGCCTCCCTGCCCGCCGCGAGCACCTCCGCGTGGTCCAGCTTCTCCCCGGTGATCCCGGCCGCCGCGTTGGTGACCATCGACAAGCCGAACACCTCGGCGCCGGCCGCCCGGGCCGCGATCGCCTCCAGGGCCGTCGACATGCCCACGAGGTCGGCGCCCAGGGTGCGCAGCATCCGGATCTCGGCCGGCGTCTCGTAGTGCGGGCCGGGCAGTTGCGCGTAGACGCCCTCGGCCAGCGACGGGTCGAGCTCGTGTGCCAGCTCGCGCAGCCGCGCGGAGTACAGGTCGGTCAGGTCGACGAACGTCGCGCCGACCAGCGGCGAGCGGGCGGTCAGGTTCAGGTGGTCGGAGATGACCACCGCCTGGCCCACGCGGTGGTCGGGAGCCAGCCCACCGGCGGCGTTGGTGAGGATCACCGTCCTCGCGCCGGCGGCGGCCGCGGTCCGCACCCCGTGCACGACCGGCTCCACACCGCGGCCCTCGTAGAAGTGGGTCCGGCCGAGGAAGAGGAGCACGGAACGGTCGCCCACGCGCACCGAGCGGACCTCGCCCCCGTGGCCGACCGCCGTCGGGGCGGCGAAGCCCGGCAGGTCGCCGATCGCCACGGACCCGGCCGGCTCGCCGAAGGCGTCGGCGGCGGGTGCCCAGCCGGACCCCATGACGACGGCGACGTCGTGCGGCCCGCCGAGCGCGGCGGTCAGGGTCTGCGCGGCCTGCTCGGACAGGACGGTGGGGTCGGTTCGGGGGAGCTCGCTCACGCGGGGACGCTAGCGCAGCCGGGCGACGGAGGTGGCGCCACCGGCGCCGGGCCATCCGCGGTCGCCGGTCCGCCTGGACGGGTGATCTCGTCCGGCCGCCGGGTGGGGAGCGGTCATCGTCCCTAGACTTCCGGAGGTGGAGATCCCTTTCCGTAGCTCGGAGCGCGCCAGCCTCGGCGTGGAGTGGGAGCTGCAGCTCGTCGACCGGGGGACCCGGGAGCTGTCGTCCGGCGCCGTCGAGATCCTCGAGTCGATGCGTCCCGAGGGCGCCGACGAGCACCCCAAGGCCAAGCACGAGCTGCTGCAGTCGACGATCGAGATCATCACCGGCATCTGCACCACGGTGAGCGAGGCCAAGGCCGACCTCGCCGGCACGCTCGCCGACGTCGTCGCCCGGGCCGAGCAGCGGGGGCTCGGGGTGCTGTGCGCCGGCACGCACCCGTTCACCGACTGGCAGACCCAGGAGATCTCGCCCAAGGACCGCTACCGCGAGCTGGTCGATCGCATGCAGTGGCTGGCCCGGCGCATGCAGATCTTCGGCGTCCACGTGCACGTCGGCGTCCGGGCACCGGAGAAGGTCATCCCGATCGTCAACGCGCTGTGCCAGTACGTGCCGCACTTCCTGGCGCTGTCGTCGTCCTCGCCGTTCTGGGTCGGCTGCGACACCGGCCTGGCCTCGGCCCGCACCAAGATCTTCGAGGGCATGCCCACGGCCGGGCTGCCCTTCCAGCTCACCGACTGGGACGAGTTCGAGGAGTACATGGAGACGCTGATCTCGACCAAGAGCATCGAGAGCGTGCGGGAGGTCTGGTGGGACATCCGCCCGCACCCCGACTTCGGCACCGTCGAGCTGCGCATCTGCGACGGCCTGCCCACCCTGGACGAGATCGGCGGGGTCGCCGCCCTCGCGCAGTGCATGGTGGAGCAGTTCGACACCCAGCTCGACCGCGGCTACACCCTGCCCCGTCCCGAGGAGTGGGTGGTCCGGGAGAACAAGTGGCGGGCGGCCCGCTACGGGCTGGACGCCGAGATCATCGTCGACGAGCACTTCGCCGTCCGCCCCGTCCGGGAGGCGATCGCGGAGCTGGTCGACGAGCTCATGCCGACCGCCAGGCGCCTGCACTGCGAGGAGGAGCTGTCCGACGTGCTGCGCATCCTGGAGGTCGGCGCGTCCTACCAGCGGCAGCGGGCCGTGGCCCTGCAGCACGACGGCGAGCTCGGCCCGGTCGTGGACAGCCTGCTCGCCGAGCTGCGGGACGGCCTGCCGGAACGCGGCCCGGCCGGGCGGCCCGACGGCCCGGTCCCCGGCCCGGCCGAGTGCGCAGGAGGCCACGCGGCATGACCCCGGTCGTCGAGAAGCTGGCCTCGGCGGTCGACGAGTGGGTCGCCGCCAACGGATCCGCGCTGTCGGCCACGCGGCGGCACCTGCACGCCCATCCCGAGCTCGGCTACGCGGAGTTCGAGACGACCTCCTTCCTCGAGGAGCGGCTCCGCCACCACGGGCTCACGCCCCGCCGGCTGCCCACCGGTACCGGGCTCACCGTCGACGTCGGGGCGGGCGGGGGACCGATCGTCGTGCTGCGGGCCGACATCGACGCGCTGCCCCTCACGGACCTCAAGGACGTCCCGTACGCCTCCACCCGGGAGGGCCTGGCCCACGCCTGCGGGCACGACGTGCACACCACGGTGGTGCTCGGCGTGGCCGTCGCGCTCGCCTCGCTGGACGGGTTGCCCGGCACGGTCCGCTGCGTCTTCCAGCCCGCGGAGGAGACGGTGCCCGGCGGCGCGACGGAGGTGGTCGCCTCCGGCGTCCTCGACGGGGCGTCCCGGGCGTTCGCGCTGCACTGCGACCCCTCACTCGCGGCAGGGAAGGTCGGGTTGCGCACCGGCGCCATCACCGCGGCCTGCGACCGGATGGACGTCACGCTCACCGGACCCGGCGGGCACACCGCCCGCCCGCAGCTGACCGTCGACCTGGTCGACGCGCTGGGACGGCTGATCACCGACCTCCCGGGCCTGCTGTCGCGGCAGGTCGATCCGCGCGCGGGGATGTCGGTCGTGTGGGGCGCGGTGAACGCCGGCGTGGCCGCGAACGCCATCCCGCAGCGCGGCACCCTGCGCGGGACCGTGCGGGTGCTCGACCGGGATGCCTGGCGGGACGCCGAGGACCTGCTGCGCTCGCTGGTCGAGCGGGTGGTGGCGACCACGGGCGCCGAGGTCGGCGTCGACTACATCCGGGGCGTGCCCCCGGTGGTCAACGACCCGCGCGCCGTGGCCCTGCTGCGGTCGGCGGCGCTGGACGCCGTGGGGGGCGACAACCTCGTCCTCTCCCCGCAGAGCATGGGCGGTGAGGACTTCGGCTGGTTCGCCGAGGTCATGCCGATCGCGCTGGCCCGTCTGGGTACCCACGGCGGCGGCGCTCCCCTCGACCTGCACCGCGGCACCTTCGACATCGACGAGCGCGCCATCGGGGTCGGTGTCCGCCTGCTGGCGCGCACCGCGCTGCTGGCCCTGGAGGCCGACGCCGAGCCGCCGCTGAGCAGCCCGCCCCCACCCCCTCGCACGCGCCGGCCGGCGCCCGGAGACACTTCTGCCCGACGAGCCGTGGACGAGAGGCGGGGACCCGACGATGAGTTCCACCGACCAGCAGGCCCCAGCGGCGGCTGACGCCGACGTGCCGGCCGAGCACGAGGTCCCCGAGGACCTCTCGCTCGCCGGCGAGTTCGACCCCGTGACCCGCGACGAGTGGCGCGCCCTCGTCGCGGGAGTGCTCCGCAAGGCCGGCCGCGAGAACCTGCCCGACCCGGTCGAGGACGCGCTGCGCCGCCCGGTCGCACCCGGGGTCACCGTCGCGCCGCTCTACACGGCCGAGGACGCCGGCGACCTCCCGGTCGGGGTCGGCGTCCCCGGCGTGCCCCCGTTCGTGCGCGGTGCCCGCCCCGCCGGCGGCCCGGCCGGCTCGGCCGAAGTGACCGCGTCCGGGGGCGCCGAGGGCGGTGCGTCCGGCGGGTGGGACATCCGGCAGCGGCACGCGCACCCCGACGTCGCCGTCACCAGGGAGGCCATCGCCGTCGACCTGGAGAACGGCGTCACCTCGCTGTGGCTGGTGCTCGGCGAGGGCGCGATCCCCGTCGACTCCCTCGGTGACGTGCTCGCCGACGTCTACCTCGACCTCGCGCCCGTGACCGTGCAGGGCGTGGGGGCGGGCGGGGGAGTCGGAGCGGCCGAGGCGTTCCTCGACCTGGTCGAGGGCCGCACCGACCTCGCGTCCGGCGGCTCCCTCGGGCTCGACCCGCTGGGCGTGGCGGCGGCCTCGGGGGAGCGGCAGGACCTCTCCGGCCTCGCCGGGGTCGCCCGCCGCGCCGCGGCGCACCCCGGCCTGCGGACCGTCGTCGTCGACGGGACCGTCTTCCACGACGCCGGGGCGTCGGTGGTCGAGGAGCTCGGCTGCTCGCTGGCGGCCGGGGTGGCCTATCTGCGCGCGCTCACCGACGGCGGGTTGACCGTCGACGAGGCCGTCGCCGCGCTGGAGTTCCGCTACTCGGCGAGCGCCGACCAGTTCACGACGATCGCCGCGCTGCGCGCCGCCCGCCGGCTGTGGGACCGGGTCGGTGAGGTCAGCGGTGCGGCGCCGGAGGTGCGGGCCCAGCGCCAGCACGCCGTCACCTCGTCGGTGATGACGACGAAGCGCGACCCCTGGGTCAACATGCTGCGGACGACCGTGGCCTGCTTCGCCGCCGGTGTCGGCGGCGCGGACACCGTCACGGTGCAGCCGTTCGACGCCGCGCTGGGCCTGCCCGACTCCTTCTCCCGCCGGATCGCCCGCAACACCCAGAACCTGCTGGTGGAGGAGGGGCACCTGGCCCGCGTCCTCGACCCGGCGGGCGGCTCCTGGTACGTCGAGTCGCTCACCGACTCCCTCGCGCGGGCCGCCTGGGACTGGTTCACCGAGATCGAGCGGGCCGGTGGGCTGCCGGCGGCGCTGGCATCGGGCCTGGTGCGCGACCGGATCGCGCAGGCGTGGGACGCCCGCGCCGAGCGGCTGGCCACCCGCGCCGACGCGATCACCGGCGTCAGCGAGTTCCCGAACCTCACCGAGAAGCTGCCCGAGCGCCGGCCCGCCGCCGACGTGCTGCCGGGCGGTGGACTGCCCCGGGTGCGGGCGGCCCAGGAGTTCGAGGCCCTGCGCGACGCCGCCGACGCCGCGGCGACGCGGCCGGCCGTCTACCTGGCCACGATCGGCCCGATCGCCCGGCACACCGCGCGAGCCACCTTCGCCGGCAACCTGTTCCAGGCCGGCGGGCTCGCGACGCCGGCCGGCGACGGTGCCGTCGGTTTCGGTGACGCCGGGACGACGGTGGCCTGCATCTGCGGCACCGACAAGGACTACGCGTCCGACGCCGCCGCGCTCGCCGCGGAGCTCAGGGCCGCCGGCGCCACGCAGGTGTTGCTGGCCGGCAAGCCGGACCTCGCCGTCGACGGCGTCGACGGGTACGTCTTCGCCGGGTGCGACGCCCTCGCGGCGCTGCGCACGGTGCACGCCGAGCTGGGTCTCGAAGGAGTTCAGGCATGAGTGCGATCCCCGACTTCGGTTCCGTCGAGCTGGGCCGCCCCGCGGCCGGGGCCTCGGCCGGCGACTGGGCCAAGGCGTTCGAGGAGGCCACCGGGCGCGGCGTCGAGGAGGCGACCTGGGAGACCCCCGAGGGCATCGCCGTCCCGCCGCTGTACACCCCGGCCGACCTGGCGGACCTCGACTTCCTCGACACCCTGCCCGGGCTGCCGCCGTTCCTGCGCGGCCCCTACCCGACGATGTACACGACGCAGCCGTGGACGGTCCGCCAGTACGCGGGCTTCTCCACCGCCGCGGAGTCCAACGCCTTCTACCGGCGCAACCTCGCCGCCGGCCAGAAGGGCCTGTCGATCGCCTTCGACCTGCCCACCCACCGCGGCTACGACTCCGACCACCCGCGGGTGCCCGGCGACGTCGGCATGGCGGGCGTGGCGATCGACTCGATCCTGGACATGCGGCAGCTGTTCGACGGCATCCCGCTGGACAGGATGTCGGTGTCCATGACGATGAACGGCGCCGTGCTGCCCGTGCTCGCGCTCTACATCGTCGCGGCCGAGGAGCAGGGCGTGGCCCCGGAGCAGCTCACCGGGACCATCCAGAACGACATCCTCAAAGAGTTCATGGTGCGGAACACCTACATCTATCCGCCCAAGCCCTCGATGCAGATCATCAGCGACATCTTCGCGTACACCTCGCAGAAGATGCCGCGGTTCAACTCGATCTCGATCTCCGGCTACCACATCCAGGAGGCGGGGGCGACCGCCGACCTCGAGCTGGCCTACACCCTCGCCGACGGCGTCGAGTACCTGAAGGCCGGCCAGGCCGCCGGGATGGACGTCGACGCCTTCGCACCCCGGCTCTCGTTCTTCTGGGCCATCGGCATGAACTTCTTCATGGAGGTCGCGAAGCTGCGGGCCGGGCGCCTGCTGTGGGCGAAGCTCGTGAAGGAGGCCGGCGCGCAGAACCCGAAGTCGCTGTCGCTGCGCACCCACTCGCAGACCTCCGGCTGGTCGCTGACCGCGCAGGACGTCTACAACAACGTCGTCCGCACCTGCCTGGAGGCGATGGCCGCGACGCAGGGGCACACCCAGTCGCTGCACACCAACGCCCTCGACGAGGCGCTCGCGCTGCCCACCGACTTCTCCGCGCGGATCGCCCGCAACACCCAGCTGCTGCTGCAGCAGGAGTCGGGCACCACGCGCGTCGTCGACCCGTGGGGCGGCTCGGCCTACGTCGAGAAGCTCACCTACGACCTCGCCCGCCGCGCCTGGGCGCACATCCAGGAGGTCGCCGAGCACGGCGGCATGGCCCAGGCGATCGACGACGGCATCCCCAAGCTGCGCATCGAGGAGGCCGCGGCCCGCACCCAGGCCCGGATCGACTCCGGCCGCCAGCCGGTGATCGGCGTGAACAAGTACCGGGTCGACGCCGACGAGGCCATCGACGTGCTCAAGGTCGACAACGCCGACGTGCTCGCCCAGCAGAAGGCCAAGCTCGAGCAGCTGCGCGCCGACCGCGACGGCCGCGCGGTGACCGAGGCGCTGGGCCGGCTCACCGACGCCGCCCGGGCCGCCGCCGAGGGGCGCCGCGGCAACGACCTCGACGCCAACCTGCTGAAGCTCGCCGTCGACGCCGCGCGGGCCAAGGCCTCCGTCGGCGAGATCTCCGACGCGCTGGAGGTCGTCTACGGCCGGCACGCCGGCCAGGTGCGCACCATCTCCGGTGTCTACCGCGACGAGGCAGGAGCATCCGGGCCCATGGAGGAGACCCGTCGGCTGGCCGAGGAGTTCGCCGAGGCCGAGGGCCGGCGCCCCCGCATCCTGGTGGCCAAGATGGGCCAGGACGGGCACGACCGCGGGCAGAAGGTCATCGCCACCGCGTTCGCCGACCTCGGCTTCGACGTCGACGTGGGCCCGCTGTTCCAGACGCCCGACGAGGTCGCCCGGCAGGCGGTCGAGGCCGACGTGCACGTCGTCGGCGTCTCCTCGCTGGCCGCCGGCCACCTCACCCTGGTGCCGGCGCTCCGCGACGCGCTGGCCGGGCTCGGGGCCGACGACGTGCTGATCGTCGTCGGCGGGGTGATCCCGCCCGACGACGTGCCGACGCTCAAGGAGATGGGCGCCGCCGCGGTCTTCCCGCCGGGCACCGTCATCGCCGAGGCGGCCCAGGAGCTGCTGCGCACGCTGTCCGAGCGCCTCGGTCACTGAGCGCATGCCGAGGGAGATCGACGTCCCGGCGCTCGTCGACGGGGTGCTGGCCGGCGACCGGCGGGTGGTGGCGCGCGCCATCACCCTGGTCGAGTCGCGGCGGGCCGACCACCGCGAGCGCGCGCAGGAGCTGCTGGTCGAGCTGCTGCCGCACGCCGGGGGAGCGCGGCGGATCGGCATCAGCGGCGTCCCCGGCGTCGGGAAGTCCACCTTCATCGACCAGCTCGGGGTGGACCTGACGGGTGCGGGTCGCCGGGTCGCGGTGCTGGCCGTCGACCCGTCGTCGGCGCGCTCCGGTGGCTCGATCCTCGGCGACAAGACCCGCATGGCCCGGCTGGCGGTCGACGAGAACGCGTTCATCCGACCCTCGCCGACCTCCGGGACGCTCGGCGGCGTCGCGCAGGCGACCCGCGAGTCGATGGTCGTGGTGGAGGCGGCCGGGCACGACGTCGTGCTGGTGGAGACCGTCGGCGTCGGGCAGTCGGAGATCACCGTCGCCGAGATGGTCGACTCGTTCCTCTTCCTGACCATCGCCCGCACCGGCGACCAGCTGCAGGGGATCAAGCGCGGCATCCTCGAGATCGCCGACGTCATCGCCGTCAACAAGGCCGACGGCCCGGCGGCGGCCGACGCCCGGAAGGCCGCCCGCGAGCTGTCCTCGGCGATCCGGATGCTGCGCGGTCGCGACGAGCCGTGGGACGTGCCGGTGCTCACCTGCGCCGGGCTCACCGGGGAGGGGCTGGACGAGGTCTGGGCGAAGCTGGTCGAGCACCAGGAGCGCGCCAAGGCGTCCGGGGCGTTCGACGAGCGCCGCCGCGCCCAGCAGGTCCGCTGGACCTGGCAGCTCGTGCGCGACGGGCTGGAGCACTCGCTCCGGGCCCACCCCGGCGTGCGCGCCGCCGTCCCCGACCTGGAGAAGGCGGTACTGGCCGGCGAGCTCACCCCCGCGCTGGCCGCGCAGCAGATCCTGCAGACCTTCCTCGCCGGTGCCGGTCGCGGCGAGACCTGACGTCGGACCGGTCCATCCGGACGCAGTCGTCACACCCGTCACTGTCCTGACTGTCGGTAGGTGAGTCGCCACAGATTGGTACCGGTCTCGGCTTAACGTCGATTTGTCGACCGGAGATGCCAGTCGTGGAACAGAGGTTCAGATGCGCAACGCCGATGCGGCTACGGACGGACTTCGCCTGCGGGCGCTCGATGGCCTGCGCTTCATCGCGGCGTTCGCCGTCGTGGCCTTCCACTTCACCGGCCGGGACAGCCCGGGCTGGGACGAGAGCGTCAGCGAGGTCTTCCCGCGACTGAGCGCGATCACCGTCTACGGCGGGTTCGGCCCCTACCTGTTCTTCATGATCAGCGGTTTCGTGATCCTGATGAGCGCCTGGGGTCGCTCGATGCCCAGCTTCATCGCCTCGCGCATCGGGCGCCTCTACCCCGCCTACTGGGCGGCGGTCGTGATCATCGCGATCGTGCTCTGGATCTTCCCGATCATGAAGCACTGGGAGGGCCTCGGCCTGGAGGGCGTGCTCGTCAACCTCACGATGTTCCAGACCGCCTTCGGGGTCGAGCACGTCGACGGCGTCTTCTGGACGCTGTGGATCGAGCTGAAGTTCTACGTGCTCCTCGCCCTGGTCGGCCTCGCCGGCGGCTTCACCCGTGGCCGGATGCTGCTGTTCTGCCTCGCGTGGCCGCTGCTCGGGGCGATGGTCGGCCGCACCCCCCTGGGGATCGCCTTCCTCGAGCCGACGTACGCGCCGTTCTTCTGCATCGGGATCGTGCTCTACCTGGCCCGCCGGTTCGGCTGGGACCTGCCGACCGGGCTGATCCTGGGGGTCAACATCGTCACCGCACTGTGGATCTGCAAGGAGCACTACATCCCCTGGTCGGAGCGGGTCGCCGGTGTCGAGGTGACGATGGGGACCCTGACCCTCGTGATGCTCGGCTGCGTCGGCGCGGTGGTGCTGGCCACGCTGACCCCGGTCGCCCGCCTCGACTGGCGCTGGCTCACCACCGCCGGTGCGCTGACCTACCCCCTGTACCTGGTGCACGAGATCCCGGGATGGGTCCTCATCCAGCAGATCTCGCCGGTGCTGCCGGCGTACGCCACGCTCGCCGTCGTCACGTCCATCGTCCTCGTCGCGGCGTATGCGATCTACCGCCTCGTCGAGGTCCCCTTCGGTCCCCGGCTGCGCCGGGCCGTGGAGCGCGACCTCGCCCGGATCGCCGCGCCGACGCCCGTGGCGGAGACGCCGGCCGCAGCCTCGACGTCGTTCCGCAGCGGCCAGTCGATCAACCACCTGCTCCACGGGTCCCGCGACCGGTCGTGGCGGGACGAGGTGCCGCTGCCCACCAGCCGGGCGTCCCACTCCCGGGAGAGCGCGCAGGTCTCAGAAGGCGGAGCGGCAGTCCCGGCGGCGGATCTCGCGCACGTAGTCGGCCGGGGCGCCGGCCGCGTCGGCGGCGTCGGCGATCGCGCCGAGGTGGCGGGCCGACGGTAGGCCGCCCTCGAACGCGTCGAGCACGTAGACGTAGCCGACGACGTCGCCGCCCAGCGTGTGCACCCGCAGGTGCACGCGGCGGTACAGGCCGGAGTCGGCGCCCTCCCAGGCGTCGAGCGCCCGTTCGTCGGCTTCGTTGAGGTCGTAGAGGGCGACGAAGACGCCGGGTGAGTCGTCCTCCGCCGGGACCAGGGTGGCCAGCGCCCCCTCCCAGCCGAGGTCCTCGCCACCGAAAGTCAGCCGCCAGCCGCGGATCCAGCCGGTGCCGGTGTGCGGGGACGACGGACAGCGGCGCAGCATCTGAGCGGGATCCATGTTCGACCCGTAGGCGGCGTAGAGGCCCATCGGGGCGAGACTAACCAGCGATCCCGGCGGGTCCGGCGACGGGCGGTGCCGCGCGGCCGACTCCCGACCGGGGACAATGGCCCCGACGGACCGACCGGCGACGAAAGATGGACCCATGACCCGCATCGTGATCATCGGTGGTGGCCCGGCCGGCTACGAGGCCGCCCTGGTCGCCGCACAGCTCGGTGCGGAGGTCACCGTGATCGAGCGCGACGGCATCGGCGGGGCCAGCGTGCTCACCGACTGCGTGCCCTCCAAGACCTTCATCGCCGCGGCCGGCGCCATGACGTCGGTGCGCGACTCCGCCGTCCTCGGCCTGCAGGGGGCGGAGCTCGCGACCGTGACCCTCGACCTCGCGTCGGTGAACCAGCGGGTCAAGGGCCTGGCCGTGGCGCAGTCGGCCGACATCCACGCCCGGCTGACCGCCGAGGGCGTGCGCATCGTCGCCGGCCAGGGGCGGCTGTCCGACGAGACGCCGGGACTGGCCGCCCACACCGTCGAGGTGGTGAACGCCGAGGGGCGGGTGACCGAGGAACTCGAGAGCGACGTCGTCCTCATCGCCACCGGCGCCGACCCGCGCGTACTGCCCGGCGCCGAACCCGACGGCGAGCGCATCCTCGACTGGCGCGACGTCTACGACCTGCAGGAGATGCCCGACCACCTGGTGGTGGTCGGTTCCGGCGTGACCGGCGCCGAGTTCGCGTCCGGCTACCTCGAGGCGGGGGTCCCGGTCACCCTCGTCTCCTCCCGTGACCAGGTGCTGCCGGGCGAGGACTCCGACGCCGCCGCTGTCGTCGAGGAGGTGTTCCGGTCCCGAGGCGGGAGGATCGCCGAGAAGGGACGGGCGGCCGCGGTGCGACGCACCGGGGCGGGCGTGCAGGTCGAGCTCACCGACGGCCGCACGGTCGACGGGTCCCACGCGCTCATGACGGTCGGCACCATCCCGAACACGTCGGGCCTGAACCTCGAGCAGTGCGGGGTGCAGACCACCGAGTCCGGGCACATCGTGGTCGACCGCGTGTCCCGCACCTCGGTCCCCGGCATCTACGCCGCGGGTGACGTCACCGGCGTGTTCCAGCTGGCCTCCGTGGCCGCCATGCAGGGCCGGATCGCCATGTGGCACGCGCTCGGCGAGGCGGTGGCGCCGATCAGGCTCAAGACGGTCGCGGCCAACGTCTTCACCCACCCCGAGATCGCCACCGTCGGGGTCCAGCAGAAGAGCCTGCCGGACTACCCCGACGTCGAAACGGTCCTCCTGCCGCTGGCGACCAATGCCCGGGCGAAGATGAGCGACCTGCACGACGGCTTCGTCAAGATGTTCGCCCGGCGCTCCACCGGGGTCATCGTCGGTGGCGTCGTCGTGGCGCCGGGGGCGTCCGAGCTGATCCTCCCGATCGCGCTCGCCGTCACCCAGCGGCTGACCGTGGACGACCTGGCGCAGACCTTCGCGATCTACCCGTCGCTGTCGGGGTCGATCACCGAGGTCGGTCGCCGGCTGATGGGCGCCGACCACCTCGCCTGACGACAGCCCCGGGAGCATCGCAGTGAGGAACGAGCGAGGAGCGGACCGGGGCGCGGAGTGGGCCGAGGGCATCGCCTGAACCAGCGGCCCCTCGGCCCTCACCGTTCGCGGGCTCGCCGCGGCCCGTGAGGGGGCCGGGGTGCGTGCGGCGGATGTGACGGACGGTTCGGCTCAACTCCGCGGTGGCGGTGCCGACAGGCACCACGGCCGCCGATTCAGGAGTCGATGCCTACTGACCGCGACCCCCGTCGTCCCCGCGGCCACCGTCGACTGCTGCGCTCCCTCGCGCTGACGGGTGCCCTCGTCACTTCCGCCGCCGGTTCCCTGGTAGCCCCTGCGGTGGCGGCGGCGGACGCGGGCACCACCGTGGTGGGTGAGCTCGTCCACGTCGTCACCGAGGGCGAGGCCGGTGGCGCTGCCCACGCGGCCGGGCACGCGGATGCCGACGGCAGCCGGCTCAGCTGGGTGCAGACCGAGGAGGGCGCCGTCCGCGTCCCCGCCGAGCAGGTCGCCGGACTGCCGACGGGCGCCACGGTCGAGCTGACGGTCGGGGCGCCGGTCGAGGACGAGGCGAGCGAGGACGGGTACGACGAGGCCCGCGAGGTGCTGGACAGCGACGTCCTCGCGCCCCCGCCGTCGACGGCCCCGGAGCCGGCGCCCGCACCCCGTGGCGGCCTGACCAACGAGGTGACCGTCGTCCTGGTGGCCCCGGCGGGCACCACCCCCGACGGCACCCGCCTGCGCGACGTCGTCGCCGCGGTGGACGGCTCGGTCGCCCGCTTCTGGGCGGAGCAGACCGGTGGCGCGATCACCCTCGGGGTCACCGACTCCCGCGACTGGCTGTCCACGGCGGCCGGCTGCGGCGACCCCGCGGCGATGTGGGACGAGGCGGCGGCGGCCGTCGGTTTCGTCCCCGGGGCGGGGAAGCACCTGATGCTGCGCCTGAGCGGTGAGACCGCCAACCAGCCGGCCTGCTCCTACGCCCTCGCCGAGGTGGGCGCCGGCCCGGCGTCCGGTGGGCGGCTCTACGTGCGGGACACGTCGACGTCCGTCATCGCCCACGAGTTCGGGCACAACTTCGGTCTGGGCCACTCCTCGTCGGCGCAGTGCGACGGCGCCGTCGAGACCGGTGCGTGCCGGGTCACGGGGTACCGCGACTACTACGACGTGATGGGCGCTTCCTGGGCGCAGCTCGGCTCGCTCAACGCCGCCCAGGCCTCGGCGCTCCGGGTGCTGCCCGGCGACGCGGAGCGGACCGTCTCGGTCGGTGAGGGGGCGACCGAGGTGACCCTCGCGCCGCTGGCCGGGACCGAAGGGGTGCGAGCCCTGCGGCTCGTCGGCGCCGAGGGCCTGGCCTACTGGCTGGAGCTGCGGTCCGCCGTCGGCCAGGACGCGTGGCTGGGCACCCGGGACAACGTCTACCGACTCGACACCGGCGTGCTGCTGCACCGGTCCGGGCAGTTCCCCGACACGTCCCTGCTGCTCGACGGCAGCCCGAGCGCCGCGGCGGGCTGGGACGCCGACCTGCAGGCCGCACTCCCGGTCGGGGTGGCCGTGCCCCTCTCCGGCGGGGACTTCACCGTGACCGTGCAGCGCATGGACCAGGCCGGCGCGGTGGTCCGCGTGGTCCCGGCCGTGCGGGCGCCGGCGGCCGCACCCGCGGCCCGGCCCGCGAGCCCGGCCCGCGGCGGGACGATCGCCGCGGACCGGGGGGCCGAGCCCGAGGTCGCCGTGGCCGCGGCGGCGCCGCAGGCCTTCTGGGCACCCGACATCGCGGTGTCCGCGCCGCGCCGCCCGATGCTGCTCGAGCCCGTCGCCGACAGCACCAGCTCGCTGGGCGGACTGCTCGTGCCGGTCGCCGCCACCGCGCTGGCCGGCGCCACGCTGCTGCTCGTGCGGCATCTCCGCAGGGCCCGCCTGATCCGTCGATGAGACGTGTTCCGCCGGGCCACGGCCGGTGGGGGAGCCGTGCTCATGGGCGCGGGGCTCCTGCTGCCGGAGTGCCCCCCGGGACGTCGTCGCGCAGTCGCGCCCACCCGACTCCAGTTCTCGCGGTGCCGTGCCGATGACGTGGTGATCCGTTCCGCCCCGGGAGTCAATGTGTCCGTTCGTCGCCGTCCCTCCGTGCTGCGGTTGTCCGCGCTCGCCGTCTCGGCTGCTGCGCTGCTGCCGCTCCTCGTGTCCGTCGGGCCGGCGGTCGCAGAGGAGCGGGCCGTCCCTGGGACCGTCGTGGGACGACTGGTGCAGGGGTATGCCGACCCGGCCCCGACCCTGGCGGGCGCGGACGACCATGCGCACGAGGCCGAGACGGGCCTGCTCAGCTGGATCCGTACCGACGCCGGCGACGCGGTGCGCGTCCCGACCGACGCCCTCCCGGCGGTGGAGGTCGGCTCCACGATCGAGGTGACCGTCGGTGACGCGGTCGTCGACGAGGCATCCGAGCAGGGCCTGGAGCCGGCGCTCGAGGTGCTGGGGGCCGAGGTGCTCGCCGGACCGGACGAGCCGGTCACGGCGTCGGCCACGGCGCCGGTGAACCACCCCGTGACCGTGGTGATGCTGCAGCCGGCCGGGGTCGCCCGGGACGCCACCACGCTGACCCAGATGACCACCGTCGTGGACGGCGTGGTCGCCGACTTCTGGGACCAGCAGACCCGGGGCGCCGTCCGGTTCGGCGTCGTCTCCTCCGTCGACTGGGGGGAGCCCGCGACCGTCGGCTGCGACAAGCCGCTCGAGCTGTGGAACGAGGCCGCGAGGCGCGCGGGCTGGTCCTGGACCGACAACGCGCACCTGCTGGTCTACGTGCCCGCCGACGCGCCCGGGTGCTCCGCGGGCCTGGGGACGGTGGGCGGGACCATGAGCGACGGCGGGCTCTCCTACGTCACGGCGATCGCGCCGTCGGTCACCGCTCACGAGTTCGGCCACAATCTCGGCCTGGGGCACTCGTCGGAGATCCAGTGCGACGGCACCGTCGACTCGGGTACCTGTCGGACGGCGCAGTACCTCGACCTGTACGACGTCATGGGCCTGTCGTGGCAGGAGATCGGCACGCTCAACGCGGCACAGGCCGCGCATCTGGGTCTGCTGGTCGACGGTGAGGTGAGCCGGATCGGGCCGGCCGAGGGCGTCACCGAGGTCAGCATCGTCCCCGCGTCGGCCACTCCCGTCGACGGCGCACACCGGGTGGTCGACCTAGCGGACATCGACGGCACCCGGTACTGGCTGGAGTACCGGCAGGCCAGTGGGCAGGACTCCTGGCTGGGGGACGGGCGCAACGTCTTCGGCCTCCAGCAGGGAGTGACCCTGCGACGGTCGTCCACCGGGTCCGACACCTCGCTGCTGCTCGACGGGTCCCCGTCGGCGCGCTCGGGTTGGCCGAGTGACCTGTCCGTCGCGCTCCCCGCCGGGACGCGCGTGGTCGTCGGCCACGCAGCCTTCGCGATCACCGTGCTCGGGGCCGACTCGACCGCGGCCCGGGTCCGGATCGCGGTCATCCACCCGATCGACCTCGCGTACGAGCGGCTCGGTGGGGCAGCGGCGCTGGGTCAGCCGGTCGCGGGCCGCACCTGCGGCCTGCGGGACGGTGGCTGTTTCACCCACTACGACCGGGGGTCGATCTACTGGTCGCCGGCGACGGGTGCGCGTCTCGTGGACGGTGACATCCGTGCCCGGTGGGGGGCGTTGGGCTGGGAGCCGGGTCGGTACGGCTATCCGGTGACCGATGCGCGCTGCGGTCTGCGGGACGGTGGGTGTCTGCAGCACTTCCAGGGTGGGTCGATCTACTGGACGCCGTTCGCCGGTGCCCGGGCGGTCGACGGTGACATCCGTGCCCGGTGGGGGGCGCTGGGCTGGGAGCTGGGTCGGTACGGCTTTCCGGTGACCGATGCCCGCTGCGGTCTGCGGGACGGTGGGTGTCTGCAGCACTTCCAGGGTGGGTCGATCTACTGGACGCCGTTCGCCGGTGCCCGGGCGGTCGACGGTGACATCCGTGCCCGGTGGGGGGCGCTGGGCTGGGAGCTGGGTCGGTACGGCTTTCCGGTGACCGATGCCCGCTGCGGTCTGCGGGACGGTGGGTGTCTGCAGCACTTCCAGGGTGGGTCGATCTACTGGACGCCGTTCGCCGGTGCCCGGGCGGTCGACGGTGACATCCGTGCCCGGTGGGGGGCGCTGGGCTGGGAGCTGGGTCGGTACGGCTTTCCGGTGACCGATGCCCGCTGCGGTCTGCGGGACGGTGGGTGTCTGCAGCACTTCCAGGGTGGGTCGATCTACTGGACGCCGTTCGCCGGTGCCCGGGCGGTCGACGGTGACATCCGTGCCCGGTGGGGGGCGCTGGGCTGGGAGCTCGGCTACTTCGGCTACCCGGTGACCGATGCCCGCTGCGGCCTCCGCGGCGGTGGGTGCCTGCAGCAGTTCCAGGGCGGGTCGATCTACTGGACCCAGTCGACCGGTGCCCAGGCCGTCGACGGCGCCATCCGCTCCCGCTGGGGCCAGCTGGGCTGGGAGAACGGCTACCTGGGCTACCCGGTGCAGGGCGCCGTCAGGCTGCCCGACGGCGACGCGTCGCAACGCTTCCAGGGCGGGACGCTGCACTGGTCGGCCCGGACGGGGCTGGTCCGCGCCTACTGACGCGGGTGCGGATCTGGGCCCCTCACCAGCTGGTGAGGGGCCCCGATCACGTCATCGCGACTAACCCGCGTCGGCGATGGTGCAGAGGACCGCACCGCTGGTGACGGTCGCGCCGACCTCCGCGGCGAGGCCCGAGACGACACCCGCCTTGTGCGCGGTGATCGGCTGCTCCATCTTCATCGCCTCGAGGACGACGACCAGGTCGCCGGCCTCGACGGTGGCGCCGTCCTCGACGGCCACCTTGACGATGGTGCCCTGCATGGGCGAGGTGAGGGAGTCACCGGAGGCGGCCGAACCGCCACCGCCGCCGCCGCGCTTGCGGGGCTTGGCCGCGGCGCCCGGCGCCGCGCCGCCGCCACCGGCGGCGAGCCCGGCGGGCAGGGAGACCTCGAGCCGGCGGCCACCGACCTCGACGACGACCGTCTGCCGAGGTGCGTCCTCGTCCTGCCCGGCCGGGGCGGCGTCGTAGGGCTGGACCTGGTTGTCCCACTCGGTCTCGATCCAGCGCGTGTGCACCGTGAACGGCTCGCTGGTGAACGCCTCGTCACGGACGACGGCCCGGTGGAACGGGATGACCGTGGGCATCCCCTCGACGATCAGCTCGTCCAGCGCGCGGCGGGCCCGCTGCAGCGCCTCCTCGCGGGTGGCGCCGGTGACGATCAGCTTGGCCAGCATCGAGTCGAACGCGCCGGCCACCTCGCCGCCGGTCTCCACGCCGGAGTCCCAGCGCACACCCGGCCCCTGCGGGATCTCCAGGCGGTCCACCGGACCGGGGGCCGGCATGAAGTTGCGGCCGGCGTCCTCGGCGTTGATCCGGAACTCGATGCTGTGGCCCCGCGGCTCCGGGTCCTCGGTGATCTCGAGGGGGAGGCCGTCGGCGATGCGGAACTGCTGGCGCACCAGGTCGATGCCCGAGGTCTCCTCGGAGACCGGGTGCTCGACCTGCAGCCGGGTGTTGACCTCGAGGAAGGAGATCGAGCCGTCGACGCCCACGAGGTACTCGACCGTCCCGGCGCCGTGGTAACCGGCCTCCTTGCAGATGGCCTTGGCCGAGGAGTGGATGCGGGCGCGCTGCTCGTGGGTGAGGAACGGCGCGGGCGCCTCCTCGACCAGCTTCTGGTTGCGCCGCTGCAGCGAGCAGTCGCGGGTGCCGACCACGATCACGTTGCCGTGGGTGTCGGCCAGCACCTGCGCCTCGACGTGCCGCGGCTTGTCCAGGAAGCGCTCGACGAAGCACTCCCCGCGGCCGAAGGCGGAGACCGCCTCGCGGACGGCGGAGTCGAACAGCTCCGGGATCTCCTCGAGGGTGCGCGCCACCTTGAGCCCGCGCCCGCCACCGCCGAAGGCCGCCTTGATGGCCACCGGCAGCCCGTGCTCCCGCGCGAAGGCGACGACCTCGTCGGCGCCGCCGACCGGGTCCCTGGTGCCCGGCACCAGCGGAGCGCCGGCCTTCGTGGCGATGTGCCGGGCGGCGACCTTGTCCCCGAGGTCGATGATCGCCTGCGGCGACGGGCCGATCCAGGTGAGCCCGGCGTCGAGCACGGCCTGTGCGAAGTCGGCGTTCTCCGACAGGAAGCCGTAGCCCGGGTGGACCGCGTCGGCCCCGGACCGCGCCGCGGCGTCCAGGATCTTCTCGATGACGAGGTAGGAGTCGCCCGGCGTGCTGCCGCCCAGGGCGAACGCCTCGTCGGCGACGCGGACGTGCAGGGCGTCGCGGTCGGGCTCGGCGTACACGGCCACGCTGGTCAGACCCGCGTCCCTGCAGGCACGCGCCACGCGGACCGCGATCTCGCCGCGGTTGGCGATGAGGACCTTCTGCACCGGTGCTCTCCCTCTCGTTCGGACCGCTCGGACTGTAGCCAGCAGGCCGGGCGGCGTCCGCAGCAGGGCTGCGCCCCACCGGCCTCCGCCCGGGTCAGACGGAGGTGAGGGAACCGGTTCGGCGGGCCACGGAGAGCCGGCGCAGCCAGCGGTCCACCCGATGCACGGGCAGGCGTCGCGCCGGGGCGGCGGCGACGTGCGCGGCCACGCCGGGCAGCTCGGCGGGAGCCGCGAGGAGCGGGTCCCCGTCCCGGGGGGTCGGGACGAGCGCGTCCTGGCCCGGGAGGTCCCCGTCGAGCACGGCGTCTTCCGGCGTCCCGGCCTCGGTGGTCTCCTCGGTGGCGCCCTCGGGGGCCTCCTCGGGGGCCCGGGCGGCGTGCGTCGGGATGAGCGCGACCAACGCGTCCAGCGCGGCGTCGAGGAGTTCCTCGGCGCTGGGCTCCGGGACCTCGCGGGCGGGCCCCTCGGACGTGACCTCGAGCTCGGCCAGGTCGCCGACGACCTGGCAGCCGGTCGCGCGCAGCTCGGCCACCATGGCCGCCGCGCGGGCCACCACCCACGGCCGGTCGCCCGCGGGGACGGTCAGGGAACCCGACGACGGGCGCTCGGCGAGGACGGAGGCGGCCACGTGGTGGGTGATGCGGCTGGCGTACGTCGGCCAGTCGATGCCGTAGTCGAGGCGTTCGTTGAGCCGGCGCAGCAACTCGGCCTCAGCGCGGCCGAGGGACTTGTTGCGGCGGCCGTCCGGCGGGGTGGCCAGCCCGGGGTCGACCCCGACCACCGCGGCGAAGCGCTCCCAGAGCGTGGCCGGGTCCGCACCCCGCGGGGGGACGGTCACCAGGTGGACCTGGGCCGGGGGCAGCTCGGCGGCCCAGCGCCGCACGACCGCGGGCACGTCCTGGCGCAGCCACAGCGCCCGGCCGTACCAGGCCTCGCTCCAGGCATCGGACCGCACCACCCGGAGGAACTCGTCGAACGGCACGAAGTGCCGGTTCTTCACGTCCTCCTGCCAGACGGCGGGGAGCTGCCGGGCCAGGTCCCGGGCGGTGACGACCACGTGGACCTCGGCGAAGTCGAGGTCGCCGAGCGCCCGGGCGATCGCCTCGGGGGGGAGGTCGCCGAAGAGCTCGTGCGAGATGACCGTGGTGCCCTCGTGCGCCCGGGCCGCCTCGACCAGCCGGCTCCAGGCGCCCTGCACCGCGGGGTCGGGCCAGCCGTTGAAGTCGTTCTGGGCGAGGTCGCGCGTGGCGTGGAAGTGGGCTTCCGGCACCTCGCCGGGGTAGCGGACCCCGGCCTCGGCCAGGGCCTCCCGGGAGTGCCACAGGAGATCCTGCAGGTAGGTCGTCCCGGACTTGGGCGTACCGACGTGGAAGATCACCTTCTGTGTGCTCATGGCTACTATGAGTACCTGGCTTTGGCCGTGCAGGCCACCCGGGACGGCTCAGCAGTCACAGCGGTCCCGGGCGCCCCGTCGTTCAGCGGCGCCAGAGCTCGGTGATGGCGAGCCCGCGCTTGCCCAGCTGGGTCCGGAGGACCGTCAGCGAGAGCCCCACCACGGCGGCCGGGTCGCCCTCGACGCGGCGCACGAAGGGCGCACCGAGCCCGTCGAGGGTGAACGCGCCCGCCACGGCCAGCGGCTCACCCGTGGCGAGGTAGGCCTCCACCTCCGGCGGTGTGGGCGTGGCGAAGTAGACGACGGTGGAGGCCACCGCGATGTCCCGGCTGACCACCGCGCCGTCCCGGACGTCGAACAGCGCCTGCCCGGTGTGCAGGACGCCCGAGCGCCCGGCCATCCGACGCCATCGATCGCGGGCCTCGGCGGCGTCGGCCGGCTTGCCCTGCGGCTTCCCGCCGAACTCCAGCAGCGAGTCCGCGCCGATGACCAGGGCGTCGGTCTCCCGCTTGGCGACGTCCGCGGCCTTGGCGGCGGCCAGCAGGGCGACCGTCTCGGCGACGCGCGGTGCGGAGTGGGCCGACTCGTCCACGTCGCTGACCACGACCTCGGGCGAGAGGCCGGCCTGGCGGAGCAGGGAGAGCCGGGCCGGCGACGCCGAGGCCAGCACCAGCCGGCGGTGCGCGGTCACGCGAACCGCCCCGCGGCCCGCCAGCCACCGGGGCCGGTGCGGAGGGCACCCCGGTGCGCGTCGCCGTAGGACGCCCAGGCGCCGACCGGCGTGGGGCGGCGGCGGGTGCGGCGCTGCGACATCGTGGCGACGACGACGGTCAGCGCCGCGAGCTCCTCGGCCGTCGGCTCGCCCCTGACGACGCGCAGCAGCGGACGGACGTCCTCGCTCACAGCGGGATGTTCCCGTGCTTCTTGGGCGGCAGGGTCTGGCGCTTGTTCGCCAGCACCCGCAGCGCCTTGGTCACCTGCACGCGGGTCTGCGACGGCGGGATGACCGCGTCGACGTACCCGCGGTCGGCGGCGATGTAGGGGTTGGCGAGGGTGTCCTCGTACTCCGCGATCAGCTCCGCCCGGCGGGCCTCCGGGTCGTCGGCGGCGGCGAGCTCCTTGCGGTAGAGGATGCCGACCGCGCCCTGCGCCCCGACGACGGCGATCTGCGCGGTCGGCCAGGCCAGGTTCACGTCCGCGCCCAGGTGCTTGGAGCCCATGACGTCGTAGGCGCCGCCGTAGGCCTTGCGGGTGATGACGGTGACCTTCGGGACGGTGGCCTCGGCGTAGGCGTAGATGAGCTTGGCGCCGCGGCGGATGATGCCCTCCCACTCCTGGGAGGTGCCCGGGAGGAAGCCGGGGACGTCGACGAACGTGAGCACCGGGATGTTGAAGGCGTCGCAGGTGCGCACGAACCGGGCGGCCTTCTCGCTGGCGTCGATGTCCAGCGTGCCGGCGAACTGGGTCGGCTGGTTGGCCACGACGCCGACCGGCCGCCCCTCGACGCGGCCGTAGCCGATCAGGATGTTCGGCGCGAACAGCGGCTGCACCTCGAGGAACTCGCCGTCGTCGAGCACGTGCTCGATGACGGCGTGCATGTCGTAGGGCGTGTTCGGCGAGTCGGGGATGAACGTGTCGAGCTCGAGGTCGGAGTCGGTGAGGGCGCCGGGCAGCACGACGTCGGCCGGGGGCACGTCGAGCGCCGGCAGCGGGTCCAGGTTGTTGCTCGGCAGGTAGGACAGCAGCGCCTTGACGTAGTCGAGCGCGTCGGTCTCGTCCTCGGCCAGGTAGTGCGCGACCCCGGACTTGGTGTTGTGCGTCCGTGCGCCGCCGAGCTCCTCGAGCGTGACGTCCTCGCCGGTGACCGTCTTCACGACGTCGGGTCCGGTGATGAACATCTGGCTGGTCTTGTCGACCATCACGATGAAGTCGGTGAGGGCGGGGGAGTAGACGTGTCCGCCCGCGGCCGCCCCCATGACCAGGGAGATCTGCGGGATCACGCCGGAGGCGTGCACGTTGCGCCGGAAGATCTCCCCGTACAGGCCGAGGGAGACCACGCCCTCCTGGATCCGCGCGCCGCCACCTTCGTTGATGCCGACGAGGGGGCAGCCGTTCGCGATGGCGAAGTCCTGGACCTTGACGATCTTCTCGCCGTACACCTCTCCGAGGCTGCCGCCGAAGACGGTGACGTCCTGGGAGAAGATCGCGATCGGCCGGCCGTCGACCGTGCCGTACCCGGTGACGACGCCGTCCCCGAAGGGGCGCTTGGCGGCCATGCCGAAGTTGGTGGAGCGGTGCCGGGCGAACTCGTCGAACTCGGTGAACGAGCCCGGGTCGAGCAGGGCCTCGATCCGCTCGCGGGCGGTCATCTTCCCCGCGGCGTGCTGCTTCTCGACGGCACGCTCCGAGCCGGCGTGGACGGCTTCCTCGACGCGCCGCCGGAAGTCGGCGAGCTTCCCGGCGGTCGTGTGGATGTCGACGTCGTCGGGGACGTGCTCCCCGGCGTTCTCGAGTTCGGCGGCGCTCACGCGGGCGGTCTCCTCGGTGGGGCTGGTCGGCCGCGGCGGTGCGGCACGGCTGCGCTCAGGCGTGACCCGGGGACCCGGTCACGGGCCGTAGCGTAAAGGAGTGCCCGACACGCCCTCGTCCCGATGGTCGGATCTGGACCGTCCCCGACTCGACGCCGCCGCCCTGGAGGCGGCGCTCACCCGCGACAGCGACCTGTGGCGGTCGGTGGAGGTGGCGCCCGAGCTCGGTTCCACGAACGCCGAGCTGGTGGAGCGGGCCGGCCGCGACGACGCCCCGGAGGGCACGGTGCTGGTGGCCGAGCACCAGGTGACCGGGCGCGGGCGGCTGGACCGGGTCTGGACGTCCCCGCCGCGGGCCGGGATCACGGTGTCGTTCCTGCTCCGTCCCGACGTGCCCTCCGCCCGGCGCGGATGGCTGCCGCTGCTGACCGGGGTGGCGCTGGCCGAGTCGGTGCGCGAGGTCACCGGCGTCCTGGCCTCCGTGAAGTGGCCCAACGACCTGCTGGCCCGGGACGGGCGCAAGCTGGCCGGGATCCTGGCCCAGAGCGCCGGCGGCGCTGTCGTCGTGGGGGTCGGGCTCAACGTGTCGACGACGGCCGCCGAGCTGCCGGACACCGGCACCTCGCTGTCGGTCGTCACCGGCGCGACGGTCGACCGGGGCCCGGTGCTGCTGGCCTTCCTGCGGGCGGTCGAGCGGCGGTACCGGGGCTGGGTCGAGGCGATGGGTGACCCGGTGGTCTCCCGGCTCGCGCGGGACTACCTGGCCTGGTCGTCGACGATCGGCAGCACCGTGGAGGTGACGCTCCCCGACGGCTCGGCGCTGGTGGGGACGGCGCGGGCGATCGACTGGGACGGCCGGCTGGTCGTCGACGGGCCGGAGGGGACCGTGGAGCTGGCCAGCGGCGACGTCCGACACGTCCGGACACGCGCCGGGGAGCGCTGACGGAGCAGGTCGCCTGCGTCATCCTGGCGGGGTGCCCTACCCGGACAAGCTGCTCGCCGATGACGAAGAGGTCGTACGCCACCTGCACCCGCACTGGCTGACGGTCCTGCGACCGGTCGTCGTCCTCCTGCTGGTCGTGGGTGGCGTCTCCTTCGGGGCCGCCCTCGTGCCGGCCGGCCCGCAGCAGGGGATGATCCGGCTCGGGCTCGTCCTGGTGGCGGCGCTGGTGCTGCTGGTGCTCGTCGTCGTCCCGCTGCTGCGCTGGCGGTCGACGCACTACGTCGTCACCACCCACCGGCTGCTCTTCCGCGAGGGGATCCTCGCCCGCCGGGGCCGCGACCTCGGGCTGTCGCGGATCACCGACGTCTCCTACACCCAGACGCTGTGGGAGCGGGTCGTCGGGTCGGGCACGGTCACGATCGAGACCGCCGGCGACAGCGGCGCGACCGTGCTGCGGCGGATCCCCGACAGCGACGGCGTGCAGCAGCTGCTCAACCACATGATCGAGGAGGACGCCGACCGGCGGGCGCAGGAGAACGCCGGCTACATGCGCGGCGACGACGGCTCCGCGCCCGGCGGCTGGTACTCGACGGCGGTCCTCTGACCGTCGCGGGACCGCATGTGACGGGTCCGTCACGGCGCGCCTGAGCGGTTCTGTCGTACCCCCTCCCTACGTTCTGCGCTCATGCGGCTGCTGCACACCTCCGACTGGCACATCGGCCGCACCCTGCACGGCACCGACCTGCTGGCCGAGCAGGAGGCGGTGCTCGGCGGGCTGGCCGCGGTGGTCGCCGAGGAACGGGTCGACGTCGTGGTCGTGGCCGGCGACGTCTACGACCGGGCGGTCCCGTCCGCGGACGCGACCGGCGTCCTCGACCGGGTGATCGGGCGGCTGCTGGCCACCGGCGCCCGCGTCGTCCTCACGCCGGGCAACCACGACTCCGCCCGCCGGCTGGGCACCTTCTCGGGCCTGCTCAGCGCCGCCGGGCTGCACGTCCGGGCGGTGACCGCGCGTCTGGACGAGCCCGTGCTGCTGGCCGACGAGCACGGCGAGGTGGCGATCTACGGCATCCCGTTCCTGGAGCCCGAGGTGGCCCGGCACGAGCTCGCCGTCCCCGGGGCGCGCGGGCACGAGGCGGTGCTGCAGGAGGCGATGGACCGGGTACGGGCCGACCTCTTCCTCCGGCCGGGGGCGCGCTCGGTGGTGCTGGCGCACGCCTTCGTCGGCGGCGGGGTGGCCAGCGACAGCGAGCGCGACATCTGCGTCGGCGGGGTCGACCTGGTGCCCGGCCGGATCTTCGACGGCGTCGACTACGTGGCGCTCGGGCACCTGCACCGTCCCCAGACGCTCAGCCCGCGGTTGCGCTACAGCGGGTCGCCGCTGGCCTACTCCTTCGGCGAGGCGGGCCAGCAGAAGCAGGCCTGGCTGGTCGATCTGGACGCCGGCGGACTGGCCGGGGTGCGCGCCCTGCCGCTGCCCACCCCGCGTGCGCTCAGCGTGCTCACCGGCACCCTCGACGAACTGCTCGCCGACCCCGCCCACGCCGCGGCCGAGGAGCACTTCGTCTCCGCGCGGCTCACCGATCCGGTCCGCCCGGCCGATCCCATGCGCCGGCTGCAGGCCCGGTTCCCCTTCTGCGTGCACCTGGACTGGGCCGGTGCCGGGGCGACGGCCGAGGCGGGGAGCTACCAGGAACGCATGCGGGGGCGCAGCGCCCTGGACGTCGCGGGGGAGTTCGTCAGCCACGTGCGCGGGGTGCCGGCCAGCCCGGCCGAACGGGAACTGCTCGCCCGGGCCCTCGGTGCCGCCGATCGCGCCGAGGCGGCGCGATGAGGCTGCACCACCTGTCGGTCACCGCCTTCGGGCCCTTCGCCGACACCGTGGCGGTCGACCTGGACGAGGTCGGCCGGGACGGGCTCTTCCTGTTGTGGGGCCCGACCGGCGCGGGCAAGACCACCCTGCTCGACGCGGTGGTCTTCGCCCTCTACGGGCGGGTGCCCGGTGCCCGCGGCGAGGAGA
Source organism: Blastococcus sp. HT6-4 (assembly GCF_039679125.1). Classification (NCBI taxonomy): domain Bacteria; kingdom Bacillati; phylum Actinomycetota; class Actinomycetes; order Geodermatophilales; family Geodermatophilaceae; genus Blastococcus; species Blastococcus montanus. The sequence continues at coordinate 3,654,330 of NZ_CP155551.1, read as the reverse complement.
AACGGCTGCGCAGCGACCACGCCGACGCCGCCACCCGGACCGAGGTCACCTGCGAGCTCACCCTCGGCGACGAGCGGCTGCGCGTCGTCCGCCGGCCGGAGCAGCAGCGGCCGAAGAAGCGCGGCGAGGGCTGGGCGACCGAGCAGGCGAAGCTGGTGCTCTCCCGCCTCACCGACGGCGGCTGGGAGCCGGTCAGCACGCGCATCGACGAGGGGTCCGAGCACCTGCGCACCCGGCTCGGGCTCGACGTCCACCAGTTCTGCCAGGTGGTCCTGCTGCCACAGGGCGACTTCGCGCGCTTCCTGCGGGCCGAGCCGGAGCACCGCGCGGAGCTCCTGCGCACCCTCTTCGACGTCGACCGGTTCGCCCGCGCCGAGGACTGGCTGGCCGAGGAGCGCGCCGCGGCCCGGGAGCGGACGGCCGCCCACCGGGCGCAGCTGAGCACCCTGCTGGCGCGGGTGGCCCAGATCGCCGAGGTGGAGGTCCCCGAGGAGCTGGCTCCCGAGCTGGCCGGGGCGGCGCCGGGCGCACGCGTGGTCCCGTGGGTCGAGGAGGTCCGCGCGACGGCGGCCCGCCGGCTGGCGGCCGCGACCACGCAGGCCGACGACGCCGCGGCGGAGGTGGCCACGGTCGACGCCGCGCTGGCCGCCGCCCGCGCCCTGGAGGAGCGGCACACCCGCCGCGACCAGGCCGTGCGCGGGCTGACCGCCCTGGAGCAGCGGGAGTCGGACCTCACACCGGTGCGCGCCGAGCGGGACGCCGGCCGGCGGGCCGAACCACTGCGCGACGTCCTCCGGTCCGCCGGGGCGGCCGCGCTGGCCGCCGAGCGGGCGTCGGATGCGCTGACGGCGGCGGTCGCCGGCTGGACGCCGGTGTCCGGGGGGCGGGACGCGAGCACGACGGTCGCCCGCGAGCTGCGCGACCAGGCGGCCGAGGCCCGCGCGCTGCTGCCGGAGGTCGAGCGCGCCGCTGCGCTCGAACGGTCGCTGGCCGCGCTGGACCGGGACGTCGACGAGCTGACCGAGCGGTGCGCGGCGGGGGAGCGGGCGGTGGCCGGGTTCCCCGGCCGGCTGGCCGAGCAGGAGGACCGCGTCGCGCGGGCGCGCGCCGCCGCCGCCGAGCTGCCGGCGCTGCGTGCCGCCCTCGACGCCGCGGCGGCCGCACTGGCGGCCGGACGGGCGGCCGAGGCGCTGGACGGGCAGCTGACCGGGTTGCGGGAGGACGCGAGGTCGCGTCGGGAGGCCTGGGCGGACGCCCGCGAGCACTGGCTCGACCTGCGCGGCCGGCGGCTCGACGGGATGGCCGCCGAGCTCGCGGCCGGGCTCGCCGACGGCGAGGACTGCCCGGTCTGCGGCGCGACCGAGCACCCCCGTCCCGCGGCGCACGTCGGGGCACGCGTGACGGCGGCCGACGAGGACGCCGCCCGGGCGCGCGCCGACGCGGAGGAGGCCGCGCACGCCGGAGCAGCCGCACGGGTCGAGGCGGCCGAGCGGGAGCTCGCCGGGCTGCGTGCCCGCGCCGGTGACCTGGACGTGGCCGCGCAGGCGGAGCGGGTCGCCGAGCTCACCGCCCGGGTCCGGGACACCGGGGAGCCGGCCGCCGGGCTGGCGGCCGCCGAGGCGGAGCTGCAGCGGCTGGCCGACGAGCGGGAGGCGGCCGTCACCCGGCTGGCCGCCGACCGCGAGGACCGGCGCGCCCGGGGCGCCGAGCGCGACGCCCGGGCGGCCGGGCTGGCGGAGCTGACCGCTCGGCTGGCGACCGCACGGGGCGAGGATGCAGCGCTCGCCGACCGGGTCGCCCGGCTGACCGCGGTGGCGGACGCGTGCGAGCTCGTCGTCACCGCGGAGACCGACGAGCTGCGCGCCCGCGCGCTCGCCGACAGCGCCCGCCGGGTGGCCGAGGAACGGGCGGAGGCCGCCGGCTTCGACGACGTCCTCGCCGCGGCGGACGCCCTGCTCGAGCCCGGCCGGCTGGCCCGGCTGGACCGGGAGCTCGACGAGCACGACCAGCGCCGGGCGCTCCTGCGCGACCGGCTGGCCGACCCGGAGCTGGCCGACCTGCCCCCCCGGCCCGACATCGCCGCGCTGGAGGACCGCTGCGCGGGCGGGACCCGCCGGCGGGAGGATGCGGTCGCCGCGCTGCAGCAGGCGCGCCGCTGCACGGCCGCGCTGGCCGATCTCGTGGGGCGGGTCACCGCCGCGGAGCTGCAGCTGGCCGAGCTGCGCGACTGGACCGACCAGGTCACCGCGCTCGCCGACCTGGCTCACGGCCGCGGTGCGAACGCGCGCCGCATGCGGCTGCAGTCCTTCGTCCTCGCCGCCCGTCTGGAGCAGGTGGCCGAGGTGGCCAGCCGGCGGCTGCTGGACATGTCCGGGGGCCGCTACACCTTCCTGCACAGCGACGCCCAGGGCCGCCACGGCGCCCGCGGTGGCTTGGGGCTCGACGTCTTCGACGAGTACACGGGCATGCGGCGCCCGACCAAGACGCTCTCGGGGGGTGAGAGCTTCATGGCGTCGCTGGCACTGGCGCTGGGGCTCGCCGATGTGGTCACCGCGGAGACCGGCGGCGTCCGGATCGACACGCTGTTCGTCGACGAGGGGTTCGGCACCCTCGACGCGCAGGCGCTGGATGCGGTGATGACGGTGCTGGACGAACTCCGCCGCGGCGGGCGCACGGTGGGTGTGATCAGCCACCTCGAGGAGCTGCGCACCCGCATTCCCACGCGGCTCGAGGTCATCGCCGGCAGGAACGGTTCCCGACTCGCCGGCTGACCCTCGCGATCACGCTGAGTAGACAAGTCGACACGCAGACGGTCGAAAAGGCGTCCTACAGGTGTCCGGTGACGTAACGTTGCGGGTAGCCGCGGTGAAGGAGAACTCCCACCCGGTGTCCGGAGGGTGAGGCCAGGGAGCGCCACGCCTCTCGCCCGCCGTACCCGATCTCGCGGGTGGCGGCACGAAAGCTGATGCGGAGAGTGCACCGATGCGCAACGACCACTGGCAGTCCTTCTACAGCGGCCCCGCGTCGGAGCGGGTCCCCCTGGAGGAGTCGACCTTCGCCCGCTGGGTCACCGAGCGCACGGACGGCCAGCTGCCGATCATCGACGTCGGCTTCGGTACCGCCCGGGATGCCCGCTTCTTCGCCATGAAGGACCACGAGGTCGTCGGGATCGACTACGCCGCCGCCGCCGTGGAAGCCGCCGGCCGGCGGTCCGAGGAGGAGGGCTGGGGCGCGCGGTTCCACGTCGTCGACCTGTCCGACGAGCGGTCGGTGGCCGGCTTCGCCGCCGGCCTCGACTGGAGCCGCGGGTGGAACCTCTACGCGCGCTTCCTGGTGCACGCCATCACCGACGAGGCGCGCGGCAACCTCTGGACGCTCCTGGCCCGGGTCGTCTCGGCCGGCGGCCAGGGCTGGCTCGAGTTCCGCACCGACAAGGACGCGGCCGCCGACAAGGTCTTCGGGGAGCACTACCGGCAGTACCTCCCGGTGGCTCTGGTCGCCGATGAGCTGGCCGATCGCGGGCTGTCGGTGCTCGAGCAGATCGAGAGCCAGGGCCTGGCCCCGCACAAGGGCGAGGACCCGTGGGTGGCCCGCCTGCGGATCGGCTCCGCCGCCTGATGGCTCGCTGCCCCGCGCTGCCGATGCCGGCGGGGCACCACGCCCGGGCGTCCGGCTAGCCTTCGACATCGTGCCTGCCGCCCTGGATCCGCGAACCGGTCTGCCCGTCGTCGCCGTGGTCGGAGGTGGCCAGCTCGCCCGCATGACCCACCAGGCCGCGGTCGCGCTGGGGCAGTCGCTGCGGGTGCTGTCCGCCGGTCCCGACGAATCGGCGGCCCTCGTGACCGCCGACGTCCGGATCGGCGACCACCGCGACCTGGACGCCCTGCGGACGCTGGCCGACGGCGCCACGGTGGTCACCTTCGACCACGAGCACGTGCCCACCGAGCACCTGCGCACACTGGTCGAGGAGGGCACCCGCGTCGCCCCCGGCCCGGAGGCACTCGTCCACGCGCAGGACAAGCTGGTGCTGCGCCGCGCGCTCGCGGAGGCCGGGGAGCCGCAGCCGGCCTGGGCGGAGGTCCGGACGGCGGCCGACGTCGCCGCCTTCGCCGGGGCGCACGGCTGGCCCGTGGTGCTCAAGACCCCGCGCGGTGGCTACGACGGCAAGGGCGTCTTCGTCGTCCGGGACGCCGAGGAGGCGGCCGAGCTGGTGGGGCGGCACGGCACGCTACTGGCCGAGGAGCGGGTGGCGATGGTCCGCGAGCTCTCGGCGCAGGTCGCCCGGTCGCCGTTCGGCCAGGTGGCGGTGTGGCCGGTGGTGGAGACGGTGCAGCGCGACGGCGTCTGCGCCGAGGTGTTCGCCCCCGCCCCCGGGCTGCCCGACGAGCTGGCCACCGCGGCTCAGGAGCTCGCCGTCCGCATCGCCGACCGGCTCGGTGTCGTCGGCATGCTCGCCGTCGAGCTGTTCCAGACCGCGGACGGCGTGCTGGTCAACGAGCTGGCCATGCGCCCGCACAACTCGGGGCACTGGACGATCGAGGGCGCGCGCACCAGCCAGTTCGAGCAGCACCTGCGGGCCGTCCTCGACTACCCGCTCGGCTCCACGGCGATGACCGCCCCGGTGGTGGTGATGGCCAACGTCCTCGGCGGGGCGGCCGCGGCGGAGGGGTGGCAGGGGCCGCCCCTCGACGAGCGCATGCACCACCTCATGGCGCACTGGCCCGACGTGAAGCTGCACTGGTACGGCAAGGGCCAGCGGCCCGGCCGCAAGCTCGGACACGTCACCGCGCTCGGGGACGACCTGGCCGAGGTCCGGGCGCGGGCGGTGGCCGCGGCCCGCTACCTGGCCGACGGCGTCGTGGACCCGGCGTTCGCCTTCGACCACGACCACTGAGGAGCACGGCATGAGCGTCCCGAGCCACCCCGTCGTCGGCGTCGTGATGGGCAGCGACTCGGACTGGCCGATGATGCAGCCGGCCGCCGAGGCGCTGGCCGAGTTCGGCATCGGCTACGAGGCGCACGTCGTCTCGGCCCACCGCACCCCGCGCCGCATGCTCGACTACGCCGAGGGCGCCGCCGCCCGGGGCCTGCGGGTCATCATCGCGGGGGCCGGGGGAGCGGCGCACCTGCCCGGCATGGTCGCCGCCGCCACCCCGCTGCCGGTCATCGGCGTGCCGCGGCCGCTGGACCGGCTGGACGGGCTCGACAGCCTGCTGTCGATCGTGCAGATGCCGGCCGGGGTGCCGGTGGCCACGGTCGGCATCGGCGGCGGCCGGAACGCCGGGCTGCTGGCCGTGCGGATCCTCGCCGCGGCGGACCCGGAGCTCCGCGGCCGGGTCGAACGCTTCCAGGCCGAGCTCGCCGAGAGCGTGGTGGCCCGCGACCTCACCCTCCAGGAGCGCCTCGCTACCGGCGGGTAGTCGGACGTCCTACGATCGGGGGCGTGGGTACGAACAGCGGGCTGTACGCCTTGACCGAGGAGCACGAGGCGATCCGGGCGGCGGTGCGCGACATCGCCGAGCGGGAGATCGCCCCCTACGCCGCCGAGGTGGACGCCGACTCGCGCTACCCGATCGAGGCCCAGAAGGCCCTCACCGCGGCCGGCTTCCACGCCACGCACATCCCCGAGGAGTACGGGGGCGAGGGCGCGGACGCCATCGCCACCTGCATCGTCATCGAGGAGGTCGCGCGGGTCGATGCGAGCGCCTCGCTCATCCCGGCGGTCAACAAGCTCGGCTCGATGCCGATCATCCTGTCCGGGTCCGAGGGCGTGAAGCGCGCGGTGCTGCCGTCGATCGCCTCCGGTGAGGCGATGATCAGCTACGGGCTGTCCGAGCGCGAGGCCGGCTCCGACGCCGCCGCGATGAAGACCCGCGCCCGCCTCGAGGGCGAGACCTGGGTGCTCAACGGCACCAAGGCCTGGATCACCAACTCCGGTGTGTCCGAGTGGTACACGGTCATGGCCGTCACCGACCCGGAGAAGGGTGCCAACGGCATCTCCGCGTTCGCCGTCCACCGCGACGACCCGGGCTTCGCCGTCGGCCCGAAGGAACGGAAGATGGGCATCAAGGGCTCGCCGACCTGCGAGCTGTACCTCACCGACTGCACCATCCCGGCCGACCGGATCATCGGTGCGCCCGGTACGGGCTTCAAGACGGCGCTGCGCACCCTGGACTTCACCCGCCCGACCATCGGAGCCCAGGCCGTCGGCATCGCCCAGGGTGCGCTCGACGCCGCCGTGGCCTACGTCAAGGAACGCACGCAGTTCGGGACGTCGATCGGTTCGTTCCAGGGCGTGCAGTTCATGCTCGCCGACATGGACATGAAGATCGAGGCGGCCCGCCACCTCGTCTACGTGGCCGCGGCCGCCGGCGAGCAGGGCCGCCCCGACGTCACCCGCGTGTCGGCCTCGGCCAAGGCCTTCGCCTCCGACGTGGCGATGCAGGTGACCACCGACGCCGTCCAGCTGTTCGGCGGGGCGGGCTACACGCAGGACTTCCCGGTCGAGCGGATGATGCGCGACGCCAAGATCACCCAGATCTACGAGGGCACCAACCAGGTCCAGCGCATGGTGATCGCCCGCAGCCTGCTGAAGTAGTCCGTCGACCCGCGTCTCCACCCTTCGTGCGGCGGCGGCTACAGGATCGACGTGCCCAGTCCGGTGGCGCCCAGCCAGGCCCGCAGCCAGATCATCAGTGCGTCCCACCAGCCGGTCAGCAGCAGGATCCCCAGGGCGATCATCAGGCCCCCGCCGATCCGCATGACCGTGGGAGCGTGCCGGCGGGCCAGTGCGGAGAAGGCCAGGGCGCGCCGGGCGCCGAGGGCCACGAGGACGAACGGGACCCCGAGCCCGAGGCAGTAGGCGAGGGCGAGGACGGCGCCGCGGCCGGCCGAGGCCTGGGTGTAGGCCAGGGTGTTCACCGCGGCCAGCGTCGGGCCCAGGCAGGGCGTCCAGCCGAGACCGAACACGACGCCGAGGACGGGGGCGCCGGCCAGGCCGGCCGGGGGCCGGTGGTGGATGCGGCGTTCGCGCATCAGCCACGGGATCGCGCCGAGGAACGACAGCCCCATCGCGATCACGACGACGCCGGCGACCCGGGTGAGCACCGGGGACCACTCCAGCAGCAGCCGGCCCAGGCCGCCGAAGAGCGCGCCGAAGGAGACGAAGACCGCGCTGAACCCGGCGATGAACAGCAGGGACCCGGCCAGCACCCGGCCGCGACCGGCAGTTGCCGACGCCGCCGGCGGTGAGGGAGCGGTGCCGGCCTCGGCGGGGCAACCGGCCGACGTCGTACCGGCGGGGCCGCCACCGGCAGCCTGCGGAACCCGGGCCGCACCGGCGGTGACCTGCGAGCCGGCGAGCCCGGCGACGTAGCTGACGTAGCCGGGGATCAGCGGCAGGCAGCAGGGCGAGGCGAAGCTGATCAGCCCGACCAGCGCGGCCACGGCGACGGCCAGCAGCAGCGAGCCGTCGGTGACGATGCCGGCGAAGGTCGCCGCGAGCTCGCTCACGCCCGGTCCTCGGCCAGCAGCAGCTCGACGGCGGTGCGCAGGTCCTCCCCGTGGACCTGACCGGTGTGGACGGCGGCGACCCTGCCGTCGCGGTCGAGCAGGATGGTGGAGGGGACCACGTTGGCCGGGAATCCGCGGAAGGCCATCGCGACCTCACCGCGGGGATCGAACACCGACGGGTACGCCGCCCCGAGCTGCTCGGCGAAGGCGACGGCGAGTTGGCGCTGATCCTTGACGTCGATGCCGAGGAACTGCACCCCGCGGTCGGCGACGTCGCCGTGCACGGCCTGGAACTCCGGGGTCTCCACCCGGCACGGCACGCACCAGGACCCCCAGAAGTTGATCACGGCGACGTCCCCGGCCAGGGAGGAGGAGTCGAACGGAGTGCCGTCGAGCAGCTCGCCGGAGAAGGCCGGCGCCGGTGCCCGCTGGTCCTCGGCGAGCACCGTCGCCGTCGGCGTGGGTTCCGTGAACTCGTACTCCAGGCGGCCGCCGGCGGCCTCGTTCCCGCCGGTGGAGCAGCCGGCCAGCGCCCCGGCGGCTGCGCCGGCGGCGAGCAGCAGGGTCCGGCGGCTGAACGGCCGGCTCATCGACGTACCGCCGCGGTGCGGCCCGGACGGCGGCGGCCGGCTGTACGACTGAGCTGCTTCCTCGCCACCGCCCTACTATGACAGGTAGGAGTGGTGGTCTACTATCGGGTGTAGTGCTCCGTCGTGGCGTCCTCCACTACCGCCGCTAGTACTGTGGCACGGAGGGGACGAGGAGGTGGCGGGTGCGCCCGTTCGGTGAGCTGGAAGCCGTCGTGATGGACGTGCTGTGGCGCCGCGGGGCGGCGGCGACCGTCCGCGAGGTGCTCGCCGAGCTGACCGCGTCCCGCGTACTCGCCTACACCACCGTGATGACGGTGATGGACAACCTGCACCGCAAGGGTGCCCTCAGCCGGGAGATGGAAGGCCGGGCCTGGCGGTACCGCCCCACCCGGACCCGCGCGGAGCACTCCGCGGCGATGCTGCAGGACGTGCTGAGCGCGGCCGGGGATCGCGACGAGGTGCTCATGCACTTCGTCGCCGACCTCGACGCCGACGCGGTGGCCAGCCTGCGGACCGCGGTGGAGGCGGCCCGGCAGGCGCAGACGTCGTGACCACCACCGTCGCGCTGCTGGGGTTCGCCGCGACGCTGGTGGCGCTGGCTCCGCGGGCGCTCGGTGCCGGCTGGGCCGACCGGTCCCCGCGGCTGGCGGTCGCCGCCTGGCAGGCGGCGTCGGCCGGTGCGCTCGTGTCCGTGGTGCTCGCCGGCCTGGCGCTGCTGGTGCCGGCCGGTGCGGTCGCCGACGGCCTGGCATCGGTCCTCGACGCCTGCGCGGCGACCATCGCCGCCGTCTACCGGTCGCCCGGGCAGCTGGCCGCCGTGCTCGCCGGCGTCCTGCTGTCGGGCGGGGTGTCCCTGCGGCTGGGCTGGGTCGCCGCCCGCAGCCGGCTGCGCGACCAGCGGGAGCGGCGCCGACTGCGGGCGAGCCTCCTGGTCGGTGCCCGCCGCGAACGGTCGCTGGGGGCGGTGGTGCTGGACTCCGACCACGCCGCCGCCTTCTGCCTGCCGGGGCGGCGCCGATCCGTCGTGGTGACCACCGCGGCCCTCCGCACGCTCTCCGTCCAGGAGCTCGCCGCCGTGCTGGCCCACGAGCGGGCCCATCTGCGCGGCCGTCATCACCTGGCCGTCGGCGCCGCCCGGGTCCTGGACCGGGCCTTCCCCCGGGTGCCCCTCTTCTCCCGGGGCCGGGTGGAGACCGAGCGGCTCGTCGAGCTGCTGGCCGACGACGCCGCCGCCCGGCGGGTGAGCCGCGTCGAGGTCGCCTCCGCGCTGGTCACCCTCGCCGGGATGCGCGCCCCCGCCCCGGCGCTGGCCGCCGCGCAGGGAGCCGGCGTGCACCGGGTGACACGGCTGCTCCGGCCGGTCGCCCCTCTGAGGCCCGTGCACCGGATCGCCGCGTCGGCGGCGGCGGTGCTGGTGGTGGCCGGGCCGGTGGCACTGGCCGCCTGGCCGCTGGTGTCCGCGGTCTCCAGCGGGCTGTGCGTCCTCCCCGGAGCCGACTGGAGCTGAGCTCCGACTCCGCCGGACGGTCTACTATTCGTCGTAGTACGTCCGTCCGGTCTCTGTGGGGAGCTCATGTCAGCGTCCGTCCTGCCGTCCCGATCCGCCCGGCCCGTTCGCGGGGTGGCCGGTCGTCCGCGGCGACGTCGGGTGCTGGTCGGCGCCGCCGCGTCGGGAGCGCTGCTGCTCGCCGGGTGCGGCGCCGACGCAGCCGGCGGCGACCAGGCCGCCGCTGACGGCGAGACCCACAGCCACGACGACGGCACCCGCGCCCACCCGGACGACGTGACCCTCGAGCACGTGCACGGGCTGGGCGTCGACCCGGCCGACGACGCCCTGTACGCCGGCACCCACTACGGGCTGGTGCGCATCACGCCGGGCGGGGAGCTGACCCGCATCGCCGACCGGGTGCAGGACTTCATGGGCTTCACCGTCGTCGGCCCCGGGCACTACCTGGCCAGCGGCCATCCCGGCGCCGGCCAGGAGGGCCCGGGCAACCTGGGCCTGCTCGAGAGCACCGACGGTGGGGAGACCTGGGAGACGCTGTCACTGGCCGGGGAGGCCGACTTCCACGCCCTGGACGCCGCGAGCGGCATGATCTACGGCTACAGCGGGGGCCGGCTCATGGTCAGCGAGGACGGCGTCGAGTGGGCCGATCGCGGCCAGATGCGAATCGCCGACCTGGCCGCGGATCCGACCGAGCCGCAGCGGGTCCTGGCCACCACGGAGGCCGGCCTGGTGGTCAGCGAGGACGCCGGGAGGAACGTCAGCGCCGTCGCCGGCGCCCCGCTGCTGGTGCTGGTGGACATCGCCGCCGACGGTGGCACGGCAGCCGGGGTCGCTCCGGACGGGACGGTGTTCGTGAGCACCGACGGCGGGCGGACCTGGGCCGAGCGCGGCAGCGCAGGTGGAGCTCCGGAGGCGCTGACCGTGGACGGGGAGGAGGTCTACGTCGCCGTCGACGGTGCGGTCCTGGCTTCCACCGACGGCGGGCGGACCTTCACCGAGCTGTACCGGGAGTCCTGATGCCGGCGCGGCTGGCAGCCGGGCTCCTCACGGTCGCCCTGCTGGCCGGCTGTGCGGCCACCGAGCCGACCGCGTCCACGGCAGGGACCGGACCGGTGGCCGCCGAGGCGGCTCCCCCCCGCGCCGGCCTGCGAGCAGCTGCCCGAGGACGTCGCGCCGGCCGGCGCGGACGCCCTGCCGCCGCTCACCCTGCCCTGCCTGGGGCCGGGCCCGGACGTGGCGCTGGACCGGCTGACCGGCCGTCCGACCCTGGTCAACCTGTGGGCGACCTGGTGCGGCCCGTGCCGGGAGGAGATGCCGCTGCTGCAGGAGGCCTACGCCCACCACGGCGAGCAGGTCCGGTTCCTGGGTGTGGACGTGCAGGACGCCCCCGACGCTGCCCGCTGGTTCCTCGACGAGCACGGCGTCGACTACCCGCACGCCGTCGACGCCGACGGCGAGCTGCTGCGCCTGCTGGGCGTCCGGGGACTGCCGGTGACCCTCGCCCTCGACGCCGACGGCCGCGTCGTCGACCGGGTGGTCGGTCAGCTGACCTCCGCGGAGCTGCAGCGCCTGATCGACGCCCTCCTCCGCTCGGGGGGTGCATGAGCGTGCCCCGGCCCGGCCGGAGCGTGACCTCTTCGGGGAGCGCGCCCCACGACTGACCGCCCCGCCGACAGCCGGTGGGGGACGCGCGGCAGGGCAGCCGAGGGTGCCCCGCCGACCGGACGAAGGAGCAACTGATGGGCCACGACGGCGGGATGATGGACGGCGGGATGATGGGCGGCTGGATGCTGTTCTGGGCCCTGGTCGGCGTCGCCCTGCTGGTGATCGCGGTCCTTGCGGCCATCCGGCTGGTCAGGCGCCGCCCGACGGCCCGGCCGGACGAGGCCGCCGGTGCGCAGGAGGTGCTGCGCCGCCGATACGCCGCCGGCGAGATCGATCGCGACGAGTACGTCCGGATGCAGCGCGACCTGTCCGGAGGCTGACGGCGACCGGCCCGAGGGAGGGGTGGCCCCGCTCAGCCGGCGGTGGCCAGCCGGGTGAGGTCCTCGGCGTACTGGTCCGGGGTGGTTCCGCCGGTGTAGATCACCGCCCGGCCCCCGGGACCCCAGGCGTAGACCGTTCCCGCGTGGTCGACCCCGTAGTCGCCGTGGCTGTGCCCGTTCCCGTGCTGCCCGTCGCCCTCCGCGGCGTGCGCGCCGCCCTCGTGCGGGTGGACGATCGCTGTCGACGGGTCGGCCACCTGGGCGCTCTCGGGCAGGTACAGCTCCCGCAGCGCCGCCGCGGTGGCCTCGGTGCCGCCGATGAGCCCGGTGAACTCCGGGTCGAACCGGTCCAGCCACTCCCGCAGCGCCTCCGGGGTGTCCCGCGCCGGGTCCTCGGTCACGAACACCACCTGCACCCGGTCACGGATCCCGGGGGCGAGCACGTCCCGCGCCAGCGCGAGGTCGGCCATCGTGGTCGGGCACAGGTCCGGGCAGTGGGTGTAGCCGAAGAAGAGCAGCGTGATCTCGTCCTCGGGGCGGTTCCCGAGGTCGAACGGGTCTCCGGTGGTGGTCGGCAGCGTCAGGTCCGGACGGGGCTGGGGCCGCTGCATCAGCGTGCCGTGGAAGCCGTCGTCCTGCGTCGCGACGCGGACTCCGCCCGCGTCGGCCGGTGCGGTGGCGTCCTGGCCGCATCCCGTCAGCAGCAACCCGCCGACCAGGATGGCGGACCCGAGGGCTGCTTGGCCTGGAACTGCTCGCATGGGACCTCCTGGGCACCGGCCGGCCGGGTTCGGCATCGCCACGATCTCCTATCGGTCATCGTAGGCTCGTGCCGATCCGGCCGATCTCCCCAGGGCGCGGTCGGTGAGCAGGGTCCCGACCGAGGTCGCCCGCCCCTAGACTCGGCGTCCAGCCTCGGTCCGTGCCCGTCCGGGGCCGAGGGGACCTGGCGACGGGTGCCCGCGGACGTCCCCGGAACCGACGAGGAGAGACCGATCCTCCAGCTGTGGCCCACTCCGTCCGGCCTCTTCTACCGCATCGACGGGCCCGGCGCCGAGGTGCTCGACGTCGATCTCGACGGCCGGCGCGTCTTCTCCTTCCGGGCAGCGCCTGCCGGGGACGTGCCCGACGACGTGCCGGCCGAGCTGCGGTACTCCGGGCACGGGCCGGGTGACCTGCGCTTCGAGCCGTGGCCGCCGGCCCTGCGTCCCCGGCTCCAGGGCACCTTCCGCGTGCAGCTGCGGGTCAGCGGCGCGGAGGACGGGCCGGAGGCGACCGTGAGCCTGGACGGCGGGCGCGGGCCGCTGGAGCTGGTCGACCACTACGGCCGCCCGCTGGTGGTCAACAAGTGGGGCCGCCTCGGGCAGGCCTTCGCCGACGCCGCCCCCGGGATGGTCGACCGGATGCTCGACCACATGACCGCCATCCGCGAGCTGCTGGAGTCCGAGCTCGGGCCGGTCGTCTACGTCACCTGCGGCACGCTCCTCGGTCCGGTCCGCGAGGGGCGTCTGCTCCCGCACGACGACGACGCGGACCTGGCCTACCTCAGCCGCCACGAGCACCCCGCGGACGTCGCGCTGGAGAGCTTCGCCGTCGGTCGGCTGCTCAGCGCCGCCGGCTACGAGGTGGTCCGGCTGTCCGTCGGGCACCTCCAGGTCGTCTTCTCCCACGAGGGCCGGCCCGACCACTACGTCGACGTCTTCCCCGGGTTCGTGCTCGGTGAGCACTGGTTGCAGCACTTCATGGTCCGCACCCCGGCCCGCCGGGAGGACCTGCTGCCGCCGAGCACGGTGGAGGTGGCCGGCCGGCAGGAGCCGGCGCCCCGGGACCAGGAGTTGGTGCTGCGGGCGGTGTACGGCGAGGGCTGGCGGACGCCGGACCCCGCCTTCGCCTTCCGGGTGCCCGAGAGCACCGGGGAGCGGTTCTACGGCTGGTTCGCCGACTACAACGTCGAGCGCGAGCAGTGGGACGACCTGGTCCTGCTCGCACCGCCCGGTGAGTTCGGGCACGACCGGGAGCCGAGCGCCTTCGCTCGCTGCGTGCACGAGCGCACGCCGGCCGACAGCGCCGTCCTGGAGCTGGGCAGCGGTGTCGGGACGGACGCCCTCGCGCTGGCCTCCCTCGGCCGCACCGTCCGCGCCTACGACTTCTCCCGGTACGCCGTCGCAGAAGCACGGTCCCGCCTGGCCGGTGCCGACCTGCCGGTCACCTTCGAGGTGCAGAACCTGCTGGACGTGCGCACGGTCGTCCGGCTCGGGGCGGAGCTCGCCGCGGCCCCGGAGAGCTGGACGGTCATGGGCCGGCGGCTGCTCAACGCGGTCGAGGACCGCGGGCGGGACAACCTGTTCCGCCTCTGCTGGATGCTGCTGCGCCCCTCCGGCCGGGCCTTCTTCGACCTCGTCGCCGACCACGGCTACGCGGGCATCCCGCCCTACCGCCACCTCGCCGTCGAGCAGGTGGCGGCCGAGGCCGGCCGGCACCGGCTCGTCCTCGAGGAGGTCGAGTCCCGGCTCGAGCCGCTGCGCTGGTTCGGCGCCGCCGAGGAGCAGATCGTCCCCATGTACCGCCTGACCTTCCGACGGAGGCCCCGATGAGCCAGCACCCGCAGCCGCGTCCGCAGTCCAACCGCGCGGTCCGGGCCGTCCGGCGGGCCCTGGCCCCCGCGGCGCTGGAGCTGCCCGAGCAGGTCGACCGGCTGAGCGAGGAGAACGCCCGGCTGAGCGAGCAGGCCGACGACCTGCGGGGACGGCTGCGTGACGCCGAGGGGCGCCTCGCCGAGTTCGAACGCCAGGTCGCCGAGCTGCGCGAAGGGCTGCACGAGTCCCGCCGGCTGAACCTGCGGATCGCCGAGCTGACCGACCTCGTGACCGAGCTGGTGCTGCCGCTGCACGACCGCGAGATCGATCCGGCCGTGCTGGCCCGGCTGCGTCCGGACACCGTCTGAGCACGGGAGGTCAGCCGATCAGCCGGGACACCGCCGACAGCCGCGCGTCACCGGCCATGGCGTTCAGCCATGCCGCCCACCCCGGTCGGGCGCGCATCGCCTCCAGCGCCCGCCGCGCGTCTTCGCGGTTCCCGCGCCGGGAGGCGGCGAGAGCGGCGTAGAGGTCGCGGGCGCCTTCCGGCGCGAACAGCGCGAGGTGCTCGTAGTCGCGTTCGTCGTAGGCCCGCTGCAGGTTGCGCAGCATCCGCAGTTGGGCGACCGGGTCGCCGGAGTCGTCCACCCGCAGATCGGTGCGCACGCCGTCGTCGTCCTCGGTCGGCGCGGCTCCGCTGATCACCAGGAGCGCGGCCGACTGGCGCCCGCGCAGGTCGCCGCCGGCGTCCTGCCCTGCGGTCAGGGCGGCCAGCAGGCGGTCGGCGAGGTCACCGGGTGCGGCGGTGAACGCCTCGGCCATAGCCGGCAGCACCGCCGTGGAGGCCAGCATGTTGCCCTGCACGCTGAACCCCTCGCCCAGCAGGTGGCCGCTCACGGGGAAGCAACCTCGGCCGGTGTCGGCGGCCACCCGCCCGGTGGCGTCCAGGACGGCGACCTGCCGGTCGGCGTCCTCGGCGGAGTGCGCCGCCTGGCGCACGAGCGCCGCGGGTGCGCCGCCGGCGGCCAGGCCGTCGAGCAGTGACCGGCCCAGGCCACGCCGGCTGCGGGCCTGCGCGGCGACCACGCCCACGCCGGGACGGGCGCTGGGCACGGCGCGACCCACGGCCAGGATGCAGGAGGCGACGGCGACACCGAGATCGCCGGTGCCAGGATCGTGGGCGAGGACCGAGAACGTCACCGCGCCCGTGCCCGGTGCGGGGGGCGTCCGGCAGCTCGCTGCCGCGTCGCTCCGCCATCGTCGAGCACGAGACCGGGTGCTCCATCCTCGCCGCCCGGCGGTGACCGCCACGGTCACCGGGTGCCGCGTTCCGGGGTCGGTACGTGCGCCACCCGGGGGCCGAGGATAGCCGTCACGCGCGCGCACCGGCCCAGCACCACCAGTCACACCCGCGACGCGCCGCACAGGAGTGCCCGGCCGTCCCAGACGCCCCTGGCGGGGTCCGGATCTGCGTTACGCTCGGTTTTCGGGGGATGCTCCTGGGCCTGTACGACAGGTCCCCACCGTGTCCGCGCTCGCCTGGCCGCCCTCCCCCTGGTCATTCGCACCATCAAGCTCGTTGCGGCACCGAGGCCCCGGGCAATCGAGAGGCGCCACGTGTCGACGACGCTCTTGCCGGCTGCACCGGTCCCCGCCGCGCCCGTCCCGACCCGCCGGAGCGGACCGCTGCGGGCCGTCGTGGCGCTGCTGGTCGGCCTGCTGGGGATCGGCCTGGCGGTGGCGCTGCCCCTCGCCCCGGTCGTCGCCGACCGCACCGAGGTGACCTGGCCCTCGCAGGGCGAGCAGCCGACCTCCACCACCGCGTTCTTCGTGCCCTACCGCCCGGCCGAGATCCAGGCGACCGTGCCCTGCGACGTGGTGCAGGCCGGGCTGGGCACGGGGGAGCGGACGACCCTGCTGGCCACCTCGCTCATCCGTGACGGGGGCCCGGCGTCAGGGCTGGTGGTCGACACGGAGGACGGGCGGCTGCGGGTCCTGGTCAACGGCCGGCTGGTGCACTCCGGCACGCCGGATGCCGCCGGCTGCGACGTCCGGGTGGACTCCGACGACACGGCGACCACCGTCGCGGTCGGCGACGGCCCCCCGACGGTGCTGGACGCCGAGCCGGTCCCCGAGGTCTTCGCCTTCACCACCGACCTCGGGCCGGAGGACGCCGACGGCACCACCGTCACCGCCCGGACGCGGACCTGGTTCGAGAGCACCCCGAGCGCCGCCAAGCTCGCGATGATCGCCGGTTACGTCCTCGTGGCCGCGGTGGCCCTGGCGATGCTGGCGCGGTGGATGGTCGCGCCGGCGTCCCGGAGCGGCGAGGCGCGACGGGCCGGGCGCGTCGCCGGGCGGCGGGTCCGGCTGGCCTGCGACGCGGCCGTGGTGGCGGCGCTGTCCCTCTGGGCGATCATCGCGCCGCAGACCGACGACGACGGCTACGCCACGATGACCATCCGGAACGGCCTGGCCAGCGGCGACATCGGGAACTACTACCACTGGTTCAACGCCTCCGAGGCGCCGTTCACCCTGGTGCAGCACATCGTGCAGCCCTTGGCCGCCGTCTCCGCCGCGCCGCTGTGGCTGCGGCTCCCCAGCTACCTGGTGGGGCTGGCGACGTGGTTCGTGGTCAGCCGCGGGGTGCTCGGGGCGGTGCTGCCGCGGTCGTCGCGCGGGACGCTGGTCGCGGTGCTGTCGGCCGTCTTCTTCCTGGCGTGGTGGCTGCCGTTCAACATCGGGGTGCGGCCCGAGCCGTTCGTGGCGCTCGGTGCGGCCGTCGTCTTCGCGCTGCTCGTGCGGGGCACCGCGCCGACGGCCCGCCGTCCGCTGCTCCTCATCGGTGGCGCGGCCCTGACCGCGGGGCTCTGCCTGTCCGTGACCCCGTCCTCCGTCGTGGCGCTCGCTCCGGTGTTCGTGCTGCTGCCGCGCATCTGGCGGACCGTGCGCGCCGCCGGTGGAGGGGCGGGGTCGTCCTGGTGGAGCACGGTCGGCATCGCGGCGCTGCTGTCGGCGCTCGCCGGCAGCGGGCTGGTGGTCATGTTCGCCGACCAGTCCCTGCACGGCGTCGCGAAGGCCACGCAGCTGCACACGGAGATCGGGCCCAACCTCGAGTGGTACGAGGAGGCCACCCGCTACGCGTTCCTCCTCGGTGGCGGGTCCCAGGGCACGGCCACGAAGCGCCTGGCGGTCCTCCTCACCCTCGGCCTGCTCCTCGTCGTTGCCCTCCTGCTGGCCCGGAGGCTCCCGGAACTGCGCCGGTTCCGGGAGGCACACCTCCTGGCGGCCTCGGTCGCGCTGGCGTTCGCGCTCCTGTTCGTCACGCCGTCGAAGTGGTCGCACCACTTCGGCTCGCTGGCCGGGCTGGGCGCACCCTTCCTCGCCCTGGGCTGCGTGCTCGTCCTGGAGGTGGCCCGGTCCCGGTCCCGCGATCGGGCAGCGCTGGTGATCGCCGCCGCCGGCACCGGCGTGGTGGCCCTCGCCGCCGGGCTGGCGTTCTCGGGGTCGCACTCCTGGTTCATGTACTCGGTCTACGGCCTGCCGTACCGGGACGCCCCGGTGGCACCGCTCGGTGTACCGCTCGGGAACCCGGCGCTGTGGCTGGTGCTCGCCGCCGGCACCGTGGCGGTCGCGTGGTGGATGCGCTCCCGGCGGGGGCAGGAGTCGGGCCCGGCGCTGCTCGCCGCGGGGCCGGCCGTGGTCGCCGCCGTCGCGGGCGCCATGTCGGTGGCCGCGCTGCTGGGAACGTTCAGCGTCGCCCCGCTGCGCCAGGCGGACGCGGGGGGCTACGCGCTGGCCCTCGAGAACGTCGAGACCCTGACCGGCACCAGTTGCGGGATCCCCGAGTCGGTCGACGTGCTGCTCGACGCGCCCGGCGGTCCCCTCGTGCCGGCGGCCGACGAGGAGGCCCCGATCGCCGACGGCTTCGTCGTCGGAGACGGCTTCCTGGACGGCGAGCAGCCGCCGACGGCGCCCGGTTCGGGTGCGGCCACCTACCTCTGGGGGAGCCTGGAGGGCGGGGAGCGGACCGTCGGGGCGCTGGTGACCCCGTGGTTCGAGCTGCCCGAGCTGTCCGCCGACGAGGAGCTCGCCATCAGCGCGGCCGGTCGCACCGGGGGTGCCAATCTCGTCGAGCTGGAGTTCGGACGCGCCGAGGGGGAGGAGGACGGCGTCACCGCGCTGGCCCGCCGGACGGTCGGCGACGGCCCGGTCGGCCAGCCGGCCTGGCGGCCGCTGTCCCTCGCCGCGGCCGACGTGCCGGCGACCGCCGACCGCGTCCGCGTGGTCGCCGCCGATGCGACGACCGACGTCGGCGGCTGGGTGGCGGTCACCGGCCCGCGGGTCCGCACCGTCGAGAGCCTGCAGGACTACCTCGACGGCACCGGCCCGGTGCTGCCGGACTGGCCGCTGGCGTGGCACCTGCCGTGCGTCTCGGACTTCCCCGTGGTGTCCGACGGCCTGGCGGAGACCCCCGCTGTCATCGTCGGCGCACCGAACTGGCACGGCGGGGCGCGGATCGCGTACATCCCCAGCGAGGGGGGCAGCTTCGCCGGTGTGTCGCAGGCCGACCGCCAGGAGGTGCCGAGCCGCCTGGAGGGTGCCCCTCAGGAGGAGTGGGGGCACGTGATCCGGCTTGACTACCCTCTCGCCCGGGACCAGTACGACCGATCGACGGACCAGACCATGCTCTGGGGCTGGGAGGGGGATCGTTGACGCGGCGGTGCCCCGACCGGAGGTCGACCACCGCCCGCACGGACACTGCCGATCGCCCGATCGGCCCCTGCCCAGCACGACGAAGCTGACGACCGGCGGTGCCGGTCACGCCGAGACCACGGAAGGCCGCTATGGCGACCCCTGTCATCCGATCCAACGACACCGCTGAGGCGCCGGCTCCGGTGCCGGGCGCGTCCCAGCGGCGGATCGTCTCCTACGTCCTCCCCGTCTACAACGAGGCGGACGGCATCGAGAACTTCCACGACCGCCTCTTCCAGGCGACCCGCAAGCGCCCGGACCTGGAGTTCGAGTTCGTCTACGTGAACGACGGCTCCCGGGACCGGTCGCTGGAGATCCTGGAGAAGATCGCGGAGTCCTGCGACGGGGTCCGGGTCGTCAACTTCTCCCGCAACTTCGGGCACCAGATGGCGATCACGGCCGGGCTCGACTACGCCCGTGGTGACGCCGTCATCGTCATGGACACCGACCTGCAGGACCCGCCCGAGGTGAGCCTGGAGCTCATCGAGGCGTGGGAGGGCGGCGCCCAGATCGTGTACGCGCAGCGGCGCAGCCGCAAGGACACGCCGATGAAGCGGTTCACGGCGCACGCCTACTACCGGCTGCTGCACCGGTTCGCCGACATCGAGATCCCCGTGGACACCGGCGACTTCCGCCTGATGGACCGGGCCACCACCGACCTGCTGCGCTCGCACCGCGAACGCAACCGGTTCGTGCGCGGACTCGTCGCCTCGCTCGGGTTCAAGCAGGCCGCCGTCCCGTTCGACCGGGACGAGCGGACCTCGGGGGAGACCAACTACCCGCTGCCGAAGATGCTCCGGCTCGCCGCCGACGGCGTGACCAGCTTCTCCACGGTCCCGCTGAAGATGATCACCCGGCTGGGGCTGCTCACGGTGGTGCTCGCCGTGCTCGGCATCCTCTACGCCCTCGGGCTGCGGCTGTTCTTCCCCGACGTCTCCGTCCCCGGCTGGACGCTGCTCATGATCATGGTGCTGTTCCTGGGTGGCGTGCAGATGCTGTCGCTGGGCGTCATCGGCTCCTACGTCGGCCGGATCTACACCGAGGTCCAGGCCCGCCCGCTCTACATCGTGGAGAAGGTGGTGGACCATGGCGACGGCGGACAGCAAGCTGCGCGCACCGGCGCGTGACCTCTGGGTGCGTCACCGGCACTTCTTCCTGTACCAGCTGATCGGCGTCTCGGGCGTCCTGCTCGACCTGGTCCTCTTCCTCGTCCTCTACAACGTGGTCGGGCTGCACGAGCAGATCGCGACGGCGATCAGCACCTCGGCGGGGATCACAAACAACTTCCTGCTCAACAGCTACCTCAACTTCCGCAAGCGGGACGGGATGCTGCGCCGGTTCGCCCGGTTCTACTCCGTGGGTCTCCTCGGCATCGCGCTGGTCGCGGTGCTGCTCCTGGTGTTCCACACCTGGCTCGGGGTGGACGCGAACGTCGTCAAGGTCGTCTCGATGCCGATCGTCGCGGTCTTCCAGTTTGTCCTGAACAAGAGATGGAGTTTCGGATGAAGATCGGCATCATCGGCGCCGGCGCCACGGGTCTGACCGCGGCGTACGACCTCGTCAAGGACGGTCACGACGTCACCGTCCTGGAGGGCGCGGACGAGATCGGCGGGCTGGCCGGCTCGCTCGAGGTCCAGGGCACGCCCCTGGAGCGCTACTACCACCACATCTTCGAGACCGACCGCGCCATCATCGACCTGATCGAGGAGCTCGGGCTCGGACCCAAGCTGCAGTTCCACTCGACCACCACCGGCATCTACTACGACGGCGAGCTGCACGACTTCTCCACCCCCGTGGAGATGCTCAAGTTCCCGCCGCTGGGCCTGCTCGACCGCGTCCGCTTCGGCGGCTCGTCCGCGATGTTGAAGGTCATCCGGAACGGTGAGCGCCTCAACGACCGTCGCGCGCTCGACTGGGTGCGCCGGTGGGCCGGCCCCCGGGCAGCCGAGGTGATCTGGGAGCCCCTGCTCACCGGCAAGTTCGGGTCGCGGGCGTCGGAGATCTCCATGGCCTGGCTGTGGGCACGCATCCACTACCGCACGTTCAAGCTGGGCTACATGGACGGTGGCTTCCACCAGGTCTACGACGGGCTGCTGCGCGCCGTGGAGGAGCGCGGCGGCAAGGTCGAGATGGGCAAGCGGCTGGCGCACATCGCGCAGCCGGACCCGGCCGGCCCCGTCGAGGTGCGGACCGAGGACGGCGCCAGGTACGAGTACGACAAGGTGCTCGTCACCGTGCCGCAGCCGGTGTTCGCCCAGGCAGCGGGCGCCGCTCCGGGGGACGCCCTCCAGCGCGCCGAGTACCTCGGTGCCACCTGCTTCGTGCTGGAGTGCGACCGCAGCGTGATCCCGTACTACTGGCTGAACGTCAACGACTCGACGTTCCCCTTCCTCGCGGTCGTGGAGCACACCAACATGGTCCCGACGTCGGACTACGGCGGCCGGCACGTGGTCTACGTCGGCAACTACGTGCCGCGCGACGACTGGCGGTACACCACCGACCCCGCCGAGCTGCTGAAGCAGTACGAGCCGTGGCTACGTCGCCTGAACCCGGACTTCGACCTGTCGTGGGTCAAGGACTGGCACTTCTCCCGTGCCGCCTTCGCGCAGCCGGTCGTCACCCCGGACTACAAGCCGTCCATCCCGCCGCACGAGACGTCGATGCCCGGCGTCGTGCTCGCCACGATGTCGCAGATCTACCCGCAGGACCGTGGCCAGAGCTACGCGGTCGCCATGGCCCGGCGGGTCGTGGAGCAGTACTTCCGCTGACCGCCGACCCCGGCTGACCTTCGACGGCCACGGAGCCTTCCCGGCTCCGTGGCCGTCGGGCTCCCGGGTGTCAGGCCGGGCGGCCCAGCTCGCGCACGCCCTCCACCCGTCGGCCCAGCGATGCGGTGACCCGCTCGGTCGCGGCACGACCCGGCAGGAGCGCGGGGTCGGCGGAGCGCACCAGCACGATCGACGCGCCCGCCGCGAGCGGGGCCAGGAGCCAGGCGACCGGCCCGGCCTCCGTGGCCGTCTGCTCGTCCACGAGCACCCGGTCGCCGGGGACGACGTCCAGCCGGCCGGCGAGCTCCCGGGCGGCGTCCACCAGCCCGCCGAGGCGCAACTCGAGCCCGCCCGCGTGCAGCCCCGCCGCCGCCGGGTCCGGCGCCTGCCAGGGGCTGAAGACGTCGCCGTGCGCCCGCACCTCGAGGGCGAAGTCCCGGGCCGGCCCGGCGTAGCCGGTCATGCCCATGCCGAGCGGGTGCAGCGACAGACCCAAGAGCTCGGGCAGGTCGAGCTCCTCCAGGGCCGGCAGCCGGTCCTGCGCGGCCAGGACGACGTCGGCGTCGTCCAACCGGCCGTCGTCCTCCGCCGCGGTCTCGACGACGGTCGCACCGCAGCTCCAGACGGCGAGCAGCACGGCCGCGGTCTGCCAGTGCACCGGCAGGGCCACCGCCACCCTGCTGCCGGGCCCGACGTCGAACTCCTCCTGGAGGAGGTTGGCGGTCTTGGCCACCCAGTTCGCGAGGGTGACCGCCGAGAGTTCGACCCGCTCCCCGGTGGCGTCGTCGTACTGCGTCAGCAGGGGAGCGGCGCCGTCCCGTCGGACGACGGCGGTGAGCAGGTCAGCAGGCAGGGTCGCGGGCACCGTCCCAGCCTGTCACCGGACCCGTCGTGCCGCGCGCTCCCGGTGGGGGCGCCACGGTGGCGGCCTCAGTTGATGCAGGTGGTGTCCGCCGCGGTCCGCGCGTCCTCGCCCTCGACCACCGGGGTGGGGGCCGGTGGGGTGACCGCCTGGCCCACGCCGTTGAAGTCGCTGCCGAGGACCAGCTGCACGGTGCCGCTGGTCGCGTCGTCGCTCTCCTTGCTCACCGCACCCGGGATCGCGGCGGCGACGGTGTTGGCGAGGGCCTCGTCACCGGCGGCGAACCGGATCTCGGTCTGCTCGTGATCCATCGACGAGGCGTTGCCGGTCGTACCCACCGGGAAGCCGGCCGCGGCCAGGGCCGAGGCGGCCTTCGCCGCCAGCCCCGAGGTGCCCGACCCGTTGTAGACGTCGACCGTCACCGTGGCCGGCGCCACCGTCTGCGGGGCGACGGGAGTGGCGGGGGCCTCGGGCTCGGGCTCGGCCGAGAGCGCGGCGAAGAAGGCCTGCAGCGCGTCCTCGTCCTCCAGCCGGACGATCGACTTGCCGTCCTCCTCGCCGGTCCCGCGGTTCGGCACGGTCTGGAACTCGATGCTGTCCGCGGTCACCGACTGCATCTGCTGGGCCAGCTGCATCAGGTCCAGGTCCTGGTCGACGGTCAACGCGTCGGCTGCGGCCTGCACGAGGGCACGCTGCTTGCCCAGGTCCAGCAGGACCTCCTCGGACAGCATCTTGCGCAGCACCCCGCCGATGAAGACCTGCTGGCGGACGATCCGGTCGAAGTCACCACGGCCCTGGGGCCCGTAGCCGTGCCGCTGGCGGACGAACTTCAACGCGTCCGCGCCGCTGATCGTCTGCACCCCGGCGGGGAAGTAGGCCCCCGACCAGTCCCGGTCGTCGACGGCCCGGCACAGGTTGATCTCGACGCCGCCGACGACGTTGGACAGCTCGAAGAAGCCCAGCAGGTCGACCTCGGCGTAGTGGTCGATCTGCAGACCGGTGAGCCCGCTGATCGTCTGCACCAGCAGCTGGGAGCCCTGCGCGGACCTGGCCTCCTCGGAGGCGCTCTCGGGGGCGTTCATCCGTCCGTAGGCGTACGCGGCGTTCAGCCGGTCCCAGCCGTAGCCGGGGATCTTCACGTACGAGTCGCGGGGGAAGGAGACGAACGAGGCGCGGGACCCGTCGGCCGGCACGTGGACCAGGATCATCGTGTCGGTGTTGGAACCGGAGTCGGTGCCGGCGTTGAGGTCCGCCAGCTGCTGCTCGGTCAGCGCGGCCCGGCTGTCGTTGCCGACCAGCAGCAGGTTCATGGCCTCCCCGCCGCCGCTGCCCTCGTTGCCCTCGCTCGGGATGGCGTCGGTGCGGTTCACCGTCGCGGACGCCACCTGGCCGAGGTACCAGCCCCAGCCGGACCCGGCGAGGAGACTGGCTGCGAGGACCCCGGCGACGGCGCGCGCGGCGACCGCGGCACGGCGGCCGCCGCGTCGGAGGGGCGGGGCGTCGGCCCCGGAGTCACCCGGGGCCGCGGCCGCCCGCGGACGGCGTGGCTGACCCGCGCGCGGGTCGAGGCGCGGGGGCAGCGGCCGGCCTGCTGGTCGGCCCTGCTCGTTCCGGTCTCGGCTCACGTGGTCCTCACAGCGGGTGTTGTGCGGCGGTCCGGGGGCGCGGGCGTCCACCGACGCCAGGTTGGTCACTTTGTGACGCTTTGTGCGTCGACGTTGGCAACGGTAGGTGTGCTCAGTGGGGAGCGGACCCCTCCGACACGCAAGAAGTGCCATCTCCACGGCGCGTTCCGCCCACCTCGCCTCGTGGTGAGCACCAGCCGCACCCGTCACACGCCCTCGTGGCGGCGGTCGCCGACGGAAATGCGGCCCCGGCTCAAGAGGAGGGGGGTGGTGGGCGATGTAACGAGGAGGACGTGTCGTCCGCCGCCGGCGGGGTGCGCGCGTCGATGCGAGAGGAACCAGCACCGTGCGCCGACTCCTGGCCGTCCTGGCGACCTGCGCCGCGCTGACCGGGGCAGTGCTCGTCCTGCCCGTGGTCGGCCCCTCGCGTCCCGCGCCGGTGCCGGTCGAGACCACGACCGACGTGCTGCTGATGGGGTCGGTCACCGACCCGGCCGGTGACGCCGAGGTCCGCCAGGGGCCCACGGCCCCGATGGCCGACGTGCCCGCCGACCAGCTGGTGCTCCGGCTGACCCGGGAGCACGTGGCGGGCTTCTCCCTGGTCGGGGTGACGTGGACGCCGGACCCGGCCGTGACCGACACGGTCGTGCAGGTCCGGGCACGCGACACCGCCGGGGTCTGGAGTGGCTGGACGGAGGTGGGGGTCGAGGACGGCCAGACCCCCGGCGCCGGCTCCGGGGACGGACGCAGGGGTGGCACGGCGCCGCTGTGGACCGGCCCGAGCACGGGGGTGGAGGCCGAGCTCGTCACGCGGTCCGGGGCGCAGCCCACCGACGTCGCCCTGGAACTGATCGACCCGGGCAGCAGCCCGGCCGACGTGGCGGTCGACGAACCGGAGCTCGGTGACACCGCGCACGCGGCGACGGCCATGCCGCCGATCCACTCGCGGGCGCAGTGGGGCGCGGACGAGGCGATCATGGGCTGGACGCCGCAGTACGCGACGACGATC
This sequence comes from Blastococcus sp. HT6-4, assembly GCF_039679125.1. NCBI lineage: Bacteria > Bacillati > Actinomycetota > Actinomycetes > Geodermatophilales > Geodermatophilaceae > Blastococcus > Blastococcus montanus. The sequence goes on along the minus strand of NZ_CP155551.1, from coordinate 3,629,141 downwards.
AAGGCGTCGACCGTGCACCACACGGACACGGCGAACACCTACACGGCCGACCAGGTCCCCGGGATCATCCGGTCGATCTACTCCTACCACGCGCAGAGCCTCGGGTGGGGCGACATCGGCTACAACGTGCTGGTCGACCGCTTCGGCCGGGCGTGGGAGGGGCGGTACGGCGGCCTGGCGCGGCCTGTCGTCGGTGCCCATGCCGGCGGGTTCAACACCGGCACGTTCGGGGTCGCGATGCTGGGCAGCCACACGACCGCGCGCCCGTCCCAGACGACGCTCGACGCCGTTGCCGCGGCCGTCGCCTGGAAGTTCTCGCTGCACGGCGTCGACCCGCGGGGTTCGGCGACGCTGACCTCCGGTGGGGGAGGCACGGCCCGGTACGCCCGCGGCGTCAAGGTGACCGTGCCCACCGTCTTCGGCCACCGCGACACGAACTACACGACCTGCCCGGGCGATGCCGGCTACGCCCGGATGCCCGAGATCAGGGACCTGGTCGCCTTCCGGCTGGGGTCGGCGCACAGCAGCATCAGTGCCCGGTACGAGGCGGATGCCGCGCTGCGCGACTCGCTGGGGGTCCCCATCGGGGCCGAGCAGTCGGTCGACGGCGTCTCGTGGCAGGAGTACCGCAGCGGCGCCCGGCTGTACTCCTCCGCCTCCGGTGGCGTGCGGGTGGTGCGCGGATCGATCCTGTCCACGTACCTGGCGGCGGGTGGTCCTGCGGTCCTCGGCGCACCGATCTCCGACGACGCCCGCACGCCTGAGGGGGCCGGCTTCTTCGTCGACTTCCAGCGCGGCAGCATCTTCTGGTCGCCCGCCACCGAGACCCAGGTCGTCCGCGGTTCCATCCTGTCCATCTGGCGTGCCCGGGGCGGCACCGCCGGGCCGCTGGGCTTCCCGACGACGAGCGATGCGTGGACCAGCGACGGTCGCGGGGCGTTCGTGCGGTTCCAGGGTGGCGACGTGTACTGGTCGCCGCCGACCGGGACCCAGGTGGTGCGCGGCGGGATCCTCGACACCTGGCTGGAGACCGGTGGCGCACCCGGGCCGCTGGGTTTCCCGACCACGAGTGACGCGGCCACCGCCGACGGGCGTGGGTTCTTCGTGCGGTTCCAGGGTGGTGACGTGTACTGGTCGCCGCCGACGGGGGTGCAGGTGGTGCGGGGCGGGATCCTCGACACCTGGCTGAAGGCCGGCGGCTCGGCCGGGTCGCTGGGTTTCCCGACGACGAGTGATGCGTGGACCAGCGACGGTCGCGGGGCGTTCGTGCGGTTCCAGGGTGGCGACGTGTACTGGTCGCCGCCGACGGGGGTGCAGGTGGTGCGTGGCGGGATCCTCGACACCTGGCTGAAGGCCGGCGGCTCGAGCGGGTCGCTGGGTTTCCCGACGACGAGTGACGCGCGCACCGCCGACGGGCGTGGGTTCTTCGTGCGGTTCCAGGGTGGTGACGTGTACTGGTCGCCGCCGACGGGGGTGCAGGTGGTGCGTGGCGGGATCCTCGACACCTGGCTGCGGACCGGTGGCTCGGCCGGGCCGCTGGGCTTCCCGACGACGAGTGATGCGTGGACCAGCGACGGTCGCGGGGCGTTCGTGCGGTTCCAGGGTGGTGACGTGTACTGGTCGCCGCCGACGGGGGTGCAGGTGGTGCGCGGCGGGATCCTCGACACCTGGCTGCGGACCGGCGGCTCGAGCGGGCCGCTGGGCTTCCCGACCACGAGTGACGCGCGCACCGCCGACGGGCGCGGGTTCTTCGTGCGGTTCCAGGGCGGGGACGTGTACTGGTCGCCGCCCACGGGGGTGCAGGCGGTGACCGGGCCGCTCGCGAACGCCTACGTCCAGCAGGGTGGCCCGGCCTCGACGCTCGGCTTCCCGACCCGCAGCACCTATGCGATCTCCGGGGGAGAGCGCACGGACTTCGAACGCGGAGCGCTGACCTTCACGACGGCGACCGGCGCGGTGACCGTGCTGCCCTGACGGGGGCATTCGACGTCGCGTCGCTCCCACACCCGCGTCGCAACTGAAAGTAGTCTCTCGCGTACACGGCGGAGTCACGGTGTCGATACCCGTGCTCCGTCGACGTCCCGGCGCCGACGTCCGGCGCCACCCGCCAGTCCGTCTGGGAGTTGTGCCGATGTCCCGTTCCGCCACCCGCCGCAGGAAGGCCCTGTTCGGCGTGCTCGCGCTCCTCGTGCTGGCCGGCGCCGGTCTCGTCCTCCTCGCCTCCCGGTTCCTGGGGGACGTGACGCCGGCGAGCGGTGCGACGAGCGCGTCCGGCCCGTCCGGCGATCAGGATGCCGAGGCCCCGGTCCGGGACGACGTCCTCGACGGACCACCTCCCGCCCCGGTCGATCCGCCCCCCGGTGACAGCCAGGTGCTCCCGGGCCCGTCGCCGGCACCGGCCGCGCTCCGCCCGGTGACGGTGGACCCCACCTATTCCGGCTGGGATCCCGGGCCGGGGGACGTCGTCGCCGGAGGCTCCATCAGCGAGGTCATCGAGTCCGGTGGCACGTGCACCCTCACCCTGACGCGGGACGGCGTCGTCGTCAGCGGGTCGGCCGAGGCGACCCCGGACGCGACCACGACCAGCTGCGGGGACGTGCGCGCCGGCGGCTCCGACCTCACCTCGGGGACCTGGGACGCGGTGCTCGCGTACGAGTCGCCCCTGTCCGTCGGCGAGTCCCGCGTCTTCTCGGTGGTGGTCCCGTGAAGAAGCGGCTGAAGCTCGTCCTGGGTGGTGCCGTCGCGGTCGCCCTGACCGGCCTCCTCGGAGTCGGCTCGCTGCCCTCGCCGGACCTGCGCGAGTCGGCGAACCTGGCCCTCTTCAACCCCGGCAACATCATCAACGACGACGTCTTCTACGACTACGCGACGATGAATGCCGGCCAGATCCAGGACTTCCTGCAGGCCAAGGGGCAGAACTGCTCCGGGAGCACCTGCCTGAAGAACTACCGGCAGGACACCGGCAACCAGCCGGCCGACGACCGCTGCCGGGGATACTCGGGCGCGGCGCAGGAGTCCGCGGCGACCATCGTCTATCGGGTCGCCCAGGCGTGCGGCATCAACCCGCAGGCGATCCTGGTGATCCTGCAGAAGGAGCAGGGGCTGATCACCTCGACCGGCCCGGCCACCAGCAGGCTCGACCGGGCCATGGGGTACCGCTGCCCCGACACGCCCTCCGGCTGCGACCCGCGCTTCTTCGGCTTCTTCAACCAGGTCTACAACGCTGCCTGGCAGTTCCGGAGCTACCGGCTCAACCCGGGGCGCTTCGGCTATCGGTCCGGCATGACCAACAGCATCAACTACCAGGTCGTCGGCATCGACGACACGACGTTCAACTACCAGAGCCGCGACTGCGGCAAGGCCTCGGTCTACATCCAGAACCAGGCCACCGCGGGCCTGTACAACTACACCCCGTACGTGCCGAACCAGGCCGCGCTGAACGCCGGCTACGGCACCGGGGACCGGTGCTCCGCCTACGGCAACCGGAACTTCTTCAACTACTTCACCGACTGGTTCGGCAGCACGCAGAGCTCGGGTGGCTCCGCGGTCCTCGGCAAGCACGAGGCGCTGCTGGCCGCGGGCATCGACATCGGGGGCCCGACCTCCGAGGTCACCTGCGACCAGCCGTACGGCGGCTGCCGGCGCACGTACGCGGGCGGTCACATCTACTGGTCCCGGGGCACCGGTGCGCACGTGGTGCGGGGCACCATCCTCGACCGGTACCTGAGGCTCGGCGGACCCGGGGGCCTCGGCTACCCGACGGGTGATGACACGGCTGCGCCGTTCGGGACCGGGTTCTTCACCGACTTCCAGGGCGGCTCGATCTACTGGTCCGCCGCGACCGAGGCACAGGAGGTGCGGGGCGCCATCCTCGACAAGTGGCGCGCCTACGGTGGCCAGGCCAGCGCGCTCGGCTACCCGACGGGCGGTGACACCCCCGCGCCCGGTGGGGGGTTCATGACCGACTTCCAGGGCGGGCAGGTGTACTGGTCGGCGGCGACCGGTGCGCACGTCGTGCGCGGTGCGATCAAGGACCGGTACCTGGAGCTCGGCGGGCCCCGGGCGCTCGGCTACCCGACCGGCGACGACACCGCCACGGCGGACCGGCGGGGGTACCTGACCACCTTCCAGGGTGGGGACATCTACTGGTCGTCGGCGACCGAGGCGCAGGTGGTGCGCGGGGCGATCCTGCACACCTGGAAGCAGGCCGGGGGCCCGGGGGGGTACCTGGGCTTCCCGACCACGAGCGACGCGGCGGCCGGCAACGGTGGCTACGTGGTGGAGTTCCAGAACGGCGCCCTCTACTGGGGTCCCAGCACCGGCACGAAGGTGGTGCGGGGGGCGATCCTGGCTGCGTACAAGGCCGCCGGCGGTCCGGCGGCGCTGGGGTACCCGACCGGTTCCGACCAGCCGACGGCCGACCGGCGCGGGTACCTGACCACCTTCCAGGGTGGGGACATCTACTGGTCGTCGGCGACCGGGGCGCAGATCGTGCGCGGCGCGATCCTCGACGCGTGGAAGAAGGCCGGCGGATCGGGTGGCTACCTCGGGTTCCCGACGACCAGCGACGCGGCTGCCGGTAGGGGCGGGTACGTCGTGGAGTTCCAGAACGGCGCGTTGTACTGGGGGCCGACCACGGGCACGAAGGCGGTGCGGGGGGCGATCCTGGCTGCCTACAAGGCTGCCGGTGGTCCGGCCGCACTGGGGTACCCGACCGGTTCCGACCAGCCGACGGCCGACCGGCGCGGGTACATGACGCCGTTCCAGGGCGGGGAGATCCACTGGTCGTCGGCGACCGGGGCGCAGATCGTGCGCGGCGCCATCCTGCACACCTGGAAGCAGGCCGGCGGCTCCGGTGGCTACCTCGGGTTCCCGACGACCAGCGACGCCCCGGCCGGGGGCGGCGGGTACGTCGTGGAGTTCCAGAACGGCGCGTTGTACTGGGGGCCGACCACGGGCACGAAGGTGGTGCGGGGGGCGATCCTGGCTGCGTACAAGGCCGCCGGTGGTCCGGCGGCGCTGGGGTACCCGACCGGTTCCGACCAGCCGACGGCCGACCGGCGCGGGTACATGACGCCGTTCCAGGGTGGGGAGATCCACTGGTCGTCCGCGACCGGCGCGCAGATCGTGCGGGGCGCGATCCTGTACACCTGGAAGCAGGCCGGCGGATCGGGTGGCTACCTCGGGTTCCCGACGACCAGCGACGCCCCGGCGCCGGGTGGCCAGGGGTACACGACCTCGTTCCAGGGAGGCGCCATCTACTGGTCGGCCGCCACCCAGGCGCGGGTGCTCCGGTCCGAGCTGAACGCGGCCTACCTCGCGCAGGGAGGCACCACCGGGCCGCTGGGGTACCCGATCACCGACACCGTCGTCGCCGGGGCGCAGCAGCGGGCCGACTTCCAGAACGGCACCCTCACCGCCCCGTAGCGCGGGGCGCGAGGCCGACGGGGCGGGTGTGACGAACGGGTCCCGTCGGCCACGCGAGCCGGGGCAGCTCCCCGACGGCGCGCAGGTACCGTAACTGCTCGTGACAGTGGCACAACCGACCGGGCGGACCCTCGAGGCCGCCGTGGCGGACCTCCGTCGGGGGTGGGAACAGCGGCCGCTGTGGGGGCACCTCGGCTGGCAGGACATCCGTCAGCGCTACCGCCGCTCGGTCCTGGGCCCGGTCTGGATCACCATCAGCATGGCGGTCACCGCCATCGCGCTGGGCATCCTGTACTCGGGGCTGTTCGACATCGAGCTCGAGCGGCTGCTGCCGCACGTCCTCGTGGGTTTCATCGTCTGGGCCTTCATCAGCGGGTGCATCACCGAGGGCTCCGAGGTGTTCATCGCCAACGAGGGCCTGATCAAGCACCTGCCGGCGCCCCTGTCGACGCACGTCTACCGGCTGGTGTGGCGGCAGGCGTTGTTCTTCGCCCACAACCTGATCGTCTACCTGGTCATGCTGCTGGTCTTCCCGCAGCCGCTGAGCTGGACGGTGATCACCGTCCTGCCGGCCTTCGTCCTGCTCGCCCTGAACGGGGCGTGGGTCGCGCTCGGCGTCGGGGTCATCACGGCCCGGTTCCGCGACATCCTGCCGATCACGCAGAGCATCGTGCAGCTGGCCTTCTTCCTCACCCCGATCGTGTGGATCTACGACGAGCTGGTGAACAGCCCGAACCCGGCGATCGCCGAGCGTGCCCGGCTGGCCGAGTTCAACCCGTTCCTGCACTTCCTGGAGATCATCCGCCGTCCGCTCCTGGGTCAGGACCAGGAGCTGCGGTACTGGGTGGTCGTCCTCGTCATCACCGTGGTCGGATGGGCGCTGACGCTGTTCGTCCTGCGCCGTTACCGGTCCCGCGTCTCCTATTGGGTGTGAGCGTGTCTCAGAGCAGCCCCGGCCCGGTCAGCATCGTCACGAAGGACGCCTGCGTCGACTTCCCGATCTTCGACGCCAAGAGCCGATCCCTCAAGAAGACGGTCATGGGTCTCGTCGGCGGCAACATCGACAGCGCGGCCAAGGTCCCGGTCATCGAGGCGCTGCGGGACATCACCGTCGACCTGTCGCACGGCGCCCGCGTCGGTCTGGTCGGCCACAACGGCGCCGGCAAGTCCACGCTGCTACGGCTGTTGTCGGGCATCTACGAGCCCACCCGAGGCGTCGCGCACGTGCGCGGCCGCGTCGCGCCGGTCTTCGACCTCGGCGTCGGCATGGACCCGGAGATCTCCGGCCTCGAGAACATCATGGTCCGCGGGCTGTTCCTGGGCATGACCCGCAAGCAGATGGAGGCCCGGGTCGACGACATCGCCGACTTCACCGAGCTCGGCGACTTCCTCCGCATGCCGCTGCGGACGTACTCCACCGGTATGCGGGTGCGCCTGGCCCTCGGCGTCGTCACCAGCATCGATCCCGAGATCCTGCTGCTCGACGAGGGCATCGGCGCGGTCGACGCGGCCTTCCTCGAGAAGAGCAAGCAGCGGCTCGTCGAGCTGGTCGGGCGCTCGGGGCTGCTGGTGTTCGCCTCGCACTCCGACGAGTTCCTGCGTGAGCTGTGCGACACCGCCATCTGGATGGAGCACGGGCAGATCAAGCAGCAGGGTGACCTCGACGAGGTGCTCCGCGCCTACAAGGGCCTGCCGGCATGACCGCCGGCACCCCCGAGAAGGTCGTCGCGGTCGTCGTCACCCGGCACCGGCGCGAGCTGCTGCGGCACAGCCTGGCGGCGCTCGCCGCGCAGGACCGGCCGGTCGACCACGTCGTCGTCGTCGACAACGGCCCCGATCAGCCGGTCGAGGACGTCGTGCTCGCCAGCGGGTTGCCGGCCACCTACCTGCCCAGCGAGCGCAACCTCGGCGGCGCCGGCGGCTTCGCACTCGGCATGCTGCAAGCCCTGGCCCTCGGGGCCGACTGGGTCTGGTGCGCCGACGACGATGGCCGGCCTGCCGACGGCACGGTCCTCGCGACGCTGCTGGCCAGCGCGCGAGAGCACGGGCTGGCCGAGGTGTCGCCGCTGGTCACCGACATGGCCGACCCCGACCGGCTGGCCTTCCCGCTGCGCCGGGGCATCCGCTGGCGCCGGCGGCGCAGCGACTTCGCCGGGATCGACCTGCTGCCGAGGTACGCCTCGCTCTTCAACGGGGCGCTCTTCCGTGCGGAGGCGCTCGACGTCGTGGGCGTGCCGGACTACCGGTTGTTCTTCCGCGGCGACGAGACCGAGATCCACCGCCGGCTGGTGCGCGCCGGGCTCCCCTTCGGCACCTGCACCGCCGCGGCCTACCTCCACCCGGAGGGGACGACCGAGTTCCTGCCGATCCTGGGCGGGAAGCTCTCCGCGCAGTACCCGGCCAACGAGGTGAAGCGGTACTTCACCTACCGCAACCGGGGCTACCTGATGGCGCAGCCGGGCATGCGGTGGCTGCGCCCGCTCGAGACGGTGCGCTTCGGCTGGTTCTTCCTGGTGTCCCGTCGCGACCCGGGTGGATGGCGCGAGTGGCGCCGCCTCACCCGGGCCGGGCGACGGGAGGAGCTCACGCGCCCGGCGTGAGCTCCTCCCGCGTCACTTCCCGGTGGTGCTCTCGGTGAAGGCGCGCTCCCAGCTCTCCTGCGAGGTCAGCTCGTCCAGGTGCGCCCGGTACTGCTTGGCCAGGCGCGGGAACTCGCGGTAGAGCTTCGCGTGCACTGTCACGGAGTGCCGCAGCATCCGCCAGAAGGTGTCCGGTTCGCGGCGGCGGAACGTGACGCCGCGGCCGTCGGCGGTGCCGACGGTGGCGCTGTCCAGGCGCGAGAGCAGGAACCAGCGGGCGTCCTGGGCCGAGATGTTCATCTGCGGGCGTTCCGCGGTGTCCGGCTTCGGCTTGCGCAGGTTGTGCACCAGCGCGGCGCCGAGCGTCCGGCCGATGGTGACCGGCGTCGTCGGCGGCTTCATGAAGCGCTCCGCCTTCGTCGGGCTCATCGACGGCAGAGGCAGGTCCGACGAGGATCCGATGACCTGGCCGTCGGGGTAGTCGCCCTGGTGCTCCAGCGCGGTGGGGAGCGCCGTCGGGAGCAGCGGGAACAGCCGCTCCGGGCCGGCGAGGAAGTCGTCGTAGGCCCGGTGGTGCAGCGCGGCGGTGGCGTACTGCAGCATGATCAGGAACTTCAGGTCGAACTTGAAGGTGTCCCGCAGCAGCGTGCCACCCCGCTTGTGCTGGGTGTGCAGCGCGGCCGCGACCAGCCGGTTGCGGGTGTGGAAGTAGGCCTGCCACCCCGCCGTGTCGTCCTTGTCGCTCCAGGACAGGTGCCACACCGCCGCGCCCGGCAGGGTCGCGGTCGGGAAGCCGTTCTCACCGGCCCGGATCCCGTACTCGGCGTCGTCCCACTTGATGAAGACAGGCAGTGCGAAACCGAGCTGCTCCATGGCCTCGCGGGGGACCAGGCACATCCACCAGCCGGTGTAGTCGACGTCGATCCGGCGGTGCAGCCGCGGGGTCTTCCGGAGGGGATCCTCCGCGAAGTCGTGTGCGTACTCGGTGTTCGGCGCGGCCCGCCAGAAGAACTTGTCCGGCGCGATGACCTCGCCCATGGTGTGCAGCACCGAGCGGTCCTGCAGGGCCAGCATCTGGCCGCCCACCAGCATCGGCTTCTTGGTGAAGCGGGCGAAGGCGAACAACCGCGCGATGCTGTCGGGCTCGAGCTGGACGTCGTCGTCGAGCAGGATGTGGTGGGTGGCGTCCGTGGAGTTCAGCGCCTCGTGCATCGTGCGGGAGAAGCCGCCGCTGCCGCCCAGGTTCGGCTGCTCGACCAGCAGCAGCCGGTCGCCCAGCGCGGCCGCGGCGTCGGCGTAGCCGCCCGCGTCGCGGACCTTCTTGTTGCCCTGGTCGGCCACGATCACGCGGGAGATGAGCCCGTCGACGACGGGATCGCCGGCGAGCGCCGAGAGCGCCGAGACGCAGTCGTCGGGGCGGTTGAACGTGCAGATGCCGATCGACAGCCGGGCGTCCTGGGCCGGCTCCCGGGCCGCTGACCAGTCGGCCGCGTGCACCGTGAGGGGGGCGTCGTCGGCGGTGACGTCGAACCAGTACCAGCCACCGTCCTCGAACGGGGTCAGGTCCAGGTCGAACTCCAGCGCCCGGTTCTCCCCGGTGGTGGTGGTGCCGGTGACGTGGATGATGCTGCCGTCGGCCTTGGAGCGGTACACGTCGATGCGGCCGGGGCCGGAGACGCGCATGCGCAGGATGACCCGCTCCAGCACCGTCCAGCGGCGCCAGTAGCTGGCCGGGAAGGCGTTGAAGTAGGTGGCGAAGGAGACCTCGTTGCCGGCGGCGACGGTGGCGTCGGACCGGCTGGCGGACTTGACCCGCTTGGTCCGCTCCTCGTCGACGTAGAGGCTGCGGACCTTCAGCGGGTCACCCGGGCGGGGCATGATCACGCGCTGCAGCAGCGTCACCGCCTTGCCCGCCGCGAGGTCGTCGGCGGTCGGTTCGCTGACCCGCTCGGGGGAGACCGTGTGCGCTGTCGTCGTCATGTGGTTGCTCGGTCCTCGTTGTTCAGTCGTCGAGGCGGCCGTCGAGCGAGCCACCCTCGTCGAAGAAGGGTCGGATGCGGTTGTCGAACATGCTCAGGGCCGAACCGATCGCCATGTGCATGTCGAGGTACTTGTACGTGCCCAGCCGGCCGCCGAAGAGAACGCGCTTCTCGGCGGCCTCCTTGGCGGCGAGCTCCCGGTAGCGCTCGAGCTTGGCCCGGTCCTCGGGGGTGTTGATCGGGTAGTACGGCTCGTCACCGCTCTCGGCGAACCGGGAGTACTCGCGCACGACGACCGTCTTGTCCTCGGGGTACTTCCGCTCGGGGTGGAAGTGCCGGAACTCGTGGATCCGCGTGTAGGGGACGTCCTCGTCGGCGTAGTTCATGACCGAGGTGCCCTGGAAGTCGCCGATCGGCAGGACCTCGGTCTCGAAGTCCAACGTCCGCCAGCCGAGCTCGCCGGCCTCGTAGTCGAAGTACTTGTCGATCGGCCCGGTGAACACGGTCGGGACGTCGGCGGGGAGCTCGTCACGGACGTCGAAGTAGTCGGTGTTCAGCCGGACCTCGATGTTCGGGTGGTCGGCCATCCGCTGCAGCCAGGCGGTGTAGCCGTCCTTCGGCAGACCCTCGTAGGTGTCGTTGAAGTACCGGTTGTCGAACGTGTACCGCACCGGCAGCCGGGCGATGACGGCGGCGGGCAGCTCGGTCGGGTCGGTCTGCCACTGCTTCTTCGTGTAGCCGCGGATGAACGCCTCGTAGAGCGGGCGGCCGATCAGCGAGATCGCCTTCTCCTCGAGGTTGGCGGCCTCGGCGGTGTCGAACTCGCCGGCCTGCTCGGCGACGAGCGCGCGGGCCTCGTCGGGGGAGAAGCTCTTGTCGAAGTACTGGCAGATGGTGGCCAGGTTGATCGGCAGCGAGTAGGTCTGGCCCTGGTAGATCGAGTAGACCTTGTGCTGGTAGTTCGTGAACTCGGTGAACCGGTTGACGTACTGCCACACCCGTTCGTTGGACGTGTGGAACAGGTGGGCGCCGTAGACGTGCACCTCGATCCCGGTCTCCGGCTCCGGGGCGGAGTACGCGTTGCCGCCGATGTGGTCCCGGCGGTCGATCACCAGCACGCGCTTGTCGAGCTGGGTGGCGACGCGCTCGGCCACCGTCAGCCCGAAGAACCCGGAGCCGACGACGACGAGATCAGGTGCGGTGTCAGTCACGGGCATCGACGGTACCTGCCACCAGTGGGCCGCACGACCACGCCACGGCGCGTGGGGGCCCGTTCCGTCACACCCGCCTCATCGGTCACCGGGAGCGCGGAGCTGCGATGCCGGGACGCCTAGGGTTCTCGCGTGGACACCGCGACCGATGCCCGGCCCCTGCGCGTCGTCGCCGTCACCTACTCCCCGGGTGCGGCGCTCGAGGGCTTCGTCGACTCGCTGGCGCAGGCCACGGCCCGGCCCCTGGAGGTCGTGCTCGCCGACAACGGCTCCACCGACGGCGCCCCCGAGCGCGCCGCGGCCCGGCACCCGCACGTGCGGGTGCTGCGCACCGGCGGCAACATCGGCTACGGCGCGGCGGCGAACGCCGGCCTGGCCGACCGGCGGACGGGGCACGCGCTGATCGCCAACCCCGATCTGCGGTTCGAGCCGGGGTCCGTCGACGAGCTCCTCGCCGCGGCCGGCCGCTGGCCCCGCGCCGCCACCCTCGGGCCGGCGATCATGACGCCGGCGGGCGACCTCTACCCCTCGGCCCGCGACCTGCCCCGGCTCTCGACCGGCGCCGGGCACGCACTGCTGGGCTGGGCGTGGCCGGGCAACCCGTGGACGGCGCGCTACCGGCGGGAGCGCGAGGCGCCGCGCGAGCGCCCGGCCGGCTGGCTCAGCGGCTCCTGCCTGCTGGTGGACCTCGAGGCCTACTGGTCGGTCGGGGGCTTCGACCCGGGGTACTTCATGTACTTCGAGGACGTGGACCTCGCCGAGCGGCTGACCCGCCGCGGATTCCTGCACGTCTACGTGCCCAGCGCCGTCGTCGAGCACGAGGGTGGCCACGCCACCAGGCGCGAGCCGCACCGGATGCAGCGGGTGCACCACACCAGTGCGCTGCGGTACCTCTCCGGCCAGTACCCGGGGCGCCGGAACGCTCCGCTGCGGACCGCGTTCCGCGCCGGGCTCGGCGGACGGATGCTGGTCTCCTACGTCAGCGGGCGGGTCGCGGCCGGCGCCCGGTTCCAGCGCCGGGCCGGAGAGCTGGCCGCGGCGCCCGAGCCGGCCGGCACCGGGCGGGAGGGCTGACGTGCGGCACGCGGTGATCATGGCGGGCGGCTCCGGCACGCGGCTGTGGCCGCTGTCGCGGGGTGACCGGCCCAAGCAGCTGCTCGACGTCGTCGCCGGGGAGGCCGGCCCGCGCAGCCTGCTGGCGGAGGCCTGGGACCGGCTGCGCGCCGTGCTGCCCGCGGAGAACATCTGGGTCTGCACGGCGGCCCGCTACGCCGACCAGGTGCGGGCGGCGCTGCCGGAGCTGCGCGCCGACCGGCTGGTGCTCGAGCCGGTGGCCCGCGACACCGCCAACGCCGTCGGGCTGGCCGCGGCGCTGGTCGCCGACGTCGACCCCGACGCCGAGCTGGCCGTGGTCAGCGCCGACCACGTCATCCGGCCGGTCGAGCGCTTCGCCGACGCGCTGCGCGCCGCCTACGACGCCCTGTCCGACCGCCCGCGCTCGCTGATCACCCTGGGCATCACCCCCACCTCGCCGGCCACCGGGTTCGGTTACGTGCAGCGCGGCGCGCCGGCCGGCCGGCCGGGCGTGGCCGAGGCCGCCTCGTTCCGGGAGAAGCCCGACCGGGCGACCGCGGAGCGGTACCTGGCGTCGGGGCAGTACCTGTGGAACTCCGGGATGTTCGTGTGGCGGGCCCGCACCGTGCTGGACGCCCTCGCCGACCACCTGCCCGCGTCGGCCGAGGGGCTGGCCCGCATCACCGCCGTCCCCGCCGGGCCGCGGCGGGACGCCGTCCTGGCGGAGGTGTTCCCGACCCTGCCGAAGATCAGCGTCGACTACGCCGTCCTGGAACCGGCCGCCGCCGAGCCCGGCCGGGTGCTCGTCGTCGACCTGGACGTGGACTGGCTGGACGTCGGCTCCTGGCCGGCGCTGGCCCACACCCTGGGCGACGACGACGCGGGCAACGCCGTCCGCGGGCTCGCCCTCGTGCTCGACGGCTCGGGCAACATCGTGTTCAGCGACGACCCCGACCACCTGGTCGCGCTCGTGGGCGTCCGGGACAGCGTCGTGGTGCACACCGCTGACGTCACGATGGTGTGCCCGGTGGGCGAGGCCGAACGGGTCAAGCAGCTGCTCGCCGCGGTGGAGGAGCGACACGGGTCACGTTTCGGGTGAGCGGGCTGGTTAGCCTCCGGGCATGAAGAACTTCGACGTCGCAGCCGTGGTCAGCGGGGGAGCCTCCGGTCTCGGGGAGGCCACGACCCGGGCGCTGGCCGCCCGGGGGGCCGCGGTCACGATCATGGACCTGAACGAGGAGCGCGGGCAGGCGCTCGCCGCCGAACTCGGCGGGCACACCACGTTCGTGCGCACCGACGTCACCGACGAGGCGTCGGTGCAGGCCGCGATCGCCGAGGCGGCCGGCAAGGAGCGCCCGCTGCGGGTGGCCATCAACTGCGCCGGCATCGGCTGGGCCCAGCGCACGGTCGGCCGGGACGGGCAGCCGCACGACCTGGGGGCCTTCACCCGCACGGTGACGGTCAACCTCGTGGGCACGTTCAACGTGCTCCGGCTCGCCGCCGCGGCGATGGCGGCCACCGAGCCGGACGAGGACGGCGAGCGCGGCGTGGTGGTGAACACCGCCTCGATCGCGGCCTACGACGGGCAGATCGGCCAGGTCGCCTACGCGGCCTCCAAGGGCGGGATCGTGGGCCTGACGCTGCCGGCCGCCCGCGACCTCTCCAGCGTCGGCGTGCGGGTCTGCACCATTGCGCCGGGCCTCGTGGACACGCCCCTGCTGGGCGGGTTGCCCGAGGAGGCGCGGCAGGCGCTGTCGGCGGGCATACCCTTCCCCAAGCGGCTCGGCCGTCCCGACGACTTCGCCCAGCTGGCCCTCGCCATCGTCGAGCACGGCTACCTCAACGGCGAGGTCATCCGGATGGACGGCGCGCTGCGCATGGCACCCCGCTGACCTTCTCCGGGAGCACCTCCTGAGCACGAGCACGACCACACCGGGCACCCGGGCCGCCGACTTCTCGGCGGCCTGGGTGCCCGACTGGCCGCTGGACGTCGTCCGGGCGCTGTCCCCGCATCGGCGGGGTGCGGCCGACCCGACGATGCAGGTCGCCGACGGCGGCCTGTGGCGGACCACCAGCACCCCGGACGGGCCGGCGACCGTGCGGATCTCCCGGCGAGCCGGCGAGGTGCGGATCCAGGCGTGGGGGCCCGGCGCCGAGCGGGCCGGCTCCGCGGTGCCCGGCTGGCTGGGTGCCGACGACCGGCCCGAGGACTTCCGGCCGGGGAACGCCCACCCGCTCGTGACCGAGCTGCACCGCACCCATCCGCACCTGCGGCTGGGCCGCACGGGTCGCACGTGGGACGCGTTGCTGCCCGCCGTCCTGGAGCAGAAGGTGACGACGGCGGAGGCCTACCGGGTCTTCCGCGAGCTCTGCCGGCTGGCCGGGGAGCCCGCGCCCGGCCCGGCGCCCGACGGCATGCGGGTGGTCCCCTCGGCCCGGCGGCTGCTGGAGGTGACCGACTGGGAGTGGCACCGTTGCGGCCTCGACGGCGCCCGGCGCCGCGCGCTGCGGGCGGTCGCCGGGGTCGCGCACCGGATGGAACCGGAGACCGGGTGCGACTCGGCGGAGCTCCAGCGCCGCCTGCGGATCGTGCCCGGCATCGGCGTGTGGACGGCGGCCGAGGTCGTGCAGCGGGCGCTCGGCTGCCCCGACACGGTGAGCGTCGGGGACTATCACCTGAAGAACACCGTGGGGTTCGCGCTGGCCGGGCGCCGGAACGCCGAGGACGAGGAGATGCTGGCCCTGCTCGAGCCGTGGCGGGGCCACCGCCAGCGGGTCGTCCGGCTGATCCTCGCCGGCGGGCCGCGCCGGCCGCGCCGCGGACCGCGCTTCGCGCCGATCGACAACCGGCGGATCTGAGGGGCGCTCAGCGGTCGGTGAGCAGCCCCAGCAGGTAGTCGCCGTAGCCGCTCCTGCCCAGCGGTCCGGCGGCGCGCACGAGGCCGTCGTCGTCCAGCCAGCCGTTGCGCCAGGCGACCTCCTCGATGCAGCCGATCTTCAGCCCCTGCCGCTCCTCGACCACGGAGACGAACTCGGTGGCCTGCCGCAGCGAGGCGAACGTGCCGGTGTCGAGCCAGGCGGTGCCCCGGTCCAGGGCGGTGACCGTCAGCCGGCCGGCGCGCAGGTAGTGCTCGTTGACCGCGGTGATCTCCAGCTCGCCGCGCGCGCTGGGCGTGATGCCCCGGGCCACGTCGACGACGTCGCCGGCGTAGAAGTACAGGCCGGGTACCGCGTAGGAGCTCTTCGGGGTGGCCGGTTTCTCCTCGATGGAGAGGACCCGGCCGGCGCCGTCGAACTCCACGACGCCGTAGTCGCGGGGGTTGGCCACGTGGTACGCGAAGACGTGCCCGCCGTCGGGCTCCGGCAGCCGCGACAGGGCGGTGCCGAGCCCCGCTCCGTAGAAGATGTTGTCGCCGAGCACCAGGGCCGCGGCCTCGCCGCCGAGGAACTCAGCGCCGATCAGGAACGCCTGCGCCAGCCCCTCCGGGCGCGGCTGCTCGGCGTAGTCGATGCGCATCCCCAGGCGGCTGCCGTCGCCGAGCAGGTGCCGGAAGGCCTCCTGGTCAGCGGGCGTGGTGATGACCAGCACCTCGCGGATCCCGGCCATCATCAGCGTGGAGAGCGGGTAGTAGATCATCGGCTTGTCGTAGACCGGCATGAGCTGCTTGCTCACCGCCTGCGTGATGGGGAACAGACGGCTCCCGGTGCCCCCGGCCAGGATGATCCCGCGCATGGTCGGCGACCCTACTGATCGGTGCGGCTCACGGCGCCGGGCTGCCCAGCCACAGCCTCCCGACGAGTGAGGTGCCACCGGCGGTGGCTGCCGGCTCCCAGCGGGTGGCCCAGCCCTCCGCGTGGAGCTGGACGATCGCCGCGCCGACCAGCGCTCCGGCGTTGAGCGCCGACGTCGTGGTGAGGGCGTCGGGGAGGTGGACGTCGACTACGCCGTCGCCCTCGCCGCCGTGCCGGAGCACCACCGGGAACTCCGGCAGCGCGGCGCTGGCCACCCGGAACGCCGCGGCGGCCGCCTCGCGCTCACCGGACCGGGGGACCAGGTCGGCGACGGGCCCGCGCGAGCCCACGACGTCCCGGGAGCCGTAGGGGAACAGGTCGTCGGCCGGGAGGCGCACGAGCGGCCGGGTGCCCTCGTCGGCGTCCTCGCCGGGGCGCTGCAGCGGAAGGCCCCGCACGACCGCCACCGGGACGTCGGCGAGCTTGCCCTTCACCAGGTCCGCGGCGGCGGCGAGCTCGTCGACCACCGCCACCCGGGTGGTCTCCAGCCGGTTGCCGTGGGCGTCGACGGCGCCGCGGTGGTCGTCGAGCGCGACGATCCCGGCGGCGCCCACGGCCACGTCGGTGAGGCCCTCGCGCCAGGTGCGCCCGAAGGTGTCGCTGACCACCACGGCGACGTCCACCCCGGCCAGTTCGCGCACCCGCGCCCGCAGCCGCCGGGCGGAGGCGTCGCCGTCCTCCGGCAGGAGGACGAGGGTGTCGGGGGCGACGTTGGAGGCGTCGATGCCGGCGGCGGCGACGACCCAGCCCTGCGGCGTCTGCACGATCTTCAGCGGGCCCCGGCGGGCCACCGTGCGCACGGTCTCGCCGTCGATGGCCCGCTGCCGGGCGGCCTCCCGGTCGGTGCCGGGCTCCACCCGCACCAGCCGGCCCTCCACCTTGGAGACGACCTTGGAGGTGACGACCACGACGTCGCCGTCGGCCAGCCAGGGCGCGGCGGCCACCACGGCCGCGGCCAGGTCGTCGCCGGGCGCGAACTCCGGCAGCCCCGCGACCGGGAGCACGGACAGGCCGGCGGGGAGCTCAGGCACAGGCGTCGAGCGTGGCGCGGGCCAGCGCGGCCGTGGCCTCCGGGGAGGACATCAGCAGCGGCAGCCGGTGCACCTCGACCCCGGGGAGTTCCGCGGCGTCGTCCTCGGCCACCAGCCAGGCGTCGAGCAGGCCGCCGTCACCGCGTGCGCCGTAGTGCCGGCCCACGCCCTCTGCGCTCACCTCGATGCCGAGCACGGGCAGGCAGCGGTCGGCCATCCCGCGCACCACCGCACCGCCGACGACGGGGGACACCCCGGCGATCCGCGCTGGGGAGGCCAGCAGCGCGTCGCGCAGCCCGGGGACGCCGAGGATCGTGCCGATCGAGACCACCGGGTTGGACGGCGCCAGCAGCACGGCGTCGGCCGCGGCGAACGCCTCGGCCACGCCCGGGGCGGGGCGCGCGGCGTCCACGCCCACCTGCACGAAGGCCGAGGCCTCCAGCGCGGCCCGGTGGCGCACCCACCACTCCTGGAAGTGGATCGCCCGCGGGCGGCCCTCCTCGGGGTCGATGACGACGACGTGCGTCTCGACCCGCTGGTCGCTCATCGGCAGCACGGTGACGCCCGGCTGCCACCGGTCGGCCAGCGCGGCCGTGACCGCCGAGAGCGGATAGCCCGCGTCGAGCATCCGGGTGCGGATCAGGTGGGTCGCCAGATCGCGGTCGCCGAGTCCGAACCACGCGGGGTCGGCGCCGTAGGCGGCCAGCTCCTCCTTGACGGTCCAGCTCTCACCGGCCCGGCCCCAGCCGCGCTCCTCGTCGATGCCGCCGCCCAGCGTGTAGACGACGGTGTCCAGGTCGGGGCAGATCCGCAGGCCGTGCAGCGTCACGTCGTCCCCGGTGTTGACCACCGCGGTGATCTCCGCCTCGGGGGCCGCCGCGCGCACCCCGCGCAGGAATCGAGCCCCTCCGGTGCCACCTGCCAGCACGACGATCTGCACGAAACGCATCGTGCCCGATGGCAGTTGTCGACTGTTCGCCGGGCGTGTCGAGGTGTGGCACGAGATGTGACGAAGGCCCTGTGACCGGTGGGGCTGGTGTGGCGTGTCGCTTACACCGGGCGAAGTTGACGACCGGGCAACGACACGCGTGTAATTCCCGCGGTGTCAACGAGTGCTGATCGGCCCGGGAACGTCTCGCCGGCCGCGCACCGGGACGAGAAGCGAGAGGGGACGCACCGTCATGGCTGAGGTGTCGTGGTTGAGCGACTACGTGAACGGGACCGAGCGGTTGGCCGACCGGCTGGGGTCCGCCGCCGGCCAGGGCGTCGCGCAGGCCGGCGGGCACGGCGCGGGGGGATTCGTCGGCTTCGGCGGCTTCGGCCTCGAGGCCGACGCGCAGTCCTGGCAGGAGCGCGCCCTCTGCGCGGAGACCGACCCCGAGGCGTTCTTCCCCGAGAAGGGCGGCTCGACCCGCGAGGCCAAGAAGATCTGCACCGGCTGCGAGGTCAAGGCCGAGTGCCTCGAGTACGCGCTGTCCAACGACGAGCGCTTCGGCATCTGGGGCGGGCTCTCCGAGCGCGAGCGTCGCCGGCTGCGCCGCCGCGCCATCTGACCGCAGGACCCTCCCGCCCTTCCCCCTCCTGCAGGAGGGGGTCGTCCTCCCCGCAGCCGCCGACGGCCTCCGTCGGCGGCTGTGGTTCTGTTCAGGCATGGTCGCCCGCGTCGCCGTCGGTCGCGCCCCGGTGGCGCGCGAGGTCCGCGCCGCCGAGTCGCTGGCCGACGCGCTCAGGGCTCCGGTGACCGCCCGCGCGCCGTGGCTGACCGCCGTGCTGAACGAGGACGCCGCGCGCCGCACCCTCGCCCGCCCGGTCGCCGTCGTCGTCGACGGGAGCGGCGACGGGCCGCCCCGGGCGGCCGCGTTCCTCTCGCTGCGCCGCCGGGCCGCGCGCACCGTCGTCTCCGTCCTCGGGCAGGAGCTCCTGCCGCTGCCCGGCGGGCGGCCCCCCGCACGACTGCTCGCCCGCGACGACGACGCCGCCGGGCAGCTGGCCGACGGCGTGCTCGGCCTGCTGGGCGCGCAGCACGGCCCTTGGTCGCTGCGGCTGTCCGGGCTCCCGCTCGGCGACCCGACCGTCCGGGCCCTGGCGGCACGGCTGCCCACCTCCGTGACGGCCAACGCGCGCAGCACCCGCCTGGTCGACGCGCTCGACGACATCGGCCCGGTCGAGCGCGGCTGCGACCCCCGGCTGCTCGAGCGCTGGCTGCCGGAGCTGCTGGCCGCCGTGCCGCAGCGCCGGCAGCGTGCCTTCGTGCGCGCCGCCGCCCGCCTGCACGCGGCGATCGGCCGGCTGGAGGTGGCCGTGGTCGCCGACGGCGACCGGCTGCGCGCCGGCCTGCTCACCCTGGTCGACGGCGAGGACCGCTGGCCGTGGTGGGGGATCGCGGGTGAGGGCGGCCTGCGCACCGAGATGGGTGCCCCCGTCGTCACCCTGTCCGGAGCGGGGTGGCGCCGGCCCGGCTGAGGTGGTCAGCCCGTCCCGCGGATCCGGCTGCGGTCGGTCAGCACCGGGGCGCTGTCGCCGCCGAGCCGCAGCTCGCCGACGGCGCACCGGCTGCCGTCCGGGGCGCGGGCCCCGTCCGGCGCCACGGTGAGCTCGAACTCGTAGACCCGGCCGGTCGGTTCGGCGCCCGACCCCGCCGGCCGTGTCCAGGTGGCGGCCTGCCCGCGCAGCACCAGCCGGTCCCCGTCCCGGTCGAGCCGCAGGTCCGCCGGCTCGACCGTCGCGTGCTCGACGAGGGAGGCGGCGCACCCGGCCGCGACCGGGTCGGCCGGGGCGTCGGCGGTGAGGCAGTTGTAGGTGGGCAGCCGCAGTTCCAGCCGCGCGGCGCCGTCGTCCGCGGTCAGCCGCAGATCGGGGTAGGCGGCGGTCACGCCCACCGCCCGTGGCTCGAGGACGAGCCCGCCGACGGCCAGGTCGGCGACGAGGGAGGCGTCGACCGCGGGGGCGGCCGGATCGGGCGTCCCCGGCGCGGCCCGGGGGACCCCGGTCCCGGATCGGCTGCCGGCCGCGACGGCCGCGGCGGTGCCGACCAGCACCAGGGCGGCGACGCAGGCGACGGCCAGCGGGAGCGACGCGCGCCGGCGGCTCTCCTCGCGCGGCGGGGGAGCCGCCGGGGGCGCCGGGGCGAGCGCCACCCAGCCGGTGGCGGACGGCGGCGCCTCCGGGCGCGAGCCGGGCGGGTGCTCCAGGAAGTCGGCCAGGTCGTCGACCCGCTCGTCCCGCGCTCCGGGCGACCGGCCGCCGGTGCGGTCCCGGCGGCGGGCGGCCGTCCCGCCGGCGACCGCGGCGATCACCGCCAGCACCCCCAGGGCCACGCCCAGGACCAGCCAGGCGGCTGCGGTGGCGGCGTCCATCGCGCCCAGCATCTCAGCCGGTCGGGTCGATCTCCTCGGGGTCGCGTCCAAGCAGGGTCGCCACCTGGTCGACGACGACGTCGCGGACCAGGTCGGCCAGGTCCTCGCGGTCGTGGGCGCGCAGCTCGAGCGGCCGCCGGTAGACGACGATCCGCGGCGGGACGTCCTGCCCCTGCTCCCTGCGGGCGGGCAGCAGCCGGGAGAGCGGGACGCCGCCGTCGTCGAGGACGTCCGAGTCCAGCAGCGCCTCGTCGGGATCGGTGCGCTCCACCCAGGGCACGTCCTCGACGGCGAACTCCACGCCGGCCAGCTCCCGCTCCCAGCGGCGCTCCAGGTCCTCGACCGCGTCGAGCACCAGGTCGTCGAACTGCTCGGCGCGGCTGCGCGCCAGCGGTGCCTCGGCGGGCACCAGCCGGCTGCGCAGGCCGCGGCCGTGGCGGTCGCGGCGGGAACGGCCGGGGCGGCGGGGTGGGTGGCTCATGACGGGTCGAAGGGTACGGCGGGGCAGGACACGCCGGGCGCCCGATCGGCCCGCCGGGCCGTTGCCCCGCCCGCGCCCGGGCCGCTCCCGCCCGGCGTCCCACCGGTGACGATGCCCACGGGGTCATCGTGCAGGATGGTGCGTCGCGGCGGGATTCCCGGTGTGCCTGCTGTCGCGCACCGCCGGGCGGGATTAGTGTGCCTTGCGTGAGGAACCGGTGGTGAGGCAGTCACGTCGCTGCTCGCGCAGCGGCTGCGCGCAACCGGCAGCGGCGACGTTGACCTACGTGTACGCGGAGTCGATGGCCGTTGTCGGCCCGTTGGCGACGTACTCCGAACCGCACAGCTACGACCTGTGCGAGTTCCACGCCGAGCGGCTGACCGTGCCGCGTGGCTGGGAGGTCGTCCGCCACGAGATCGACCTCGACGACGTCGGCCCGACCGGCGACGACCTGCTGGCCCTGGCCGACGCCGTCCGCGAGGCCGCCCGGCCCGAGCCGGTGCGCGCCCCGGCCGACGACGGCAGCGGCATCCGCCGCGGTCACCTGCGGGTCCTGCCCGACCTGCCCTGAGACGCCCCTCGCGCTGAGCGGGAGGTCGCGCCACTAGGGTCGGCGACGCCGCCGGCCGCCCGGTCGCGGCCGTTCCGACAGCGAGGATGGGCTGGGTTGTCCGATCTCTCGGTGCTGATCAAGGCCTACGACGTCCGCGGTGTCGTCCCCGACCAGTGGGACGAGGACGTCGCCCGCGCGATCGGCGCGGCGTTCGCCGAGTTCGTCGTCGCCGACAGCGGCGCGACGGCCGTGGTGACCGCGCACGACATGCGCGAGTCCTCCGTCCCGCTCTCCCGCGCCTTCGCCGAGGGCGTCATCGCCCGGGGCGTCGACGTGGTCGAGGCCGGCCTCGGGTCCACCGACCTGCTGTACTTCGCCGCCGGGTCGCTCGGCATCCCCGGGGCGATGTTCACGGCCAGCCACAACCCCGCGCAGTACAACGGCATCAAGATGTGCCGCGCCGGGGCGGCCCCCATCGGGCAGGACTCCGGGCTGGTCACCATCCGCGAGTGGGCCGAGCGGGACTCCTACGACCGCACCCCCGACCGGATCGGCGAGGTCACCTCGCGGGACGTGCTGCACGAGTACGCCGCGCACCTGCGCGCCCTGGTCGACCTCTCCACCATCCGCCGGCTGCGGGTCGTCGTCGACGCGGGCAACGGCATGGGCGGACACACCGTCCCGGTGGTCCTCGAGGGGCTGCCGCTCGACGTCGTCCCGCTGTACTTCGAGCTGGACGGCTCGTTCCCCAACCACGAGGCGAACCCGCTGGACCCGGCGAACCTGGTCGACCTGCAGCGGGCCGTCGTCGAGCACGGGGCCGACATCGGCCTGGCGTTCGACGGGGACGCCGACCGGGTGTTCGTCGTGGACGAGCGGGGCGAGCCGGTCAGCCCGTCGGCGATCACCGCGCTGGTCGCGGTCCGCGAGTTGGCCAAGGGCCGCGGGACGACGATCATCCACAACCTGATCACCTCGAAGGCGGTCCCCGAGATCGTGCGCGAGCACGGCGGCGAGCCGGTGCGCACGCGCGTGGGCCACTCGTTCATCAAGGCCGAGATGGCCCGCACCGACGCCGTCTTCGGCGGCGAGCACTCCGCGCACTACTACTTCCGCGACTTCTGGCGGGCCGACACCGGCATGCTCGCGGCCATGCACGTCCTCGCCGCGCTCGGGGAGCAGGGGCGGTCGCTGTCGGAGCTGACCGCGGCCTACTCGCGGTACGCGGCGTCGGGGGAGATCAACTCCACGGTGGCCGACGCGGCGGAGCGGACGGCCGCCGTGCGCGCCGTCTACGAGGAGCAGGATGGCGTCACGGTCGACGAGCTCGACGGGCTGACCGTCGAGCTGCCCGACGGTGCGTGGTTCAACCTGCGGGCCAGCAACACCGAGCCGCTGCTGCGGCTGAACGTGGAGGCGCCGGACGTGGCGCGGATGACCGAGCTGCGCGACCAGGTGCTGGCGACGGTGCGCGAGGGACAGGAGCAGGGATGAGCGGAACCCAGAGCAGTCCGACCGGCGGCCCGTTGGGCCTGGACCCGGACCTGCTGTCGATCCTGGCCTGCCCCGACAGCCACCACACGCCGCTGACCGTCGACGAGGCGGCCGGTGAGCTGGTCTGCGGCACCTGCCACCGGGCGTTCCCCGTTCGTGACGGCATCCCCGTGCTGCTCCTCGACGAGGCGCGGCAGCGCGGGTGAGGACGGGCACGCCATGACCTCGCCCGAGCTCGCCGAGGAGGTCCTCGACGACCTCGGTCTGCTGCGCGCCCGCGATCCGCGGGGCCTGCTGCCGGCGGTGGCCGGAGCCGGAGCGCAGGTGCGCGAGACGGCGCGGCTCACCGAGGAGGCCGCGCTCGACCGGGTCACCGGGGGCGGCCGCCCACGCGGGCTGATCGTCGTCGCCCGGCGGGAGGGCGCCGTCGCGGCGTCCGTGCTCCGGGCGCTGCTCGGGCCGTCCAGCCCGGTGACGGTGGAGGTCGTGCCCGGCCCGGCGCTGCCGGTGTGGGCGGGCCCGAGCGACATCGCGGTGATGGCGACCCGCACCGGGGCCGGCACGTACGCGGTGGGCCCGGCCTACGAGGCCGCCCGGAGGGGCGTGTCGCTGGTCGGCATCGGCGCCGACGACGCGCCGTTGCGCTCGGTCTGCTCCGCGGCACGGGCGCCGTACGTGGCGCTGCCCCGCTCCCGGGTGCAGCACACCACGCTGTGGTCGCTGCTCACCCCCATGCTGCGGCTGGCCACCGACCTCCGGCTGCTGCCCGACGGCGTGGCCGATCCCGAGGCGGTGGCCACCGCTCTCGACGAGATCGCCCAGGAGTGCGGTCCGACGCGGGAGTCCTTCGTGAACCCGGCGAAGACCCTCGCCCTGGAGCTGCTCGACGCCCTGCCGGTGATCGCCGCCGAGGGCCCGCTCGCCGGCGCGGCCGCCGGCCGGATCGCCGATCAGCTGGCCACGCTCGCCGGCCTGCCGGTCACCGGCTTCCGGTTGCCCGACCAGCGCGTCGCGGCCTGCGCCGTGCTCGGGGGGCCGCTGGCGCCGCAGGACGGCGACGACTTCTTCCGGGACCGGGCCGACGACGCCGGCCGGCGGATGCGGCTGCTCACCATCCGGGACAGCGACGCCGGTGGGCACGACGGCGCGGGGGAGCGCGAACCCCGGTCGGCGGCCGAGGCGATGCAGCAGGTGCTGCGGACCGCGGCCACCCACGGCGTACCGGTCAGCGGGCTGGCCGAGCACGGCGATCCCGATCGGTACCCGCGGCTGCCGCGGCTGGCCCGTCAGCTCGCCGTCGCCGACTTCAGCGCGGTCTACCTGGCACTGGCGCTCGACCGCGAGCGGGCCGCGGGCTCCTGACCCCTCCGGGTCGCCCCCCCGTGCGGGGAGCGACCGGACACCTCACCATCACTGGGGCGGCACAGCGGGTGCCGACCGACCGGAAGGACTTCCCGTGGCGGGTGGACTCGTAGCCCTGTTCGACGACGTCGCGGTGCTCGCGCGGGCCGCCGCCGCGTCGATCGACGACATCGGGGCCGCCGCTGGGCGGGCCAGCATGAAGGCGGCCGGCGTCGTGGTGGACGACACCGCCGTCACGCCGCAGTACGTGCACGGCCTGAACGCCGAGCGCGAGCTGCCGATCATCCGGAAGATCGCCGTCGGCTCGCTGCGCAACAAGCTGCTGGTCATCCTGCCCGCCATCCTGCTGCTCAGCCAGTTCCTGCCGTTCCTCCTCACCCCGATCCTCATGATCGGCGGCGCGTACCTCTGCTACGAGGGCGCCGAGAAGGTGTGGCACAAGGTCAGTGGCCACCACGAGGTCCACGCGACGGTCGAGGACGCGCTCCCGGACGAGAAGACGATCGTGGCCGGAGCCGTGCGCACCGACTTCATCCTGTCGGCGGAGATCATGGTGATCTCGCTGAACGAGGTCGCCGCGGAGGCGTTCTGGACCCGGGCGATCATCCTCGTCGTCGTCGCCGTGGGCATCACCGTCCTCGTGTACGGCGTCGTCGGCGTCATCGTGAAGATGGACGACGTCGGGCTGCGGTTGTCCCAGCGCCCCGGGCAGGGCCTGGCCTCGTTCGGCCGCGCGCTGGTGAAGGGAATGCCCCGCCTGCTCACCGCCCTCACCGTGGTCGGGACGGCCGCGATGCTGTGGGTCGGCGGGCACATCATCCTGCTGGGCACCGACGAGCTCGGCTTCCACCCGCTCTACGAGTTCGTGCACCACCTGGAGGAGGCCGCGCACGACGCCACGGGTGCGCTCGGCGGGGTCGTGGGCTGGCTGGTCAACACGGTGGCCAGCGCGATCCTGGGCCTCGTCGTCGGGGCGCTGATCGTGCTGGTGATGAACCTGACGGTGCACCGCCGCAAGGCCGGTGCCGCGTCGCACTGAGCACCCGATAGGGGACAGTGGGGGCCATGCACCCGGGGGAGACCGACCGCACGCTGCTGTCACCGGAGCGCCGGCGGGCCGACCGCGCCCGGCTGGCCGACGGCGTCGTCGACGTCCTCGTGATCGGCGGTGGGGTCACCGGTGCGGGCGCCGCCCTGGACGCCGCCAGCCGGGGGCTGTCGGTGGGGCTGCTGGAGGCCCGTGACTGGGCCGCCGGCACGTCGAGCCGGTCGAGCAAGCTGATCCACGGCGGCCTGCGCTACCTCGAGCAGTTGGCCTTCCCGCTGGTGCGCGAGGCGCTCAAGGAGCGGTCCCGGCTGGTCGGCACGATCGCGCCCCACCTGGTGCGGCCGCTGCCGTTCCTGCTGCCGCTGACCGCCCCGGTCTGGCAGCGGGCCTACTACGGGGCGGGTGTCGCGCTCTACGACGTGCTCGGCGCCGCCTTCACCCGCGACCGGGTGATCCCACGCCACCGGCACCTGTCCCGGCGGGCCGTGCTGGCGACCTTCCCGGCGTTGCGGCGCGACGCCGTCCGGGGGGCCATCCGCTACTGGGACGCCCAGGTCGACGACGCCCGGCACACCCTCGCGGTGGTCCGTACCGCGGCCGGGTACGGCGCCGCCGTGCTGTCCAGCGCCCGCGTGGTCGGGTTGCTGCGCGACGGGGACGGCCCGGACGCCGCCGTCGTGGGGGTGCGGGTCGCCGACCTCACCGACGGCTCCTCGTTCACCGTCCGGGCCCGCAGCGTCGTCGCCGCCACCGGGGTGTGGAGCGACGACGTGGGGGAGATGCTCGGGACCTCGGCCCCCAGCCTGAAGGTCCGGGCCTCGAAGGGCGTGCACCTGGTCGTGCCGCGCGCGGCCATCGACGGCGGCGACCTCGACCCGAGCGGGCTGATCCTGCGGACTCCCACCAGCGTGCTGTTCGTGATCCCGTGGCACGAGCACTGGATCGTCGGCACCACCGACACCCCCTGGCGGCTGGACCGCGACCACCCCGCCGCGAGCAGCGCCGACATCGGTTACCTGCTCGACCAGGTGAACCGGGTCCTCGCCCGTCCCCTCACGGCCGACGACGTCGTCGGGGTGTACGCCGGCCTGCGACCGCTGCTGGCGGGGGAGTCCGACGACACCAGCCGGCTCTCCCGGGAGCACGCCGTCGTCATGCCGGTGCCGGGGCTGGTGCTCGTGGCCGGCGGCAAGTACACGACCTACCGGGTGATGGCCGCCGACGCCGTCGACGCTGCTGTCGAGGGGCTGCCGGGCGCGCCGCGGTCGCGCACCGCGGAGCTCCCGCTGGTCGGCGCTCGCGGCTGGGCCGGCGTCCGGGACCGTGCGGCCGGGCTGGCCGCCGAGTACGGGGTCGCGGAGGACGCCGTGGCGCGGTTGCTCGAGCGCCACGGCGACCAGGTGACCGCCGTGCTGGACCTGGTGCGGCAGGACCCCGCACTGGGCCGCCCCCTGGCCGGTGCTCCCCACCACCTGGCCGCGGAGGTGGTGCACGCGGTCACGGCCGAGGGCGCCCTGCACGTCGACGACGTGCTCACCCGGCGCACGCGGATCTCGATCGAGACCCCGCACCGGGGTGTGGAGTCCGCGCCCGAGGTGGCGGCCCGCATGGCGCAGGTGCTCGGCTGGGACGAGGAGCGCACCGCCCGCGAGGTCGCCCACTACGGCGCGCGGGTCGAGGCCGAGCGGGAGTCGCAGCGGATGCCCGACGACCACACCGCCGACGCCGCCCGGCTCGGCGCGCCGGACGTGCGCGCCGCCGTGTGACCGGGCTCCGCCGGGCAGGAGGGCCCCCCGGAGCGGAGCCGACCAGCCCCACGGGGTGAACGTCCGTTCCGGGGCGCGGGCGAGGGACGTAACCTGCGCAGACGATGTGGCAGCTGAGCAACGGTGTGCGGTTCTATCCATGGGGCAGCCGGACCGTCATCCCCGACCTCCTGGGTGAACCCGTGCCCGCCGACCGGCCGCACGCCGAGCTGTGGGTGGGCGCGCATCCCGACGAGCCGAGCGTCCTTGCCGACGGCCGCCCCCTGGACAAGGCGATCGCCGGCGACCCGGAGGCGCTGCTGGGCGCCGCCGTCGTCGAGCGCTTCGGGGCGCGGTTGCCCTTCCTGATGAAGGTGCTCGCCGCCGACACCCCGCTCTCGCTGCAGGCGCACCCCACTCCGGAGCAGGCGCAGGCCGGGTTCGCCGCCGAGGAGGCCGCGGGGATCCCGCACGATGACCCGACGCGCACGTTCAAGGACCCGTGCCACAAGCCGGAGCTGCTGCTCGCGCTCACCACCTTCGAGGCGCTGTGCGGGTTCCGTCCGGTGGAGGAGTCGCTGCACTGCCTGGCCAAGCTGCAGGTGCCCGAACTCAAGCCGACGATCGCCGCGCTGGCCCGGGGCGGGCTCCGGGCGGCGATCCCGCAGCTGCTGGCGCTCCCGGGGGAGCGGCGGACCGAGCTGGTGGCCGCCGTCTCGACCGCGGCGGCCCGCTTCGTCGCCGCGCACGACCCGGAGTTCATCAACACCTACCGGTGGGCGGCGACGCTCGCGGAGACCTACCCCGGCGATCCGGGCGTGGTCATCTCGCTGATGTGCAACCACCTGAAGCTCGCCCCCGGGGAGGCGGTGTTCCTGCCCGCGGGCAACCTGCACGCCTACCTCTCCGGTGCCGGCGTGGAGGTGATGGCGAGCTCGGACAACGTCCTGCGCGGCGGCCTCACCGCCAAGCACGTCGACCTCGCGGCGCTGATCGAGGTGCTCGACTTCAGCGACGGGCGGGTGCCGGTCCTGCACCCGGTGCTGGGCCCCGGCGGCCTGCGCTACCCGGTGCCGGTCGCCGACTTCGACCTCACCCGGTGCCAGCTCGACGAACAGTCGGGCACGCTCACCACCCGGGGCCCGCAGCTGCTGCTGTGCACCGAGGGCACCGCGGTGCTCGCCTCCGCCGACGGTGAGCTGACGCTGGAGAAGGGCCGGTCGGCGTTCGTCCCGGCCGGCGCGCCGGTCAGCGCCCGCGGTCCCGCCGTCCTCTACCGGACGACGACGAACCTGAGCTGAGACCTCCGGGGCGCCCGGCGTTGCGCCGTCGAACGGGCTCTGACCCGGCCTAGCGTCGGGCGGCAAGCAGTTCCGGCCGGTGGGGAGTCCCGTGCACGTCCGACCCGCATCCCGGCCGCGCCGGCTCGCCTCCGCCGTCCTGGCGTTCGGCCTGGCGTCCACGCTGGCCGGCTGCGTCGACGACGACCCGGCCGGGAGCGGCGGGCGCGCCGGGGCCACCAGCGGTGTCCCGGCCGACGGTGTCCAGGCGGGACGCGGCTCCGCGCTGGAAGCGCTCGACGAGCTCGAGGTCAAGGGGCGCGCGCCGCGCACCGGTTACGACCGCGACCTGTTCGGCTCCGGCTGGGTGGACACCGACCGCAACGGCTGCGACACCCGCAACGACGTCCTGGCCCGTGACCTCACCGGCGAGACGTTCCGGCCCGGCACCCGGAACTGCGTGGTGCTCACCGGCACGCTCGCCGATCCGTACTCGGGCCGGACGATCAGCTTCCAGCGGGGTCAGGACACCAGCGACGACGTGCAGGTCGACCACGTCGTCGCGCTCTCCGACGCCTGGCAGAAGGGCGCCCAGCAATGGGACGGCGCGACCAGGACCGCCTTCGCCAACGACCCGCTGAACCTGCTGGCCGTCGACGGGCCGCTCAACATGCAGAAGGGCGACGGCGACGCCGCCACCTGGCTGCCGCCGGACACCGGCTACCGCTG